>CAZHQG010000019.1:42899-58732 GCA_964534275.1 uncultured Binatia bacterium (SeqCode) | reverse complement strand
CAGGGGCAGGCGACGCGCTCGCACGGGCCGGCAGCCGTCGCCTGACCCCGTGCCTGGTCAGCTCGAAGCTGACCGAACGACCGCGAGAGCCGCGCGAGCCTCGGAGCGTCGATGGTGGCGGCATCGACTACGCGTTCGTCGGGGCTTGCAGGGGCTCTGCGGGAACGACTCTGGAATGGGCTGTGGGTGTGAGGTGTAGAAGGAATGCGCATCACAAGTGGAAAAAGGTGGCATTGACTTCCCGCTTGCCGTAAAAGGCCTTCGGTCTGACTACTAGCGAAGGGGTCGTCTTATGGGCTTTGGGATCACGGAACGAATCGGAAGCTGGGTTGCAAACTTGCGCCTCGAGAGCGTGCCCCGCCGGGTGGTGGAAGAACTCAAGAACCAAGTGTTGAGTGTCATTGCAGCGATGCACGCGGGACATTTTTCCGAGCCCGGGCGGGTAGTCAGTCGAACCGTCAAGCAGTGGGCCGGAGGAAAAGAGGCGACCATGGTGCCCTCCGGAGAACGAACTTCTTTGCACTACGCGCTGTTTGCCAACGCAAGCCTCAGCATGGCGTTGGACTACGACGACTATTTGTTCGCTGCGCACACGGGTCACTCTGCCGTGGTCGGAGCCCTCGGTGTTGCCGAAGCGGCCAATCGAGGCGGAGCGGAAGTGTTGGCCGCTCAGCTTGCCGCCAACGAGATTGGCGGGCGACTGGGGGCTGTGGCCCTTGGCGGCCCCCTGAACGGGCAAATGTGCTCCTTGGTGCATCTGGCCGGTGGCGCGGCAGTGGGTGCGCGTCTCTTGGAACTCGATGCTGCCAAAACCACCGCGGCCCTGAACATCGCTATGGCCCAGCCGCCCCATCCTTTGCGAGCGGCGTTCTTCGGCTCGGAGGCCAAGGCAATTTTGGCGGCGCAAACGTTGACCGCCGGAATACAGGCTGCACAACTTGCAGCCCAAGGGATGCGGGTTGTGGCGGACGCCTGGGAGGGAGATGACGGACTGGCCAAGCTGGTCGCCTTGCACTCGCTCGATGCTGCTTTCGAGACGCTCGGGGACGTGTGGGTTACGGAAACCCTCTCCTACAAGCCGTATCCAGGGTGCGCGTACCTGACCGCGATCATCGATTGCGTGTTAGCCCTGCAACGGCAGCACCACATCGACGGGCGCAAGGTGCGGGCGGTGCACATCGCTGCCAATCCCCTGACCTTGGGAATGGAGGCTTGGAGCGCTCCGTACCTGCGCGGGCCGGAAAGCCTCCCTGTGACGTTGAACTTCTCCGTGGCGTACAGCGTGGCGGCCGCATTGCTCGACAAGGAGTTGAGCCCGCGCCAGTTCCTGCCGGAACGGATCAAGGATCCGACGACCTGGAACCTGGCGCAACGCGTCACCTTGACGCTCGACGACACGATGACGCAAAAGATGCAAGAAAGCCCTCTGGTGCGTTTGGACAGTGGCGGCCGATCCTCAGCGGGGATGCGGATCGATTGGGGGCCACGGCAGTTGACCAACCACAAGATGAGTTTCGGCGCCCGTGTGCGGATCGAGTTGGAATCAGGCCGCACGTACGAGGCAGAACAGGAGGTTCCGTTCGGAGCCTTCGGCCGCACGTTCGACGATCGGCGCAAGCAAGTCGAAGACAAGTTTCGCCGCGAAACGCGTTACACGCTCCGAAAAGAACGAATGGAACGCGCCATCGATATGATTTTCCATCTCGAGGACCTGAACTCCGTCCAGGTGCGCGAACTCATCCGTCTTTGTTGCTCTGAGCGCTCGTGACCATGTCGGGCACGTCGGCAGAAACGGATTCCCTGCCGGCGTGGCGGGTCGTGGACGTGCCGGCAGCGGCGTGCCTCCGATCCGCCGTGTTTCTCGGTCGGCGCGGAGGAGTCAGCATCGGTCCCTTTGCGAGTCTGAACCTCTCGTGTGCCGTTGGGGATCATGCCCCTAGCGTGCGAGAAAACTGGCGGCGGGTTCGGCATGCGTTTCCCCAAGTCCGGCACTGGGTGCGAATGCGGCAAGTGCACGGCAACGCGGTGCGGGTCGTGACTGCGCAGGACTTGGATGCGCGGTTCGAGTGCGATGCCTTGGTGACCGATTGTGTGGAAGTAGCGCTGTGCGTACTCACGGCCGACTGCGTTCCGTTGCTTCTGGCTACCGCCTCTGCCGGACCGGTCGCCGCTGTTCATGCCGGCTGGCGCGGCACTGTGGCGCATGTGGCCACGCGGACTCTCGAAGTTCTTCATCGGCGTTACGGCGTTTCCCCTGCGGACGTCTGGGTGGCATTGGGGCCAGCAGTGGGTCCGTGTTGTTACGAAGTGCGGGAGGATGTGGTGACTGCGTTGGCCGGCGCCGGGCTCGAGCGTGCGGTGGTTGCGCAAGTAGGGGATCGGTTCCGGGTGGATTTGCGCGCGGCCAATCGGCTCTGCCTGGAGCTCGCGGGCGTGCCGCCGGAGCAAATGGTCACAGTGGCGGGTTGCACGGCCTGTTCGCGAGACGATTTCTTTTCGTATCGGCGCGACGGGGCGCGAACTGGTCGCCAACTTTCCTTTATCGCCCTCGAAGGCCCGAAAAATCTTCTTGGCCGGCAGGCCGATAGAGGTTAGAGTGGGGCTTGTTCAGGAGGAGTCAGGAAATGAAACGTTACTGCCTTTGGCTGGCTGTGGCCGTACTCGCGCTGCACTTGAGTGTTGGTGCCGCGCGGGCCGACTCTGACGACGAGTTCGACGAGACTCAAACCCACCCATTGCGGATCGCAGCTTACCTTGTGCATCCGGTGGGATTCGCGCTCGAGTGGGTGCTGTTGCGGCCTTTCCACTACGTCGTGTCCCGCCCCGGACTGGACAAGGTCTTCGGACATCGCCCGCACGGAGAAAACCGGGCATACTAAGGACGGGCGAACTTCGTCGCAGCTTGGGGGGAGCGACGAGCCTGGCATTCATGAGTGCGTACCAGCGGAAGGACGCGTTTTATGCGCGAGCGAAGCAGTCTGGCTTGCGTTCTCGCGCAGCGTACAAACTCGAACAGCTCCAGCGCCAGTACAGAGTTCTGCGTTCGGGAGACAAGGTGGCCGACCTTGGTGCTTGGCCAGGCGGCTGGCTGCAAGTTGCCGCGCGCTACGTGGGACCCAAAGGCAAGGTGGTGGGCGTTGACCGGGAGCCGATCCCACCTCTGCCAGATGCTCCACAGGTAACCGTTCTGCAGGCCGACGTGTTCGATCCGGAGGTCGGTCCGCAGGTGCGCGCCCTGTTAGGACAAGAAGCGGACGTGGTGCTGAGCGATCTCGCGCCGAAGCTTTCAGGGATCAAAGAGCGCGACCAAATGCAGGCTCGAGCGCTGGCGGAACGCGCCATAGAACTTGCGCATGAGTGGTTGCGGCCCGGCGGAACGCTTGTGGTGAAGGTCTTCATGGGAGAAGAGCTTCCTGTAGTTTTGAAGGTTTTGCGCGAGTGCTTTGCGAACGTTGCCACGACTCGTCCGGAAGCAACTCGGAAGGGCTCCTCGGAGCTGTACGTCATTGCACGCGGATTTCGACGCGAGCCCGGGTCGCGCATGCACTCGTAGTAGAAACGGCCGCCGTTGAAGACGGGTTTGTTTCCTCGCCGGGTCGCATAGCGCGCTTCTGCAAGTGCCCGTCGCGACGCTATCGCCCACGGCGCGATTCGGCGCCGTGGTGCGGGATGCCTGGCAACGAGGCGGCCACTGCTCTCAAGAGCGCCAGGCAAAGCCGACCTGTCGTAGGCAGCGGTGCCGTGCGCTTGTTTCGCGCGGCTACCAGCAATTCGAAGTCGGTTGGATCCTAGCGGCGATTTTTGATCCCCTGGTACCGTACAAGTTTGCCACCGCGTTCGCCGAAACCGAGGGATCCTTGAGGAATTTCGCGCTTGCCAAGTTGGCCTGGAATTCGCTTGGTGGTCGGCCCTGCGTACTGAAAATCTTGTAGGAGGCGGTTGACAAGGAAAGCCACATGCCCTCATACTCGGCGCGACCAAGGGGGGAGCCCGCAGCGAAGCAGTTGCGGGAAGTCGGCGGTGCATCCGAGTGGAACGCGGGGTTGTGGTGGTAAGAGGGAGAAACTCGATGGCGGCTGCGCAAAGCTGGATCGATCGCGTTACCCGTGTGCTCTCCAGCTCTCTGTCCGAGATCAATCCGTTTCGCGGTGAGGAACCGTACATTGCGGTCGACATAGGCTCGAGCACGATCAAGCTGCTCGAGGTGCGTGGCAAGGCCGGAGAAGTGGTTGCCCAGGCCATGGCCGTAGTGCCAACGCCCAGTACGGCAATCCAAAACAACATGGTTGTCGAGGTCGACCAAGTGGCCGCGCTCATTCGTGAGGCGTGCAGCCACCACGGATTTCGTGCCAAGAAGGCGATCACCGCCGTTCCGGGACCTGCGGTGATTATCAAGCGCATCTCGTTACCGGCACAAAGCGAGAAAGAGTTAGAGGCGACCATCTTGGTCGAGGCCGGAAACTTTATCCCGGAAGACCTGGAGAACGTGAATCTGGACTACCAGATCACCGATTACCTCGACGAGGGAAGACGGATGGATGTCGTCTTGGTCGCGGCCAAGAAAGACATCGTCGGTAGTTACTCCGAAACACTGCAAGTTGCGGGCTTGCAGCCCATTGTCGTCGACGTGGATTACTTTGCTCTCGAGAACATGTTCGAGTTGAGCTACGAGGCGCCGCCGGATCGCGCGGTTGCACTCGTGAACATCGGTGCCCGCTTTTCCGCAATCAACATTCTCAAGAACGGGCGTTCCACCTTCACGGGCGACGTTCCGGTGGGCGGCAGAGATATCACTGAGAGCCTAATGCGCGATTTGGGAATCTCCTTCGAAGACGCGGAGGCTCTCAAGGCGGGGCAGGCTGCGGACCCTGAACTCATGGAGCACGCTAGCGGAGTGCTGGAGGCAGCCGGCGCGGCAGTGATGGATGAGATCCATCACGCACTAAGCTTCTTTTGGACTGCTGCCACCGACGAAACCATCGACCATATTTACTTAAGCGGCGGTGGAGCGCGGATGCCCGGACTTGCGGAGCAGCTAGCGGAACGCGTCGGGGCTCCGGTGGAAGTGGCAAACCCGTTTGTTCACCTGAGTTTGGGCGAACACGTCGATCGCCAAGCGGCGCTGCAACGGGCGCCCGAATTCGGGGTGGCTGTGGGCTTGGCAACGCGGAGGCCGAACGACAAATGATTCGGATCAATCTCCTGCCGATCAAGGAAGCGGAACGGGCACTCGGGCGGCGGCGGCAACTCTCGCTAGCGATTTTGAGCGCAGTGGTCGTGATCCTGATGATGGCGTTGCCATACACCTTCCAGGCACGCAGGCTGGCGCAACTCGAAGAGCAGTCAGAGCAGCTCCAACAAGAAATTCGCCGGCTCGACCAACAAGCGAAAGAAGTAAAAGACTTGGATGCGAAGCAGGCCGAGTTGCAAGCCAAGCTGAAAATCATCCAGGAGCTGAAGCGTCGGCGCGTTGGGCCTGTGCGGGCCCTGGCCGACTTGAGCGACGCGACGCCCGAGAAACTCTGGCTCACCGAATTCACCGAAAAGGGTGGTGCCGTGTCGATTCATGGGCTCGCAATCGACAACCAAACGATTGCCGAGTTCATGCGCCGATTGCAGCAGTCGAAGTATTTTTACGAAGTCGATCTCGTGGAGTCGGCTCAAGCGGTTACCCAGCCTGGTTCCCAGCCTGGGCCATCGTTCAAGCGCTTCCAAATCAAAGCTCGCCTGGACTTCCTCGGCCAAGGTGGCAAATCGCCTCCTTCCTCGGGCGAGCAAAAGAAGCCAACGTGAGGTCGCCGTGAACGCACTCATTGAAAGACTGCTGGAGCTTCCGCCTCGGCAAAGAATCCTGGCGATCGTCGGCGCTGTGGCCGCCGTCGTGCTTTTGTACGCCTATTTTCTGTATTGGCCACGCGAGGCCCAGATCGAAGAAAAGACCAAGCAAGTCGAGAACCTACGGCGTGATCGCGACCGCAAAGCGGCACTCGTCGGAAACATCGAGGCCGCCCGCAAAGAGGTGCAAAAGCTCGACGGTGACTTGCGGGCCGCAGTCGCCCAACTGCCCGACACGAAGGAAATTCCGGAGTTGCTAAGCGCGGTGTCCTCGTTGGGGATCGAGTCGGGCCTGGAAATTGTTCAGTTCAAGCAAAGAGAAGAAGAATACGCGGACTTTTACGCCCGCGTGCCGGTGGACATCGTGGTGCGAGGCACCTTCCACCAAGTGGTCTCATTTTTCGACAAGGTCGGGCGGATGCCGCGCATCGTCAACGTGTCGGAGGTGTCCATCAAGGCTCCGCAGCGGATCGAGGGCAACGAGGTGTTGCTGGATACCTCCTGTGCCGCGGTGACCTTTCGCTTCCTCGACGACGCCGAGCGCGAGCGCTTGGCCAAACAGCGGGAGCGCGAAAAGGGAGGCAAGCCGTGATGCGTTCCAGCCGTTCGCTGGGAGTGCTCGTGGTGTCGTTAGCGGTGTTGCTGCCAGCAGTACCGATGTGGGCGCAGGAGCAGGGTTTGCCCCAGGTGGCGGCGGAAGACGGCGAATCGCCTCCGTACAACCCTGTCGGGCGGCGTGACCCGTTTCGTCCGTTCATGTTCGACTTGCGCAAGCGCGAGCCTGAAAACGTGGAGCTCACGCCGCTTCAACGGTACGACCTCGGGCAGCTGACCGTTGTGGGTACCATGTGGGAGATGAACCCACCGCGGGCCATGGTGGAGGACAGTGCAGGCATGGGTTTTATCGTCACCATCGGGACGCCTATCGGGCGTAATGGCGGCGTGGTTGCGGCCATCGAACCGCGTCGCGTGATCGTCGAAGAAAAGACCGTAGACTTTTACGGCAACGAACAGGTGAATCGCATCGTGATGGAAACCCCGAGTGACGAGGGGCCGAGCCAACCAGGACGGGAGAAAAAATGATGCAAGGGCATGGGTCGGTTGCGGTTCGTAGTGGACTCGTGGCAGGTACGCTGCTCGCCTTTTTCGCGGGCTGTACACGCCCGGTCGTGGAGAAGGTCGAGCCGCCGTTGACGTCGGTTTCTTCTCCGTTGGGCGGCGCGGAACAGGGTGCGGCGCTGAGCGAAACACTCCCATCGACGGAAGCGGAGTCCCCGGGTCCCTCGCTCGGTACCGAGCAAACGAGCCTCGAGATTCGCGAAATCCGCGTCGTGAGCGATAACGGGCAGGAAGGAGTGTTCGTTAAACTGAGCGGACGCCCGCAAGGGGTGACGCACCTGGCATTGGAAAGCCCCCCTCGCCTCGTGCTGGAAATTGCGGCGCCCAATGTGCGGCCTGGAATCGTGGAACGATTGCCTGTGCGCAAGAACCCACTGATCAAAGAAATTCGCTTGCAGTCGGGCGGTGGGATGCTGCGAGTGTCTGCCTACTTGAAGGCCAAGGCGCCTCCATACACCGTGAGTGACCTGGACTCCACCGTCGTCGCGTTCTTAGGCGAGCCCACGGGCGGCACGCGCCCGATCGAAGAAGAGCTGGTCTTTTCCCACCGCGTGGGTGCCATTGCGAGTGCGTTGGATGAGGAAAGCCTGCCGCCGCCAAAACCGGTGGCGGAACCGAGCCCCGCTGTGCAGGCAACCGAATCGCGCACGGTCATGGGCGCAAAGCCGATGTACGTAGGTCAACGCGTGTCGTTGGACTTCAAGGATGCCGACGTGCACAACGTGCTGCGTCTCCTGGCTGACGTCAGCAAACTCAACATCGTGGCCACCGACGACGTGCGTGGGAAGGTCACGTTGCGGTTGTTCGATGTGCCGTGGGACCAAGCCCTCGACATCATCTTGCAGACCCTGAATCTCGAGAGCGTGCAAGAGGGCAACGTCATTCGCATCTCGACCGTCAAGCGGCTGCGTGAAGAGCGTGAGGAAAAACAAAAGGCCTTAGAAGCCGCCAAGGTGCTGGAACCGCTGAAAGTAGAGTACATCAAGGTCAATTACACCAAGGCAAAAAATCTTGCCGATATTATCAGCGGCGCGGCGCGGTCTCGAGCAACGGGAACGGGGGCGCGGGCAACTGCCGGGGAGGAAGGCGTGCTCACCAACCGCGGCAGCGTGTTCGTGGATGAGTTGTCGAATACGATCATCGTGCGCGACATCCAGAGGGGGATCGATAACGCGCGAGAAGTGGTGCGCCGCCTCGATGTGCAAACGCCGCAAGTTCTGATCGAGTCGAACATCGTGGAAGCAACCACTGATTTTGCCCGCGAACTCGGCGTGCAATGGGGATACCGGTATCTCGCTGGGCCAGCGACCGGAAACCCGACCGGAGTGAATTTCCCGGGAACGATTGGTGTGGGAGGGTCTGGTTTGGGAAGCGGTTCCAGCGGGGTTCCATTCATTGCCGACTTTCCAGCGGCGCAAGCAGTCGCAAACAGCGGCAGCGCGCTGAATCTCGCTCTAGGCTCGCTCGACGGCGCGCACGCCCTGGATATGCGCTTGAGCGCCTTTGAACGGCAGGGAAAGGCGCGCGTGGTATCGCGGCCGCGGGTCGTCACCCTGAACAACGTGCCGGCCACGATCAAAAGCCTCACGATCATCCGTGTGCGCCTGCCGAGCACGGGAACCATTATCAATACGGGTGCTGGCGGTGCGGCTGGGGCGGCGTCGGCAGCGACCGAGAAAATCGAGACCGGGATCATCTTGGTGGTCACTCCGCAGGTCTCGTCGGACGGGTTTGTGCTGCTCGATATGTCGACCAAGTCCAGCCAGGCCGATTTTGCCCGCACGGTCGACCAGATCCCAACGGAAATCACACGCGAGGCGAACTCGCATATTCTGGTGAAGAGCGGCCAGACGATCGTGCTTGGAGGCATCTACCGCGACACGTTCGCAGAAACTCGCACGGGCATCCCGTTTCTCAAGGACGTGCCGGGAATCGGTTGGCTGTTTCGCAACATGAACAAGAGCGACCGGCGGGAAGACCTCCTCGTGTTCCTCACCCCGCGAATTTTGGGAACACCTGGCGCCAATCTGCCGACAGCAGAGGAGTTGTGGCGGAACCGGTCTTCTGCGGCACCGGAGAGCTGACGAGAGCCGAGGTTCGGAGGCGCAAACGATGACGGCCATTGTCCTCACGGGCTTCATGGGAACGGGAAAGACAACCGTTGGGCGCCTCCTAGCTGAACGACTGGGAAAGCCATTCATCGACGTGGACGAGCGCATCCAGCGGAGGACCGGTTTGCGGATCGTAGAAATTTTCTCCCAGTACGGCGAAGCGTTTTTCCGACAGTTGGAGCGCGAGGAGTTGGCAACGGCACTGCGCGAGGACGCCGTGGTGTCCACTGGCGGCGGCGCCATGCTGGACCCTGAAAACGTGCAACGCATGAAAGCTGCAGGCCCCGTTGTGTGCCTCAGCGCGTCGGTGGATACGATTTTGTCGCGCACTGCGGCCGATACCGAACGTCCTTTGCTGCAGCACCAGGATCGCCGCGAGCGCGTGGAAGCGCTTCTGGCCGAGCGCGCGTCGGCCTACGCGCAGGCGGACGTGGTGATCGACACCACCCAGCGCTCGCCCGAAGAAGTTGTAGAGGCCATTTTGGTGTTCCTGGGTACAGTGCTGCGCCCGGAGGAGTTGCCGGCATGAGCGGAACCACCCCAAATCGTCCCGATTCCCGCGGGCATTTGGAAATTGTGGTCGGCTTGGGCGATCGCTCGTACCCGATCGTCTTAGGCCACGGCGTGCTGGCAGAAACTGGCGTGTGGCTCAAAGAAGTTGCTCCCCCCGGGCGCTGCGCGCTCGTGACCAATCCTACGGTTGGAGCTTTGTACGCCGACACGGTGATCCGATCTGCCGCGGCCGCGGGATTCGAACCGGTGCGCATCGATGTGCCGGATGGGGAAGAGCACAAAAACCTCGCCTCGCTTGCCCGGATTTACGATGGACTCGTGGATGCAGCCTTGGAACGGAACTCCCCCTTGCTTGCCCTCGGCGGCGGCGTGGTCGGAGACCTCGCCGGTTTTGCCGCTGCAACGTACCTTCGGGGGATTCCGTACTTGCAGTTGCCCACCACGTTGCTTGCCCAAGTCGATTCCAGTGTCGGAGGAAAAACCGGCATCGATCACCCGCGCGGGAAAAACCTCATCGGGGCCTTTTACCAGCCACGAGCCGTACTGATCGATCTCGCCACGCTCCGTACCCTCCCCCGGCGACAATTGTTGGCGGGCTTTGCCGAGGTGGTGAAATACGGTGCCATCTTGGACGCCGAGTTGTTTGCATTTTTAGAGCAAGAGCTCGCGCAAGTGCTGGCCCTGGACACTGCAGTGCTCCAGCACGTGGTGCGCCGCTGCTGCGAGCTCAAAGCCCAGGTTGTGGAACGCGACGAACGAGAAAGTGGCGAGCGGGCAGTGCTGAACTTCGGCCACACGATTGGTCATGCCCTGGAGAGTGTCACCGGATACACGCGCTTCTTGCACGGCGAAGCAGTGGCGATCGGCATGGTAGCCGAGGCCCGCGTGAGTGCGGCTCTGGGACTCTGCCGGCCAGAGGTCGTGGAGCGCTTGCGTGCGTTGCTCGAGCACGCCGGACTGCCGGTGGAACTTCCGGCCGACATCGACCGGGAAAAGCTCGCTGGTGCCATCGAGCTCGACAAAAAAGTGCGCGGCGGCAAAGTGAAGTTCGTTGCTCTCGAGGCATTGGGGAGAACTCGGTTCGTGCTGCTCACGAACCGCGAGATCGTCGAGCACGCCCACGCGGCAGAGATGCGTGCGTCATAGGGAGGAGTCCATGCGGTGGTTAGCCTCAGTCATCTTGGTTGGTTGCGCGGCAATCGCGCTGGGCGGTTGCGGTTCCAGCGGTGATGCGGTGGACGGCGACGATTCCCTGGTGTTTCGCGTCATCGGTTTTTCCAACGAGGGGCTGACACAAGCCGACGCCGTGCGGGTCAACAGTGCGGATGTCGACGTCGTACAGAACTTCTGCGTGTCTACCGGCGGTGGCGGCGGTGGGGGTGGGCAGGCGCAGATCTCGTTGGAGCCTTACACGCAGACGGCGATCAACGCGGTGGTGCGAAACGATCAAAAGCTGGACCTGCGTATCTTTCAGTTCCGCATCCACTTCGATGACCCGCGAACCGGTCTTGGCGATATCACGCAAAACGTCAGCGCAACTGCGATTGGTGGACGCTGCTCCAACGCGCCGCAGCGGTCGTGTGCAAGTGCCGACGACTGCCTCGTTGGCACGCAGCGTGGGGTCTGCAATTTCACCGAGACCACTGTTTCCGGGCTGCTTTTGTTGGACTTTCTTGCCAAAGCCGCTGTCCAGCCGCGAGTGTATGGAGAGGCGCAGCCAATTACGCTTACGTTCTTCGCGCGTGACAATGCCGGTAACGTATACCGGTCTACAGCCGGCTACACGGTAACCTTCGACAACTTTTGCAACTGCGAGACCGGCCAACTCTGCTGCAACTCGGTGGAGGAGTGTCTGTCTTTGCAACAGCCTACCCAGTGAGGCTGGCACGGCGGGACGAGGGGAGAGGGCGTTATGACACCCGGCAAGCTGCAACGTACATGGATCGCACTCGCTATCGGTGCGCTATGGTTTGCGAACGGTTGCGGTGGAGGCGGTGGAGGGAGCGGAGCACCGTCGCCGACCTCACCTCCGGGTTTCACCCGGCCAGCCGCAACCAGCACGCCAGTAAGGAGCGGTGCAAGCCGAAACGAGCGCACGGTTGCGAACGATGCCGGTGCGCTCACGTTGCGCGTGGAAGAACTCACGCTTGTCGGGAGCGACTCGACCGCGTTCTCCGTGTTTGCCCGCGATGCCGCGGGGCGGCCTTTAGCGAACCTCCCCATCGTTTTTGAGACTGCGCTTGACGTGTTTGATTTGAGCGATGCCCAGGGACGCACCGGACCCGACGGTGCATTGACGGGCCGGATCGCAGCTCCCTTGGGTGGCAGATACGCGTTGACCGTGAGTGGAGGGCCAGGTTCGCCCCTGCAGGGGCTCAGTGTGAGCCTGACCATTCTCGCTCAGGGGCCGGTTGGCACGCCTACTCGTCCGACGCCAACACCAGTGCCGTTCACGTCGACGCCTACGCTGACCCCGACACCCCGGCCGTGCGAAGACCTCGCGGCCATCATCGTTCAAACCGATACGCTTGCGGTCAGTTCCCAAACCGGCGGCTCTGCTCGCATTACCGCCGTGGCGTTCAATCGCGATAATCGTCCGGTTGCCAACGCGAACATCCTGTTCGACGTGCAGCCGCGCGTGGCGGCGTTCCGAGAACTCGTACGGTCCACAGACCAATCCGGCATGGCGTCGTCGATCCTCGACATTCCTGCCGGAACGGCCATCGGTACGCTGCAAGTGTCGGCCCAAGCTTGCGAGAAAAAAGGCGAAGTGGGCGTCTCCGTCGTTTCGGGACGCAGCAATCGCCCAGTCGCCGTGGTGGTGCTGGAGGCCGATCCTAGCACCGTGGGCAATGCCATCGATACCACGGTGAACCTGAAGGCCTCGGTGTTCGATTCGGACAACCAGCCGATGAACGGCATCAACGTCTTGTTTGCAACCCAAGTGGGGCAAGTGAGCCCCTTGGTAGAGGTTACCCAACCGTTTGGTTCCGAAAACGGCGTTGCCACAGCGATTCTACGCGTGCCTGCTGGCACTGTTGAGCAGGATTTCGATGTCACCGCCCTGGCTGGCGGTGTAAGCGGGCGAACTCGGATCACCGTCGTGCAAGGGAGAATTCCGCCGGGTGGCAAACTGCCCAACGTGCCTCCCGGGAAACCCGCCTCGTTGCAGTTGTCGGCGAGCCCTGCGCGGATCCAAGTAGCTGGCACGGGCGGCGTGGACTTAAGCTCGGTGCAGGCCCGCGTGATGGATAACAACGGGCAGCCGCTGTCCGGGATACGGGTGTACTTCAGCGTCGTGGCGCTTGAAAGCGCGCCAGGCGCGGTCATTTTGCCGCCAACACAAGCGACCCCAGTGGCGCCGGACCCACAGTCGCGTTGCCCAATCGATGCTCCGTTTGCGGTCTCCGACAGCGGCGGGTTTGCCATCGTCCAGCTCCGGGCGGGCACACAAACTGGTCCGGTCACAGTGTCGGCCTGCGTCGATACGATTTCGGATGGCGCCTCGGTCGCCTTGGTGGAAAAACAACCTCTTGTGGCGGTGTCTGCGGGCCCGGTTGCACGCATCCGGTTGTCGTTGAACTCGCGTGCGGTGAACAACAACGACGGGACGTTGCTGACCACCTTGAGTGCCAACGTGGTGGACGCCCAAGGCAATGCAGTGGAAGACGGCACGCCCGTGGTGTTCGAAGTGGTTTTGCGCCGCCGTTGCGTTGGCGGGCCTGCGGACGGGACTCCCTGCACCAACGACTCTGCCTGCAGTGGAGGGAGCTGTGTGCCCGACGATACCGACCCCGCAGCCGGTATCGTGATTACCAATGGCGCGGTCACGAATGCCTTGCCACCGTGCGATGTGTCGCAGTTCCCGGGACAAACCGGGCTCCCTGTCGTTCCGCAGCCGGGCAACGCCGTGACGTGCCTCAAATTCAACCCGCACATGCAAGCGACCGAGGTCTGGGTGCGCGCCCGTTCAGGCGGCGTGACCAACGGCATCAACGGCGAGGTGCTCACGCTTCCGGGGACAATCGGCGGGCTCAGTGCTGTGGTGCGTCCGTTCAGGATTCAGGTCGACGACCGCAACGACGGGACTGCGTCGGTGAAAGTGACTGCAGTCGATGAGCTCAATCAGCCAGTGGAGAATGTGCGCGTTCGTTTCTCCGTGAACGTGGGGACCATCGATCGATCCGCACTGACCGACGCCAATGGTGAAGCCACAGCTACTTTGATCGTCCCGGCGGGCACACCGAGTGGGAACGTCACGTTGCGGATCACCGGAGGAGGAGTCAGACTGAGCGATCTCGACGTTCCCGTGGTCAACGTGGCCGGCACCCCCACACCCACGCCAGGCGAGGGTGACCAACCTGGAGCACTGGAATTTGTCGGCACCTCGGCTTCGACCCTGGGTGTGCGCGGCTCCGGGCTGCCGGAGCAAGCCACCCTCACGTTCCGGGTGAAGAGCCGTAGCGGCCTGCCACTGCCGGGCGTGTCCGTGGTTTTCTCTCTGCCCCAAGTTTCGGGCGAGAGTTTGAGCCCGCGCCAACAAGTGAGCGATAGCGATGGACTCGTGCGAACGGTCGTCACCACGGGCCGTCGGGCGTTGCCCTTGCAAGTGACCGCCCAAGTTTTCTCGGTGGAGCCGCCGTTGGTGACACGGTCTACGCCCGTGCAGGTGTTGGGCGGCCCTGCCTCGCAGAGGAATTTCAGTCTGGCACGCGAGTTCAATAACATCGCGGGTCGCGTGACGTTCGGGCTGGAAAACCAGATCACGGCTTTTGTCGCCGACCGATTTGGCAATCCTGTGCCGCCCGGAACCGTGGTGACCTTCACCACGAACGGCGGTGCCGTAGGCAATCAAACACCGACGAATGCCCTAGGGCAGGCCTCGGCTACGTTGGTCTCGCAAGCACCTGTACCGAGCAATGGCACGGTGGCAACCTTGGCAACCACGCGCGGCGAGCGTCCTTTCATCGATAACAACAACAATGGTGTTTGCGACGAAGGCGATGAGCTCCAGCCTTTGGCAGAGCCTTTCTTTGACGAGAACTGTGACGGTGCCCACAACGATGGCGAGCCGTTCGTGGACGTGAACGCGAACGGCCAGTGGGATGCGGACCAAGTGGGCGCGGTACGTACCTGTGCGGATGAAATGCTGGTGTTTGCCTCGACCTGTTCGACCTTTTCCGGTCCCACCGCCGCGGTCTTGTTGCCGTTGAACTTGGATCCGATTCCGGCTGGGGGCACGCAGGAATTTACGCTGATTGTGAGCGACAACCCCGATCCGCTTGCAAATCCGGGCGTGGGGAATCCCATTGTGGGCGGCTCTCGCATCAGCATCAAGTACGAAGGTGAGCGCGGCAAACTGCTGGGGCCCACGGACTTCACTGTACCGGATGCGTTTACCAACAACCGGATCGTCGAGGGATTGAACCGTTTCCGCTTCGGGCTGCTCGATGCGGACCCAGCGGCCACCACCAGCGAGTTGGGTAGCTTGACAGTGCAAATCGATTCGCCCGTGAGCACCGAGGCTCCTGGAGGCAATGGTTCGGTTACCCTCTCGCGGGTTGTCCGCTTCTTGCCGGTACCTACGGCAACTCCAACATCCACCCCCACGGACACACCAACGCCCACAGCTACGTTTACTCCGACGCCGACGTTCACCCCGACCGCAACACCGACGGCCACCCCAACCTTTACGCCCACTGTAACCCCCACTCCGACCGTGACGCCAACTCCGACCCCAGAAGTGGCGTTCGTGCACATCGAACAAAACATCCTCGCCGTGACCAACAACGGCGACGGGACGTTCAGCATGGTGATTACCGCTCTGGTGACCGATGCACGCGGTGTCGCCGCAATGAATGGCATTCCAGTTGAGTTTTCTCTCGTGAGCCCGCAATCGGGCGTGTCTGTGTTGAGCCCTGCGTTGGTCGGTCAGCCACCAAACTGCACGCTGAGCTTCCAAGTTACGGCCCAGCCGGGAGATGCGCTATCGTGCGTGAAGTACGCGGCGGCGTTGCAAGGGCAGACGGTGCGGGTGCGTGCACGTGTGAGCGCACCCAGCCAGCCGCTTGGGTACGTGGAGGATATCCGTGACGTGATCCTGCTCGACCTACGACCGACGGCGACTCCGACACAGACATGGACGTTCACAGCGACGCTTTCGCCCACACCGACACCAACACAGACGCCGACTGTCACCCACACGCCGACGATCACGCCGACACCGACGCCGGCAGCGGCGCACATCTTGATCGA
>CAZHQG010000019.1:0-42799 GCA_964534275.1 uncultured Binatia bacterium (SeqCode) | reverse complement strand
TGCTCGACCTGCGGCCGACGGCGACACCGACGGTGACTCAGACCTTCACACCGACGCCGACGCAGACTCCGACGAGGACGAACACGCCGACGATCACGCCGACACCGACGCCGGCAGCGGCGCACATCTTGATCGAGCAGAACATCCTAGGCGTGACGAACAACGGCGACGGGACGTTCAGCATGGTGATCACGGCGTTGGTGACGGATGCCAACGGCGTGGCGGCGATGAACGGAGTACCGGTGTACTTCCAGATTCCGACGCCTGTGGCAGGAGTGTCGGTGACGAGTCCGGCGCTGGTTGGGGATCCGCCGAACTGCACGTTGAGCTTCCAGGTGAATGCTCAGCCTGGGGATGCGATGTCGTGCGTGAAGTACGCGGCGGCGTTGCAAGGGCAGACGGTGCGGGTGCGTGCGTGGGTACCGATTCCGACGGCGCCTGGGTACATCGAGGCGTTCAAGGATGTGGTGCTGCTCGACCTGCGGCCGACGGCGACACCGACGGTGACTCAGACCTTCACACCGACCCTGACGCCGATCCCAACCTTCACGCCGACACCGACGCGGACACACACGCCAACACCAACACCGACGATCGCTGCGCCGGCCGTTGTGCCGCCAGCTGGCTTCGTATGGGTGGGAACCAACGGAAGCCCGAACTGCAACGGCTCCCAGCTCACGTTCACGGTTACCGGTGGTGCGCCACCGTTTACCATTGTCCCCTCGGGCGGAAACTTGTGCTTGAATACGACCACTGTTTTTTCCTCGGGCGGCACCTTCACGGTTACCGGTGGCGACCAGATCGGCTCCTTTACGTTGACCGTAACGGATGCCGTAATCCAGTCGGTGAGCGTTGCCCTGAACGTGGGTGCGACAAACGCTCAGCAAATCGCCGTGAGCCTGCCAACTGGTTTGCCCAATAATAACGGCGACGGGACCCGAACCATCGTGGTCAGTGCCTTGGTGACCGATTCTTCCGGTAATCCGGTTCCCGATGGTGTACCTGTGGAATTTGCCTTGCCGACGCCGACTCCAGGTGTGTCGATTACCAGCCCCGGGTTCACGAACCAGCCTGCTCCCTGCAACACTGGCTCGCTAACGATCTTCCCGCAGCCGGGCGATGCCCTGGCGTGCGTGAAGTACCTGAATGGCCTCAGTGGAACTAGCATTCAGGTGCGGGCGCGGATTCGCAATTCTTCCAACGCGCTGGTGACCACGACTCAAACGATCACGCTTCCATAAAGGCGAGGTCGAGTGTGGCGCCGATGGCTACAGGGTGCGGGAGGCGATGCGCCGAACGCCTTCCGCGCCCTTGGGCGTCGGTATTCGAGGCGGTTGCGTTAGCGGACTTTTTCTTGGTGCCGTTGCACGGCCAACTCGATCAGGTGGGCCACGAGCTTTGGCAGCGGTTTGCCGCTGAGTTCCCACAATCGCGGGTACATGCTGATATCGGTGAATCCTGGAATGGTGTTGATCTCGTTTACGAACACTTGCGCGCCGCCAACCACGAAGAAGTCGACCCGAGCCATTCCGGAGCATTGGAGCACACGAAACGCCTCGCATGCATAGGCGCGAATGCGTTCGGTAAGTTCGGGCGGCAGCACTGCAGGCGCTAGGAGCTCAGCGCCGTCAGGGTCACAGTACTTTGCCTCGTACGAGTAAAACTCGTGTCTCGGCCGAATTTCGCCGAGCACGGATGCCTCGGGTGCAGCGTTCCCTAACACCGCGCATTCGATCTCCCGAACGTCGAACGCTTTCTCCACCACCACCTTGGTGTCGAGCTCGAGCGCTGCCCGGATGGCAGCGGGGAGGTCCTCGGCTCTCCTGACCTTTTGCACTCCAATCGAGGAGCCGGAGCACGCTGGCTTCACGAACAGGGGAAAACCCACGGATGCTCCCCAGTTGCACGCAGCGGCAGTTTGTTGGTCACGCCGGGTTCGGTGGACTACTGTGAACGGTACCACCGGTAGCCCATGCGCTTCGAGGAGGCGTTTTTGTACCTCTTTGTCCATACCGAGCGCAGAACCCAAGACTCCCGCGCCCACGTACGGTACATCCCACAGTTCGAGCAGGCCTTGCACGCACCCATCCTCGCCGTATCGACCGTGCAACACCGGGAACACGACGTCGATTGCTGGCGTCAAGGCGCCAGCCGTTTTGCTTCCCCGAAGCACGCAAGGACGCTCTCCAGGGCAGACCATCGCTGGCTCGCCAGCGGCTACAACGTTCTCCAGCGCCTCTGTGCGCTGGAGGTTCTCGGAGTCGAGTACGTACCACCGTCCATCTCGCGCGATGCCAACCGGCACAGTGGCGAACCCACCTTCATGCAGTGCTCGCAACACGGTGCGGGCCGAACGAACCGAGACCTCGTGCTCCGGCGATTGGCCGCCAAACAATACTGCAACGGTTGTGCGTTTGCTCATCGTGCGCTCCACGGGTGGCTCTACCACACGCGCCTCTGCGGTGCACAGGAGTCCGCCGATGGCGAGTCAGCCGCTCGCTTCGCAGTTGCATCCAACCGAGCGAGTGCGCTCCCGTCAGCCGCTGTTGTTTGCCGGATAAATTGATTCGGTGTTTTCGGCGTAGAGGTGGCCGCGGAATTCGATGATGTCGGGAATCGAATGGCCGTCACGTCGTCAGCACCACAAGAAGAGGGCCGCTTCATAGACAAGGCAGGGTTCACGATCGTGGAAACGAAAGCCCTTGCGCAACGCGTGCGGAAGGACCATAGTGCTGCCCTACGTAAAGAAAGCTGGAGTCAGTGGAGTTCATCATGAGTGCATGGTGGTCAAAGAATTCCGGGAAGACCAACACCGCGGTAGCGGTGGCCCGACATGCGCTTATCCGCCGCGTGGCGAAGAGCAACCGCTGGTTCACGTGCGCGTGTTGCACGATGGCGCAAGCCGACCCGCGTTGCGCCTCCGGTGGCTCCCAGTTGGAGGGAAGAACGTAAGTAAGTGAAAAAGAACATCGTACCCATCCAAAAGGGCCGCCGGAGGCGAATCCGGCGGCCCTTTTGTTTTGGTTCGTGCACGAGAGCAAGTGCGAATGGCTGGAAAGGAGGAACACGAGATGGCACGGAGCGACGTAGATCCGAGGTTGTTTGCGGCCCGATTGCGAGAGGTCGTGGCGGGCGAACCGAAGGCGTTTGCCTACGACGTCGGTGTCAGTTTATCGGCACTGTACAACTACCTGAATGGGCGCATCCCGAGTACACCTGTTCTCTTTCGCATCGCGAGGTACACGGGCAGGCCGATGGAGTGGTTCCTTGGCGGCGAAGAGGATCTCAGCGCTGTTGCTTGTCGGCATCAGAGTGCGAGAAGCGAGACACTGAGCGCCGCGAGGATGTGAGCAAGACATGCCCTCCCGGTCGCCATCCAGGACGGCACGGATTCTGCCTATCCAGACACCAACCCTTTTCTCTCCAACACAAGGAGGAACACCATGATAGCGTACGAATTTGCCCGGCTTGTTCCGCCGGAATGGACATACCCACCTTTCGGGCTTGCGGCCCTATTCGTCTTGGTGGCCGCGATCGCGATTTTGCCCCTTGGCCTCGTGGTTCGCTCGGCCCGTACGAGTTTCGTGCCCCCGCCCTTACCTGACGCTCCTTCCCTCCCGGCGACCCCGGTGAAGCCTCGGCTCGCATGAGCCGTGACCCATGCGGGGCAGGCTCTCCCTCCCGGCCTGCCCCGCGCCTCACCGGTACCCGGCGCGGTACTGAAAAATCCTCCCGCGTCGTCCGGTGCTTTGCAGCTCGAGGAACAGAAGTCCACGCATGACCATCCAGAAGTAAGCCAGTAGTGGGGTCAACAACACCGGCACCCACGCAAGGAACGGTGGAAAGGGGATGCTCCATAAAAGCACAAGCAGTCCGGCCGCAGCCACATTTGCTGGTAACCATTCGATCCAATTGTCCCCGATGAACCGGTAACTCTGCGCCAATAAGTCGACGAGGCGCAGGCGAGCGAGGTAAATCAGCTCGGGGACCGCGTTGAAAAATACGAAGAGCCCAATGTGAATACAGAGCAACAGTACCGGACCTTGGGGCAGGCTCAGAACGGCCGGAGTTACGAACGCAAAAAAAATCCAAGCTAGGAACGAGAGTGCGACGACGTCCCACAAATACATGCCAAAACTGCGGCGGAAGTCTTCGAGACTGACCTTGCCGCTTTGGATGATCACTTCGACCAGATGCAAGAACGAACTCACGCAAGCCGCGAATACCAAGCTGGTCACAATTCCGCCGAGAAAACCAAGCCAAAGGGCGACCCACGTCGAGGCCGTTGTGAGCGCGCTGTACACGAACGCAGTCAGTAACACCGGCCAGTTGCGCAGTGCGAGTACGGCGGCGCGTGCAAACACACGCCGGTACATCGCCCAGGTTGCCAGGAACCACTCCACCGACCTGCACTCCTCGTGAGCGCTACACCCTACCGAACCGCGGTGGTTCCGCGCAACGTGCAGGCGTGCCCGCATGGAGCTCTTTGCTGGGGCCAGGGGCCGGCTCCAACGCGAGCACCACGGCACCGCCGACTACCAACAAGGTTCCACCGAGCATGGAGACGGGCAAAGGCTCGCTTAACAGCAGCCGCGCAAAGGCCACTCCGAATACTGGAATACCTGCGAGCAACAGAGACAGCACGCTGACATCGAGGAGACGCTGAGCCCGTGCGTACACCAGGTACACACCAGCGGTGCACAGCAGAACGAGAACGCTTGCCGCGAACCAACTGCCCACGGGTGCTTGCACGTCGACGTGAGGGTGAGCTGCCGCAAACGGTAAGGTGCACAGGGCGCCTACGAAAAAGATCGCATGAAGCCGGCTTGCCCAGGTCGAGTCGGTCAGTGTTTTTCGTTGCGCGACCGCATACACGCTCCAAAGGAGTGCCGCCGCAACGATCAGCGCATTGCCACGCCAAGCAGCGGTCGTGGCCGCGCCTGACGGCACGCCGCCCTGCATCGCGACCACCGCGACCCCCGCAAGGGTGAGCACCGAGCCCCACAATCGTTGCCGGTTCCATCGCTCTCCCAGGAGCCAGACAGCGAGGGCAATCGTTGCCACCGGCTCCACGCACACGAGCAGCGCTGCGGCGCTCGCCGATGTCAGCAGGAGCGCGCGGGTGTACAGCAAAAAGTCGCCGGCAAGCGCAGCGCCGGCAATCCATGCCCAAGGACTGCCGAGACCCGCCAGCAAAGTCTTGCCGCCAACGAAGCGGAAAATGAACGAGGCAACCGCGAGCCGCAGGAAGGCAAGCGTATCGGGGTCCAATGCGCGCAGAGCCGACTTGGTTGCCACGGGAGCAAGTCCCCACAAAACGGTGCCGAGCACCGCAAAGGCGAGTCCTTTCTGCCAGGCGGCTGTTTCGAGCTGTCGGACCATCGTTCCTCCGCAAGCAGTCCCGAGCCCGAGAATCTAGCCGGCATGGTCCTCACCAGTGCGGTCCCATCACCCGACGTTCGTCCAGGACCGTGTAGGTGTTCGAACGCCCGTACGCTGCGGGCCGACCCGTGCGCAGGCACGGTGCCGCCGCACGCGTGCACTGCCCAGAGGCGCTGTGCGCGACGTCTCGAGAACCGCCGCGCCGGGGACGACGCCTGTCGCAGCACCAAGCAGTCACCTTGTCGCCCGTGAACGTGAGAGACGCTGCATCGGGCAACAGCGCGTCCTCGTTCCGCTTGCGCGTTTTCGGCCAACTCAGTACGGTGCCGCTCATGAATTCGTGGGTTTTGGAAGTGGACGAGCAGTCGTTCGAGAAAGAAGTCCTCGAGCGTTCGCGCACGGTGCCTGTGGTGGTCGATTTCTGGGCGCCGTGGTGCGGACCGTGCCGTACGCTCGGGCCCTTGTTGGAGCGCTTGGCTGCTGAGTACCGAGGCCAGTTCGTGTTGGCCAAGGTCAACGTCGACTCGAATCCATTGCTTGCTCAGGCCTTCCGCGTGCAAAGCATCCCGATGGTGGTGGCCATCAAGGACGGCCAGCTTGTCTCGCACTTCGTCGGCGCCCTCCCGGAACCCGCGGTACGCGAGTTTTTGGCGCGTCTCCTTCCGAGCGATGCGGAGCGTCTTGCTGCTCAAGGAATGGCACGGCTTGCGGGTGGCCAGCCGGGTGTCGCTGAAAAGCTCTTCCGCCAAGCGCTGGAGCAGCAGCCGAACTGCGCTGCGGCTCGGGTTGGGCTCGCTCGCGTACTGTTGCAGCGTGGGGAGAAGGACCAAGCGCGAGAACTGCTCGAGCGAGTGGAGCCCGGGCCGTATCGGAACGAGGCAGACCGGCTTCTGGCCGAACTCCGCTTGCAGGAGGCGGGGCAAGGAGACGAGTCTCTGCTGCGCCAGCGCATTGCCGCCAATCCCGCCGACTTGGAAGCACGGCTGCAACTCGGCCGCTTGCTTGCTGCGCAGCAACGCTACGAAGAGGCGTTGGCGGAACTTCTCGAGGTGGTACGGCGCGACCGCAACTTCCAAGATCAGGCTGCTCGCAAGGCGATGGTCGATATTTTCAACGTGCTCGGCAGCGGGAACGAATTGGCCGAACGTTACCGGTCCGAGCTTGCCAAGATTTTGTTTAGCTAGTTCCGAGGTGCTCGTGTTCCGGCATCGCCGTTGGCGACCGCAAGGCCATCGTGTCCCAGTACAGCCGCCGCAACAAATCCACCGATGGAGCGGCCTTGCCCGCAGCGATGGCCTTGATGGTGGCAACGACGGCGCGGTTCAGCGGTGTCGGAACGCCGCTTGCCTCGCCGTGGCGCACGACCTCGCCATTGAGGAACTCCACCGCGGGCTCCCGCCCGCGCTCGATCGCAGCGAGCATGGAGGAGCGCAACCGTCGGAAGCGAGCCCCCACTGCCAGCAGCAGCGCGTGTTTGGCGAAGAGTGAAGGCGAACCGAACTGGTAGCGCTCGCGCGGCGAAAGGCACACCCAGTCGAGATCTAGGGTGCCGGCGACTTTTTCGAGTTTTACTCCCTGCGCGCGGGCGACAAGGACGGCTTCGGTGATCACCTCGAGCCCCAAGCGTCGCGCGAAGCGATACCGCAAAAGGTTCCCGAGCCGCTGTCCCCCGATGGTCCCCAGCGAGCTGATGGCACAATTGATGGCAAGCTTGCTCCAACGGGCCCCGAGCAAGTTGCTAGTGCGCTGCACGGGTCCGATGGTTTCCAGCCACCGGGTGAGTTCCGCCTCGAGGGGGTGAACGGAGCCATGAAGTGTCCCGATCGTAAACCCTCCGGGAGAAGTGCGCTCGTACACGCCCGGTGCCACCATGGAGGCTCCCCAGGCGACGATCGCTCCAATCACCGACCGCTCGCCCACGATCGCTGCCACCCGCTGCTCGCACAGGCCGTTTTGGAAGACGACAAAAGCGCCCCCAGGGCGCAGCCGTTCACGTGCTTCGTGAACGGCTGCCTCCAACTGCGGTGGTTGCATGGCCAGCAAGATGAGGTCGAAGTCGCCCTCGAGTTGCGCAAGCTCCACGGTCGCGCGCACTGGAACACGATGCACCTGCTCGTGTTCCCGAAGTTCGATGCCGGCCCGCGCAATTCGAGCTGCAATTTCCGGGTTGTGCGTCACCAGTTCCAATGCGGGATGACCAGCTCGCAGCAAGTGGGCAGCAATGGTACCGCCCACGCCTCCGCAGCCGAGCAACGCCATGCGAGGTGTCTCTCGATTCATGGGTCGTGTCCTTTGCGGCGCTCATCTTCGCCGGGGTGACCACCATCGGCAAGGGTCCGCAAAGCGCGGCGCCCTCCTTTCCGCCTTGCTCCCTGCAGCGGGCGGAAATGGCCCACAGCGGAAGGTGGCGGCGACCGCGAGCGCCTCGACCCGGCTGCTGCTTGCAACCGGCGAGCGCCCGTGCTCAGGTACGCGATCGTGGCGTTCGCTACGGGGTCATCGCAGCGGCGCATCGGCGCCGCAGAAGGAGCGGGTGGGCTGCAGGCGCAGGCTTCGAGTCGCAGCGCTAGCTTGGCGGACTATCTCCAACTGGTGCGATGGACCCAGTGGATCAAGAACACGGTGGTGTATGCCGCACTGATTTTCTCCAAACACCTGTTCGATCCAGCGAGTGTATTTTGGGTGACCTTGGGCTTTCTCGCATTTTGTGCCACCGCGAGCGGCGCGTATGTCATGAACGACATCTGGGACCTGGAGCGCGATCGCCAGCACCCCGAAAAGGCGCAGCGCCCGTTGGCTGCCGGGCGCATTGCCGTCTCGACGGCAACCTGGCTTGGGCTGCTGCTGATGGCTGCCGGCGTGGGTGGTGCGTTTGCCCTTGGAGCGGGTTTCGGGTTGCTGGTAGCAACGTACCTAGCGTTGCAATTTCTCTACACCTTCGTGCTCAAGCACGTGGTGATTTTGGACGTCATGGCCATTGCCACGGGCTTTGCCATTCGGGCGGCCGCCGGTGGAGTGGTCATCCACGTTGCCGTGTCGCCATGGCTGATCGTTTGCACCTTCCTGCTCATGTTGTTTCTCGGCTTCTCGAAGCGGCGCCACGAGGTCACGTTGTTGGAGGAACGCGCGTCCCACCACCGGGCGAGCTTGAAAGAGTACAGCCCGTATTTCCTGGACCAGATGATTAGCGTGGTGACGGCGTCCACCGTGGTGGCCTACGCCATTTACACGGCGTCTCCGGAGGTGCGTGAGAAACTCGGTACGGACAAACTGTACCTGACCCTGCCATTCGTGCTGTTCGGAATCTTCCGCTACTTGTACCTAGTGCATCAGCGCGCAGAGGGTGGGAATCCGACGCAATTGCTGCTCAGCGACCGCCCTTTACTGGTGGACATCTTCCTCTGGCTTCTCGTCTGCACCGTACTGCTGTACTGGAGGTAAGGGTGCCGACTGCTCCGCTGTTTGCAGGCCGCAAAATTCCGAAGCCGTGGGGTTGGGAACTCGTGTGGGCAGAATGCGAGCATTACGTTGGCAAAATTCTCCACATCGAAGCCGGGGAGGCCTTGAGCTACCAATTCCACCGCGTGAAAGATGAAACGATTCATTTGCTCTCCGGCGTACTGGACTTGGAGTGGGCCGAGGACCACCAGGCAGAACGGCAGCGAGTGCGCCTGTGCGCGGGACAAAGCGTGCGCATCCGGCCGGGAATGTGTCACCGCTTGATCGCGGTGGAAACGTGCGAAGTCCTCGAGGCATCCACGCCGCACCTGGAAGATGTCGTGCGCTTGGAGGACCGTTACGGGCGTGCCGACGGAAGATGAGCGAGCGACGCGCTTTGATTACGGGGGTCAGCGGGCAAGATGGCTCGTACTTGGCCGAGCTACTGCTGGAAAAAGGCTACCGTGTGTTCGGTTCCGTGCGCCGCAGTAGCAGCGAAAATTTGCATCGCATCCAGCACCTGCTTGGGGAAATCGAGCTGATTTACGCCGACTTGCTCGACCAGCAGTCGCTTGTTGCCATGTTGCAGCGGGTGCGGCCGCACGAGGTTTACAACTTGGCGGCTCAATCGTACGTGCCCCTTTCGTGGGAGCAGCCGATGCTGACGGCGGAATTCAACGCGGTGGGAGTGGCGCGTCTCCTGGAGGCCATTCGCTGGGTGGACCCCACCATTCGATTTTACCAGGCATCGTCGAGCGAGATGTTTGGCAAAGTGCGGGAAGTGCCGCAAAACGAACAGACTCCGTTTCACCCGCGCAGCCCCTACGGTGTGGCAAAGACCTACGGCCACTACATCACCGTGAACTACCGTGAGAGCTACGGCTTGTTTGCGTGCTGCGGAATTTTGTTCAACCACGAGTCTCCGCGGCGCGGGAAAGAGTTCGTGAGCCGCAAAATTACCGACACCGTGGCGCGGATCAAATACGGGCAAGCGAAGGAGCTCCGGTTAGGAAACTTGTCCGCACGGCGCGACTGGGGGTACGCCAAGGACTACGTCCGCGCCATGTGGTTGATGCTCCAGCAAGAACAGCCAGACGATTACGTGATTGCCACGGGTGAGGATCACAGCGTGGAAGAGTTCGCGGCGCTCGCGTTTCAGCACGTGGGTCTCGATTGGCGCGAATTTGTCCGCGTCGACCCAGCGTTGTTTCGTCCCGCCGAAGTGGATCATCTGATTGGCGACGCATCCAAAGCGCGGCAGCGTTTGGGCTGGGAGCCAACCGTGCGTTTCCGCGAACTGGTGGCGATGATGGTCGAGGCTGACCTGCAAGCAGTCGCAGCCGAGCTACGTGCCGGGGGCGGTGCCCGCCACGAGTGAGTATGGAATCAGGGCGCCCGGCCACGTTGGCCGTGTTGGGCGGAACCGGATTTGTCGGGCGGCATCTCGTCACCGCGAGCCTTGCCGCTGGAATCGCAACCGTGGCGACGCGGTACCGAGAGGCCAGTGTGCTGCCAGAAAGGGGGCTGTTGGCTTTGGAGACCGTGGATGTCCGCGACCGGCGTGCGGTGCGCGCATTTTTGCGCCGCTGGGAGCCTCGTTGGGTCGTCGTCCTCGCGGCGCAAAGCAGCGTGGCGGCCGCCGAGGCGGACAAGCAGCTCGCGTTCGACGTGAACGTGCGTGGCGCGTGGAACGTTTTTGTTGCCGCACGCTCGCAGAGGCGGTTGGAAAAAATTGTCTGGGTGGGCTCGGGAGAGGCGTACGGGATCATGCCGGAGGAAGTCGCGGCGCTGGACGAAAACCAACCGTTGGAACCGGTTACCGCCTATGGCGCGAGCAAAGCTGCAGCCGACTGGCTTGCCATGCAGCAAGCACGCGTTCACGGAACTCCGATCGTTCGCGCCCGGCTGTTCCCGTGCACGGGTCCTGGGCAGTCAGCGCGGTTTGTCTGCTCCGACTTTGCCCGCCAAATTGCGATGGCAGAGCGCCGAGGACGCCCTGTGGAAATCGTCGGAGGAAATTTGCACGTGGTGCGCGATTACACGGACGTCCGTGATGTCGCCGTTGCCTTGTTGGCGTTGCTGCAGAGCGGCCGAGTCGGCGAGGCGTACAACGTATGTTCGGGAGTCGGGCGCACGATCCTAGAGGTTGCCCACACCTTGCTGGGTGTCGCTGGTTTAAAGGGCACAGTACGGTCCGACGCCCGCAAACAGCGAACGGTGGACATTCCGCGGCTGATTGGAAACCCGGAAAAAATCACCGCGGCCACCGGATGGCAGCCGCGGCGAACTTTTGAACAAACGTTGCGGGACCTGCTCGAAGATTGGCGCCGGCGCGTGCAGCTTAGTTGAGCTGGTACGTCACTCGCGCCGAAACTTGGTCGCGGTCGCGGAAGAAACCAATTTGCTGGTACTCTCCCCCGATGTGCACGTAATTCAAGTCGAACAGCAGCCAATCGAACATGCGGTAGGTGATCACTGGGTTCACGACGTACGTTCCGCGCAGATTGCCAATGAGCGTGAGCGCCGGAGTCAGCCGGCCGTGTGCATAGTTCGTCTCCAAATGCGTTTGGGCGAAGACCTCCACGGCTTTGAGTTGGACGTAGTCGTCCGGACTCGTTGCTGGCGCCCCCGGCTTGCGTTGGCCGGAGAAACGGAAGTCTTTTCTGTCGGTCTCGTCCAGGTTCCAAGAGCCCACGAAGGCTGTGACCCACGTAAAGCTGTTGCTGGGATTCAGTGGGCGGAAGAAGAAGAACCGGTCGAGCCCTAATTCCCAACGAATGATGTCCGCGCGCGGAATGGAGCAAAGCTGCTTGCGATCGCGCGCGCTGTAGCATGCGGTCAAAACGCTCAACGGGTTCTGCCGAGTATCCCGCGTGATGCCAAGGTTCATTTCTGGGATAAACCCAGGTTCGTTGTCGAAGTACTCCACCTCCATCCGGACGATGCTGTCGATGGGCTCGAGGAAAAAGGTGTTGGCCAAACCAAAAACCGCCACTTTCTGGTTGTGAATGGTTTGCGTGATAAACAGCGAAACGTTTTCCGGTGTGCGGCGGGACCCTCGGCCCAACGGAACCGGTGAATTGGGGAACGTTGTGTACATCCAGCCGCTAATCGTGAAGGTTCTGGCAACGACCGTTTGCACCCGGAACCCGTAACGGCTGCTTTCGAAGCGCTTCTTAGGAATCAGGTCTTGTAGAACGAACTGCACGCGTGCGCCTTCGTACAGCGGCCCGAGTTGGTCGCGCAGGAGTTGCTGGGGATCTTTGCCCCCAGGGGAGTAGGGGCTCACCCCCAGCACTGGGAGAATGCCGGTGTTCACGTCGAGGTCTCCCGGAACCCAGTACGCTTCGACGAATGCGCTGGACAATGGCCCCAAGGTCTCGAACAAGCTCAGGCTCGTGCGGACCGTCCACAAGGGAATGCGTGCTTCGTCGATTTCTTGAAAGATCCCCGGCACGCCGAGCGTGAGATCGAAGGGGTTGTTTTGATCCAAAAGCGCGACAGTGTCCGACTCGCCCCAAGAAATGGCTTGTCTGCCAATGCGCAGGAAAAACGGCCCCTTGCTGAAGTTCAGATACAGTTCGTTGATGCGCCGCCGGGTGCCAAAAATGTCGCGCGGATTCTGTGTTTCCACGCCTGGGAAGAAGCTTTCCACCGTTCCCGAAGGTTGGTCGACAAACTCGGGGCCTTCCAAATAAAACGCCCCGAGGCGCGCGGGTGCTGGCCAACCCGCGTTTACGCGGCGCGCCGCATCGCGAAACTGCTTCGGTCCGTAATCGTAAATCCCATCGTAAAATCCCCACGCGGCTACCCGGAAACTCAAATCGTCCGGTTTGAAGCCGGCGAGCCAACTTGGCCAGTACGGTGTGAGCTTGCCTTCAAATTCCGGGTTGTAAAAGTTCCGGTGCTCCACCATTTGCCCGGCGTGCGTTTTCGGCACGGTGTCCCCCGTGGGTGGCGACTCCGAGTTTTCCGTACGGATGGAAAACCGGCTGTACGCGCGCAGCCGCAACTGAAAGTTTTGGCTTTCATCGATGTACAGGCCGAAGGCCGGTGCACCAATCGAACATGTGAGCAGCCACACTAGACCGTTTCGAAACTTGTTCTTCCACCTCATCGCTTCCCCCACTTCTCGTTGTTTTTGGGTATGGATTCCTTCCGCGAACGGTTGGGTCGATCGCACAAACGAACGTTTGCTATGTACAGCCGTTCGCGCTGTCGAGTCAAGCGGAAAGCGCCTTTGCAGCAAGGGCGGCCGTGCTTTCTGGTTGCTCGGGGCGGCGATGTCGGAATAGAGATGCGATGGCAACTTCGCAGCTTGTCCGGCACTGGCGGAGCGAACTGCACGCCGCACTCACCCGAGGGTGTGAGAGGAATGGCGAAACCGCAGATGTTGCGTTGTGCGCAGGAAAGCACTGGGGTAACGTGCTTGGTCGCATCGCAGGATCGGAGCGCCGTGGACGCCAATGGTGGAAACGATGAGGTCGAGGAATTGGGGAGGGGCGGTCGCAGGTGCATGGCTGTTTGTGGCTCTGTGGTTCGTGTTTCCGCCCGTGCTGGCTTGGGCGCAAAGCCCTGGCGACGCCAACTGCGACGGGCTCTTGTCGGTCGCCGACTACTCGTTCGCTGCACTGCAATTGTTCCAGCCCCCACCGTGGGCATGCCCGGCCCTGGATGCCAACGGCGATGGCGTCGTTTCGGCAGCGGATTTGCCCGCCCTCGCCAGCCTCATTAGCGCACCGCCTCCAACCGGACCGGAAATTACCTTTTTTGGTTTAGCTGCGGCCGACGGCACGCCGCTCAATCGCGGCGGTACGCTCGCTGGCGCCGTAGTCTATCAGCGGCCCGCTGGCCAGGGATTCAAACTCGTGATCGAAGCACGCCCTGGGGCTTCAGGCGTTTCGGTCGGTCAGACCGTGTTCGCAAGCGATCCCCGGGATCCAACCGTGCGCCCAGACCTGTGGATTGTAGCGAGCCAGCCATTGGGCGACGGGAGCCCTACGGTTTGTGAAGGAGGGGTGCCCGGGGTGACCCGACCGGACTTCCCGTTCACCCGTTCCGTAACCGATGCGATCAACGACCTTGCCTGCAACTTCGTGGTGGCAACCGCACCGGCGTTCGCATGCACGAGCGATCGCTTCGGCAGGCCAGCGTTCGTCACCGATTCTGCGCAGGTGCAGTTTTGCGTACAGGTCACCCGGCAACTGATTTTTCCTGACGGAGAAACCCTGGTCAGTGTGAGAGTGCGCGACCGAGCGGGCAACTTGGGCCCGCTTGCGCAAATTCGCTTGCGTGTGGGGCCCGGGCCTTTTGGCCCGACCGCTACGGCCACGCCGAGCGCGACATCGACCGGAGCGCGGCTTTCGCCGACGCGGACACCCACGCCAAGTGCAAGCCCGACACGGTCCGCAAGCGCAAGTCCAACGCGGACTTGGACCGCGCCGTTCACGCGGTCGCCCACCGCTTCCAGCACGCCGCAGTTCAGCCCGACAGCAACCCGCACCCCTTCGGTGTCCACTCCTGCGCCGACCCGTACCTTCACCCTCGCGACTCCTTCGCCCTCGGCAACGCGTGCGGAACCAAGTGTGCTGCCGACTGCTTCGCCGACGCGAACGATGACCCGGACCGTTTCCCCGACTCCACCAACGCAGCAACCATCTCCCTCTCCGACACGGTCGAGCACGGCCTCCCCCACGCTGTCTCCCACCCGCAGCGCCACGGCTACGCCCCCGCGAACGCGCACGCCGACAAGGACGCCAACGGCTCCTCCAGGGCCAGTGGTGCGCTACTTTGGGCTCACCCGTTCGGACGACGTACCGATCGATCCGATCGGCACGACCCCCGAGGGAATTCCCATTTTTTCCCGGCCACAAGGTTTTGGCTTCAACATTGTCGTGGAAGCCGCACGGGGCCCGAGCAATAACCAAGTGGGTGCCGATACCTTTGTCCCTGATCTTTCGGGGCCGCCCGACCTCCAAATCATTGCGTCGCGCCCTCTTGGTGACGGTAGCGACGCAGTGTGCGACAGCACCGGACCCAACGCTGGAGGGGTTCCGGGGCTGCAGCCACCAAGTTTTCTACCCACGGAAAGCGTGATTCGCATCCTCAACGACTTTGGTTGTCGGTTCGTAGATGGAAGCGGCGCCCCGCGGGGTCGAGGCACGCAGGAGGCATGCACTCGGGTTCCGCCGGAGATGGACTTCCGGTTCGTTGCTCCAGACTCTTCGCTGCAGTTCTGTGCCTCGGTTACGCGGGCGATCGAGTTCCCTCCTGGCGACACGCTCCTGACCGTGCGGGTGTTGGATGAAACCTCTCCGGACGCACCCCCGGGCAGTGGGCTGCCGGGCCCGACAGCGCGCATCATCGTGCGGATTGGAGACGCAAGCACCCCGACAGCAACCGTGACGCCCTCGCCAACGCGGACGCCTACCTCCGCAGCCACTGCGACGTCAACGCAAGCGAACAGCTCGAGGACTCCCACCAGAAGCCCGACGGGGCAATCGGGAACTGTCACGCCGTCGCGAACTGCCACCCGATCGCCAACGGCGTCGCGCACGCCTTCTGTCACGCCAACGCCCAGCGGAGCCGATCGTGCACCGATCGTCACATTCTTCGGAGTCGCGCGTGCGGACGGCACCTTGGTAGAACCCACAGAGTTCACACCTGCGGGCGTGCCCGTTTACGCACGCCCCTTGGGTGCAGGCTTCACCGTCGTGGTGGAAGCCAAGCCAGGGCCCTCGGGGAGCGCAGTAGGAATTTCCACGTACCAGTCGGATTTGGCTGATCTCCCTGATTTGCAGGTGGTTGCCAGTCGCGCCCTGGGTAATGGCAGCAGCGATGTATGCGATTACCGGTTGCCAGCGGCTGGCGGTGTTCCCGGCGTGGATCCGCCGCGATTCGACGACGTGAACGTGGTAAACGACTTGGCGTGCCGGTTCCGCGACGGCACCGACGAGCCGCGCGGTCGTGCCCTGGCAGATGCCTGCGTATTGTTCGACAACGGGGCGTTTGGCTTTGTTCGCCCCGACTCGAGCGTACAATTCTGCGCACTGGTGGACCGCGCGTGGCAATTTCCCCCTGGCGAAACGTTGCTGAGTGTGCGCGTGCGCGATAGTGCGGGTAACTTGAGCGCGGTGAGTCAGATCATCGTGCGGGTCGAAGGCTGATGAACCTTGGCGACCGCACTCCCGCTGGTGCGATCGCCGCACCGCACACCGGACTTCGAAGATGCTCGCTTCAAAAGGCTCTCGGGAGCATGTTCCGCCGCTCTGAATTCGTTGCGGCACCGCGGCGCTCCTACAAAACGTGGCACTCCACACCGTCATGACGAAGGTCGAGACTACCGGGTCGATCGTCGCCGTCGGGTTCGTTGGGCCCGCATGTTCGGTTCGCTCGCTGCTTGTACTTTGGTGGCATTTCCGTGTAAGAGGGAGCTTGTTATGACGGAGCGCGGGGTGCGGCTGCTGGTTGTGTGGAGTCTCTTGGGTGGGCTTCTCGTCTGCGGCGGTTGTAGTGGGGACGATGAGCCGATTCCCTTTGTGTCTTCGCCCACGTTCACGCCGCGAGTGGTACCGACAAACACTCCCACGGTGGTGCCCACAGCGACGGTCTTGCCCAGCGCGACGCCCACTCCCACTGTGGGCACGCCCATCGGACCACGTGTGTCGTACTTCGCGGTGGCCCGGGCGGATGGGGCGGTGATCGATCCTGTAGGCACCACGCCGGAGGGCGTTCCCATTTTCACGCGGCCTAGTGGCTCCGGGTTTTACTTGGTCGTGGAAGGCGCGCCGGGAATCAGCGGGGCACCGGTCGGGTTGTCCACGTTCCGCGAGGACCTCGCGAGCTTGCCAGATCTGCAGATCGTGGCTTCGCGCCCATTGGGCGACGGAAGCCCAGCGGTGTGCGACAACGACCCGCGCGGCGGAGGGGTGCCCGCAGTGAATCCCCCCGACTTTGGGGCCTCGCCGGAAAACATCGCCGTTATCAACGACTTTGCTTGCCGGTTCCGTGATGGGGAAGGCCATCCTTCCGGAGTTGGTCCGGCGGACGCTTGCACGCTGTTCCCCAGCGGAGACTTCGCGTTCGTCAATCAAGCGAGCACGGTGCAATTTTGCGCTCAGGTCTCGCGGCTCTTTGCCTTTCCAGAAGGCGATACGGTTCTAACGGTGAGGCTCAGGGACGTGCTCGGCAACGTGGGGCCTGCCGCCCAAATTGTGGTGCGGGTGTTGCCAACACCGACGCCTCCCCCGATTCCGACGGCCACGCCGACGAGGCCCGCCGTCGAGCCCATCGGACCAGTGATCACGTACCTCGGGATTGCCCGAGCTGACGGCACGCTCGTCGAGCCAGTGGACGTCACCGAAGACGGCACGCCCGTGTATTCGCGCCGCGGCGGATTCGGGTTCTTCTTGATTGTGGAAGGTGCACCCGGACGCAGTGGCAAGCCGGTGAGCCCCCGAACCTACCAGCCAGATTTGCTGACGTTCCCCGACTTGCAGATCTGGACTTCGCGCGATCTCGGCAACGGCAGCACCGAGGTATGCGACCGCCCCGAAGCGCGGCCTGGGGCGACGCCGGCAATCGGTGGCGGAGTCCCAGCGACGAGCCCGTTGGACTTTGCGCTTACGCCAGAAAACATCGCGCGAGTCAACGATTTCGCCTGCCGGTTCCGCGATGGGCAGGACCAGCCCTTTGGCCGCCTAGACGGGGAACAGTGTGTGTTGCTGCGCAGCGGTGACTATGGCTTTGCGAGCCAAGAGAGCCAAATTCAATTCTGCGCAATGGTCGATGCCGCGCTCGCTTTCCCCAGCGGCGAAACGCAAATCACCGTACGATTGCGCGACGTGGACGGCAATCTTGGCCCGCCCCGCACGATGTTCGTGCGCGTGCTATAAGCTTTCGCTGTGGCGCGCACGTTGCGGGAGTTGTTGTCCGGGCTCGACTACGAGCTTGTCGGTGGTCGTGTCGATTGCGAGATCAGCGCCGTTGTCAGCGATTCCCGCGAGGCGGTGCCGGGTAGCCTGTTCGTGTGCCTGCCCGGATATTGCACCGAGGGCGGCGAGCAGCGCGCAGATCGTCACGAGTTCATTGGCGACGCGCTGGAACGCGGAGCGCACGCCCTGGTGCTGGAACGGGTCGTCCCCGTGCCACCTGGAGTCACCGTGGTTCGCGTGCCGGACGCTTGGTCTGCCGCCGCCCACCTCGCCTCTCGCTTCCATGGCGAGCCGTCGAAACACTTGAAAGTAGTGGGCGTTACCGGCACGAGCGGTAAAACCTCTACCGTCTATTTCATCGATTCGGTGTTGCGGGCCGCAGGTTGGACCACAGCTCGTCTCGGCACGGTGGAGCACCGTGTTGGCAGCCGCGTGTATCCAGCACAGCAAACCACCCCGGAGGCTCCGCACTTGCAGAGCTTGCTGCGGCAAGCGGTGGATGCCGGTTGCGGAGCCGTGGTGATGGAAGTGTCCTCGCACGCCCTTGAACTGCGCCGGGTTGCGAGCATTGCCTTCGATGTCGGTGTGTTTACCAACCTCGGGCGCGACCATCTCAACTTTCATCCGGACTTTCATCATTACCGCCGTGCCAAGGGGAGGTTGTTCGAAGAGCTTGGCTCAGGCGGCAAGGATGCCGTAGCCGTGGTGAACCGCGACGACGCGAACAGCGACTATATGTTGCAACTTTGCCGTGGCCGGAAGCTCACGTTTTCCTTAAGGGGCCACGGGGATGTGACGGCGACGAACGTCTACGCCGACGTACACCGCAGCGGCTTCGTGTTAAGGACTCCGAAAGGTGCGTGTCCGATCGAGTTGGCGGTTCCCGGTGCGTTCCAGGTGCAAAACGCCCTGGCTGCAGCAGCGGTGGGCGTAGCGCTCGATTTGCCACTCGACGTGATCGCGCAGGGGTTGGCAACGGCACCCGCAGTGCCTGGGCGGTTCGAGGTGGTCAATCCTGGCGGCGAGTTCTTGGTTGTCGTGGATTACGCGCATAAGCCCGATGCGTTGGAACGTTTGCTTGGAGCAGCCCGGGCACTCGGGCCGCGGCGTTTGTTGGTCGTGTTCGGATGCGGCGGCGATCGCGATCGCGGCAAGCGCCCCTTGATGGGCGAGGTCGCCGCGCGCTTGGGCGACGTGGTGTTCGTGACGTCCGACAACCCCCGCAGCGAAGACCCGCAAGCGATCATCGACGACATCCTGACCGGAATTGCCCCGAACCGGCGCGAGCACGTTCACGCGATTGTAGATCGGCGGGAGGCGATCGAAGCCGCCATCGATGCTGCGGAGCCGGGAGACTTGGTGATCATTGCTGGGAAAGGGCACGAGACGTACCAACTGTTTGCTGATCGGCGTGTGCCGTTCGACGATCGAGACGTTGCACGCGCCGCACTGGCGCGTCGTGCTGCGGTAGCCGGGTTGCGCTGATTGCCGTTCGCGGGCAGTTCTAGAATTCCCATACGCGCAAGGAGGAACCATGAACGGGTTGATGATGAACGAGCCGTTGTTGCTGACGCATCTTGTGCGACGTGCGGCTAGGCTCTTTTGGGAAAAGCGGATTCTTTCACGCACGCACTACGGCGTTGCTACGTACACCTACGCCGACCTCTACCGTCGCTCGTGTCAGCTCGCCCATGCACTGGAGAAGCTTGGTGTCGGTCCCGGAGAACGAGTGGGCACGTTTGCGTGGAACACGTTCCGCCACTTGGAGCTGTACTTCGGGGTTCCGTCCAGCGGGCGGGTACTGCACACCCTGAATATCCGCTTGTTCCCGGAACAGATCGCCTACATCGTGAACCACGCGGCAGACAGTGTCATTTTTGTCGATGACGCGTTGGTTCCGCAGCTCGAGAAGCTTGCACCGCAGCTCCGCACCGTGCGCGGTTACGTCATCATGGGCGACGGCCCGGTGCCAGAAACGAGTTTGCACCCGGTGTACAGCTACGAGGAACTCTTGCGTGCTGCTCCGTCGGACGACCCCTTCCCGCGGCTGGCTGAAGAGACCGCCGCGGCGATGTGTTACACCTCGGGAACCACTGGCAACCCCAAAGGCGTGGTGTACTCGCACCGCGCCCTGGTATTGCACACATTTGCTCAGTGCATGGCTGATGCGTTCGGGCTGCGCGAGTCCGATGTCGTGATGCCCGTTGTGCCGATGTTTCACGCCAATGCCTGGGGCCTGCCGTACGGTGCGACCATGGTGGGCGCGACGCAGGTCTATCCCGGAGTGCAGCCGACTCCCGAAAACATTTGCGAGCTCATTGAAGATCATCGTGTGACTGTAACGGCGGGCGTGCCCACGGTCCTGCTCGGGATGCTTGCCGCCCTGGAAAAGCACCCCTACGACCTCTCGAGCTTGCGTTGCATTCCATGTGGGGGCTCCGCCGTACCTGAGAGCTTGCTCGAACGCTTCGACAAGCTTGGCATTACCGTGGTGCAAGCTTGGGGGATGACGGAAACCTCGCCCCTAGCGTCGGTTTCGCATCCGCTCTCCACAATGGCGCAGTGGCCTGAGGAACGCCGCCGCAAGGTGCGCGCCAAGCAAGGAAGGCCGATGCCTTACGTAGAGATGCGCATCGTTGCAGACGACGGCTCCGAGCAACCTTGGGATGGCAAGAGCATGGGCGAACTCCAAGTCAAAGGGCCGTGGATCGTGGGCGAGTATTACAACGACGAGCGCTCTGCGGCTTCGTTCGATCGCGGTTGGTTCAAAACCGGGGACATCGGGACCATCGATGAGTATGGGTACCTGCAAATTACCGATCGCGCCAAGGACGTGATCAAGAGCGGCGGCGAGTGGATCTCCAGCGTCGAATTGGAGAACACCATCATGGCCCATCCGAAAGTCGCGGAAGCGGCCGTCATTGGGCTTCCGCACGAGCGCTGGCAGGAACGCCCCTTGGCGGTTGTCGTGGTGCGTCCGGGAGAGACGCTCACCAAGGAAGAACTCCGCACCTTTTTGGAACCACGCGTCGCCAAGTGGTGGCTGCCCGACGACTTTGTCTTCATCGATGCACTGCCGAAGACCAGCGTGGGAAAAATTGCCAAGCGCGAACTGCGGGAGCGCTTCCGTGATTACCGCTGGCCTTCGAGTTAAGTGCCGACGAATGAGGCGTGCGTTTCGGGAACCGACCGAAACTCGGACGATCAGGCAGTCCGAGATTCACACCGGTGGGAACGCCCATCTTGGCCAGAGCCGGCAGGAGCAGTAAGCAGTGATTCGCAACGAGTTCGAGCCATGAACGAAGCAGCAACCACTTCGAAGGAGCAAGATTGGTGGAGCGAACCAGGACCCATGCAGCGGTTGGGGTGGCTTCCCCGTTGGTTTTGTGAGCGCTTCCTCGCGCACGTGCGTTTGGACCCCGGCGCCGTCGCTCACATCCGCAGCTTGGCGGAGCGTGGCACCGTGGTGTACGTGATGCGCTACCGGTCGCTGGTCGATTACATGCTCGTTGCCTTCGTGCTGTTGCGCGAAGGACTGCCGTTACCTGCGTTTGTGTCGGACATCCCGAGTTTGCTGCTGCGTCCCGTTGGCGAGATCGTGCGCACTCTGTGGCAGCGATGGCGCGCTGGAAAGTGGCAGCTCGGGGCCCATCGCCACTTGGAAGACCTGACCCGCCTCCAGCGCGTGGTGCGGGCCAAACAGCCTGCCTTGATTTTCATGCGTGGGCATGTGCGGGGACTACCGCTGCGGCAAAGCCGCCGCGCAGCGATTCGCAAGGCACGCAGCGGCACCGATTACTTGCGCGAAATCGTGCACGTGGCTGCCGAACACGGGCAGGAAGTCTTCTTGGTGCCCATTGCGGTGTTGCGCGGGCGCGGCTTTCGGCGCAAAGAAACTCGGCTTGCAACCTTGGTGTACAGCGTGCAGGAGGCGCCTGGCGATCTCAAGCGGCTTCTGTCCCTTTGGTGGAACGCCAAAGAAACCACGATCACTGTGGGCAAGCACGTGTCCATTCAGGAAATGCTTGCTGCCCACCGGGGCGAAGGCGAGGAGCGTATGGTCCGTCGCGTCGCCAGGGCGCTGCAAATTTTCCTTTATCGCGAGGAAAAGCTTGTTTGGGGTCCGACGTTGTTACCCAAACGTGTGGTACGGCAAATCGTGCTGGGTGCGGAAGAAGTCACCACCGTTGTGCGGACTCTGGCGCGCGAAACCGGGCAGCCCGAGTCCAAGTTGTGGCGAACCGCAGAACGCTACTTCGACGAGATGGCAGCCAACTACCAAGGGGCGTTTTTCGCGATCTTGGAGTTTGCATTTAACCGCATCTGGCCGCGGATTTTCCAAGGGCTCGATTATCGCGGCCTCGATAAAGTGATCGAGTGCGTGAAAGAACACCCGGTCGTATTGGTGCCGTGCCACCGTAGCCACTTCGATTACCTGATTCTCTCGTACTTGTTCCACATCAATTACATGAGCCCGCCGCACATCGCGGCAGGGATCAACCTGTCGTTTTGGCCATTGGGCCCGCTGTTCCGCGGTGCCGGTGCCTACTTCATCCGGCGCAGCTTCGACAACGACCCTCTCTACAAGGCAGTGTTCCGCAGTTACCTCAAATTCCTCATCCGCGAAGGGTACACGCAAGAATTCTTCATCGAGGGTGGGCGGAGCCGGACGGGGAAAATCCTCACGCCAAAGCTGGGAATGCTGTCGGCCATCGTCAACGCGTTCATCTCAGGAGTCCGGCGCGACCTGTATCTGGTTCCGGTTTCCATCCAATACGGGCGGGTGGTCGAAGAGGAAGCCTACAAGCGCGAACTTTTTGGTGCCGAAAAGGAGAAGGAGTCGCTGTGGGCGCTCATTCGTGCACGAACCGTGCTGCGGCAAAATCGCGGCACCGTGTACGTCACCTTTGCCGAACCGATCTCGTTGCGCGAAGCGCTCGGAGACCGTCTACAGCGCTTTCGGGAACGTGCCGGCGATCCGGCCGTGGAGGAGGAGAAGCGCCGCTTTATTCAAAAACTTGGATTTCGGATTTTGCGTGCAGTGAACGAAGTTGCCGTGGCGGGCGCGACCGCAGTGAGTGCGACGGTACTGCTCAGCCGCCCGGAGGCCGCGTGGCGGTACCAAGACTTCCTGCAACGCGCGCAAGCCCTCGTGAAGTTCCTGCGCCACCGCAAGGTGACGCTCACTGCCTCGCTCGAACGCAACGCGAACGACTTTCTGGAAAACTTGGCTTTCTTGGAGAACGGGGGGCTGATCCGGCGGCTACGCGGCGAGGAGGTCATCCTCCACGTACCCAGCGACAAACGGATGACCTTGGATTTTTACAAGAACAACATCATTCACTTCTTCCTCGTGCCAGCGCTGTTGTCGCGCGCGCTGCTTCAAGGATGGCGCGGCACCGCATTGCAGGACGAGATCCTATGGTGGCTCGACTTTTATCGTTGGGAGTTCCCCCTGCCCGAGCGGCAAACGGTGCCTGCGGAGATCGCTGCGTTGCTGGCATACTACGAGGCCGAAGGGGCGTGGCATCCCGAAGGCGGAGGACGGGTAGACCCGGCACACCCGTTTGTCGACACCACGCAGGGGCTCTTGGACAATTTTTGCGAGGCATATTGGGTGATGGCGTGCACGTTGGCGTTGTTGCCGCCGACAGGCCAGCCGCTGAAAACTGTGTTGGCGCAAGCGCGAAAGCGCTACGACACGGCGTTGCTTCTCGGGGAAGCCCGGAGGCCGGAGGGGAATTCGGTCGTGACGTTCGAGAATGCTGTTCAGCGGTACGCAGAACTCGGCTTCGTGTCCTTGTCCGGCGACCGCAAGGACCGCAAAGTGGAACGCGGCGAACGCTTTGCCGAACTCGCGTCCATGCAAGAGCGGTTGGCCCGTCACTTGCGGCCCGCGGTTCTGGACGCTGCCCCTGCGCACGCGGTGGCGGCAGCGGGTCGGTAAAACCTCATTGCGTGCGCACGGCTGCCAGACGTAAGATGCAAGCACAGAACAGGATGAAACCCTCGAGATTTCCTGCCTGGATCTTGCTGGCCGTGCTTGGGGCTGTGCTTGGCTGCAGGGAACGGCCACCAGCGGAGGTCGCAGTGCGAGTCGAAGCTGTGGCCTTCGATTACACGAGCCGCTCCCCAGTGGTGATTCTGGCCGAGAAAGACGGTTCTCGCCAATTGCCCATTTGGATTGGCCCGAGCGAAGCCCAAGCGATTGCCATGCGCTTGGAAGGTATGACTCCGCCGCGGCCCCTCACGCACGACCTCCTTCACCGCTTGTTGCAGGAAGGTGGCGTGGAGGTGGAGAAGGTCGTGGTGACTGGGCTCAAAGACGGCGTGTACTTTGCTGAAATCCATTTGCACGGGAAAAAGGGACTGGTGAAGGTCGATAGCCGCCCGAGCGATGCCATTGCGCTGGCGGTGCGCTGCGAAAAGCCGATTTACGTTGCGCGTGGTTTGTTGGAAGAACAAGGGCAGCGAAAGCAGCTTGTGCAGGGTCAGCCAGAGCTCCGCGTGCGAGCGGGCATCACCGTGCAAAATCTCACCGCAGAGTTGGCGGAAGTGTTTGGCCTGGAGGAACAGCAAGGTGTGCTCGTGACCGCAGCAGACGCGGCAACAGGACTGGAAAGCGGCGATTGTATTCTCGCCATCAATGGGCACGCGATCCGTAACGTGGATGATTTCTCCCGCGCCATGGATGATGCGGAACCGGGTTCGCAGGTCCGGATCTCGGTGCAGCGCGGGAAGAAAAAGCTGCAGCTATCGGTGCCCATCCGCGGCTCGTGACACGCGCGGCCGACGCAAACCGGATCGCCGGATCTACGGAGAGTTGCCAGTTCCGCGTGCGGCCACGGCGCTCGCTTGCTGCCGCCAATCGGCAAGCTGGAAGGAAAACGAGAGAGGCCGAAGGGCGAGTTGCCTTCGGCCTCCGACTCGAGTGCGAGGAGGGGGACTTGAACCCCCACGGGTGTTACCCCACTAGCCCCTCAAACTAGCGCGTCTGCCAGTTCCGCCATCCTCGCAAAAACTTTCACTGCTGCGGTGGTGCCGGCTCGCTCTCTGCATGTGGCGCAGCAGGAGCGGCTGCCTCAGGCTCGGCTGCTTGGGGTGCGGCACCCTGGGGCGCACCAGCGGCCGGAGGCGCTGCCTCGGCTGGTGCCGCAGGAGCAGCTTCGCTTCCCGCTGGTTGTGCGGGAGCCTCCAAGGGGGGTGGCTCGGGAAGGGCTTGGTCGAACACCGTGCCAGTCACCTGGTATGCACCCATGTACGTCAAGATGCCCGCCGTCAACATGAACACCGTAGCGAAGCCAGCGGTGAGCCGAGTGAGGAAATTGCCCGCGCCCGACGAGCCGAACACCGTGCTGCTGCTACCTCCGAACACTGCACCCATGTCGGCGCCGCGGCCTTGCTGCAACAAGACGACCCCGATCAACAGAAAGCACGTAATCACGTGAACGATAATCAACACCGTGTGCATAGCTCACCTTCCGGGGCCCGCAGAGACAAAGCCGGCGATGCGCACGAACGACTCTGCTTGCAGGCTTGCTCCGCCCACCAAAGCTCCGTCGATGTCTGCTTCTGCCATGAGTTCATCGATGTTTTCCGGTTTCACGCTGCCCCCGTATAGAATGCGCACCTCTTCCGCAACCGAGCCGAAGGTTTCTGCCAACAAATTGCGGATCCAACAATGTACTTCCTGTGCTTGCTGCGGTGTCGCCACACGGCCTGTACCAATGGCCCACACCGGCTCGTAAGCGACAACGACGTGCCGTATAGCATCGGCTTGCAAACCCAGCAACGCGCCGCGCACTTGCCGTCCGACCACATCGAGTGTCTGGCCAGCTTCACGCTCCGACAAGGTTTCTCCAACGCACACGATGGGTGTGAGTTCGTGGGCCAGCGCGGCACGCACCTTGCGGTGCACGCTAGCATCGTCCTCCCCAAAGTATTGGCGCCGCTCCGAGTGCCCGAGGATCACGAATCGGCAGCCCGCGTCGCGCAGCATCAGCGGGGAGATCTCGCCGGTAAACGCGCCACGCTCCTCCCAGTGCATGTTTTGCGCTCCTAAAGTCACCGCGGATCCGGCTAAGGCCTCGGCAACGGTCGTAAGCGCAGTGAACGGTGGCGCGATGCCGACTTCGCGCCCGTGGAGATTGCGCACCCCTTCGTGCACGGCGCGCGCGAGGGCACGTGCTTCTTCGCGTAAACCGTGCATTTTCCAGTTACCCACGATCAACGGAACCCGCACGGCTTAGTCCTCCAGCGCAGCCAACCCTGGCAAGGTCCGACCTTCTAGGAACTCCAGCGTGGCGCCACCACCGGTAGACACATGGCTGATCTGGTCGGCTTTCCCCGAGCGCATGACTGCCGCTGCCGAGTCGCCGCCGCCAACCACGGTGGTAGCCCCCGAGGCAATCAACGCATCGACCATGGCCATCGTGCCATGGGAAAAAGCTTCGACCTCGAAGATGCCCATCGGACCGTTCCAGAAAATCGTCCGGGCTTTTTGTAGCGCAGCTGCATACGTTTGCTCGGTTTGCGGTCCAATATCCACACCGTACATCCCGTCAGGAATCCCTGGCGACACCACTTGCACGGGTGCTGACCCATCGAGAGCGGTAGACGCGCGGTGGTCCACCGGAAGCAACAATTCCTTCCCCGTTGTTCGAGCTTGGGCAATCAGGCGCCCGGCTGTGTCGATCAGTTCGCTTTCGACGCGGGAGGCTCCCACCGGCACACCCTTGGCGCGGAGAAACGTGTACGCCATGGCTCCACCGATGAGCAAGCCATCGACGACGCGCAGCAAGTTTTCCAGCACCGCGAGCTTGTCGGAAACCTTGGCCCCGCCCAGCAATGCGTACAAGGGGCGCTCCGGCGCATGGAGGATCTTGCTCAAATAAGTGCATTCCCGTTGCATCAGCAAACCGGCTGCTTTTTCGCGCACATGAGCGACCATGCCGACCGTCGACGCGTGCGCGCGGTGGGCGGTGCCGAACGCGTCGTTGACGTAAACATCCGCCAGGCGCGCGAGGGCTTGCGCAAACTCCGGGTCGTTCTTCTCTTCTCCCGGGTGAAACCGTAGGTTCTCGAGCAACAACACGCCTCCAGGCGCAAGTGCTTGGACCATGGCCTCCACTTCCGGGCCGATGCAGTCCGGAGCCAAGGGAACATCCTGTCCGATCAGCCGGGAAAGTTCGTCGGCGACCGGTGCGAGGCTCGCCTCTGGCACGCGCTTCCCCTTTGGCCGGCCTAAGTGTGAAGCCAATACGACCCGTGCGCCTTGCTCCATGGCGTAACGGATGGTCGGGAGAGAGGCCTGAATGCGCGTCGAATCTGCCACGCGCCCTTCGTGCAAGGGAACGTTGAAATCTACACGCACGAAGGTACGCTTGCCGCTCAGTTTCAACTCTGTAATCACCCGCATGCGCAACGATCCTCCAAACTGGCAAAGAACCGTGCCCTTGTACCTTGAATTCTTGTCCCCGCAAAGTCCTGCAAAATACCCGCGAGCGGTTGCGCGCGAGGGAAAGAACCGCTTGCCTCAGAGCCTAAGCAAAATACGCGTATGGATGGGTGGTTTGATGTGGTGCTGTTGGGTTCTGGCTAGTAGTGCGTGGGCGCAGGCGCCGTCGCCGAGTCCGGCAGGGCATTTGGATGTCTGGCACATCGTCCGGCACTCCGGCCCGGTGGTAGCGGCTGTTCTTTACATTCTCGTCGTATTTTCCGTCGGGAGCTGGGCGACGATTTTTTACAAGCTGCGGCAAATGCGTATTGCCCGAAGGCAAACCGAGCGATTCAACGAGATTTTCTGGGACACGAAAAACTTGACCCAGATCCACACGGCGAGTCAGGAGCTACGCAACAGCCCTGTGGCCCAAGTGTTCCGGGCGGGTTACCAAGAACTCTTGCGGCTGACGCGCTCCCGCCGGTCGGACACGGGAGTGAGCCCGCTGGATGATACAGACCTCGGCGGTGTGGACAACGTAGAACGGGCCATGCGCCGAGCCATCCGGGAAGAGGTCACGCGGCTGGAGTGGGCGATGACCTTTTTGGCAACCACGGCGAGCGCGACGCCGTTCATTGGTTTGTTCGGAACCGTTTGGGGCATCATGAACGCGTTTCTGGGTTTGTCGCAAACGCAAGCCTCCAGCATCCAGGCGGTGGCTCCAGGAATCGCGGAAGCGTTGATTGCCACAGCAACGGGCTTGGTCGCGGCGATCCCAGCCGTGATCGGTTACAATTCGTTCGCGCGGCAAATTCGGGTGCTCACTGCAGAAATGGAAAACTTTACCTCCGAATTCCTCAACATCGCGGAGCGACATTTTTTAAAGTGAGGCCTGGCTATGGCGTTTGACGACTCCTCTTCGAGCGGAAACGGAGCCATTGCGGCCATCAACGTCACGCCGTTGGTGGATGTGATGCTGGTGTTGTTGGTGATCTTCATGGTCACGGCGCCCATCCTGCAACAAGGGGTGAACGTGAGCTTACCGCAGGTGCAGGCTGCGCCGCTTCCAGGCGAGGAACGCCAACTGGTGGTCACCGTCGATTCGCGCGGTCAGGTGTTCTTGAACGATGCGCCGATCCGCGTGGAAGAGTTGCGTGCGAAGCTTGCTGCCATCTTGGGTGCGCAGCCTCAAAAACAAGTATACCTCCGCGCCGATCAAAACGTGCGGTACGGAGAAGTCATGCGAGTTGTTGCCGCCGTGAAAGCAGCAGGTGTGGAGCGCTTGGGCATGGTCACAGAACCACCTCGTGAAGAGCCCCGGCGCTAAGCCTTGCTGCACGGTAACCCATCGTGTCCAACGGTGAATACCGCCGCTCCGCAACGTCCGGATCGGACCCCGCATTCTGGGGCATGGTGGCGCTGTCGGCGCTGCTGCACTTGAGCATCGTGTTGCTGGCGCTGCTCTTGCCCCAACAGTGGTGGAGTCGGCCAGCACCTCCCCTGGTATCGTACACGGTGGATCTGATCGCGCCGGACAAACTTGGGGGTACGAACTTGGTAGAGGGCGGACAAGGGCGCGTGCAGGGGCAAACGATGGCTGCGGCGGAGCCGCCGCCGAAGCCTCGCGAGCAAGTTCGCGTGCCGGAACCGCCGGCAGAGAAAAAGCCTGTGCCTCCACGCGAGGCACCCAAGGCGCCGGAAGCCGAAGGCGTGGCCTTGGCCATGCCGAGTCCGACCCGAGTTCCACCGACGATCACGCCGACACGGTTGGCAGTCGCAGTCGCGCAGGTGCCCCCGACGCGCACTCCGGTGCCGCGGGAAGTGCTCGAAGAGCGCGAGCGCCAGGCAGAAGCGGAACGGAAAAAGCGCGAGCAACAAGAGGCTGAGCGCCGCAAACAGCAGCAGGAGGAGGAAGCAAAGCGTCGCGTAGCGACGGCGGAAGCGCAGCAGAAGGCCCAGGCCCGCGCTACGGCCACGGCAGCAGCAGCGGAGGAAAAGAAACGCCGGGAAATCGAGCAACAGATCGTGGCCGCAGCGAAGCGCCTGCAGCAGCAAGCAGGTGAACGCGGCGCGGGGAGCGGGGAGAAAAAAGGCGGGGCGCCAGGTGGTCCGCTTTCTGTCGGTCCCGGCCAAGGTGCCGGTGGCCAAGTCATGGGCGTGGACTATGTGTTGTATCTTGGACAGTTAGAGCGCAAGCTGAAGGAAAATTGGGCATGGGCTGGAACGAACGAAGCGCTAGAGGCGGTGGTGGGCTTCAGCATCTTGCCCGACGGGAAGGTGGCGAATGTGCGCATCCTCAAGTCCAGCGGCGACCGCAGCTTCGACCTGTCCGTGGAGCGCACCGTGCGTGCGTTGGATCCCATGCCGCCACCACCCGAAGCGTACCGCGAGTTGTTCGGAGACGTGCAGTACACCTTCAACGCCAAATCGATGAAAGAGTGAGCGACGGAGGAACACGATGAACACCTGGAACCGTGTGGGACTCGCGCTGGCGGGAGTCTTGTTCTTTTGGGTGGAGGCAGCCGACGCGCAGGTTCGGGGAACCATTTTTGGTCCCGGGTCGCGCAGTTACCCGATTGCTGTCTCGCCCCTGCGCAACTTGTCGGAGGGAGCCGTAGGGAGAGAGCTGGGAGCTCGCTTTGCGGACATTTTGGAGCGCGATCTGGTGATTTCTGGGTATTTCAAGATCGTGGACCGAGCAACCCATATCGAGCAGCCGCAAACATCAGGCACGGATGCGGAAACGATTAACTTCGATAGCTGGGCGGTGCTCGGGGCGCTGGCGCTCGTGAAAGGTACGTTCCAGCTCGAGGGAGACATGCTCGCGGTCGAGGTCAAGCTGTTCGATGTGGCCCAACGTCGCCAACTCACCGGCCGTCGCTACCGCGGTTCTGTGGATTTGCTGCGGCGAATGGCTCACCGCTTTGCCGACGAGATCATGCTGCAGTTCACGGGAGAACGCGGGCCGTTCGATTCCCGCATTGCCTTTGTGTCCAATCGAGACGGCCGCTTCAAAGAAGTGTACGTGATGAGTCTCGACGGGGGAGATTTGCAGCAAGTCACGAAGGCACAAAGCATCACCGTGTCGCCGTCGTGGTCGCCCGATACGCGGTACCTGCTGTACACGTCGTACAAACGCGGAAACCCCGATTTGTTCCTCCTCGATGTGGTCAGCGGACGCGAGTTGGTGTTGTCGCGGCGGGGTGGCCTGAACTTGGGTGGGCGGTTTTCGCCGGACGGCTCCACGATCGCCATGACCCTCGAAGAGGGCGCAAACTCCGAAATCGTGTTGCTCGACCGCACCGGGGATCTCGTGAAGCAACTGACGGAGCACTGGGCGATCGATGTTTCCCCTTCGTGGTCACCGGATGGCCGGCAAATTGCCTTTTGCTCGAACCGGTCGGGCACCCCGCAAATCTACATCATGAATGCCGATGGCACCGGGGTGCGCCGCATCACCTATGAGGGTGATTACAACACGGCCCCCGCCTGGTCGCCCAAAGGCGATCGGATTGCTTTCGTTCGCCGGTACGAAGGCGGCTTCAATATCTTCACGATCCGTCCCGACGGCACCGACGCGAAGCAGCTCACGCAAGCAGCGGGAAACAACGAAGATCCAAGCTGGTCGCCTGACGGACGTTACATCGTGTTCAGCTCGAACCGGACCGGCCGCAAAAAGCTGTACGTCATGGATGCCAGCGGTGTCACGCAAGTTCAATTGACTCAAGGGGGCGGTGATGATACCAGTCCGGCCTGGTCTCGGTGGCTGGAGTGAAAGGCACGTCGTGAGAAAGCCAATCCTGTCGAGTCAGCGGGGAGGAGGAGCGTAATGGCAAGCCGGGTGCTGGTGGTGGCCGCGTTGGTATTCCTCGTGGTCCTTCCGGGATGTCCTGGGCGAAAAAAAGGCCCGGGAGCCGCCGGTGGTGAGGGTGCCGGTTTGGAGGAGCGAGGGGTCGATACCGCGGGTAGCCTCGAGCGGTACAAGGCGGGCGAGAAACTCGCTGGTGACAGTGGGCCACTGAAAGATGTTCATTTCGCCTTCGACTCCTACGAACTCGACGACGAAGCCCGCGCGGTCCTGCGAGAAAATGCAAACTGGCTCCTGGACCATCCCCGGGAGAAAGTGGAAATCGAAGGTCACTGCGATGAGCGCGGGACCGTCGAGTATAACCTTGCGCTGGGTGCCAAACGCGCTCGTGCAGTGAAGGATTATCTCGTGAGTTTGGGCGTTGCGGCGGACCGGATGACCACGATCAGCTACGGCGAGGAACTCCCGCTGTGCACGGAGCACAACGAGGAATGCTGGGCGAGGAACCGGCGCGCACATTTTGTTTTGTTGGGCGACTGAGGTGCCGGTTCGGTCTCGCGGCATTTCCTTGTTCCTCTTGGGGGTAGCCAGCATCGTCACCGGTGCCGGCTGCGCCACGCGCGCGCAGGTTGAAAAAGTGCAGCGCGACCAACGCGAGCTGCGCGCTTTAGTGGCTGACCAGAACGTGGCGATCGAAGCTTTGCGCCGAAAGCTCGACATTTTGCGCCAGGAGGTCGCGGATGTCCGCGGTAGCCGTGGCGGCTCCGTGCCCGCGAACGTACAGCAACGCTTAGCGGAGCTTGATGCCCGCCTCACGGCACTGGAGCAAGCGCGGGCACTCGGGACAGCGCCGCCTGCGCCGGGTGCGGTGGCTCCCGCACAGCCCGGAGAAGCTGTGGCGGCCGTCCCCAGCACAATGCCCACGCCCCCACGCGTGCTGACGCCGTTCGAAGCCGCGTTGGCAAAAGAGGAAGCCGCACTGTCCGGCAAAAGCGGTGAGGGCGAGTTTCGCGAGGCCCTGGCACTGATTCGCCAAGGACGGTGCGCACAAGCCACTGCCCGTTTGCGAGAATTCATCCGGAAGAACCCGAACTCCGACCTCGCAGACAACGCTCAATACTGGATCGGTGCGTGCTACTTCAATCAAAAGGAGTACCCGAAAGCGGTGACGGAGCTGACAGAAGTCATGCTGCGCTACCGCAAAGGAGACAAGGCCCCCGCCGCCCTGCTGATGTTGGCGGACGCCTTTGCCGCAACCGGCGAAACCACCGACGCAAAGTTGGTGCTGCAAAAGATCCTGACCGAGTACCCCCGCACGGAAGAAGCTGAACAGGCGCGCCAGAAACTACAGACGTTGGGCAACTGAGCGCACCCCATTCCCAACGCCGACACCTGTCGCACACCGGTGTTGTTGTCGTGGGATGCGCGGCGCCGGGTGATCGTCTGACGCTTCGCCCCGATTCGAACTCCGCCCGCGCGGAACGCAGGAACACCGCAGCCCTCCGGGCGCAACTGCCCGCCTTCAAACTCCGCCCGCGCGGAACGCAGACCGCGAGGAACATGGGCTAGGGCACGCGCTGTTTCGCGAACCACGCGATTCATGCATGTCCAAATTTTTGCCCGCTGCCCTGCGAACCACGCGATTCATGCGTGTCAAAATTTGTCGTCCCAAGGCTCTCGGGCGAGCGAATCCAGGTGTGGGCTCAATGTGAAGCCACCGGCGTACTCACTTTGAGTGCCTCCAGGCAGCTTGCCTGACCGGGTAACTTCGGAAATTGCGCGGCGCCTTCATTGGCAAGCTTTTGGTTAGCTGGCGGGCCAGCGGAGGTGGCTATGAAAAAGAACTGGACTTTCCAATGGCAAGTTGCGCGGGGCGTTTGGCGCGGGAGGACGCGGGCTCGACCGCCATCGCACAGTCTCTCGGCATCGTTCCGGATGCTGGCGGTATTCCTGCTTGCCAGCACGGCGACGGGTTGTGCCCGGCAGTTCCAGGTGGTGGCGGCTGCAGCGAGTCCGGAACAAGGCACTCCTGCCAAGGCCTTTCCGGTAACGCTCGGGATCGATCCGGCAATTCGGCAGGGCAGGGCGGAAGTCACCGTAAATTACATGACCCTTCTTTTTGCGGACCTGCGTGTCTCCGTTCCCTACGGTTCGAGCTTGGAAGAAACGATCCGCAATGCCGCGACGAGGAGCTTCGCGTCGGTGCGCGAGGGGACCACTTGCGCTGAGGATTCCGTAGCTCTCGTGAAGATCCAGTGGGCAGCAGAACCGAACCTGGTTCTACTGTGGGAATCGGAGGTCAAGGAGGGAGCCGTCGGGGTCGTGGAGTTTCCTTTGCGGGTGACGGTATCGGAGTGCCGGGGGGACCGTGCCTGGTCGCGCAACCTCGTGACGGGTTACTCGGGCAAAGGCGAAACTCCGGGGCTGTTCAACCTACCGGGTCCGGACGATTTCCAACCCATTATTGCGGCGGCGCTTCGCGACACAGCCGAGAAGCTGGCTGCGGTATTCGTGTCGATTCCGACGATTTTGGAAGAGAGCAAGAGCCAGCAGCAGGAGGGATGAGGCAAATGTGGGAACGGCTACGCACAGTGGCAGGACTGTTGTTGGTCAGCATGGGCTCGGCAGGCTGCGCGACCCTGCTGTCGGGAACCACACAAAAGGTGGAAATCGTTTCGGATCCACCAGGGGCTACGGCTCGAGTTGCCGGCAAAGAGGTGGTGACGCCGGCAACGGTCGAACTTGCCCGAAATTCCGCTTATCAGGTGACCATCGAAAAGGAAGGTTACGAACCCGCGAAGCGCGAGATCGCACGGAAAATGAACGAGCAAATCTACTGGAACGTCTTTGCCGGAGGCATTTTCCTCGGGATGCTGGTCGATGGCGCCACCGGAGCGTGTTACAAGCTCGAGCCCTCTGTAGTGAAGGTCTCGCTGGTTCCGACTGCGACCGAGCCAGCCGCGCGACGCTAAAGAGTCCTCCCAGGGCTGCGGCCGATGCACATCGCTCGCCAGGAGCGATGGCGGATGGAAGGGAAGCGCAGGGCAGGGTGCACAATGGCTAGTTCCGTCGTGCCAGCTCGAATGACGTCGTGCTGACCGTAACTCCCCGTTCGTTCTCGGCATCGGCCCGAGGTCCGTAACACTCGTGTTTTGCTGCGCCTGCCGCGTTCCTGGCCACGCTGCCAGGCCAGCTGGCGTAGCTCTGGCTGCAGGCGATGCGTGGAGCTCGATTTCCAGACCAGTCCAGCGTCGACGAGCGTCCTTCACGCGCAGGGGCGAGTACTCAGGTACACAGGGAGCGTACGCGGAACACATCCGTGCCTTCCCGTTGGCGGTGAAAACGGATGCGACAAAGCTAAGCACGCGCTCGCCACCGACTTACCGCGCACTGCGGGCAGAAGCCACGTGCCAGCCTTGCTGTGCAGCAATTTGTTCGGCGATGTAGTTGCCAATGGCAAGCGACGCCGTTGCGGCTGGGGAGGGGGCATTCAGCACGTGGACCGCATTTGGGCGCGAGAGGATCACAAAATCGTCCACCAGGCTTCCGTCTTCTGCAACTGCTTGGGCGCGGACGCCGGCGCCTCCGGGCAACAGGTCGTCGAGTTCCAACTCGGGAACCAACTTTCGCAGCGCCTGGCAAAACGCACGTTTGCTGAGAGAGCGATAAATCTCGGCGAGTCCCGTGCGCCAATAGCGCTGCGCCATCCGTCGAAAGCCGGCAAACCGAAGAGCCTCGAACAGTTCGTCCCACCGGACCTGACGGAAGCGGTAGCCTTCGCGAGCAAAAGCCAGCACCGCGTTGGGGCCGGCCTCGTAATCACCAGAAACGCGCTTGGTAAAATGCACCCCGAGGAAGGGGAACCGTGGGTCTGGCACCGGATAAATCAAGGCGCGCACCAGGGATTGTCCGGGCCTGAGCTGGTAGTACTCTCCGCGGAACGGCACGATTTGAACCGCGGGCCTTTCGCCGAGCAACCGGGCGACGTGGTCGGCGTACAAGCCGGCACACGCAACCACCAACCGCGCGCGGCAGGTACCTTTTGTCGTTTCCAAAACCAGTTCCGTGCCGTCGGTGCGTGCTTGGGCCAGCCGGGCTCCGAGAACCAGCTCCACACCGTGCTGTTCGAGCTCTCGCGACAGTGCCCGCGCAACTTCTGCAAAGTCGACCACCGCGGTGGCCGGAGAATGAATCGCTTTCACTCCGCGTGCGTGTGGCTCGATCTCGCGAAGTTCTTCCGGACCGATCAGGCGCAAACCCGGTACTCCATTTTGCACGCCCCTGCGGAACAAGTCCTCTAGCCGCGGTACTTCCGTCTCATCCGTGGCAACCACGACCTTGCCGCACTCGTCCACTTTGATGCGATGCGTGGCACAAAACTCCTTCATTTGCCGCACGCCGCTCACACAAAGCCGCGCTTTCAAAGAGCCAGGCCGGTAGTAAATGCCGGCATGAATTACGCCGCTGTTGTGGCCGGTCTGATGCGCGGCGACTCGCGGCTCTTTGTCGAGAACGACCATCCGATCGGCAGGCCGGAGGAGCCGCAACGCTCGTGCGGTGGCCAGTCCAACGATGCCGGCGCCGATAACGGCAATGTCGAACCGGCCACTTTGGAAGGTTGCATCCATGATGGCCCTTTTACGAAGGCCGTGCGCCGGGCGCAATGCGCCGCCGGTACGACAGCCGATGGACTCAGTCGCTGTACCCCAAGGCGCGCATTTGCTCGCGCACAGCCGGCTCCGGTGTGGGTGCTCGCGCAGGGGTTGCCCCTGTTTGCAACGCGGACCGTTGGTAGGCTTGCCAGTGTTGCAGCAGCGCGCGGTACTCGCGAGCATCCATGCTCGCCTCGGTTTCTTGCCCGGGGGTGTTTCCAAGCCTCACGGCTTGGAGCGTGCCGTCGCTGCGCACGAGCAACTTGTGAGTCCCTTCTACGACCGCGGCGCGGTGCAAAATCTGGGAGCCGGTAAGTTCATGCGGCAGCAGTTCGCTCACGGTCCAACGATCTTCACTGAGCGCCTTGGCTCGCCATAGCCAGGCGAGCCAGCGCTCAGCAAACGTTTGCTTCCCCCCGCACGCAGCCAGCGAAACGCCATCGAGCCCCGATGGTACGGGAAGACCAGCGACCTGGAGGGAGGTCGGCAAGAGATCCACCGAGGACACTGGAGCCGTAACATCGCGACGCGTGGTTTGCCCGGGAAACCAAACGACCAGTGGAACGCGGATGATCTCTTCGTGTAGGGCGTAGCCGTGCCCGAGCTTCCCGTGGTCGAACAGTCCCTCTCCGTGATCGGCTGTGACCACCACCAGCGCATTGGCAAGCAGCCCGTGGTGGTCCAGAATCGCGAACGTGCGTTCCAGAGCATGGTCGGCTTCCATGACCTCCGCCGCGTAGAGAGCGCGGATCGCTAGCTGAGCCGCTTCGTCCGGACGGCTCCAGCGCTCTGTGTGAAAGAAGTAAAGGTCCGCGATCGTATCCTGCAACTTTTGGACGTCGCCAAATCGGGGGAGGATGTTTGCAAGAACGACATCGCTCGGACCGTAGGGTATGTGGGGTTCCATCAGGTGCAAATAAAGAAAGATGGGTGCGCGCGAATTCCCTAACTGCTCTTGCAGCCACTTGTCGACCGATCCGAGCAACTCGGCGGCTCTCGGTTTTGGTCGTGTGAGCTTTGCCGGGTCCTCGAAGTATACGACTCCTCGGCCGAAGCCAGCTTGCGGGCGGAGCAAGACATTGGCCGAAAATACTCCAGCACGATAGCCAGCAGTGGAAAGCAACTCGGCGATGGTTGGCTGCCCCGACGGCAGGAAGGAATCGAGCCGCACCACTCCGTGCCGCGAGGGATACAGACCCGTGAACAACGAGGCCACCGACGGAACAGTCCAGGACGACGATGCGTAGGCGCGCCAGAACACACACGCGTTCTGCACTCTAGCGCGCAAAAACGGCATGAGATCCGCTTCGGGACGGTACACGTCAGCGTGGTCCCAGCGCCAGGCGTCGACCACGATCCACACGATATGGGGGCGTTGTGCAGCGTGCGCACCAGCGGCCGACAAGATCGTTAGGAGTACTGCCAGCAGAGGTCCGCTCAGCAAGAGCGCGCGCGTCACGCTCCGCCACTCCGGCTTCGGATGCGACAAAACGCGTGGTGCGCCTCTGTTCCTGAGTAGAAGAAGACGGTAAGCTACGCCTCCACGAAAGGAGGACTCTCCATGGTCGTGACTCATCGCCTGCGTGCCCTTGGCCAAAGTTTGTGGTTGGACCAAATCACGCGCGGGCTTCTACGTAAAGGAACACTACGGCGGTACATCGAAGAGTACGGTATCACGGGCCTCACGTCGAATCCGACCATTTTCGACAACGCGATCAAGAGTTCCCACGACTACGACGACTCCATCGCGGCCGGACTGAAATCCGGGCTGAGAGGAGAAGCCTTGTTCCTTACACTGGCGCTCGAAGATTTGCGCGCCGCCGCAGATTTGTTTCGCCCGGAGTTCGAGCGCACAGCAGGGGCCGACGGCTGGGTGTCGCTCGAAGTCTCCCCCGAGCTGGCATACGACACGCAGGGAACGATCGAGGCTGCAACTGCCCTGTGGCACGAAGCGGGACGCCCCAATTTGTTCATCAAGATCCCCGGCACACCGCCTGGGCTTGCGGCAATCGAAGAAACCATTTTCCGCGGCGTACCTGTGAACGTGACCTTGCTGTTCTCGCGCGATCAGTACTTGGCGGCCGCGGACGCGTACATGAGGGGAATCGAGCGCCGACTCGCTGCGGGGCTCGACCCGCGTGTCGGATCCGTTGCTTCGTTGTTCGTGTCGCGGTGGGACAAGGCGGTCCTCGGCAAAGTTCCCGAACGGTTGCGCAATCGCCTTGGCTATGCCGTGGCGTTGCAAACGTACCGAGCGTACAACGAGCTTTTGGCGAGCGAGCGGTGGCAGCGTTTGGCCGCACAGGGAGCGCGCCCACAAAAGCTGCTTTGGGCAAGCACGGGAACCAAAGATCCTGCGGCCTCGGACGTGTTGTACGTAGAGCTTCTCGCTGCGCCGAACACCATCAACACCGTACCGGAAGAAACCTTGTTGGCCTTTGTCGACCACGGCAAGCTGGGTGACCCGATGCCCCCCGACGGTGCTGGCGCCGAGGCTCTGCTCGCCGAGTTTGCTGCCGCTGGGGTGGACGTTGCGGCTTTGGCCGAGAAGCTGCAACGCGATGGCGCCGAGGCCTTTCGTCAATCTTGGCGGGCGCTGCTGGATCGCCTTGGCGCGCGGGAGGCAGAACTGCGCGCGGCTGGATAAACCGACCGTGCCAAGGAGGGAGCCGTGGCCCTGCGGAAACCCACCGAGGCGCGCGCCTGGGCGGCGCTGGCGGAGCACTACCGGCAAGTGTCAGCGCTGCACCTGCGCGACTTGTTCGCTGCCGACCCGTCACGAGCGAAGGACTTGACCTTCGAAGCTGCCGGTTGGCGGGTCGACTGTTCCAAGCACCGCATTACACGGGAGACCGTTGCCCTGTTGGTGCAATTGGCGGAGGAATGTGGTTTGCCCGCGCGTCGCGACGCGATGTTTCGTGGCGAACGGATCAACGTGACCGAGGGCCGACCGGCACTGCATATCGCCTTGCGGTTGCCGCGTGGGCGTTCGCTCGTGGTCGGAGACGAAGACGTAGTGCCGCAGGTGCACCGCGTGCTCGACCGCATGGCTGACTTTGCCACGCGGGTACGCCTTGGCGCGTGGAAAGGGCACACCGGCGACCGCATCCGCAACATCGTGAACGTGGGCATTGGCGGATCCGACCTCGGGCCAGCGATGGTGTACGAGGCCCTGCGATTTTACGCCGATCCTAACTTGCAGGTACGGTTCGTGTCGAACGTGGACGGGTCGGATCTCGCGCTCGCACTGCGCGACCTCGATCCTGCGTCCACGTTGTTCATTGTTTGCTCGAAAACCTTCACGACCTTAGAAACGATGGTCAATGCGCGGAGCGCGCGCGAGTGGCTGCTGGCGAAACTGAAAGACCCGCGCGCCATCCAGAGACATTTTGTCGCGGTGTCGACCAACGAGGCGGCCGTGCGGGAGTTTGGCATTGCTCCCGAGAACATGTTCGGGTTCTGGGACTGGGTAGGCGGCCGTTACTCGGTGGATTCTGCCATCGGCCTTTCGACGATGATTGCCATCGGTCCCGATGGCTTCCGCGAGTTCCTGAGCGGGTTTCACGCCATGGACGAGCACTTCCGCAGCGCCCCGTTGCACCGGAATGTGCCCGTCCTCTTGGGGCTCTTGGGGGTGTGGTACGTGAACTTTTTCGGCTGTCAAAGCTGGGCCGTCGTACCGTACGATCACTGCTTGCGGCGCTTCCCGGCGTACTTGCAGCAGTTGTTCATGGAGAGCAACGGCAAGTCGGTGAACCTTCTGGGGGAGCCCGTTGGCTATACCACGTCGCCCGTTGTGTGGGGCGAGCCGGGAACCAACGGCCAGCACTCGTTTTTCCAACTGCTGCACCAAGGAACGGTGCTTGTGCCCTGCGATTTCATCGGCTTTTGCGAGCCCCAGTCGTCGCTGGAGCACCACCACGATTTCTTGATTGCCAACCTGTTTGCCCAAGCCGAGGCATTGGCGTTTGGTCGTAGCGCCGAGGAGGTGGCGGCGCGGGGCGTGCCTGCTGGTCTCGTCCCGCATCGCACCTTCCCGGGTAACCGCCCGTCCACAATGCTCATGGCTCCACGCTTGACCCCGCGCACCTTAGGCGCGCTCATCGCGTTGTACGAGCATGTTGTGTTTACCCAGGGAGTGGTGTGGAACATCAACTCCTTCGATCAGTGGGGCGTGGAACTCGGCAAGGAGCTGGCCGACCGCATCGTCCCAGAGCTGCGTGGCAGCGGCGCTTTGGCGCACGACCCCTCGACCAATGCGTGGATCGAATACTACCGCGCGCGGCGGTCGAGGAAAGCATGAACGTGCGGAAGCCTTTTCCGCAAGGACAAACGCAAAGTCGGGAATCCAACGAACAAAAAGGTAGCTGGCTACTGGCTGCCGGGAGGGACGGATGAAAATTGGCATGATTGGCCTGGGCCGCATGGGTGCCAATATGGTGCGGCGGCTTGTTCGCCGCGGCCACGAGTGCGTGGTGTACAACCGGAGCCACGGTCCAATTCACGCCCTGGTTCAGGAAGGCGCGCTGGGAGCCTTTTCCCTGCAAGAGCTGGTGGACAAACTCGAGCCTCCGCGCACCGTGTGGATCATGCTGCCGGTGGAAATCGTCGATTCCACGATCGATGCGCTCGCGCCCTTGCTGTCGCGAGGCGATACGATCGTGGATGGCGGGAACACGTACTTCGAACTGGACATTCGCCGTGCACGCCGCCTGGAACCGCTCGGAATCCATTACGTGGATTGCGGCGTCAGCGGGGGGATTTGGGGCCTCGAACGCGGTTACTGCTTGATGATTGGAGGAGAACCGCAGGCGGTGCAAAGGCTCGAACCGATTTTCGCCGCACTCGCCCCGGGTCCCGATGCGGCGCCAGCGAATCCGGTCCGCAGCCAGCGTACTACGGCTGACCACGGCTACCTGCACTGTGGCCCGCACGGTGCGGGGCACTTCGTCAAAATGGTGCACAACGGAATCGAATATGGCTTGATGGCCGCGTATGCCGAAGGGTTCAACCTCCTTCACCGCGCACGGGTCAGCAAGGAATCGAGCGGCACGACTACGGCTTCGCTCGACCCAGGGCACGAGGAGTACGCGTTCGAGTTCGACTTGGCAGAGATTGCCGAGCTGTGGCGTCGCGGCAGCGTGATCGGGTCTTGGTTGCTGGACCTGGCCGCGACGAGCTTGGCGCGCGACCGCGACCTCTCGGCCTTCTCGGGCGTGGTGGGAGACTCTGGCGAGGGGCGGTGGACGGTTCAAACCGCGGTGCGGCAAGGGGTTCCCGTACCGGTGCTTGCTTCCGCACTGTTCCAGAGGTTCGAGTCGCGCGGTGCGGCGGAGTTTGCCGCTCGGCTGCTTTCGGCGCTGCGGTACGAGTTCGGCGGGCATCGGGAGCCCGGACCGGCCGAGAAGAAATGAGCATCGTCGTTCGTGCTGCCGCAGAGCCGTGCGCGGAGTTTCACCTGCCGCCGGCCGAGCCGTGTACGGTGGTCATTTTTGGCGCTGCCGGGGACCTGGCGCGACGAAAACTCATCCCCGCACTGTTCACGTTGGCCGGCGAAGGGTGCTTCAGTCAGGGGTTCGACGTCATTGGTGTCGCGCGGCGCAATTTCGATGACGCTGCTTACCGCGAGCAAATGCGCCTGACAGCGGGGAATGTGCCTTCGGAGCAGTGGGAACAGTTCGCCAGAAGCTTGCACTTTGTTCCAGGCGACTTGAGCGACCCGAAGACTTACACCGACCTCGCTCGCCGATTGGAAGAGCTCGAAGGGCTGCGCAAGCGACCGCCCAACCGCTTGTACTATTGCGCCATTCCGCCCTCGCTCGCACTACCCATCGTCGAACGTCTGGGTGCGAGTGGGTTGGCCCGCAACGATCGCGGCTGGTGCCGGATCGTCCTAGAAAAGCCGTTCGGGCGAAACTTGGCGGAGGCGCGCTCGCTGAACGAGCAAGTGTTGCGCGTGTTCGCCGAAGAACAGGTGTTTCGCATCGACCACTACCTCGGCAAGGACACCGTGCAAAACATCTTGGTATTTCGGTTCGGCAACATGCTGTTCGAACCGGTGTGGAACCGCAATTACGTGGACTACGTGGAAATCACGGCGGCGGAAACCTCCGGAGTAGGAACCCGCGCCGGTTACTACGAGGAGGCAGGCGCATTGCGCGACATGGTGGCGAACCACATGCTGCAACTTCTCACCTTGGCCGCGATGGAGCCGCCGGTGGCATTCGAAGCCAACGCAGTGCGCAACCAAAAAGTGCAGGTGCTGCAAGCGATTCGGCCGCTCGCGCCGGAGGAAGTGACGCAGTACACGGTGCGCGGCCAGTACACCCGCGGTACGGTGCAAGGGGCGGAGGTTTGCGGGTACCGAGAAGAGCCCAACGTGGCGCCAGAGTCGCAAGTGGAAACGTACGCTGCACTTGCGCTGTTCGTGCACAATTGGCGTTGGGCTGGGGTGCCGTTTTATCTGCGGACGGGAAAGCGCTTGGCTGCAAACCGCACGGAAATCGCGGTACATTTCAAGCGCACACCCCAGGCGTTGTTTGCCCGAACGCCACAGGACTTCATGGAGCCGAACGTGGTGGTGCTCCGGATTCAGCCGCACGAGGGCATTTCCATTGCCTTTGGCGCAAAACGCCCAGGGCCGGAAATGCGCACGAGCACCGTGCACATGGAATTCGATTATCAAGGTGCCTTTGGTGTGCGCTTGCCGGATGCGTACGTGGTGCTGGTGCTCGACGCGATGCGCGGCGATGCCACGTTGTTCACCCGGCGCGATGAAGTCGAGGCGCAGTGGCAGATCATCGACTCGATCGAAGCCGTGTGGCAGCAAGGGATGCCACCGTTGGTGTTTTACCCCGCTGGAAGCGAAGGCCCCCGCGAAGCAGAGGAACTTGTCGCGCGCTCGGGGCACCGGTGGAGGCCACTGACCACACCCATGCCCCCTGCGGGGTGACGCGGGGTCGTACCGCGATGAGTCCAATCCCCGTACAAGTCTTCGCGGATGTCGAAGAAATGAGCATCGCTGCGGCTGATCTATTCGTGCAGCGCGTCGGCGCAACCACCAGAGCCCGCCGCGCCCGTGTGGTCTTAGCCGGCGGCGCGACCCCGCGGCGAACATACGAGCTGCTGGCCCGGACTGAACGGCGGG
>CAZHQG010000018.1:0-60914 GCA_964534275.1 uncultured Binatia bacterium (SeqCode) | reverse complement strand
GCGCAAGACCCTGTCGACGCGGAACCGGACGCGGCCGTGCAGGCACCTACCCGAGCATGTGGCCTTACGCGCGAGCGCCCTCGCATGCCGGGCGCGGAGCGGCAGCACGTTGAAACTGGAAGTTGAGCGCCGGTTGCTCCCGCGTGGAGAGCGCGTCCACGGGCTACGGAAGATCGATCGGGTACGGATCGTTCTCTGCCGACGGCCGCTCCTTTGCGTTGGAGCCGATTGCCGGAGATGTGCTACTCTGCGTTCATGGCAAAACGCAGACAGAGCAGCGCTGAAGCGGACTTGTTTGCCCAGCAGGCGCAAGCTGCTCGTCGGAAGGCCGCACCACTGGCGGAACGGATGCGTCCACGGTCGCTGGAAGAGTTCGTGGGGCAGGCGCACTTGCTGGGCAGCGGGAGACTCCTGGGTGAGCTGCTCCGTGGCGGAAAACTGCCGTCGCTGATTCTTTGGGGTCCGCCCGGATGCGGGAAAACGACCCTGGCGCTGCTGCTTGCGCAGCACGTGCACGCGGACTTTGTGCAGTTTTCCGCCGTGCTGCACGGCGTCAAAGAGTTGCGCGGGATCATCGACCGGGCGAAGGAACAGCAGCGCTTGTACGGCCGCCAAACGGTGCTGTTCGTGGACGAAATTCATCGTTTCAACAAGGCACAGCAGGATGCGTTTTTGCCTTATGTGGAGGACGGCACCTTGACCCTGATCGGCGCCACCACGGAAAATCCCTCGTTCGAAATCATCGCGCCGTTGTTGTCGCGCTGCCGGGTGTTGGTGCTGGAACCGCTGGCCCGAGAAGACATCGAAACGTTGCTGCTCCGCGCGCTCCGTGACCAGGAGCGCGGCCTCGGCGGCCGCGGCTTGGAGCTTGCCAGCGATGCGTTGCACTTTATTGCCGAACACGCGCAAGGCGACGCCCGCGTAGCCTACAACGTTTTGGAATCGGCTGCCGAGCTTGCGGCACTTCGCGGACTCCAACGGATCGACGTCGCGCTTGCAGAGGAAGCCGCGCAGCATCGCGCTTTGCTGTACGACAAAGCGGGAGAGGAACATTACAACGTCATCTCGGCCTTCATCAAAAGCATGCGCGGTAGCGATCCCGACGCAGCGGTGTACTGGATGATGCGCATGCTGGAAGCGGGTGAAGACCCGCTGTTTATCGCGCGCCGCATGGTCATCTTTGCTGCCGAGGACATCGGGAACGCCGACCCGCGCGCACTCATGGTGGCAGTGGCCGCCAAGGACGCGGTGCACTTTGTCGGCCTCCCCGAGGGGTGCATTCCCCTCGCGCAGGCCGCAACGTACTTAGCCACGGCGCCGAAGTCGAACGCTGCCTACCGTGCGATGCTGGCGGCAAAAGAAGACGTACGGCGTCTCGGGCCGTTGCCCGTGCCGCTTCATTTGCGCAATGCCCCGACCCCCCTGATGCGGGAGTTAGGGTACGGCCGCGGCTACGAATACGCGCACGACTTGCCCGGACACTTTACCGACCAGCCACATTTACCGGCCGAGTTGCAAGGGCGAACGTACTACATGCCCAGTGACCAAGGAGAAGAAAAAGCCATTGCGGAGCGCCTTGCGCAGTGGCGGGAGCGCCGCAGGAAAAGGAGCGACGATGCGTAACCAGCGTGGGCAGACAAGTTGGGTGGCGATCATTGCAATGGCGGTGGTGGGGGTGTTGTTGCTGGGGTTGCCCTTGCTGCTGCACTTCTCCCAAAAGCGACACAACGAGTTGCAGTTCGACGTGGAAAAGGCCTTCCCGCCGGGGGAGCAAGTTGCCAGCGGGATGGTGTTCGCGGAAACTCTTGCGCGCATCGTGGAGCACGAACTCGACAGTTGCACCGGCTGGCGCCCGAACGATTTTGTGTTGTGGGGGCCAGCATTGTGGGCGGATAACAATTCCAACCGCCAGCTCGGAATTCTGCAAGCCGTGCGCGAAAGCACGCGGGTGTTCAAAGATCATTTAACCAAGGTGTCGAGCGATCAATTCGACGCCAACTTGGTGCGCGCCGATACGGCGTTCCGTAACGACTTGTTCAAGTTTTGGTTCCCCTCGGCGGAGTCGAAGCTGCGCGAAGGAGTGAAAGCCCTGCGTACGTACCAAGACGGGCTCCGGGCAACTCCGCCGCGGTCGCGCCCCATCAACTTACGCAACGTAGAGCTTATTCGGCTGTTTCAGGCATGGACGGATTTGCTGGGTGACGTGCATGCGCGCTTGTACCGCACGGATACCGGGTTTTTCCGTACGGACGACGAGTTTTACTACTGCCAAGGAATCGCCCATGCCCTGTACTACCTCGTGCTGGCCGTGGGGCACGAATACCGCGAAGCGTTTGCCGGAAGAGCAGTGCTCGTCACTTTGCTCGGAGAAGTTGCCCAGCCGCTGCATCGTGCCGCGACATTGAAGCCGTTGCTGGTTCTCGATGGCGCGCCGGATGGCTTGTTCGCAAATCACCGCCGCAACCTCGACGGTTACATTTCCGAAGCGCGGCAAAAAATGTACTCCATCCGTGAGGAACTGGAGAAGTAACTAGGCTGCGACCTGGGTTTCGTCCCTCTGGTCCGGAATGCACCCAGGGCACGCCAGGCAATGCGTGGAGCCGACTGCGCTGCGCAAACCGCCCGGTGAACAAAAGGTTGCCAAGTGTGCCGAGGGTGCAGCCAGTGGCTGCAGCGCAGCTCGCGGTAAGGCCAACAGTTTTCCGCCATTCCGCTCTGTACCACCGCGTACCCGCGCGTGGCGCTTGCAGGTCTACGGCCGCTGCCCGATCTTTCGGTGCGGCGTTCGCGGGTACCAGCGGCGGAGTTTACTGTTGAAAGACCGCTGGATGCTCTGCTTGTGCTGCCATGACGTGCGGAAGCATGACTTGCAGCAAATCCACCCGAGCATCGAGCTGCTTCCCGATGCCACTGAGCAAGCCCATCACCCGCAGTACCAGCAGAATGTCCGATGGCGCTTCGACGATCGGGTTTTCGCGGAGCACTCGCACCACGTTGTCCCGGATCGCTTCGACCAGTTCTCCGTCGGCGTAAGCTTTACCGCTGCGTGCGACGTGGCCCAAGAACGCCTCCCCGAGCGTCAGCAACGTGGTGGGATCGGAACGCTTTGTGCGGAAGCCCAGTTGCTGAAATGCGCGGGCGGCGGCGTCGCGATCTTGCAGGAGGATGGCAGCCGCAAGTTGAGCGAGCCCCGCGCGAAAGCTTGCAGGAAACGTTTTCGCAAGGCCGAAATCCAACAGCACCACCCGTGGGCCCGGTTGCACCAGAATGTTTCCCGGATGCGGGTCGGCATGAAAAAAGCCGTCGTGCAGGATTTGATGGCAAAACAGTTCCGTGAGTAACCTCGCCAGCGCATGCCGGTCGATGCCCGCTCGGTCGAGAGCATCCACGTTGGTGACTTTGATCCCCTCGACGTATTCGAGCACCAACACGCGGCGCGTGGAGAGTTCGGAGATCACGCGAGGGATCGTGACATCGGACCTGTGTGCCAGGTTTTGACGGATGCGCTCGGCGTTCCGAGCCTCGTTGAGGAAGTCCAGCTCGAGGGGAACGTGGCGCTGGATTTCGCGCAATACCAAGCGCAAGTCGAAATTGCGCTCGATGCGAGCGAGGAGGTCGAACAAGATCCGCAAATTTGCCAAATCGGCCTCGACCAAGCGCGCAATCTCCGGGTACTGAATTTTCACGGCGACCTCGCGCCCGTCGCGCAGGCGAGCACGGTGCACTTGGGCAAGGGAAGCAGCCGCGAGGGGAGTGGGGTCCCAGTCCGCGAACACCTTGCTGAGAGGTTGACCAAGTTCCCGTTCCACAAGCGGGGCTAGCACCGTTTCAAATGGGCGGGGAGGAACGCGGTCCTGCAGTTGGGAGAGCGTTTCGATGTACTCGTCGGGCAGCAGGTCTGCTCGCGTGCCGAGGAATTGGCACGCCTTGATCAGCAAGCCTTCGAGGCGAACCGCGGTGCGGTAAATCGCCCGAGCCGAAGTGGCATGCTGCCGGTGGTACATCCAGCTCACGCGTTCAGAGCCAAAGAACTTTTCGAGGAGCTGGATGGATTTGTAGCCGGCGTAAATTTTCCCCAATGTGCTCGCGACGCGAGCGAAGCGCTGACCTCGGTGGTGCAAGGGGCGGGTGTTGCCTCGCGCCGCGGGCGCCACGTCGTGTGCGGTGGGGGCTGCATTCATGAATGCCGTTCCTACAGGATTTTGCCGCGCAGGCAAGTGGCGTGCGCGTCCAAAGGCCGGGCGCTTTACGCCAGCAGCACCGCTAGGATGCCGGTAAGAAAAATGCCGTCGAACGTGCCGGCCCCACCAATGGACGCCACCGGTGCACCGAGTCCGGCGACTTTGCGGAGGTTCAGCAAGTCGGCACCGACAAGCGTTCCCAAGGTTCCCGCGATATAGGCGACGGCCGGTTCGTGATCGCTCGACAACAGAATCCCGACGAGGGCGGCCAGGACCGGTGGCACCAACATTGGCATGGCGATACCGAGACCAGGGAGCGGACGCGCCATCCGATGCACGACGGCCGCTACAATTGCTGTGCCCAACACTGCAGGAACCCACTCCCCGGTCTTGGCCAAGAGATAAAGCGACAGCATCACGGGGACCACGGCTCCGCCCACGTTAACGGCGATGACGGTTTCGGGCACCACGGCTCGGGGCACGACATAGGTAACCCCGAAGCGGCGAATGGTCACCGCCTGAATCATGCGCTCGCCCGCGGGAACCCGCCCAACGGGAATGTTCACGTAGCTTCCCAGCAGAGAGAGTAAGAGCAAAGAGAACAAGTGCTGCGGAGGGATCCCGAGTTTTTCGTAGGCGATCGAGATCAGGCCAATTTGCAAAAAGGCCAGCAGGAGGAACAGGACCAGGAACAGTGCGAGAACAAACGGCAGTGCGAGAGGAAAGAAGAGCAGGCTGCTGGGCCGCATGACGAGGGAGAGTTCAATCTGCTTGGGCTTTTTGACAAGCGGGGCGTTCTTGCAAGCGTTGCACGTAAGCCGTCAGCACAGGATGGTCGCCAAGCAGCCCGAGCAGTGAAGCCCACACGAGGGTCGAGCCAATCATCACATCGGCCGCGGTAAATTGCTCGCCTAGCAAATACTTCTTGCCCTGCAACGCTTCGCTCAGCACTTTGGCCACCTCGGCAAATTTTTGCGTTCCCTCCTGCACCGCTTTCGGCGAGCGTTCGGCTTCGGGCAGCATCATCGTGTGTTGAAAAATTTGGATGAGCGGCGGCTCGAGCGTTGCCACAGCGTATACCATCCACTGGTAGTAGAGGCCGCGTTCGGGTGTTCCGGGAGCTGGCGCCATGCCTTTTTCAGGGAATTTGTCGGCTAAGTACATGCAAATTGCGCTGGACTCCATCAGCGCGAGATTGCCGTCGACCAGCGCCGGTACGGTACCGTGCGGATGAATGGCAAGGTACTCCGGCCGCTTGTGCTCCTTTTGCCCGAGGTCCAAGCGGACCAGCTCGTAAGGAACGCCCATTTCTTCCAAAAGCCAGCGCGGGCGGATCGAGCGCGTGCGCGGTGCGTGATAGAGTTTGAGCATTGGTCACCTCCTGGAGGAATTCTCCGCAGCATCCTGCCCGAACGCTCTTCGTACGTCCATACGGGACCAAGTCGTGAAAAAGCCCAGGGGAGGCCGCTTTCTGAGTAGTACCGCTACCTCCCCTGGGCAGGAACCGCAGGTTCAAGGCGTGGGCGTGCGCGGAGTGCGAGGAGTCCGGGTCGGAGTGCTCGTAGGCGGCAGCGGCGTCGGCGTGGGCGAGGGGGGCGGACCACAGGAGTCGACCGAAATTCGGCATTCGCGCGTGCACACGAGCGCTCCCGCGCCGAGGCCAAAGGCTGCGCAAGTGGGCCGCTGACATGGGTTCGGGAAGCCAGGAATTGGACTGCCGCCCAGGGCGCAGTCGGCGTTCGAGCGGCATGGCACCCGCTCCGGCAAGCGGTCGACACAAAAATTTCCGATGGTCAGCCCATCGCATTCCTCCGGCGCAGTTGTCGAGAACAGGGCGACGAACCCATCTCCGCAACGGGCAGGTACGCAGGTGCTCAAGCAGGAATCATCGTCGTTGAGATTCCCATCGTCGCAAAGCTCTCCGGGATCCACCACGCCGTTGCCACACAAGGCGAAACGAGTCGAGTCGTCCCCCGCACAGCTTGCGAGGATGCTCGAGGTGCAACCAACCGCAATGGCGAACAGGAGAGTGCGCAACGCTCGGGAAAGAATCCGAGGAGAAATCGTCGGGAACGTGCGAGTCATTCCAAATCCACCACCACGCTACAAGCGACACCTTCGACAGTGAATCCGCTCGCATCCGATGCTTGTTGCACGGTGCATCGGAACTCTTCCTCGGCGGGGCTTTCGCTGCCCGAGCAATCGTACAGAACTTCTAGTAAAGGTCCCGCATCGAGAGTTGTTGAAGTCACGTATGATACGCGGAGCGCATTCGGGGTTGGGCCGGCCAGGGAAACCAGTTGAGCATCGAAGAAGCCACCAGCGTTGCTCACGTCCAAGACTCGGTCGGGAAGGGCGTCCGGAGGTAAGCTGACTTTGGTTGCGGGAAACGCGAGGTCCAGCGTTACCCCGGCCAGGTCGGTGACGACGTTGCGATCGAGTTCTAACGCCACGGTGACAACCGCTTCCTGGCACGCGCTCGAGGGCGGGCAGCCACTCAAGGCGTTGTTGACGGCAGCAATGATCTCGTCGATCGTGATCTCCCCGTCGCCGTTGGCATCGCCGACACGGCAGTTCGAAACTGGCTGGATGCCGAGCGCGATGTTCACCATCGTGATCAGCTCGTCGACCGTTACCTCACGGTTGCCGTTGCAGTCGCCGACGCAGCCAAGACTAGGCGGCGCGGTGAATGCGCAAAGCGCAGCGGTTGCTACGAGGATCCACCACAACGAAACGGACTTCTTCTGAATCTGCATTGGCTTTCCTCCTTGTGGTTCACATGTTGTTGCTGTTCGAGAGAACACCTTCGTCAGCGCAAAGAAACGGAACACGTGACACCGCTGATCGGCTGGAAGCTCGTGTCGTTGGCTTCTTGTACAGTGCAGCGGAATGCCTGCGCCGGGGGTGGCGAGGCATTGCGGCAGAGGTCGAACTGGATGCGGAAGAGCTGGTTGCCGGTGATGGCGCGTGTGCCGACCAACGCAACCCGAAGGGCAAAGTCAAAGTCGAAAATGTCTGCTAGGAATCCGCTCGGTCGGTTAGTCACGCGGGCCCCGACCGTGCTGTCGGCCGCGGTTCCAGGGATTTGAACGGTACCGTCCGGGTACTGAACCACCACGGCGATCGATCCGACGGCACGCGGCGAGGAGAACTCCACGACGGCTTCGAGTTGGCTTCCGGAAGGCGTGCAGGTGATGATGGTGCAGTCTTCTGGGCACAGGTCGGCCGGCGGATTGGTGACGGTATTGCCATCGTCACACGTCTCTCCCGGTTCCACGATGCCGTTGCCGCAAACCGCTGGTAGCGGCGTGAATGTAGGTGTTGCCGTAGGTGCTGTCGTGGGCGTAGCGGTCGGGACTGGAAGTGTGGGTGAGGGAGTGGCGCTCGGTGTGGCCGAAGGCGTTTCGGTTGGCGGCAAGGGAGAGGGCGTATCGGTCGGGGTGGCGCTCGGTGGTTCTGTGGGCGTTGGAATTCCCGGTGGACAACCATTTGGGTACTGGAGAATGTTGTCGATGACACGCAGCAAGTCGCCCACTTCGATGACACCATTGTTGTTGACGTCGCCGCTCGGGCACGATCGGGGCAGTGCCGCACAGCCCCCCGGCGAACCCTCGCAAAGAAGGATCAAGGCAACCATGCGGGTGACGTCGGCTGCGGTCACGGATTGATTGCCGTTGCAGTCGCCAGGACATGCCCAAGTTGGTACGGCGGCAAGACTCAGGCCGGTGACGGCGGCAAGGATGCGCGGACGCAATCGAAGGAACATGGCCCGTCCTCCTCTGTCTTCAGAACGAGTAAGTGAGTCCAAGGGAAAGCTTCGTCCCCGTGGTAAAGCGCTTTTGCACCAAGTCGGCTTGAGTGAAGACAAACTGGTCGTTCAGGAGGTTCTCGGCGCTCAGCTTGATTTGAATCGGCTGCGAAAATACCGTTGCCTTTGCGAGATAGACTACGTCCACTTGATCGCGGCGTTCTTCGTAGACTTCCGGGATCAGCGGCCGGCGGGTTTGCGGATCTTCGTCCGGCGGGCCAGCCGCCTCGATGCGGCGCCCCGCGGTGTTGTACAGCAAGCGCAGCTCGCCCCAACGGTCGTGTCGGTAAGATAGATTCGCGTTGACGATGAACGGGGCTTGCCCTTGGAGCTGTCGGCTACGGATCGTGCCGGATTCTTGAAGAATCTTGGCTTCCGAGTCGACCCAGGTGACGTTGGAGGTGAAGCTGAACCGTTCGAGCAACCGGTGGAGGCGTCGCAAGGCGATTCTTCCCTCCAGCTCCCAACCCAAGGCTGAGGCGCTTTCGGCATTCCGCGGCTTGAAGACGCGGTTTGGACCTTCGTAAAAAACAACTTGCTCGATCGGCCGGGAAAAGTCTTTGTAGAACGCGCTTGCAGAGAGCAGCTCGGCGTCGTCAAAGAACCACTCCCAACGCAAATCGTAGTTGGTAATCGAGGCCGTTTGCAGAGTGGGATCCCCGGCTTTGGTTTCAAGGGAGCCTTGCTCGGGATACTGCGTGGGGGACAGTTCGCGTAAGTCAGGACGGGTAAGCGTATCGCTCCACGAGAGGCGAATGTTCATCGACTCGATGGGCCGGTACCGCAAGCCAACCGCGGGCACAGGGGTCGTATCGGTGCGCCGCAGGGGCACCGGAACTGCATTGGCGCCGAAAAACCGCTCTTTCAGATGCCAGTACTCGGTGCGTGTGCCGGCGTACAAGGTGACTTCGTGGGTGCCGCCGTTTTGGCGGAACAGCGGAACCTCGAGCCCGAGATAACCGGCGATGAGTTCCTCCGAGGCTGTAAACGAGTCCCGAGGCTTCGACTCTTCTCGGAAGCCGACGCCGCGATTGAAGGGATTGGGCCCGAGATTTTGCGGAGCAAAAATTTGCTCCGCTGGCAGAGCCTGCAGTTCGGGGACGTCTTTGACATCGAAGATAAATTGCCGCAGCCCCTGGTCGCGCTCGCGGAATGTATAAGCGGAGCCAAATTTCAGCTTCGTTCCAGTGAACCGTTCCGGGAGCTGTGGCACCGGCAGCTCGAAATCGAGCGCCGAGTCGGTCATGCGTTCCTCGAGGACGCCAAAAATCCGACGTCCGCCAAAATTGTTGTTGATGAAAATGTTTCCCTCGGTGACGTCGCGCGTTTGCAAGCGGCCATCGGGCTGGTCTTGAGTCGTGTACCCGTACGCCGTGCGCCAGTGCGTCTTGAGCGCGGAGAGGCGATGCTCGCCCCCGAATTGGCCAAAGGCCAAGGTGTCCACGGTGTAGCGGAAGCGGGTGAAGGACAAGGTGTGTCCGGTGGAGTCCTCGGTGCCGATGGAACGGCGGGTCTCGTCGGTCGCGTTCCGATTGACCAGTGCCCGGAAGAACAACTGGTGCGCTTCGCTCAGCCGGTAGCCTGCGCTGAGCAACCCACCGAGACGGGCCTCGAAGCTGCTGACGCGGTTGTCGAATCGGTCGGCGAATTCTGGCCGGTCCCCAGCGAACAGTACGTTGGAGCTGACTAAGTTTTGCCGCCCGTACTCGGTACGGTAGAGTCCCGCCAAGCTCAAGCCGAACGGTCCCCAAGTGTTGCCCGCGCTGAAGGAAAGCCCGAGGTTCGGCGGAGCCGAGATGGCTGAAGGCTCCCAAATATTGTCGAACGCGCGCGCAAAGGCTTGTTGGCGTGCGATCGTACGGTTCACGTCGGCCGGATGGTCGGGAATTCCATCCGGCAAGCGCCGGAAATGTTCTCCAAGGCCAAAATAGTCTGCCGGCCCAGCCGCGCGGTACGTGTCGAACCGTTTAAAGCTTACGTTGGTGTTCGCTCCAGACTGAAGCCCGAAGCTGAACGTACGTTCTTCCGGGAACGGCTTGAGAAAAATGTCGGCCAGAGCACCCGAAAAGTCGGCGGGCAGTTCGGGCTGAAACGTTTTCACTAGAGAAATCGACTCGATGAATTCTGCGGGAAAAAGGTCGAGCGGCACGACGCGCCGTTCGGGATCCGTGCTCGGCAGGCGGCTACCCTGAAGTCGTGCCGTGGAGTAGCGTTCGTTCAAGCCTCGGACGTTGATGTACTTGCTGTCTTTGACCACCACGGCCGGCAGTCGCTGCACCACTTCGCCGGCGTCGCTGTCCGGACTCGCACGAATTTCCTGCGCACCGATGTTCTCGCTCACCGTGGCTGCTTCCCGACGCAGTTCGAGCTGCACCCGACCACTGGCACGTTCGGCTTTCGCCACCACCTCCACGGTTTCGGTTGCGGCTCCTTCTTCTGGCGGAAGGCGAAGCTCGGTTTCCGTGGTTTCGCCGCTGCGCACGATTAGGTTTTGTACGCGAACACTGCGGTAAAACGGTGCGTACGCACGCACTTCATAGCGCCCGGGCGGCAATCGGAATTCGAAATTCCCGTCGACGTCGGAGCGCGTTTTTTGGGGCGTGCCGACGACCTCGACGCCCGCGTCGATCATGGCCTCGTTCGTGCGCGCATCCCTCACCACTCCTTTTAAAACGCCAGGGGCTTCTTGGCCCTGTACGCTCCCGCAAAGCGACAGCAGAGCGGTCATCACGAAGGGCAAATACGCTTTTGCCTTGGGCCAACCCCGCGTCGGATTGCTCCAGCACTCCTGAGACTGCGGCATGCGCCGAGACAAGCACCGCGGTGTGTGCGGGTGGTTACAGCTTTGTGAACTCTTAGTGAAAACGGCCGCCGCGGATTTCACGAAACGTTCGTGTTGTCGTGACCGAGTGTTCACGAGCGCACGGTAATTTGGGGCGCGTTGAAAAAGTGAGGCGGAGAAAACACGCGAGCGCGTTTCTCCGGTCGAAGAGAATGTAGGGCGCTCGGGAAAGGAGGTCGCGACCAAGTGGGAAGAGCACGAGCAAATGCAGAACAGATGTCGTTCGGGGGAATAGGAACGTTTCCTTTGTCCGCACCGAGGAAGCGTCCGTTCAGAAAAGAACTGGTGCGGCAAGAACTCGAGGAGGTTCGAGGATGAGAAAACGAATCGTCATTGGATCCAGGATGTGGGCGCGCGCATTGAGCGCGTGCTTCGCAGTTGGGTTTGCCCTCGTGGGGCTGCGCGCCGCCGCTCAGGATGGGCCGAAGTGTTACGCCGCCGTCGGTGCAGAAGTGCGCGGCTTAGGTAAGAGCGCGCAGTTGAACCAGGAGAAGTGCCACGGACTTGCCCAAAAAGTGGGGGTGCGTGGCGGGTTGTGTAACGATGTCGAGGGCCTGCCGTTTACCATTATTTCGGGCGGCAAGTACGTGGCTGATCAAAACAAGGCGCTCTCGAAATTGCATGATCCGGCGAAAGGCAAGTGCCCACAGCCCGCCGCCAGTGCGGCGACCGACATGTTGCCGGGAGACTCTTTGGCGAACAAGCTCCCTTCGATCGCCGGTCTCGCCACCGAACGTGCCGGCAAGCTGCTTGGCAATGCGGCGATTGGTGGAGATTTGGCGAAGCGCAAGTGTTTCAAGGTCATTTCGTCCGCGCGCCGAGCGATTGCGGACAGGATGATGAACGAGGCGCTGAAGTGCCAAAAAACCAAACCGGTGGGGAGCCCGCTCGACCCGACTTGCCTCGATGACACCCCGCTGGCGAGTTTTCTGAGCGGCAGGCAAACGGCAATTCAAGCAGCGTGTACCGGCCTGACCGGAGCTCAGGTGGGGAGCTGCGATCCCCTTCCCACCTGCGTGATCGAAGCCGCGCTTGCCGAAGGGAAAAGCCTCGCCACCCTTGCATACCCCGGGGAAAACTGCACCAAGGCGACACCTTCGGCCAACGCGCGGACGGCAACGATCAATGTGCAGACACCCACGGACTTGGGCGGCATCACGGTCCTGGTTCGGTATCCGCGTTTCGATGCAGGAATCGACGAGAATGGCTCGAACATCGATGTGTCGGGCCGCTTCACCTACTCGGTGGCGTTCTTAGATGCGTTCGACCTCGATGACGCAGTGCGGATCTCTGCAGTGGATCCTGTCGGGATCTCGAGCGGAACGTTGGCGAGCGTCAAATTCGACGTTTGCCGGCCGCTGATTCCCGAGGGGCGTTGCAGCGTAACCACCTCGCAGGCTTGCACGGACGCTGCACAATGTCGGGCCCCGGCGTGTCCTTCGTGTGCGCCCCAAAACAAGTGCACTGGAGATGGGACCACGACGTGTACATCGGACTCCCAGTGCGTGGGGAACGGAACCTGTGGCGAGAAGTGCATTGCGCAAGGACGGTCCTGCAGCGTGAGCCAGTTCCTCAATTGCGCGACCGACGCCGACTGCCCGGCAACCGAGACCTGCTTGTCGCAACGTGCCCTGACTACGTGCGAGGTCGAGTCGGCCTCCGACTTGTTCGGCAACCCGGTGTCTGGCGTGAGCTGCACGGTTTCCCTCACCGAGCCGTAAGGCAGCGAGGAACTAGATCGTTGCGAACTTTGCTCAACGAAGAAGGAGAAGAAAGATGAAATTCGGTAGTTTCCAAAAATTCAGGACAGGACTGTGCTCCCTAGCGTTCGCGGCCGTGTTGTTCCGGGCAGCGAGCCCGGCGTCTGGAGCGTGCACGGGCGACCCGAATGGCGGTGGAATTACGTTGGCGGACGTTGCCCTCATGCTCACGTGCATCAATAACCCCTCCGCCGCGGCGTGTGCATCGGCCTGTGGCGGGCAAGGCATTTTGAATTGTGCGGACGTGAACCTCGACGGCGTGTTGAACATCAACGACGCGGTGATCGTGCTCAACGAGACAAGCCCCGGGTGCAAGCGCAACGTGGTGCCGATGTGCAGCAGTCCGGGACCGGTTCTGCCGTGCGGGACGACCATCTCTGCGGACATCACGAGCAACGTGGTCCTCGGGTCGTGCGAGTACTTCATCGACGGCACCGTATTCGTGCAACCAGGGAATGTCGTGACGATCCGCCCCGGCGCAGTGGTCAAAGGGCGGAAAGTGTCTTCGGATGGAAGCCCGTCGGCGCTCGTGTTTCTCCAGGGCGACTGCTCGGATGGAAACCCGTTCAGTGCACGGATCAACGCAGCCGGCACGCCGGCAAGCCCGATCGTCTTTACCTCGGACCAGCCCGTGGGCTCGCGTGCGGCGGGTGACTGGGGAGGCGTAGCGTTCATGGGTTGTTCCCAAGTGAACTTGCCGGGTGGTACCGGGACGCCGGAGGGGCTCGTGGGCGTGGTTTTTGGCGGTGGCGCAACGCCGATTCTGAATGAGAGCAGCGGCTTGGCCCGTTACGTCCGGACCGAGTTTGCCGGCCGCGAGCTTGCGCCCGACAACGAGTTGAACGTGTGGACGATGAACGCCCTCGGAAGCTGCACGCAGTTCGACTTCCTCCAGGCTCACATGGGCAAGGACGACGGGTTCGAGTGGTTTGGTGGCACGAACAATTCGAAGTATCTCGTTGCAACCGCGAATGCGGACGACCAGTTGGACTGGCAGCTAGGGACGGTCTCCAAGGTGCAGTTTGCCCTCGCGGCCCAGTACGCTGGAAATATCGACACCGCGGGCAGCCATGGCTTCGAGTCGGACAACAACGAAAATAACTTTGCTGCGACGCCTGTATCCGACCCGCGCTTCTGTAACGTCACCGTAATTGGCGGAAAGCTGCAGCCGGGTCACCCTGCGGGCGATTTCTTTGGCTTGTTCCACCGCCGCGGTACCGGCGGGCAACTCGCGAACATCCTGGTGACCGGGATGGACGACGCCGCAATTCAACTGCGTGACGCTGCGACTGGCCAGCATGCCTGTTCGGGTACGTGCTTGGTTTCGGGGAACCCGCGAACCGACGGTGTAGCAACCTGCGACGGAAGCCCGTTTACCCTCGGCGGCGCGGCACCCATTCTGCGCCACTACAAGCTCCTGCTGTTCAATAACGGAACCGGCGGAACGGAGCTGTGCCGGAACAAGACGGGTTCTGGGAACACGGGAGCCAGCTGCAACTCCTGCGAGTATACGAACCTCTTGGTGGGCGCTGGCGAGATCTCCACGGCCGACCCCGGCCTCACCATCGGGCCGTTCCCGTCGCCTGCTGTCGTGGATCCACGACCCGGCAACCCTGGCGCTGTTTCGGGCGGTGTAGACTGCGGGGCGCTCTTTGGCGATCCCTTCTTCACCACTGCCACATACATCGGTGGCTTCGATCCGAACGGCGCGAACTGGATGGTGACTCCGGGAGGCTGGATCAGCTTCGTTACGCAGTAAGGCGGATGCGGTCTGGCAAAGGGGCGGTGCTGCAAGTGTATCACCGCCCCTTGCCCTTTTCTTGTGCGTTCGAGGAACGAGCATGATGGAACGAGACTGGATCAAGAACGTTTGGATCGTATGTGCAGGCGCCATGTTGGTCGCGAGCTGTCGAACCGTAGACCCAGCCAACGCGGCGAGGGTTGCAGCGAGTCCTCGGGATGGGGCGCGGGCAGAAGCGGTGGCGCTCTTAGAGCAGGTTGCGCGCCATCTGTGCGAACAGGATCGGGGCGCGTTGGAAGCGTTGTTGGTGACGGATGATGAGTACCGCAAGGTGGTGCTGCCTGGGTCGGTGCGCCCGGGGGAACCACCTGCACAGATGCCCGCGGAAAAAGCGGAATTCTTCACCCGACTGCATCGGACCAAAAGCACGTATGCGCTTGCGGCGTTGCTGCCCGCGTGCGCTGTGGGCGGGCTGACCTTCAAGCGTGCGGAGGTGCCTGACAAACTCGAACAGCGCGCGGGCTACGCGTTAATCCGAGAACCGCGCTTGGTGTTTGCCGATGCGCAAGGGTCGGAAGTGGTGCTGGATCCGGGTGTAGTCGTGTACTTCGACGGCAAAGCGAAGATTCTTTCGTACCACTCGGACTAACGCGAGGATTTGGGCGCGCGAGAGAACGAGCGCGAATTTTCAACGATTCGTAACACGCGTTTCACGGTTTGTTCTCACTCCCAGGCTAAAAGTCCGCGCACGACAGGTAGGAGTCCATGGCGAGTTTAGTCGGATACGGAGACGACTGGGGTTACGACGAAGGCGAATGGGGGCGGCGAAATTGGTTGCCTGCCGTTTTGTTCGCGGCGGTTGCGTACGTAAGCGCCGTGGGGCTCATCGTCAGCTTGCCGGCGGGCAAACCAGAGCCGGTGCAGCCTCAGGAAAAGCCTCAGGAGGTGACGTTCCGCGAAATGGTGGTGAAGCCACCCGAGCCGCCGCCAGTCGTACAGCCCGTGCCCCCAGCTCCAGCGCCGGTGGTGCCCAAGCGGCTGAAGGTGCGGCAGGTGGAAGCTCCTCCTCCGCCCAAGCCCCTGGTGGCACCGCGAGAGATGCCTTCGGCTCCTCCACGAGAGGCCGACCCGTCCGAAGACAAGGGGGTCGCAGTTGCCGGGGATCCGGCTTTAGGCGGAGATCCAGCCGGTCTCGAAGGTGGAGTCGCGGGCGTCACTGGGCAAAACATTCAGCCGATCGCGTTACCGGAGAACGCGGATCCGCCTAGGCCCCTCGCCTCGAATCGTCCTCCGACATACCCGAGCGAGGCTCGTGCCGAAGGAAAAACGGGTACGGTAGTGTTGAAGGTGGTGATCACTGCGGCTGGAACCGTCGCAGACGTGGAAGTGCTGCGCGGCGAAGAGCCATTTGTGTCGGCCGCCGTGCGCGCAGTCCGCGAGTGGAAATACCAGCCGGCAACGTATCAAGGAAAACCAATCGCGGTGTACCGGATTATCCAGATTCCATTCAAATTGCAGGCGTAACGAAGAGTCGCGCGGCGATCCGGGCTTAAAGAAAGGAGAAGCACATGCAGTTCAGTTGGCAAGAAATGTGGCAGCATATGGGCGCAGCTGCGCTGGTCGTGGCCAGCGTGCTGTTGGTGATGGGTTTCGCCTCGTTGGTTGTGTTCGTGGAGCGCTGGTTGACCTTCGCGCGGTCGCGCTTGGCATCGCGGCGGTTTTTGGCGGCGGTGAAGGATGCGCGCCGGCGGGGAGAGTGGGGCGCGGTAGCCAAAACCGCTTCTGAGTTTCCAAGCTCGTTTCTGGCCCGGCTAGTGCAGACCGGAATCGAGACGTACATCCAAGCGCACCGACACCGTGCAGATGGGGGCGGCCTGGCTCCATTGGAGAAGACCCAGCGGCACATGGAACGCTACATCGAGCAGGCTGGCATCGGGTTGCGACGCGGGTTCGCGGTGCTTGCCGCTGTGGGATCGATCGCACCGTTCGTGGGCTTGCTCGGAACCGTCGTGGGAATCATTTCGGCGTTTCAGGGAATCGCCGAAACCGGCAGCGGTGGACTAGCGGCAGTTGCTGGGGGAATCTCGGAAGCCTTGGTGGAAACGGCGCTTGGTTTGACCGTGGCCATCCCGGCGGTGCTGGCTTACAACTTTCTCGCATCGCAGGCGAACGCCGAGGAAGCGCGCCTGAAAAATGCCTTGGGCGAGCTTCTGGACGAGTTCGAAGACAGCGAGGAGTCGGGCCGCACTGCCGTTTGGTTAGGTCTCGAGGGCGCTATCGCTACGGAACCGGTGCCGGCAGGCAAGCCCAATGGCGTCAGTGCCGTGGAGGCAGGAGCTCTCGTATGAGGCGCAGGTTGGTGCGGGGGCACATGGACCCCGTGGAACCAGAAATCAACGTCACTCCGCTAGTGGACGTTGTGCTGGTGCTGCTGATCATTTTCATGGTGGTCGTGCCGCAAATGCGCCAGGAGCGTCCAGTGGAACTCCCTCGTGCGGCGAACGTCGATCCCGACGTCAAGGTCCCTCGAGAGCCGTGGACCCTGACGCTCGTGCGGTCCGGGGAGGTTTTTGTTGGAACCGAACAAGTGCCCGCAGAATCGCTGCGGGACAAGCTGCTCGCGCTGCGAAGCGAGGACGTTGAGCGGCGGTTGGTGCTGCGGGCGGACAAGGATGTGAGCTGGGCTCAAGTCCGCAGCGTGTTGGGTGAGGTGCGGGAAGCAGGATACCCAGGGGCGTCGTTGCTCGTCGCCCAACGGCGTGCCGAGGGCAGCTCCACAGAGCAAGGAGGTTAGCCGATGGCGATGCAGGTAGGATCGGCCAAGAGCAAGTACCCCGCGCCGGCGATCAACGTGACCCCGCTCGTCGACGTGGTGCTGGTCCTGCTCATCATCTTCATGGTGATCACCCCGCTCCTCGAAAAGAAGTTCTGGGTGCACACGCCGAAAGAAGAAAAGGTCGAAGTCGAGCGCATCGAAGGGGATCCACCTTTGGTAATGCAGGTGGAAGCCGACGGGAGCGTCCGCGTAAATGGCGTCCACTTGCAGCGGGGCGAACTCGCGGAGCGTTTGCCAAGAATGTTTGCTGCGCGCGACGATCACGTGCTGTTCGTAACCGCGCGAGACGAAGTTCCCTATGGTGTGGTGGTCGACCTGATGGATGTCGCGCGCGAAGCCGGCGCGGTGACGATTGCGCCACTGATGACTTCATCAGGCCAAGGGAGCGACGGCACAGATGGACAAACGTGAGGAGAGACTGATGTTGGACTCTGCTCAACGAGGACAACTTCGACCCGGCCAGCCGCGGCGACGCGTGTTGGAGTGCGGATGGCTGCGCGTCGATTTGGACGGCTACGAAGTAACCGTGGAAGGGCAGCCGGTACGCGTGTTTCTCCGCGAATTCGAAATCCTCAGCTTTTTCCTGCGGCACCCCAACCGCGTGTTTCGGCGCGAAGAGTTGATTGTGGCAATCTGGGGAGACGATGCTGCTGTGGAGCCTCGCACGATCGATGTGCACATCCGCCGGTTGCGGCAGCATTTAGGCGGAGCCCGAGGTGCAGGAGCCGCCATCGTGACCGTGCGAGGGGTCGGCTATAAACTCGACCCGCGGCGCTGTGGCGACAAAGAACGATCGCCGCTGGCAAGGATGGGCAATTAAACACGCGGCCGCCGACGCGTGGGCGGAGCGTTTAACAATCATGTAATAATCCCGTTACCTGCTCATCACGTCTTTGTTGTACCTTTGCCACGATTTTGACTTTCCAGGCAAAGGAGGACGTGATGAAAGGATGGCGTGTTGGGACGTGGCTCGTGTTTTCCACAGTCCTGTGGACGGGAGTGGCCCAGGCGAAGAATGTTTGTGACATCTTGTACGAGAAGGGCATGTTGAGCGCGGAAGAGGCGCGACAATGCCGAGAGGAACGCGAGCGCGAGCGTTCTTCCTCAGGAGCCAGCGGTTCTGCGGGGCCGTCGGAAACGAGTCGCGGAGCTGGTGAGAGCAAACCATGGCCGCCGGGTGTGACCTACAAAGTGGGATCAGGATTTACGTGGTCGAGTACCGAGATGGCTCCTGCTGCGTACGGCGACCCGACCCCTAAGCCGCGCTTCAGTGCAGCGTTGGGGAACCGGCTGCAGGCTCGTTATACGTACGCGGATCGAGACGTGCCCGGAGGCGGTGCAAGCTCTGCCTTTCGCATTCGCCGCTTCAAGTTCTTCATCAACGGCAATGCGTTTTACCCTTGGCTGAAGTACAAATTGCAGGCCGACTGGGTAGGAGGCCACGATAGCGACAGCGGCCAGCGCCCGGATCTCGACGATGCCTTCGTGGACATTGCATACTTCCCGTTCGCTGCGGTCCAAGTAGGGCAGTACAAAGTGCCGTTCAATCGCTCCGAGCTGACCTCCTCCGGCGCGCTGCAGTTCGTCGACCGTGCAATTACCAACGCGCGGTTCTCGCTGGTGCGCGATCAAGGCTTGACCTTGCACGGGGTGGTCGATCGAGCCGGCGAGCCTTGGTTGGAGTACGCCGCCGGCGTGTTCAACGGCAACGGCAAGAACCGGGTGGAGAAAGAGGACTCCGACCACATGGGAGCGGCGCGGCTTTACTGGACCCCGCTGGGTGCCATGAAGTACAGCGAATCCGACCTGGACGACTCGCCCCACCCATTGCTGGGCATTGGTGGAGCGTACGTCTTCAACGTGGTGCACGCGAGCTCCACGGCTCTGGCGCCGCTGACCGCAACGTTTCCCGACCCAGCGAACCCGGATCGTTTGGTGACGACGCAAGTGGGGAACCGAACGACCGTGACGAAAGCCGATGCGGAATATCATCGGGCGACTGCGGATGTGCATGCAAAGTGGCGCGGGCTCTCGCTGCTGGCCGACTACTTTTTCGAGACGCGGGACGACAAGACGCCTCGCCTATCCATCACGGACAGCTTGTTCGGGCAACCGGCAGTCACTCGATCAGCGCTTGGCACGCCGCAGCGCACGCGGCAGACACACGGAATCAACGTGCAAGCCGGATACTTCGTGGTACCCAAGACGATCGAGTTGGCAGTGCGATATGCGGTGGTCAACCCGGACGGGGCAGACAACCGGCAAGAAGAATACCGTGCCGGAATTGGCTGGTTTGTATGGCAGCACTCGCTGAAGGTGCAGGCGGATGTCGGTAGTCTCGTTTCGCAAACTCCGGGCGGGCCGGATCGGCGCGATCTCGAGGCCCGTACCCAGTTGCAAGTGATCTTCTGAGGAGTCCGGCATCGAACAACTCGGAGGCTTAGGAGGAAAAAGATGGAGAAGACACGAAGAACGAAAAGTGTGTGGATTGGCGTCCTACTGCTCGCGGTGCCTGCGGTCGTGCGGGCCGAAACGACTGTGCAGGTAGATCCGGCACTGCCGGCCTATGAAAAAGTCAGTGGTGTTTCGGGAACGCTGAACAGCATCGGCAGCGACACCATGAACAACCTCATGACCTTGTGGGCCGAGGGCTTTGCCAAGGTGTACCCCAACGTGCGCGTGCAAGTGGAAGGCAAGGGTTCCAGTACCGCCCCGCCCGCGTTGATTGCCCGAACCGCGCAGCTAGGCCCCATGTCGCGCCCGATGAAAGAAAGCGAGCGCGACCAGTTCGAGGCGAAGTTCGGGTACAAACCAACGGAAATCAAAACGGCAGTGGATGGTCTGGCGGTGTACGTGCACAAAGACAATCCCATCCAAGCGCTAACGTTGCCGCAGGTGGACGCGATTTTTTCGAAAACGCGGCGGCTCGGGTACCCGCAGTCGATCGACACTTGGGGACAGCTCGGTTTGAAAGGTGCGTGGGAAAATCGGCGCATCAGTTTGTACGGACGAAACTCCGCATCGGGCACGTACGGGTTCTTCAAGGAACACGCCTTGGGCGGCGGTGACTTCAAGGACGAAGTGAAAGAACAACCGGGGTCTGCTTCTGTCGTGCAGGGCGTGAGCGAGGATCTCGCGGGAATCGGCTACAGCGGGTTGGGGTATCGCACCTCGGGGGTGAAGGCTTTGGCCCTCGCACCGAAAGAAGGCGCCCCGGCCGTGGAGCCGACGGCGGAAAATGTGTACAAGGGCGCGTATCCGTTGGCGCGGTTCCTGTTCGTGTACATCAACAAGGAACCCGGCAAGCCTTTGGATCCATTGGTCCGCGAATTTTTAAAATTCGTTCTGTCCAAGGAAGGCCAGGAGATCGTTGTAAAAGACGGTTACTTGCCGCTGCCAGCAAAGGTGGCGGCGGAAGAACGCCGCAAACTGGAGTAAAAGCGAACCGCGAGGAGCGGATCTGAGGTGATGCGACCCGATAGCGCACGTGCAGCACTTTGGGCGGCTCGTACCGCTCGGCGGCGCCTAGCCGACGTGCTCGCCCAGCATGTCGTCGCCATCGGCGGGTTTGCGACCGTCGCCAGCATTGTCACGATGCTGGCATTTTTGGGGGCTGAAACCTGGCCGTTAATGCGCGGGGCTCGCGTGGTCGGCCGGGAGCAGTGGCGTGCCGCGGAAGGCCCCGCCATCCTTGCCGTGTCGACCGACGAGTACCGGGAACGTGTTCAGCTTTTTCGAGCTGACGGGACCATCGAATTGGTCCGCCCACACGACGGAGCTGTCACGAACCGCCTCGCACTCCCCGGCGTCGAGGGGCGGACCGTGGTTGCCGTGCGGCGAAACAGTTTAGGCCAGGTCTTTGCCTCGCTTTCCGATGGTTCGTTGCTCGCCGTGAGCTTGCAGGTTCGTCCGGTGTACGAAGCGGAGGGCCGACGCTTTGTGTCCGAGCTGTCGCGGCTGGGCGAATGGAAACTCTTCTCGCCGGAGAATCCGCCAAGTGTGTTTGCTGCAAGCAGTTGGAGGGACGGGAGTCTTGCCATTGCCTGGGTGAACGAGCGCGGCAGCGTTTCGTTTTGGTCCTTGAGCACGACCACGAGCCTTTTTGGAGAAAGCGAAAGTACCGAGCAGCGGGGCGACATTGGCGTTGGTGGTGTCACCACGTTGATCCTGGATGCCCGCGGCACCCGTTTGGTGGTCGGGAGCCGCGACGGGACCGTCGAGCAGTGGGACCTGCGCGATCCTGCCAACCCCGTGCTGATCGATCGGCGCCGTGCGACTCGGGCGGACAGCGTGGGGATCACGGCGCTGGCGTATTTGATCGGCGATCAGTCGTTCGTCGTTGGCGACCGCGAGGGGCAGGTGTCGGTCTGGCAGCCGGTCAGGGATCCAGAGGTCGCTTCGGGCTGGAGGCTTGTGCGCATTCATGAGTTTGCCCCTCACGGTGCGGCGGTGCGATCGATCAATGCATCGCAGCGCGACAAAGGCTTTGTGACTGGCGATGCGGCTGGAGAAGTTGCGCTGCGCCACGCCACCTCCGAGCAAACCCTGCTGCGTCTCACTGCTGGGGACGCACCGGTGGTCGCGGTAGCCATGGCACCCAAAGCCGATGGTCTCGTGAGCGTGTTGGAGGGGGGAACGCTCACGAGCTGGGCAATCGAGAATCCGCACCCGGAAATCACTTTGCGCACCTTGTTTGGAAAAGTTTGGTACGAAGGATACCCGGAACCGGCGTACGTGTGGCAATCCACAGGCGGCACGGACGATTTCGAGCCCAAGTTTAGTTTGGTTCCGCTCGTCTTTGGCACGGTAAAGGGCACCGTGTACGCGCTCTTGTTTGCCGTGCCCATTGCCGTGCTTGCGGCCCTGTACACAGCCATGTTCAGCCCGCCAGGCTTGCGGAACGTGATCAAGCCAACGGTGGAAGTGATGGCAGCATTGCCAAGCGTCGTCTTGGGGTTCGTTGCTGGTCTCGTGTTGGCGCCCGCTCTCGAGCGCCATATGCCCGGGTTCCTCCTTGCGATGGCATTGGGGCCGATTGTGGTGGGTGGGCTCGGTGCCTTGTGTTTTTGGTTGCCTGCAAGGTGGCGCGGGCGGCTGCCGCGCGGCTTCGAAGTCGTCGGTGCTGGCCTGGCGCTGATCCTGGTTGGGTGGAGCTTTTGGCATGCAAGCGCGTGGCTGGAAGTGTGGTGGTTCCAAGGGGATTTTCGGCACTGGCTCGCGGAAACGCTGGACACGCGCTTCGATCAGCGCAACTGCGTCGTGGTGGGTCTGGCCATGGGCTTTGCGGTGATCCCATTGATTTTTTCGATTACGGAAGAGGCCCTTGCGAACGTGCCGAAACGGCTGGTCTCGGCCTCGCTCGCCTTGGGGGCCACGCCCTGGCAGACGGCGGTACGTGTGGTCCTGCCGGCGGCGAGCCCAGGGATTTTCTCGGCCATCATGATTGGATTCGGGCGTGCAGTGGGGGAAACGATGATCGTGTTGATGGCGACCGGGAACACACCGGTGTTGGACTGGAGCATTTTCACCGGCATGCGCACCCTCTCGGCCAACATTGCGGTGGAAATTCCCGAGGCTCCTTACGGGAGCACGTTGTACCGCGTGTTGTTTCTCGCCGCGCTGTTGCTGTTCGCGGTGACGTTTGTCGTCAACACCGCTGCCGAGATCGTCCGCCAACGACTGCGACAACGTTTTCAACAGTTGTGAGTGCTTCCGATGACGAAGAAGCTGCTCGGCGTGTGGAAAACGGGCGACCCCTTCATTTGGTTAGCCGCCGGCGCGCTGGCCACGGCAGTGGTCATGATTGCAGGTTTGCTGGTGCTGATTTGCACGCAAGCGCTAGGGGTGTTCTGGCCGCGGTCGGTGGCCAAGATCGAGCTTGTCGACGGAACGCAAATCGTCGGGCCAATTTTGGCGGAAGAGCCGCTTCCGGATGCCGAGGGCCTTTACGCGGGGAAGCAGCGGATCCTGGTTCAGGTAGGGAACCGGGATTTCTTCGCGGCAGACTTCCGGTGGGTAGACAAGGCAAACGTGCGGACGATCTCGTACCCGGCGGAACTGGTGACTTTGGAACGCGAAGAGTGGGGCAACTTCTACGGTTGGCTCGACGCGTTGCACGTTGGGTCGGAAACAGTGGCAAAAGGCAGCGAGCAAACGTGGGAGGCGCTGCGTGCTCGCTTGCCCGATGCGCGCCGGTTGGCGGCTCGAATTCGGCGGTTGGAACGAAAGCAACTGGGGGACGTGAACCAATCGATCGAAGAACAGCGATTGTTGCTCCTTAGGCTGGAGTACCGCGGTGCCCCAGAAGCTGCTCGAAACGAAGTGCTGCAAACCATTGCAAGTTTGCAGGCCGAGTACGACCGGTTGCATGGGGAACTCGAAGAGCTGCGCAAGCAGATGGAAGCGGAGAAGGTGGTGCTGCGCGCCGCGACCGGCGCAGTGAAAGAACTTCCGGTTGCCTATGTCGTCCGCGCGTACCGGGCGAATACGTTGTCGGTGCCGGGCAAACTCCGGGTGTATGCAAGCAAACTGTGGGAGTTCGTCAGTGGCGACCCTCGCGAGTCCAATACCGAAGGCGGGGTGTTCCCGGCGATCTTCGGCACTGTACTGATGGTGCTGATCATGAGCGTCGCGGTGGTGCCGTTCGGTGTGCTGGCCGCCTTGTACTTGCGGGAATATGCTCGGCCCGGCCCGTGGGTGCGAGCCGTTCGGATCGCCGTGAACAATTTGGCCGGCGTGCCTTCGATCGTGTTCGGAGTGTTCGGTCTCGGCTTTTTTGTGTACTTCGTCGGCGGCACCGTCGACGCGCTCTTTTATCCCGAACGTTTGCCTTCGCCGACGTTCGGGACCGGTGGCATTTTATGGGCATCGCTGACGCTGGCTTTGTTGACCGTACCGGTGGTCGTCGTCGCCACCGAAGAGAGCCTTGCGGCGGTGCCCCGCGAGCTACGCGAGGGCTCTTACGCCCTGGGGGCAACCAAGTACGAGACGATGAAAAACGTGGTCTTGCCGAGCGCCCTTCCTGGTGTCCTCACGGGCCTCATCTTGGCGATGGCGCGCGGTGCGGGAGAAGTGGCGCCCCTGATGATTACCGGAGTAGTGAAGCTTGCGCCGACCCTGCCGTTGGACAGCCATTGGCCGTTCCTGCACCTGGAGCGCAAGTTCATGCATTTGGGGTTCCATATTTACGACGTTGGCTTTCAGTCCCCGAACGTGGAAGCAGCGAAGCCAATGGTGTATGCAACCACCTTGTTGTTGGTTGGCATCGTTGTGGTTTTGAATCTTGCCGCCATTTTCTTGCGGGCCCGAGTACGGCGGCGATTGTCGACAGGAGTCTTCTGAGGAGCCATCATGACTGCGCCAATTCTGGGTACGCGAATTGCCTTGCCGGCCGGCCGGGTGGCGCGACAAGGGAGCGTTCAGGTGGCGGAAGATGTGGAGCAACAAGCGACCACTCTCGACGCGGGCGATGCCGTCTTTAGCATTCGCGACCTCGCGTTGAGTTACGATGGGCATCATTGGGTGCTGCAAGATATCAGCATGGACATCACCCGGCATCAGGTTACCGCCTTTATCGGTCCCTCCGGCTGCGGCAAATCCACACTGTTACGGTGCTTCAACCGGCTCAATGATTTGATCGATGGAGTGCAAATCCGTGGAAGCATCAAGCTTGACGGGCTCGACATCTACGATCCACGGCTCGACGTAACTGCTTTGCGAAAGCGCGTCGGGATGGTCTTCCAAAAGTCGAACCCGTTCCCCAAATCGATTTACGAAAACGTTGCGTACGGGCCACGCATTGCAGGTACCCGCGACCGCCGCCAGCTCGATGAAATCGTGGAGCGGAGCTTGCGGCAGGCAGCGCTGTGGGACGAAGTCAAGGACCGTCTGCACGAAAGCGCCCTGGGGCTCTCGGGCGGCCAGCAGCAGCGTTTGTGCATTGCCCGGGCACTGGCTGTGGAACCGGAAGTGTTGCTCATGGACGAGCCTTGCTCCGCACTCGACCCGATCGCCACGGCAAAGATCGAGGCACTCATTCACGAGCTAAAAGGCAGTTACACGATTGTCGTCGTGACTCACAACATGCAGCAAGCGGCTCGAGTGTCGGACTTCACGGCGTTCTTGTACCTGGGTCGCTTGGTAGAGTACGGCCCAACTGCAAAGATATTTACAAACCCAGATCAAAAGGAGACGGAAGATTACATTACCGGCCGCTTCGGCTGAGAAGAGAGAGGACGACCCGATTGGAGCGACGCACGCACACGGACCGCCACTTTGACGACGAACTCCGACAACTCCACCACAAGCTGTTGGAGATGGGGGGCTTGGTGGAAAAGCAAATTGCGAATGCCACCGAGGCTTTGGTGCAGCGCGACGATCAGTTGGCCCGGGCCACGATCGAGCGCGACCACACTGTCAACCGCTTGGACGTGGAAATCGACGACCTTTGCTTGCGCCTGCTCGCTCTGCACCAGCCTGCTGCCCGCGATTTGCGCCTGATCACGACCGCGCTGAAGATCACGACGGACATGGAGCGGATCGGGGACATGGCGGTCAATATTTGCGAGCGAGCCTTGGAGCTGAATCAAGAGCCGCCACTGAAGCCCTTTATCGATATCCCCAGAATGGTCGACATTGCCTTGGGCATGCTGCGCGAGTGTCTGAACGCGTTTGTCAACGAGGATGTGGATCTTGCCCTCAAAGTGTGTCGTGACGACGACCAAATCGACTCCATCACGCATCAGGTGTTTCGGGAGCTGCTTTCCTACATGGTGGAAGACCCACACACGATTACGCGCGGCATTCGGCTGATGTTCGTGGCAAAATACATCGAACGGATTGCCGACCACGCCACGAACATTGCCGAAATGGTGGTGTTCATGGTGCGCGGAAAGTCGATTCGCCACCTCGATATTGTCCCCCCGTCCGTGTGAGGGCGCGGTAGGTGTTCGCCACGGAAATGTTTCTGGAGCAGGTTGCGTTTCTCGGTCCGACCCCAACGGGGCGCCACGTGCTGATTGTCGAGGACGACCCGGATATCCTCGAGCTGCTGCGTTTTAATTTGCAGCAAGAAGGTTTTTCGGTGTCCACGGCAGCGGATGGCGCCACTGCGCTGGAGAAGGTCAAGCGGCGGCCCCCCGATTTGGTCGTGTTGGATCTCGCCTTGCCGGGTTTGTCGGGCTTGGAGGTGTGCCGGCGCCTGCGCGAACACCCCGACTGGCGCCGCATCCCAGTCATCATGGTTACGGCAAAAGCCGAGGAAGCGGACAGGGTAGTCGGCCTGGAGTTAGGTGCCGACGATTACGTGACCAAGCCGTTTAGCGTACGGGAGCTGATGGCTCGGGTCCGAGCCATCTTGCGGCGTGCCGCGGCCGCGCAGCAACAACGGGCTCCCGAGGTGTACGAACGGGGACGATTGCGTGTCGACTTCGACCGCCACGAGGTATTCGTAGCCGGCGAGAAGAAAGAACTTTCACGGAAGGAATTCGAGCTGCTGCGCTTTTTCGTTCAGAACCCCAATCGGGTTTGGGACCGCTTGCAGATCCTCGATCTCGTTTGGGGCGAAGATACCCACGTGGAGCCGCGCACCGTCGATGTCCATATTCGGCGGCTGCGGCGCCAGATCGAGGCGGACGATGCGCACCCAAGGGCAATCCTGACGGTCCGAGGGGTCGGGTACAAGTTTGACGAGTGTGGGTTGGACTGAACCGGCAGCGCAATCGAACTTCGCTGCGGGGGCTCGAAGTAGGAACGCGTCGCCTCCGGGCTGGTGACGTCGATGGATTGGGGGACAGCCGCGGGCCTTTTTCTCGTGATTGCCGCCGTCGCGGCCATGGGAGCTTGGTTGCTACGCCGCCGGCTGGTCCAGTTGGAACAGACCATTGATGCATTCGCGAGCGGCCGGCGAGAGCCCACCGGCCTCATTCCCTCGCGCAACGTGTTTCTCCGGGGACTGGAACAATCCATTCACCGCTTGGCGCACGCCTTCCACGAGCGCCTTGGGGAAGCGCAACGCGAGCGCACCTTGCTGGAAGCTACGCTGAGCAGCATGCATGAGGGAGTCATGGTGCTCGATTCCCGCGGAGAGATCATCCTGTGCAACGAGCAGGCACAGCGTTGCTTCGGGGGCAACGTGCCCTTGACCGGTCGGGGGCTGGTGGAGGTGGTGCGCCAACCGGAGATCGTGGAACTTTTTCGCCGTGTGTCGGAAAGCGAGATGCCCGCGGAGCAAGAAGTCCTGTTGGCGGACCACCGGACGTTGCGCGTGCGGGTTTCCCCGATTCGCGAGGGTCGCGATAGAGCCCCGCTCTTTGTGGTCGTGGCACACGACGTGACCGAAACACGTCGGCTGGAAGCGACCCGACGCGACTTCGTGGCGAACGTCTCTCACGAACTCCGTACCCCGCTCACCGCCATCCGCGGTTATGCGGAAACGCTCCTTGCAGGCGCCCTGAGCGACCCAGAGCGTGCTCGGAAGTTCGTTGTGGTCATCGAGCGGCACGCGGAACGACTGGCCCGATTGGTGGAGGATTTGCTCGCTCTTTCGAATTTGGAACTCGGGCGAACGCCGTTACGGCTCGGTCCCGTCCAGTTGGCGACGGTCGTCCACCGCGCCACGGAGGCACTCGGACCTTTGGCTGAGGCTGCCCAGGTGCGACTGGTGGTCCAGTGCCCGCCCGACCTGCCCGCCCTGCTTGGTGACCCCGATCGCGTCGAGCAAGTGGTGTTGAACCTTACGGAAAACGCCATCAAGTTCACTCCTGCTGGGGGCACAGTGACCGTGTCTGCTCGGGTGGCCGAGCGAGCGGAAGGAACTCATTTGCGCGCGCCGAAGGCCGAGGGGCCTTGGGTGGAATTGCGCGTGGAAGACACAGGAATCGGAATTCCCAGTCGCGATTTGCCGCGTCTAACGGAAAGATTTTACCGTGTGGATCGCGCACGCTCGCGTGAGTTAGGCGGCACTGGGCTCGGGTTGGCAATCGTGAAGCACATCGTGCAAGCCCATGGCGGTGCGCTGCGCATCGAGAGCGAACTTGGACATGGAACCTGCGTCTGCGTGTACTTCCCGCTCGCTTCCCAGCCGGCCCCCACAACCGAAGACCGCGCTCGGGAAGACGCCGCAAGAACCTGAGAGGCTGCTTGCCCCGAACGGGGATTCGTTCAGGTCCGAGGAACCTACCTGCTTTTTCTGCATCGTTTGGGCGCTGCGGTCCCACGCGCACTGGCTGCAGGCACGCCCGTTGAGCTCGCGGCCTGTCCTTGCCCGTGATCGAAGGTCTCGTGCCTTGCGCCGACTGCATCGGGAACCTCACAGTTCGAGGTTCCGCCCGCTTTGCAGTCGCTGTAAGTCCTGTCGCGCCAGGACATAGTCGGGATCCAGAAACACGATGTTTTGCAATCGCGCAATGGCTTCTTCGCGGGCACCGAGCAAGGCAATGCGTCGTGCTTGCATGTGCAGTGCAAGCAGGAAGTTCCGTTTCGCTTGTTCCGCGTTTCGGCGTGCTTGCGCGGCGCCGGTTGCATCGCCCAGGCGGGAAAGCGCGTCAGCCAGCGCCCCCCATTGCTCGGGCGAGTCGGGATAGTACGCGAGATATTTGCGCACCAGCTCCACGACATTTTGGTCGCGCCCAGTTTGCGCAGCCGCCTGTGCTGCATCCCAGTAAAGATCGAGGTCCCGATCGCGTAAGCGACTTGCGAGAAGCGCCTGCGCTTCCTCCCAGGCCTCCGCACCCCGGCCAACGCCGAGCAATGCCTGCAAGCGCAATCGGCGCAAACGCAAGTCGCCGGGGCGCAGTTGCAAACCGAACTCGATGTGAGCCAGAGCGCGAAGATGTTCCTGGCGGTCGTACTCTACCTTGGCCAGCAAGTACCGAGCGGAGTACGACTGGGGAGATGCGGACACCGCCTCGCGCAGAACAGCAGCAAGCTGGGAAAGTTGCTCGGGGTTCGTCTCGTCGGCCTCGAGGTCGAGTTGCGCTTTTGCTGCTCGGATGAGCGGGCCACCCTCAAGCTGTTCGGCGCGCTGTACCAGGGCTCGTGCGACGGCTCTTGCTTCGCGTCGTAAGTAGGCGAGCGCCAATTCGCCAAGGGCATTGCCAGCGGCTGGACCTTCCCGTGCCTCGGGCGGCAGAGCGGCTTGCCAGAAGTGGGCGACTTTGTCGGCTTGTGCGTCGATTTGCTCCCAGTTCGGCGGACCAGTGGGGTCGGCATACAAGGCTTGCGGCCCGAGAAATTCTACGAACAAGTTGTCGTCGCTGTTCGCCACCGGCGTCTTTGCAGCCAGCTCGGCAACGCCCTCGGGCGTAAGGTACAGAAGCGCCCGCACGTCGTCGCTGTCGAACACGCCGGCGCGGACGAGATCCGCCCGTGCGGGGGGCGGCAAGCGGTCCCACGCCGGCCAGTCTGCAAAGTTCCAGGCTTCCCGGCTTGCTACGAGCAATAAGTCGGTGTCGCCGTGACCAGGAGCGAACCCGTACACATACGGGAACGATTCGCGCAGCGCCTGAAAGATCGACGCCACCGCCTCCGGGGGCATGGCGTACAGTTGCACCCACTGCACTAACAATCCGCCGGGCCGCAAGGCACGCGCTGCAAGTTGGAAGAACTCCCGCGTGAACAAATTCGCGGGACCGGCCATCCATGGGTTCGACGGTTCCGACACGATGAGGTCGTAAGCAGCACGCTTCGCCGCCAGGTAGGCTCGGGCGTCCTCGAGCACCAGCCGGACGCGAGGCTGCTCGAGTGGCTGATGGTTCAGTTCGTCAAAGAACCTCGACGCCTCCACCATCGCCGGTTCGATTTCGATGAGGTCGATGCGGCTGCTCGGGTGAAGCGCCGCACTTCCTGCAGTGATCCCGGAAGCCAGACCGACGATTGCAACCTCGGCAGCATCGGGGCGAAACAGATAACCCAAATGACCCAGCAGCACCTGGGTAGGTAGGTCGCCACGCGTGCTTGCGTCGGCCTTGCCGTTCACGCGGAGGCTAAGCTCGCCCACGATGCGATGCACCGAAACGGTGGCGTTCCAGCCATCGCGATAATAGAGCAGCTCCCCTTCCAGGGGGCCGCTCAGGGGTGCGGGTGCGACGCCAACATCGATCTCCGATATAGGGAAGCGAAACACTCCGCGAGTGAGAGCCGCTGGGTCGATACGGGCTCCTCCCAGCCATACAAAAGCGGTGAGCACGGCGGCAGCCGATCCTAGTGGTGCCATCCACTGCACTCCTCGGTGCTCGCGCTGCCAAAGCAGCAATAAGATAGCGGTGGCAGCGTTCAGGCTGATGAGCGCCCACAAAGTGCGCTCCAAGCCAAGCCAGGGAAGAAGCAAGAATCCTGCGGCAAACGCGCCGAATGCAGAGCCGATCGTGTTGAACAGGTACACTCTGCTCACCGACCGTGCGGCCGCCGCTCCGTGAGTGTGTACGACGCGAACAAGCAAAGGGAACAGTGCACCAAGGATGAGCGTAGGAGGGAGCAATGCCAACAGGGCAAGAAGGACGCTGCTGCGCATCGCCGCGGAGTACGTTGCCCCAAGCCACAGGAAGCACCAAGGAAACCAGTCGGGGAGGAGGAACAAGATTTTCAGCGTTGCAAGCGAAGCAACCCCGAGCGCCAGCGTTGCACAGGCAGCCGCATAAGTGGGCGCAGCAAACCGGTCGACGTGTCTCCGCACGGCAAAGCTACCGGCGGCAATGCCGACCAAAAATGTGCCGAGCATCGTACCGAAGGCGTACGTGGAAGAGCCAAACACCGAGGCAAGCGCGCGAGTCCAGCAAACTTCGTAAGCGAGTGCGCTAAAGCCTACGGCGCTGTACGCCACCAGCGGGACCCAAGTATGCCGCACACCTCCAGGAATCGTCGCGCGCGAGGCGACCTCCTCCGGGGCGGTGTCGGCTGGCGGGTGTTCGACACCCACCCGATGTGCCCACGCAATGACCAGAACACCGACGAGAATGTCCAGCATCGCTGCCAGGATGTTGCTGCCCCGCAGCCCCCAGCTTGGCAGCAACCAAAACGTGGCGGCGAACACACCCACAACCGCGCCGAAGGTGTTGGCTGCGTACAAAAGAGCGGTCGCCTGCCCTACCCGACCGTGCGTGCCTGCGAGGGTGCGAACGACCACCGGTAGCGTCGCTCCCATGGCGACGGTGGGCAGCAGCAAGACGACGAGCGTTGCAAAAAACCGGGCTCCAGAGCCCACCCAAAATCCGGCGTCGGCAAGATGTGGCTGCAACTGACTGACGATCGTATGGACAAGCCACGGAACGGCGAGTGCGTACACGCCCACAGTAGCCTCGAGCCAGCCGTAGGCTGCCAGTGGCCGGCGTGCCCAGTGAGCCAGCCACCCACCCATCCAGCCACCGGTTCCGAGTCCGAGCATGTACGCCACCAAAATCGTGCTGGTGGCCAGGGTGGTCGACCCAAACGCCAGCCGAAGTTCGCGCATCCAAACAGCTTCGAGGGCGAGACTGGCAGCGCCTGAACACAAGAGACAGACAGACAAGACGCCGGCGAGACCGGAACCCGTGGGCCTCCTCCGTAGCGGCGCGCCCCGCGTTTTTGGGGACGTCGTTTTGCGAGCCGATACGGTCGCGGTCGTTCCGGAGCGCTTGTCCTTGGCCATCGCGAGCCTTGGCCTCTTACCCGTTTGCAACCCTGAACCGCAACCATGTTCCTCGCTCTTGTCGCGAAATCGAGAAAGCGAGGGCAACGAGCCGATGCCGCGACTGAACAGCTCCCGAAATTTCGCCGGCAGTCGGTGCGTTGGCTTGACGTGGCCCAGATGGTGCTTACCTGGAGACGCGCATCACAAAATCACAAAGGACAAAGGGAAAAGGAGGGACGAACAATGGCTCGATGGGATCCATGGCAAGAAATGGAGGCGTTGCGGCGTGAAATCGATCGCGCCTTCGAGAGTGCGGGCTTGCGCTTCCCGTCGCTGTTGCGCACTGGCTTGTGGCCTGGCCGAGGAGAACGCGGATATCCGCCGGTGAACGTGTACGAAGACAAGGACGCGTTTTACGTAGAGGCCCTTGTTCCCGGCGTGTCTCCTTCCTCGGTGAACCTGACCGTACTCCGAAACAGCTTGACCATTAGCGGTGAGAAACCGCGACAAGGCGCCGGCAAGAACGAAACCATCCATCGGGAGGAGCGAACCTCGGGAAAATTCTCGCGCCGGATCGAACTCCCGGTAGAGGTCGACGAGGCAAAGGCCAAAGCCGAATACAGAAATGGCCTGCTGGTGGTGACCTTACCGAAGGCCGAGCAAGCCAAGCCCAAGGAAATCACCGTACAGGTTGGGTGATCTGGCGCTAGAAAGGAGGAATCGAACCATGACGGAGAAAGCAGTGAGCACGACCCCTGGCCCCGGTCAAACGGTACGGACTCGCGAAGCCACACGCGCTGAGGATCGGTACGTTGCCCCGGCTGTGGACATTTACGAAACGCCCGAAGAGCTTGTTTTGTTGGCCGATTTGCCCGGTGTCGCAAAGGAGGATTTGGAAGTACGGTTGGAAGACGATGTACTGACCATCCGGGCCACACCGAAGCACACGGCTCCGGGCGAAGCGGTGTGGCAGGAGTTCGAATTGCCGAATTTCTTCCGGCAATTTGAAGTGAGCGAGGTCATCGATCAAGAAAAGATCTCCGCTGACTTCAAACATGGTGTACTCACCTTGCATCTGCCGAAGGCGGAAAAAGCGAAACCCCGGAAGATCGAGGTGAAAGTGAGCTGAACCGCTTGGTGCAGTGGGCAGTTCGTCGCGGAGCTGCCCGCTGCACGTTTCACCGGCGGAAAACACGACGCCTGGAGGTGACCCATGGCAAACTTGATCCCTGCCCAGTGGCGGCGGACGCTGGCTCGATTACGAGAGGATGTACAGGACGCGCTCTCCCGTTGGCTGTCTCGCCGCAAAGAGTCTGCTTCCCAGGAGGTGGAAGAGGCGCGCGAGTTGAGCTGGTCTTTCCCCGCCTGGCCTGCGATCGAGGTGGATGAGACAGCCGATGCAGTGGAAGTGCGGGCTGAACTCCCTGGACTCGAAAAGGACGACTTCCGCCTCGAAGTGGTGGGTGACTACCTCGTTTTGCGAGGCGAGAAGAAGCGAGAGCGCGAGGAACATCGGGAGGGGTTCTGGTATTCGGAGTGCGCCTACGGTGCCTTCACCCGCTGGATCCCCTTGCCCGCCGCAGTCGTCGCGGAACGAGCACAGGCGAAGTTTCGTAACGGCCGGCTAGAGGTCGTCCTGCCGAAAGCCACACCGGCAAAGAAAATCCCGGTCGCGGTTCGTTAGCTCGCCGTCGAGTCTGCCCCGACAAACGCGCCCGCGTCGCGCGATTTCCACGAACGCAGGGCATCTTGTCAAGGGAGCCTGTTCCCCACTAGGAGGTGCGACGCGGCTTTCGTAAGCGTTTGCCGGAGGAGGATGGCGATGAGTTTTAGCGACCTGTTTTGGTTGTTTTTTATTTTTTCCGCTTTGCAGCCCCTGGTGCGTCAGCGCTTGCTCGACGCTGCGCGGCAGCGCCTCATTGCTCGGATCGAAAAACGTCGGGGCTCGCGCGTGATCCTGCTTGTGCATCGGCAAGAGACCATGAGCCTGCTTGGATTTCCGGTGATGCGGTACATCGACATCGAAGATGCGGAGGCAGTGATGCGAGCGTGCGAGCTCACCGATCCAGAAGTGCCGCTCGACATTGTTCTGCACACGCCGGGAGGATTGGTGCTCGCTTCGCTGCAAATTGCGAGGGCGGTGCGGGAGCATAAAGGAAGGGTGACCGTATTCGTGCCGCACTACGCGATGTCGGGCGGCACGCTAATCGCCTTGGCAGCGGATGAGATTGTCATGTCGCCTCATGCGGTCCTGGGGCCGGTCGACCCCCAGCTTGGTCAATACCCCGCTGCCTCGCTCCTAAAGGTCGTACGCGAAAAGCCGATCGCTGAAATCGATGACCAAACGTTAGTGCTCGCCGACGTTGCAGAGAAGGCCATTGGCCAGGTTCGTGATGCGGTTGCGGAGTTGCTCACACGCAGTCAAACGCCCGAGCAAGCACGGAGGCTGGCGGATTTATTGTCCACGGGGACATGGACGCACGATTTCCCGATCACGGTCCAAAAGGCCCGTGAGCTTGGTCTTCCGGTGCGGAGCGATATACCCACCGAGGTCTTGGAACTCATGGAGTTGTACCCGCAGCCGGTTCGGCGTGTTCCTTCGGTGGAGTATTTGCCTGGGCCGCGCCGAGCCGAACGCGGAACGGGTGGGAGTTCCCACTAGGGCATTGGCGGAGGTGCGGGCGACGGAAGTTCGAGCGCCACGCGAGGGTCATGAATTGGCTGGAATACTCGGTACTGGCGTTCACGATGCTGTTTGTGATCGTCGATCCGATTGCTGTTGTCCCGGCCTTCTTGGCGATGACACCCGAGCGCACCCCCGAAGAGCAGGTGCGCACCGCACGGGTGGCCTGTGGCGTGGCTGCCGCGGTGCTGGCGGCCTTCACGCTGTTGGGCGAGTGGATTTTTCACTACCTGCGGGTCACTCCGGCAGCGTTCCAACTCGCTGGCAGTATTTTGTTGCTGCGGATTGCTTTGGATCTGTTGCACGGCCAGCGCTCAGCGGCACAAGAAACCAACGAGGAAGTTCTTGCGGGTGCCGCCAAAGACGACGTTGCCGTGAGCCCGTTGGCCGTTCCCATGCTGGCAGGCCCCGGTGCGATTTCTACCGCGATCATTCTCTACCAGCAGGCGGCGCATCCGGCCCAGCGGATTCTACTGTTTGTTGTAATCGGCGCTGTGCTGCTGGTGAGCTATGGGATCTTTGTACTTGCCATTCATGGGGTTCATCGGTTGAGCCCGTTAGCCCTGAAGCTGCTCAATCGCTTGATGGGATTGTTGCTGGCTGCCGTGGCTGTGCAGTTTGCACTCGATGGGCTGCAACAGCTTGGCTGGTGCCAGCGCTGAAAAACGCGCGAATTCGGTAGGAGGTTGAACAATGACGGACGAAGCAACGGCAACACAAGCTTCGCTTGCGCCGTTTACGTGGAACCTGGTCACGCGGAACCTGCACGGCCACCCGCTGTTGCGCAAGCAGTTGACTCGGCGCGTGCAGGCGCTGGGCAAACTTTTGCGCCACTATCCGCCGGACGGGGTGCACTTGCACGTAGCCTTGGAGAAAAACCCGCATCGCACTTTGTACGTGGCTGCCCTCACCTTACGCTTGCCAAAGCACATCCTGCATACGGAAAAGAGCGCGCGGGAGCCTATTCTGGCCGTCGATAAAGCCTTTGCGGCGCTCGAGCGTGAAGTGGCAAAGGTCAAGAGCCATCAGCGGAAAGAAGAGGAGTGGAAACGGAAATTGCGCCGCCAAAAGTTGGCGCTCGTGCGGGCCGCGGGTTTTGCGCCCGAGCCGCTCCCGGAAGGGGAGGGACCGCAGGACCCCCAGGCCGTCGTGGTCGAGTTCCTCAAACGGTACTACCGCCGCATGATCGACCACGTGCGGCGGCATATTCGTCACGACGAGTTCACCGGAGAGCTGCCACCGCACGCTGTGGACCCTCGCGGCGTTGTCGACACCGTTGTCGAGCGGGTGCTCCAGAACTGGGGGAACAAGCCAGCGCAAATGGGGTGGCTCGTGTGGTTCTTCCGCTTGATCCACGAGGAATTGCGTCGCCGCCGGCGAATGTTCCAGGAAATGGCGGAAGAACGGCTGCCGGTCGACCAGGAAACGAAGCGTCCGGACGAGGAGGATCTCGCCGCAGGCTACGACGCCGAGCAGCCGCTGGACATCATCGTGCGAGAATTTGAACCCGTGCTGACGGAATTACGGGAACTCGTGCCTGATCCGACCGCGCCAAACCCGGAAGAAAGCGTGGAGCGGCGAGAAATTCTCGAAGCGCTCCAGCGCATTGTGCAGACGTGGTTGCGCCAGGAGCGGGATGTCTTCGAGCTGCACTTTGTGCAGGGATTTTCCGTTCCTGAGGTCGCACAGATTACCGGACTCGACCAGAACCGCGTGAAGGAAGTTGTCGACACGATCCAAGCACGAGTACGCGGGGTGTTGGCGGGCGAGTTGTCATCCTAAGAAGCGCAGGACGTGCCATACCGGCGCGGGGCAGTCTGGTGCCATGCTGCCAAGCATCCATCGTTCTCCAGCGCAGCCAAAGCTTCGGGCTTGGCGGCGAATGCGAACTCGGGCGCACACGGGGTCGACCGTGCGTGTCCGGAAGCGATGTGCGGTAACCCGAAGTGAAGGGAGGGAACGATGACCAAGCAGCATGCACCAGGATGGTGGCAAGAACTCAGCGAGAGCTGGCGGGTGCAAACCCTTTACCAGCGCTTCGAGACGCTCGTCGCGCTAGCTCTGACCTTGTTGGTCAGCTTGGTGATCGTGGTTGCGTTGACGCGACTGAGCGCTTCGGTGGTGGGGAGCCTTTTGTTGCAAGCGTGGAATCCCCTCGATCATCGTGTCTTCCAAGCCGTGTTTGGCGACATTCTTACCTTGCTCATCGCCATGGAGTTCAACCATACCGTGCTGTACATGGTGCGGCGCCAAGAAAGCGTGGTGCAAGCACGCGTGGTGATCTGGATTGCTTTGCTGGCGTTGGCGCGAAAGTTCATTGTTCTCGACGTCGCCACGACGGTGGCGGAACAAATGTTCGGTTTAGCGGCAATCACCGTGGCGCTTGGCTTGGTCCTTTGGCTTGCCGGCAGGGAGGTGGCGCCGCCGGGACCGGAAACGCCGGACCGCTCGCATGCTTGAACAGCTTGCGGGCGAGACTCTCGTTTTAGTTGCGGCCAGCGCGTTAGGCGTCTGGCTTTGCGCTCGCCTCCGTTTGCCCGTCGTGCTCGGGTACCTAGTTGCTGGGCTCGTGGTCGGCCCTCACGGCACCCATGCGGTTGGCGATACCGAGGGGGTACGCTTCTTAGCCGAACTGGGGGTCGTGTTTCTGATGTTCGGTATCGGGTTGGACTTTTCCCTCGGGACATTGTGGGCCGCGCGACGCGCTGTGTTTGTTGCCGGCGGTGCGCAGGTAGGGCTCACGACCTTAGCGGTGGCGATCGTCGCGATGCTTGCAGGTGCGGAAGTGGACGACGCCGTGCTCATTGGCGGAGCGGTCAGCATGTCCTCCACCGCCCTGGCCGCGAAGCAGCTTGCCGATCAAGGAGAGTTGTTCACCCAGCACGGTCGGCTCGCGATGGGAATTTCACTCTTTCAGGACCTCGCAACGCTCCCGTTTTTGGTGCTGGTCGGCTCCCGGCGCCAGCCGGTTCCCCTGCACGGCTGGGAAATAGTGTGGTCGTTTCTCATGGTGGCCGCCGTCGTTGTTCTGGTTGCCGCAACGGGGCGATCGGTGTTGCGCCTTCTTTTGGGGAACGTCGCCCGAATGCGCTCCAACGAACTGATGTTGCTGACGGCCTTGCTGTTGGCCATCGGCATGGGGTTCGCCTTGCGAGCGTTAGGGTTCTCGGCTCCGATCGGGGCGTTCCTCGTGGGCATGGTGCTCGGCGAGACCGATTTTCGCCATCAAATCGAGGACGACGTACGCCCCTTCCGTGATGTTTTACTCGGGCTGTTTTTCGTCACCGTGGGAATGACGCTCGACCTCGCGTTGCTTGTGTCAGCGTGGCCGAGCGTACTTGCCTGCGCGATGCTTTTCATCGTGGGCAAAGGTGTGCTGGTTGCTCTCGTCGGCTTGTCGCTTCGCTGGCCCCGAGGTGTGAGTTTGCGCACGGCAATCATCTTGGCGCATGGCGGTGAGTTTGGGCTCTTGCTGCTCTCGCAGGCACTGCAAGGAGAAGTGCTGCCGGTCGGAGTGGCACAACCTTTACTCGGAGGGCTGTTTCTCAGCATGGCGGTAGCGCCCTTGCTGATTCGCCGTAACGAAGCCTTGGCACGTCGCCTTGCAGGATTGCGGCCGAGTACAGCCGAAGCCGAACAAGTGTCTTGGCTGGAAAGCGAGAGCCAGCAGTTGGATGGCCACGTGTTGCTTTTGGGTTGCGGGCGCGTTGGGCGGCAAGTGGCGGCGGTGCTCGAAGCAGCCCAAGTGCCGTACGTGGCGTTCGAGGCGGACCCTGTACGGTTCGAGCAGGCGAAGCGGCAGGGTTACCGCGTGATTTTGGCCGATGCTTCGCGCCTGCGACTTTTGGACGCTGCCGGGATCGCACGTTGCCGGCTAATTGTGGCCACGTTTAGTTACCCTCGACTGATCGAGCGGATCGTCCGCCATGCCCGACAGCGAAACCCGGCGGTGGCGGTGATCGTAAGCGCTGCTGAAGAAAGCGAACTTCCGCACTTAGCTCGTGCGGGAGTGACGGCAGTGTTCCCTGAGAGCTTGGCGGCGGGTTTAGCCTTGGGAAATCAGGCGCTTTTGCTATTGGGGCGCTCCCACGAGGAGGCGGCACGAGTCGTTACGGAGCTTCGGGCGCTATTGAACCCAGAACTCGCAGGTCATATCGGAGTGTAACTCGTTGACGTTGACTTATCCTTGTCACCGGGAAACAAGGCCCAAGTATAGTGGCCTCCGCGGCTAGGCTCGGTCATGGGGATACGACAGCAGAAGACCATGCAAGATGAGGATCGTGACATGACAGAAAACCGGGACCGGAGAATTGTCCTGATTGCCCCGCCTGGGGCTGGGAAAAGCACGCAAGCCACTCGTTTGGCTGAACGCTTTGCCATCCCGTGGGTGTCTACCGGCGAGCTATTGCGAGCCGCCGTCCGCGAGGGCACGCCCCTGGGGCGCGCAGCACGCAGCTACATGGAACGTGGGGAAATGGTCCCCGACGATGTCGTGATCGCGCTGGTTCGCGAACGCCTGGCAAGCCCGGATTGCCGCAACGGCTTTATCCTCGACGGATTCCCACGCACCACCGCACAAGCTGAGGCGCTCAAGGCAGCCGGGGTCACGTTGGATTACGTGATCGAACTAGATCTCGATGAAGCCGAAGCCGTGTTGCGCTTGAGTGGCCGGCGGGTCCATCCCGCTTCCGGACGCACGTATCATGTCGTGTTCCATCCCCCGAAAGTAGAGGGAAAGGACGACGTGACCGGCGAAGATTTGGTGCAACGGTCGGACGACACCGAAGAGGCCGTGCGTACCCGCTTGCAGGTGTACCGGCAACAAACAGAGCCCGTGGTGGCGTTTTACCGCGAGTGGTCGGCGCGGCAGGATCCGAATGCCCCACGGTATTTCCGGATTTCGGCTGCAGGAACACCGGATGAAGTTGCTGCCCGGCTCTTGCAATTGCTGGGGTCGGAAAAGGAATCCCAAGAGACGGCGTCGTCGCCGGCGAGCTGAGCTCGCCACTTCTCCACACTCGGATCCTGGGAGGAACGTGCGTGGTGGACCCTGCCGATGTGCGCCAACTTTCGCACCGTCCAGCCCAAGTGGGCGCCGTGAACCAACGGGTCTCGAGCCTGCACGCATTCTTGGTATTGCGCCGGGCAGCCCAAATCATGTTGGCGGTTGCTGGAGCCTCTCCGCGCTTTCTGTGGGAACGCTGGCGACTGCGGGGACAGCCGGCGGCGACGCAGCGGGCGCTCGCCCGGACCATTGTCCACGTCTGCACCCGCCTTGGGGCCACGTTCATCAAGGTTGGGCAAATCCTTTCCAGTCGCAGCGATTTGTTGCCGCAGCCATTCGCGCGTGAACTTGCGGCGCTGCAAGACCGTGTGCCCGCGTTCGATGGCTCGATGGTGCGGGTCATTGTAGAGCGCGAACTTGGACGGCCCCTAGACGAGTTGTTTGCGGAATTTTCCCCCGAGCCGGTAGCCGCTGCTTCCGTGGCGCAAGTGCATCGTGCTGTGTGGCGCAAGACCGGAGAAGTTGTTGCGGTCAAAGTTCGCCGCCCGGACGTGCTGGAAAAAATTCGCCTCGACCGTGCTGTGCTGCTCACCATCGCCCGGTGGCTCGAGCGATGGGTTCCTTCGCTTCGGCTCGTGGCATTGGAACAGCAAATGGCGCAATTTTGTGCAGCCGTGGAGCAGCAAGCGCATTTGCGTAACGAAGCGGCCCACAATGCCCGCTTTACGGCCAACTTTGCCGGTGATCCGGACATTGCCTTCCCGCGCCTGATTCCCGAAGCATGTACCGATGCGGTGCTGACAATGGAGTTTGTCGATGGGGCGAGAGAAGAAGAATTGGATGGCTTCCCGATCGATCGCCGCGCCCTTGTCGCTGCGGGCGTGCGCTGTGTGGGGAAGATGATCTTCGAGCACGGCTTTGTGCACGCCGACCTCCACCCTGGAAATTTGCGTTTTCAAGCTCCGAGCCGAATTGTGCTGCTCGATCTCGGGCTGGTTGGTGAGCTCACTCCCGCGGACCGCAAAATCACTGCCGAGACCTTGTTGGCTCTCGTGCGCGGAGAAGGCAAAAAGGTGGCGCGTTTGTTTTATGAAAATGCGCCGTTTCGTGCCGTAGCCGACTACGCTGCCTATGAGCGCGAGATGGAAACGCTCGTTGCCGAGCTCCGCCAACGGAGCTTGGCTTCGACCGAGTTTTCGCGCGATATCGCAAAAATTTTCGATGTCCTGCGCCGCCACCGCGTACAAGCCCGCGGTCACATGACCATGGTGAACTTGGCGCTCATGACCGCCGAAGGCCTGGGCAAGCGGCTGGACCCGTCGCTCGTGTTGGCCGAAGCTGCACTGCCCTACTTGTTGAACGGCGTCGAAGGTGCGGAATCGGTCCGTACTGCCTGACGTAACAGTGCAGTCGGCCGACGATGTTGGGCCCGCGATTCTGCCGAAGCACTTTGTATGGAGCCGAGGAGGGAGCAGGTGGACGCCTAGCGCCCAACGATGCACGAAGGCCTGTCACCTTGATTCTTTGGTGCCGCACAAAGCGGCTGAGAACGCTATTGCCGCCGCATCACTTGCCCGTCCGCCTCGCGGTTGCCAGGCTGCGCTGTCCGTTACTTAGGTTCCTGCCCGCACGGTTTTGCCGCAACGACGTTTCACGAGGAACGGGAGCACCGATCATAAGGGCACTCCGCACTCCTCGCTTGCGCAGCACGATGAGAGGGTTCAGGCGCGGAGCGAGTGGCTCGGCATCGCTGTGCGACCCATGCAAGGAGGATGTGCGCGCATCGGGCCGCCTGCTGTTCCGTCGGTCGTTCGGGCGTGGTTTCCGCACGCGCTCGGGTGTGCGGTTTTCGCGGCCGGGCTGTCCCCTAGCAGCCTGTTGAAGAAGTGGCTGCCGGATACACCTGGGGTTGCGTGGTCGGGGCGGAAAATTTTTCGCCCCGACCGCTGTCTGCAATCAAGGAGAGCGAAAAACCCCCGGGATCGGCACTCACATGGACGGCTGTTCGGGCTCGCGCTCCTTCGTCGAGATTCCCCACCTCGACTGCCCGTTCGACGCTTCGGAGGACACGCTCTCCGCATTACAGATCCACTGGCAATGCCCGCTTTTTCAACGCGCTTCTGGGACGACAGGGCCCCATGTTCGGCAAGGGGCTTTCCTGATGATCAGCGATTCTCGAGCGCGGCACGTAACCGCGCTGCCAAGTTCGCGAGCTGCTCGGGATCCCCAGGTTTTCGTGCATGCAGCCGTAACGGTTCTCCCTCTGCGCGAGGCATCAGGTGCATGTGGTAGTGAAACACCGTCTGCCCTGCTGCCGAGCCGTTGAGCTGGAACACCATCAAGCCTGCGGGTCGCACGACTTCGCGCAACGCGTGGGCAACTTTTTTTGCCACCGTTGCAACCGCTTGTAGGGACTCAGGGTCGGCTTCGAAAAGGTCGCTGTAGTGTTGCTTGGTGACCACCAGCGTGTGCCCCTCGCTGACGGGAAAGATGTCCAAGAACACGATCACGCGGTTGTCTTCGTACACCCGATGCGCCGGTGCTTCGCCACGTACGATCTTGCAAAAGATACACGTTTGCATGGCTCCCGCGTATCCGTTTTCTCGCTCGCCTGCTACCCCGTCGCCGGGCAGCAGGAAAGCCGGGCAGGCAAGCGTTCATCAGGATGGAGGGCGCGTTCAAATGCCTAGCGTGGGCATTCGAGCGGAGTCGGCCCTGGAGCGACAAGGACCGCTTGAGGTACCCACCCACGCAACTGAGGCGGTGCAGGCAGGGTACGGAAGAGCCTTCCACGGCGGGAAGGGGTTGTTCACGCCGCAAACGGAACGCTGCAATTGACAAGTTGGGCGGATATCGGCGAAACGGGATGTGTGAGAGCTGCGTTGGTTGCCTTGGGTCTTGCTCTTGGGGTGCTAGGGGCCGGGACGTTGTACGTGCTGCCGACGGTGGTCGACCGCAGGTTCAACCAGGTGTTGCCCGCTTCGCCGTATCCGGTCCGCCCCGAGGTGCGGGCATGGTTCGACACGTTGTTCGTGGCCGACTTGCACGCCGACACGCTCCTGTGGGGTCGAGACATCTTGGTCGAGGCGAATCATGGCCACGTGGACCTCCCCAGGCTGGTTCACGGCGGAATTGCGCTTCAAGTCTTCACCGCTGTGACCAAAGTTCCGGCGGGGCTGAACTACGAGGCAAACGATCCGCATTCGGACATGATTCGTTGGCTCGCCATCGTGCAGCGCTGGCCATGGTCGACCTGGAACAGCCTGTTGGAGCGCGCGCTCTACCAGGCAAATCGCCTCGAGGCTGCACGACAATCATCGCAGGGCAAGCTGCGATTGGTGCGAAACCAGCGCGAGCTGGAAACATTGCTTGCGGAACGTGAGCGTAAGCGCGAAGTGGTCGGGGCGGTGCTCGGGGTCGAGGGGTTGCACTGCCTGGAAGGGCGCGTGGAAAACCTGGATCGGCTGTACGCTGCGGGGTTTCGTGTGCTTGGCCTGACCCATTTTTTTGACAACGAGGTTGGCGGTTCGGCTCACGGAATGAAAAAGCAAGGCCTTACTGGTTTTGGCGCGGAAGTGATCCGCCGGGCCGAGGAACGAGGAATGATCGTCGATCTCACTCATGCCTCGCCTGCGCTCTTTGCCGACGTCATCGCTCTTGTGAAACGGCCTCCGATTGTGTCGCACACCGGGGTCCGGGCAACATGCGACACCGTTCGGAATCTCTCTGACGAGCAACTCCGCCAAGTAGCGGCGAAAGGCGGCTTGATCGGAATCGGCTACTGGGATGGTGCCGTGTGCGAGCCGAGCGTAGCCAGCATTGTGCGAGCGATCGTGCACGCAGTGAATGTCGCGGGTGCGGAACACGTCGCCCTCGGCTCGGATTTCGACGGGGGTACCAAAACGCCGTTCGATACAGTGGGCGTTGTGCAACTCGCCCAGGCGCTATTGGATGCCGGCTTGTCGCGAGAACAAGTGGCAGGAGTCCTGGGCGGCAATGTGCAACGGTTGTTGCGACAGTTGCTGCCGTAATCCCAGGAGCATGTGTGGGGCGGACTAGGAAGGAGAAGCGGATGCCACGTGCGGTGGATGCTGAAGCATTGATGCGGGTGTTGCAGCAGGCTGCGCCGCGGCCCCTCGGCATCGACGACATCGCCCGCATCCTGGGGCTCGAAGAGTTCGACCGTCGCCAGATGAAGGCCGCTCTCGAGGCTGGCGTGGAGGAGCGCAAGCTGCGCCGGATCGGCAAAACCCGGTACCAATGGGTACGCGAACCAGAAACCGCCGTGCGCATCCGCGAAGCGGTGGAGCGGCGCCGGGCGCCACGCTCGCGCGCCGCGGTACAAGAAGAGCGCTTCGAGGGACGCTACCAGCGAGTACGGGCCGGTTACGGGTTCGTGGAAATTTTAGGGGCGGCAGCCCGTCGGTTCGCCCGCGACGTCTTGATCCCGCCGGGTTTGGAAAACGGAGCGATGCATGGCGACCGCGTGGAAATCGAAATCGTGCGCCGCGACCCACGCTTACGGCGCATCGTCGGCCGCGTTACCCGCGTGGTCGCCTCGACGCACGAGACCATCCTGGGCACGTTGGAACCTACGCGCCGTGGCTGGCAGTTAGTGCCGGAGTTGGACTTGCTGCCCACCGTCGACATCGTGGGGCCGGTGCAGCCGCGGCGCGATCAGGCCGGGCTCATTGCCCGAGTTCGCTTGGTACGTCCCCCGACGCAGGTGCGACCTCCGGCCGGAGAACTCGAGATGGTCCTCGGGCCTGTGGACCATCCCGATGTGCAGTTCGCCATCATCGCGGCGGAGCACGGCTTGCGTACCGAGTTTCCGGAGCCCGCTCGGCGCGAAGCGGAACGCCTCCCGAACGATCCAACTCCTGCAGATTTCGAAGGGCGGCGGGATTTGCGGGACTTGCCGTTCGTGACCATCGACGGCGAAACGGCACGAGATTTCGACGATGCCGTGTGCCTGCAGGTGAGCGCCGGCGGCACGCGGGTTCTTTGGGTCGCGATCGCCGACGTTTCCCATTACGTGCCGGAGAAGTCGGCGCTCGACCAAGAGGCAATGTTGCGCGGCACGAGCGTGTACTTTCCCGACCGCGCCATCCCGATGTTTCCGGAGCAGCTCTCCAACCAGCTTTGCTCCTTGCTCCCGGAACGCGATCGGCTCGTTCTCGTTGCCGAGCTCCACTACGACCGCCTCGGCCATCGCCGACACGCGGAGTTCTATCCCGCAGTCATCCGGAGCCGCGCCCGGCTGACCTATACGAAGGTCGCCGCAGTGTTGTCCGACGCGACGTCTACAGAAATCGAGGCCTGGCGGGCATCGCTCGGGCCGATCCTCGACGACTTGCGGGCGATGCATCAGCTCATGCTGCAACTCAATCAAGCCCGGCTAGCAGCAGGCTCCTTGGATCTCGACTTGCCCGAGGCGCTCATCGACCTATCGGAAGAGGGCCGCAGCGTGGGCGTGCGCCTCCTGCTGCGCAACGACGCCCACCGGATCATCGAGGAGTTCATGCTGGAGGCAAACCGAGCCGTGGCTTTGTTCCTGCGCGAGCACCGCGTACCGTTCCCTTATCGCGTTCACGAACACCCCGACCCTGCCGACATCGACGAGCTGAATCGCTTTCTCGCCCGTTTTGGTTTTGCCGTGCATTACGATGGACAAGTGCGTCCTCACGATATCGCGCGGTTGCTGAAGCAGATCGAAGGCCACCCCCTAGCCCGGGTGCTGGCCCGGCAGGTATTGCGTGCGCTGGCTCAGGCACAATACAGCACCGTAAACATCGGGCACTTCGGGCTTGCGTTTCCCGTTTACTGCCACTTCACCTCACCCATCCGGCGTTATCCCGACTTGCTCGTGCACCGCCAACTGCGCCGCGTGTTGTCTGGCAAGCTCGAAGAAGCGCGGGCACTCGCGGAAACACTGGAAGCCTTGTCGATCCATTGCTCGCAATGCGAGCGGCAAGCGGTCGAAGCGGAACGGGCCATGCTGGACCTGAAAAAGTGCGAGTTCATGTTCGACCACCTTTTGGAGCCAGAACCGGGTACCATCGTGAGCGTGACCAACTTCGGCTGCTTTGTGGAACTCGATGCGTACCCCATCGAGGGGCTGCTCAAGCCGGAAAGCTTTCCCGAGGACCGGTACTACTACCACGAGGAGGAACAAGCGTGGATCGGAGCACGCCGCCGGCAACGCTTTACCATTGGTGACCGGGTGCGTGTGGAATGCACGAACGTGTCGCTCAGGCGGCGCGAAATCGACTTTGCGTTGCTCGAACGCCTGTCCCCCGCGGAAGCCACGTCGTCCACCGCACCAGCAGCTTCCCCGCAGCGGCAGCGGCAAAAACGCCGTCATTGAGGAGATGCCGGCAACACTGGCGCCCAGCGGGCGCGTGTGACACAGTGGTTCGGGTCATGGCGGAACAGTTCCAGTTCGATCCGTTCGACGAACGCACGCGGCGCAATCCGTTTCCGCTGTACGCACAGGCGCGGCGCGAGCATCCAGTGTACCGACACGAGGGCCTGCCAGTGGTGTCGGTGTTTCGGTACGACGACATCCAGGCCATTTTGCGCGACCCGTCGACATGGTCGAATGTGTTTCCGCCACCGCCCGGCTTCACCCGACCGGATCACCTGCCGCCAAGTATGCTCATGCTGGACCCGCCGGAGCACACCCGTTTACGGGGGTTGGTCCAGCAAGCATTCACGCCTCGGCGTGTGCGGGAGTTGGAACCACGAATCGAAGCCATCGCCGAGCAGCTGGCTTCTGACCTCGTGACACGAGGAACGGCAAACTTCGTGGCCACGTTTGCCTATCCGTTGCCGGTTGTGGTGATTGCCGAAATGATCGGGGTGCCTGCGGAGGACCGCGAACTGTTTCGCCATTGGTCGGACGCATTGGTGGAGAACCTCGGGGGTGGACTGTTGGGACCACCGTCGCCAGAAGCTCTGGCAAAGGAGCTGGCCGCCGTGGAGGCCATGCGCGCGTACTTTGTGGAAAGGGTAGAGGAGCGACGCAGAAAGCCTCGTGAGGATTTGCTTTCGGCGCTGGTTGCTGCGGAACTGGAAGGGTCGCGTCTGACCTTCGACGAAATGCTGCAAATGCTCGTGTTGCTGTTGGTCGCTGGAAACGAAACCACGCGGAACTTGATTGCCAATGCAGTGTACACCTTGATCGAGCATCCAGAGTCGGAGCGGCAGTTGCGCGCGCACCCCGAGCACGTACCGGGCGCGGTGGAAGAAGTGCTGCGTTTTGCAAGCCCGGTACAGTGCGACGTACGGTACCTCGTGCGAGACACGGAGGTGGCGGGGCACCGTGTCGAGGCGGGAACCATTGCACTGCTGTGGCTAGGCTCCGCCAACCGCGATGAGAGCGTCTTTCCCGACCCGGACGTCTTCGACATCGCACGTGCGGACAATCGCCACCTCGCCTTTGGGTTCGGTCCCCATTTTTGCTTGGGCGCCAATTTGGCTCGGCTGGAAGCTCAGGTCGCGTTGCGCGTTCTCCTGCGACGCGTGCGCCAGTGGCAACTGGCAACGAGCGACCCTTTACCCCTGCACCCCAGTTTGATTTTCCGCGCAATGACCGAACTTCCGTTGGAGGTCCGTGGATGAAGCACTCACCGGCATTTTTGCGAATCGTCGAAGAAGCGCGCCAGAAGATTGCGGAACTGACCATCGACGAGGTGAAGGCCATGCTGGAGCAGGGGGAGGATTTTCTCCTGCTCGACGTGCGCGAGGAAAGTGAGTGGCGGCAGGGCCATTTGCCTCGGGCCCAACACCTGTGCAAGGGCGTGATCGAGCGCGACATCGAATCGGTGTGTCCTGATCCGAATCGACGCATCGTGTTGTACTGCGGCGGCGGTTACCGGTCTGCGCTGGCCGCGGAAGCCCTGCAACGCATGGGCTACAAGCGCGTAGCTTCCATGTGGGGCGGCTGGCGCGCGTGGCTCGAAGCTGGTTACCCGACGGAGGGCTGAACCGCCTGGCTCGGGGCAGGACCCACAAGCGAGCTAGGACGTTGCCGTTTTGCGAGCCGCTTGCGCACGCAGTGCCCGCGGAAGCGGGAAGGACACGTGCTCTTCCACCACCGTGACCGGTTCGACCTTCGGGAAGCCGAGCGTGCGCAGCCGATCGATCGTCGCTTGCACCAGGTGCTCGGGAGTCGAGGCTCCAGCCGTGAGCCCGACAAAGTCCAGTCCCCGAACCTCGCCGGACTCGATGTCGCTCTCTTGCTCGATCAGCCGCGCCTCAGCGCCTTCCTTGCGCGCAACTTCGACAAGGCGGTTGGCGTTGCTCGAGGTGGGCGAGCCGAGCACGAAGACCAGAGGAGCCCGGTGTGCCAGGGCTTTCACCGCCAGTTGCCGGTTTTGCGTGGCATAACAGATGTCTTCTCTGGCAGGCAGGCGAATGGCGGGGAACCGCGCTTGCAGCGCGGCGAGGATTTCCTTCGTATCGTCCACCGAGAGGGTTGTTTGGGTCACCACCGCCAGGCGGTCGGGCTGCCTGACCGCGAGGGCTTGCACGTCCGCGACCGTTTCCACCAAGTACATGCGGTCCGGTGCATGTCCCATCGTGCCCTCGACCTCGACGTGACCGCGATGGCCGATCATTACGATCTCGTAGCCTTCTCGCGCGTAGCGCAGCACTTGTAAATGAACCTTGGTCACGAGGGGGCACGTGGCATCGATGACTCGGAGTCCCCGTGCCTTTGCCTCTGCCCTAACGGCGGGCGACACCCCATGGGCGCTGAAGATGACCAGAGAGCCGGGCGGCACCTCAGCGAGGTCGTCGACGAACCGGGCTCCTCGCGCTTGCAGGTCCTCCACCACATGGCGGTTGTGCACGATCTCATGCCGCACCCACACCGGCGGGCCATACCGTTCCAGAACCAAACGCACGATGTCGATCGCATAGGAAACCCCGGCGCAAAATCCGCGGGGATTGGCGAGCAACACCGTCCCGGCTTGGGCTGCCATGGTGGCAAACCGTCGCACGCAAGCTCGACCGACGCAAGACGTCCTGCCCCGCGGCATTGCCGAGAAGATTCCGTGGTGCTCAGCGGCTTGCGCCTTTTCAGGTACGGCCGCGTGGAACTCCCGTGAAGTGCAAACGGAGGGTCAGGATCGGGCCGAACGCTCCCACCTTTCCTTTGCAAATTGGAGAAAAGGCCCGCGGAAGTAGTGCTGCGTCTAGCACGCTGCCGCCGGAACCGTTAGGCAGAGATTCGCCGCGCCCGCGGCATGCAAGTTGGAAGTTGGAGAAATTGCGATGCTTGTTCGGGACTTGATGCAAACCGAGGTCGTGACGCTGGATGCCAAAGACCACTTGGATTTGGCCGATTCCCTGATGCGACTCGGGCGTATCCGGCACATGCCGGTGCTGTCGGACGGGAAACTCGTCGGGATTCTTTCGCAGCGAGATTTGTTCCGGGCAGGAATTTCGACCGTCTTGCGCTTGCGCCCTTCTGCGGAGCGCGAGTGGCTGGCGAAAATTCCGGTTCGCGAGGTCATGACCAGCCCAGTGATTACCGCAAGGCCGGATATGTCCGTGCGGGAGGCGGTCCAGCTCATGCTCGATCACAAAATTGGCTGCCTGCCCGTGGTGGAGAAAGGCGAGCTGGTGGGCTTGCTGAGCGAGACCGACTGCTTGCGTTACCTCGCGCGCTTGCTCGACCTTTGGGACACCAAACAGGAACTGCCCCGGCTGGAAGAACCGGAGTGAACAGCCACGCAGACCGAAATGGCCATGACGCAGAAGATCGCCGGTTCCAAAGGAAGCATTCTAGTAGCGGAAGACGAGGCCGCGGTGCGCGAGAGCCTCACCGAGGTGCTCCGCGAAGAAGGGTACGACGTCGTCGCTGTAAGCGACGGCACGGCAGCGATTCGGGCGCTGCAAGAAAAGGAATTCGATCTCATTCTCTCGGACATCCGTATGCCGGGGGCTGATGGACTCGAAGTGCTGCGGCACGCTCGCGAAGTCTCGCCGCAAACTCTGGTCCTACTCATGACCGCCCATGCCACCGTGGAAACAGCGGTCGAGGCCATTCGCCGCGGGGCGCAAGATTACTTGCTGAAACCGATTTTGTTCGACGACCTGCTGCACAAAATCGACCATTTGCTGACCCACCGGCAGATCGCGTGGGAAAATCAATTCCTGCGTAGCCAAGTGGAGCGCCAATGGGATTTTGAAAACCTGGTGGGCCGCTCTGCAGCGATGCGGGAGGTCATGAACCTGGTGCGCCGCGTAGCCCCCACGCCCAGCACCGTGTTGATCACGGGGGAGAGCGGCGTGGGCAAAGAAGTGGTTGCCCGCGCGATCCATCACTTCAGTGAGTATCGCGATCGGATTTTTCTGCCCATCAACTGTGGGGCGATCCCGGAAACTTTGTTGGAAAGCCAGTTGTTCGGCCACATGCGTGGTTCGTTCACCGGCGCCATTGCCAACCAAGAAGGGCTGTTCCAGCGCGCCCGCGGGGGCACGATTTTCCTCGATGAAATTGCGGACATGCCCTTGTCGCTGCAGGTGAAACTCTTGCGTGCGATCGAGGCAAAGGAAATTTTGCCGATTGGGGCCACCACGCCGATTCGCGTGGAAGTTCGCATCATTGCTGCCACGAACCACGATTTGAAAAAGGCTGTCGAGGAAGGGCGCTTCCGCGAAGACCTGTATTACCGTTTGAATGTGTTCAACATCGAGATTCCCCCGCTGAGAGAACGGCGCGAGGATATCCCGTTGCTGGTGGAGCACTTCATCCGCATCCATAACCGGGAACTCAAGAAGAATTTCAAAGGGGTCGACAGCGCGACCATGAAGCTCCTCATGTCGCTTCCGTGGAAAGGAAATGTCCGCGAACTCGATAACGTGATCGAGCACGCCATGATTTTGGGTAGCGGCGACTGGATCACTGTTCGGGACCTTCCCCGCGCGCTGCAACAAGACGTTGGCGTCGAACCAGAAATCCCCGACACGGATAACTTGCGCGAAGCGTTAAGGGCCTTCGAAAAAGCGCACATCCAGTCGGTACTGGCCAAGTGCCAGCAAGACAAACGACAGGCAGCACAACGTTTGGGTGTGTCGCTCTCGTCGCTGTACCGCAAGATGGAGGAACTTGGCATTCCTCTCCAAGCAGAACGTTCCGTGTTGGAGTGAACCAATCGGCCTTGCCTCCCGTTTATCGGGACCGCCCTCTGGCTCTTCGAAGCTGAGCGGACTAGATAAGCGCCGATGGCCCCAGAGGAATTGCTGCACCGACTCGGGCTCGATGCAGCCCGCCAGCGCCGGCGGCTGGAATTTCTGGAGATCGGCGCACGTGACCGAGAACTCTTGCAAGAAATCGCTGAATTCGGACGGGCTCACGTCGACGCGATTGTCGAGGAGTTCTACCAACACCTGCTGCGCTTTGAAGAAACACGCAACTTACTTGGCGGGCCGGAGCGCATCGAACGGCTAAAAAAGACCCAGCGTGCATACTTTTTGCGCATGCTGGAAGGAGAGTTCGACACCAGCTACTTCGAAAGCCGGCTGCGGGTCGGAGACGCTCACCAGCGCATCGACATGGCGCCGGAATGGTATCTCGGGGCGTTCGCCCTGTATTTGCGGCTGTTGGTGCGCCGGCTTCTCGAGCATTACCGCCACGACCCCGCCCACTTGTGTGAAATCGTGCAGACGCTGACGAAAGTCATCTTTCTGGATGCCAGTTTGGCGATGGACGCGTACATCGCCGGAGGGTACGTGCAACGGGCCCTGGCCGAACAACTGGCGCAAATGGCGGAAGCTGCCCAGCGTGCACTGGAAGAAAAGGCAGCTTTGGAGCGGCTCAAGACCGATCTGACGAACATGATCGTGCACGATCTCAAGGGACCGATCGGGGGCATTCTCACGGTTACCCAACTGGCGTTGCGCAAGCGCGGCGCGAGCGAAGAAGCACACCTCAAACGCTTCGAGCAAATCCAGCGCAGCGCGCGGGACCTGCTTCGCATGATCGAGAACCTTTTGGAAATCGATCAGATGGAGAGCGGACGGTTGGAGCTGCGCACCGAAGCGGTGGCGATCGAGGACTTGCTCAACGAGTGCGCTGCCGAATATCGGGCTGCCGCGGAAATGGCTGGGCAAACGCTCGCGGTCGAGCTCAACGGCGACCTGCCCGTGATTGCGACCGACCGCTGGCTCGTGCGGCGCGTGTTGAATAACCTCGTGGTGAATGCCATCCGCCATAGCGGCGGTGCCGGGAGAATCACCTTGGGCGCGCGTGCCAGCGGCGATCACGTAGAGTTGTACGTTTCCGACACCGGCCGCGGTATCCCGCACGAAGAGCAGGCCACCCTCTTCGATAAAAACCGCCGCTCGTTGAGGGGCGATCACCGCGAGGATACCGGGCTGGGTTTGGTGTTTTGTAAGATGGCAACCGAAGCGTTGGGGGGCGGCATTCGCGTGTCGAGCGAACCGGGCGCTGGGGCTACCTTCATCGTGAGCTTGCCGCTGACCTGATCAGCCCGCGAGTTGGTGCGGCGCCTGGCGTAGCTTCGCTGCGAGTTTAGGCGCCCGCCATCGTGCCGCTTTGCGAAGCCAATCTGCATGGCGGCGCACGATCAGGTGCGGGCCTCCTCGAGAGCGCGCGCCGCTCCGATGGCCGTCGCGTACTCGGCGTGAGGCGGAATGGAAAATTGGTAGTCGAAAATTCCGGTCGTGGCGAGCACGCGCTCGACGAGTGCGCGCACACGCAAGAGTTTTCCGGTGAGCACGATTTCGCTGTGTTGGGTGGCCCGTGCTGCGAGAACGCTCAAGGAAACAATGACCTCCGCAATCATATTGATGAGCCCACGTGCCTTGTCTTCAGGCCGCGCATCTGCACCGAGCTTGCCAAAGTTGCTCGCCGTGGCGTGCGCCGGCAAGCGCCCGACGGGTCCGCCGGCAATATCCGCAACCGTGAGGTCGACGTGGGCCAAATCGCCGGACGCCGCCAGGCGCTCGAGCGTATCGAGACGCGACACTTGCAGCAAATGTTTGGCGAGTCCGAGCAACGTGCCACCTCCGACGCCTGTGCCGCCGACGTGCTGGATGGAGTCGCGGTCGACCGCAACGAGGGCGGTGCCGGTACCCAACGACACCACAAGCGCCCGTTCCTTGCCCGCAAGGCTGACTCCACCGATCCCAATCGCCGTGATCTCCGGGATTTTGTGAACCGGTATCCCCAGCAGTCGCGAACCTAAGCGGCGTGCCCCTCCACCCGTTGCCGCCACTGCAGGAATCGTGTGGAGATCCACGCCGAGTTCGTCAGCCAACTTGCCAAGGGCCCCGGCAGCCGCTGCCACTGGGTCGTTGGCTTCCACCGTGACCACGTGCAGCTCCGGTCCGAGAGCCACTGCGTCGGTCGTCGATCCTCCAATGTCGATACCGAGGAGCATGGACGCGGACACTCTTATGGCAACTCGCGCCGTAAGGCTACCACCTGCTCTCGCCGGTCCGGCGGGTAGTCGACCCACTTTGCTGCTGGCACGGCGCTGTGGGGCACGACGCGAAACCCTTCTCGCTCGAAAAATGCTTGTGCTTGCGGCGATGTCGTGCAGGCGAACAAATACTGCAGCCCGAGGCGTGTTGCGTCGGCCACCACGCGAGCAAGCAGCTTCCGGCCGATTCCCTCGCCTTTGAACCGTGTGATCGTGTACAAGCCGACCACTTCGCCAGCGTGCTGGTCGGCGTAGGCTGCGGTTTCGAGGCCGCAAACTCCGGCGAGGCGATGGTTGCCCACGCTCGCGCCATACGCGTGAAGAAGGAACCGCGCGATCTCCTCGGGGCTTCTCGGCTTGAGTACGCCTTCCCGCACGCCCCGGGCGAGCAGTTTCTCCACCTCGGCAAAGTCGTCGATCCCCAGGCGCTCCACGGCACAGTAATCCGACAACGTGAACAACGTACCCGCGCCGTTGTAAGTGAACAGTTCGTGCGCGAGCTCAGGCAAGCGACACAGATTCACAGAGCCAACGCCCTGCAACAATGCGTGACGCACTGCCTCGAACGTGTTGCGCCGGTGCCCGAGGCCGGCCCACTCCGCTTGGCCGACGCTCAGCACGGTGGCTAACACAGCCTCGTCCATAAAGGCCAGCACTTGTCCGCTGGCATCCGCGATGCCTCCCTCCGGATCCACCAGAACGAGCTTGTGCACCCGCAAGCGGGAAGCGGCATCTGTAGCTACGAGAGTGAATTGGTTGGTTGTGATTCCGGTCACGAAGCCAACGAACACCGGGGTGCGGCGAAGCGTGAGCCAGATCCCTACGAGAAAGTCGTCGCCGACTTGCCCGGCTGCACCAGTGATTGTGGGCCAGCAGGAGCCCGGGCCAGGGTCGGGAAACAACGCCGGAGCTTCGGGTCCACCTACAAACGCGGGGAGCGCCCGCGCTAGGTCTTCGCTGAGGCGGCGTCGATGCGCTTCATCGTCGGACGCAAGAAGCAAGACCACTCGCGCCCCGGCGTTGACCAGGTCGGCGGCCACAGGACCGAGAACATCCGCGAGAGCAACCGGGGCCTGCAGCTCCGGGGCCGAAACCGCAATCATCAGGGTCCGACCGCGAAATTCTTCGAGATAAAACTGTTTTTCGTCAGCGAAGGACAACTCCGCTGTACTGGTCTCGGTTGTCATTGCCCGGAAATCGCACAGTACCAAACTGGTGCCGTTCCGGCGAGCGTCAGGGGAACTTGTTCCAACGAGGCCGCCTCTCGGAATCCTCAGCAGGATTCCTTGCAGGAGCCGAGCACACCGCTTTTGCTCGAACGGCTTCTGCCCCGGTGCTGGCCGCCCTCGCGCCCCGCGTGTGACGCAAGCAGCCTCTCGCGATGGTCATTTTGCAACGTCGCGAATGGGAGCGCGAGCGCTTCGCAGAGATCGGAGGGTAAAAAACGCTTCTCTTTGGCGCGAGCGTGGGGGGTGCCAAGGCAGCGGCTTTGCTTGCCGATGGACCTTCCCTGCACTGACGCAAGTGAGTGAAGAGCCTTGACGCAATCCGACCGAGACGATTGTTCGACCAACGTACCGCTCTCCGGTTGTTCTCCGGAGACCTCCCAAAACGCAGCTCGGACAGCGTTTTGTGAGATTGGCGTATTGGTGCTCGACGCACGAAAGCGCATCGTCGCTGCGGATGCGCTGGCGCAAAAGCTCCTCGGGAGGTCCCTGGCGGAACTCGAGGGGCAGTCGCTGGAGGAACTCTGGAACCGCATGGGTGCGCGCGAACCCGACCCGGTCGACCGCAGTAGCGGGGGTGGTTGCCCCGTGGACGTGCACTCGCGGACTTGGGTCATGCCGAACGGCGAGCCGCGGCACGTCGCGGTGCGAGAGACGACTGTGACAACGGCCCACGAAGGATGCACGGTGGTGCTGCTTGCAGAAGTGGCTGCGCTGGGAAGCGAGTATGCAACCCTCCTGGAGTGCCGAAAGCGGTTCGACGCATTCATGCGCCATTTGCCGGGTGTGGCCTACATGAAAGATCGCGACGGGCGTTACGTGTTCGTGAGCCCAACGTTCGAGCGCCACTTTGGCCATCCGCCTGAACACTACGTAGGGAAGCTAGACGCCGACGTGTGGCCACCAGAAGTCGTGCAGCAGCTCCGCGACAGCGACGCGCGGGTGCTCGAGTCTGGAGCAGTGGTGCAAAGCACGGAACGGGTTCCGCAGAGCGATGGGACGCACTACTGGCTTGCCACCAAGTTTCCCATTACCAATGCCGCGGGCGAGGTCGTGCTCATCGGCGGAGTAGCGGTCGACATCACCGAAGAGCGCCGGGCACTCGAGAGCCTGAAGGAGCTTCAGCGCTCTGCCCAACAGCGCGACCGCTTGGCAGACGTGGGTGCAATCACAGCGCAAATCTTGCACGACTTGGCAAACCCGATTGCTGGACTTTCCATGCAAGTGCAGCTGATCTTGCGGCGGGCGGGTCGGGACCCGGATCGCCCCGTAGGGGAACTGGTGCAGTCGCTCGGTCGGCTTTTGTCGGAGGTGCAACGGCTGGATGTGTTGTTGCGCGAGTTCAAGGACTTTGCTCGCGAGCAGCGCTTGGAACTGCGTCCGGTCCGCTTGCGCCCGTTTTTGGCCGAGTGTGTGACTCAGTGGCGGCCCGTGGCGCGGGCGCGGGACATCAGCATCCACACCGAACTGCCTCCGGATCTGCCGACCGTGCGCGCGGATCCCGACCAGCTTCGCCGCGCTTTCGACAACCTAATCAAGAATTCCATCGAGGCGATCGACCGAGGCCCGGGAGCGATTTGGGTGCGGTCTGCAATCCCCCACCCTGAGCGCGTGCGTATTTCGGTGCTCGACGATGGCCCTGGAATCGCCCCGCACGTGGACCCGTTCCGATTGTTCGAAACGACGAAGCCGTACGGCACCGGATTAGGGTTGCCGATCGTGCGCCAAATTGTGGAAGCGCACGGAGGGCAAATCGCGTACGAACCTCGGGAGCCTCGGGGCGTGGCCTTCCATGTGGAGTTGCCTCGGACGGGTCCGTCGTGGCCGCTCCCTCCGCGGATGTCGGGGGAGTGACCGAATCACTGGAGATCAGGCAGTGAGTTCCAACATACGCCGCAACGACCGCTCCGCGCCGCGGCGAACCTCCTCGTCCAGTACAATTTCGTGCTGCATCGTTTGCAGCGACCAGAGTGTGCGGTCGAGCGTGATCATTTTCATGAACTGACAGAGCTTGCACGCCTTGTAGAACTTCTTCTCGGGAACTTCGAGAAACAACCGGTCCGACAAGCCACATTCCGTCACGACGACGAACTCCGTGGCATCGCTGCGCCTGGCGTACTCCACCATGCCGCTCGTGCTCAGCACCGCATCGGCAAGCGCAATCACATCCGCGCGGCATTCGGGATGCACGAGAATGCGAGCATGAGGCAACGCTTGCTTGATGCGCTGGATGTTTTCCGGGGTGATTTGATGGTGCACGTAACACGCGCCGTTCCAGGTGAGGACCATCTTGTCGGTGTGCTGCTGGACGTACTCGCCCAAGTGTTGGTCCGGAACAAATAAAATATGCTCGGAAGGCAGACGGTTGACGATCGACACCGCATTGGAGGAAGTGCAACACACATCGACCACCGCCTTGACCGCTGCGGTGGTGTTCACGTAAGCGACCACGGCGAGGTCGGGGTACACGGCGCGCAATTCATCACGGCGTTGGACAAGTTCCTCGGGTGTCACGCTATCGGCAAGCGAACACCCTGCGCGCAGGTCGGGCAAGAGCACGACTTTGTTGGGATTGAGAATCTTGGCTGTCTCGGCCATGAAGTGCACGCCGCAAAACACGATCACGTCAGCTTCCACACCAGCCGCTTTGCGTGCGAGCTCCAAAGAATCGCCGACAAAGTCCGCCACCTCGAAAATTTCCGGCCGCTGGTAGTTGTGCGCGAGGATCACCGCATTGCGTTGGCGCTTGAGTTCACGGATTTGCTCCACCACTTCGGCCAAATGCCGGCACGTTTCCTGGTCGTAGTACTCCGGGTGCACGGGAGAGAGTTTCCGATGCAGTTCTTCTGCCACGGCTGCTAGGGCTGGCATCGCTGTTCCTCTGTGGTGCAGGTACTAGCCGTTGGCAAACACAAACCCAACCGGCAAGCCAGCGTGGTCACGATTACGGTTTAGGGATGTGCAAGCGCTTGCTGATCATCAGGCTACCGGACACGAGAAAGAACAGGCTCGGCCAGTGAAACCGGACCCCAGCGACGGCCCAGGGGGAAATCGCATCGGCCGCGTATGCCGCCAGCGCGATTCCGAGCGGGAGAACGCTCGTGGGAATTGGCGTCCCTTCGTAGTACCGCACTTTCCCACCGTCGCCGGCTAAAGCATCGGCAGTAATGTTGTAGCGCGCCAGCCGGGCAAGGCCGCACAGGACGAAGTACACCAGGACCACTTGATCCGTGGTGGTGCGCAGCCCGATCGCATACGCGATCACTGCTGGTGCCGCGCCAAAGGAGAGCAAGTCGGCCAGAGAGTCGAGCTCACGGCCGAGCGACGAGCTGTTGTTGCGAGCGCGAGCAATGCGGCCGTCGAGGAAATCCAACACGAGAGCCAGTGGGACGAGCGCCGCCGCGATCCACAGATGCGTGGGGTTTCGGTCCTCGACGAAATGGATGGCCTGGAACAGCGCGACGATCCCGCAGGCGCCGTTGGCCAGCGTGAGGAAATCTGGCAAGTGCAAACTGCGAACAAGATCGAATCGCCGCGCTTGCGCCATCGGGCTCGACTCCGGCGCCGATGTTGCCCTCAGAGGTGTGCCGGGTCAACCGCCGTGGTCGAGCGCCGTTGGCAGGCGAGGGCGAAGCAGCGTGTCCAAAAGCACTCGGCTAGGCACTGGTTTGGAAGCGTAGCGCACGCCAGGGAGTTCGATGACGGCGATCGATTCGTAGGTCCACCAGGGAAATAGCTGTGCGGCCAAGTATTCGAGGTGGCAAAGCCACCGCAGCATCCTCGGTCCGGGCAGCACTCGCCTCGCAGCCCGTGCTTGGGCGTAGAGGAGGTTCCATGGCGGGTGGCGCAGCCAGTGGAAGCGCGCTTGGTTGCGAACGTCATCCTCGGCCACGAGGGCGTAGAGGGGACGCACGATCCGGCTGAGGCTTGGATAAATGCGTGCCTCCCGGCCGAACACAATTTGCATTTCCATGCGGGTGAGTAAGCTCACGTGGGCGTGTGGCTCGGTAGCTGGCTCTCGTGGCTCGCCGAGGCGCCGGTGAGGCAAGGCAACAATCACGAGCCTCCGCGCGATGCGGCGAAGCTCACGAACCGCTTGCTCGATGTGGGGCACGTGCTCGAGGGTGTTGACGGACAGCACGACGTCCACGGACTGGTCGCGAAACGGCAAGCACGGAGCTTCTGCGCAAGCCACATTGGCCACGAGGGACCGTGCTCGGCGGCAAGCGTTTAGGGCGAGATCGACGGCACAAACCTGCGTGCCAAACGCGTCGGCAATGACTCGACCGAGAAAGCCCTCTCCGGCACCCACGTCGAGGAGAGATCGAAACTCATACTTCGCAAGCCGCCGCAGGATCGCGTACGAGTGAACGTACGTACCGATGTATTGCGAGCGGAGAGAGAGTCCCCGAACGGGACTGTGCGGCACGTACTCTCCGAAGCCAGGCGGGGGCCCCGCGTAAATGCCTTCCAGCCACGAGCGCGTGCGGCGGGTGTAATCGTCCATGCCGCAACCAAGCTTACTCCGATTGATCTCCGCATCCAAACGGGAATGGACGCGGACACGGAGCAGCGATTACGGCCCGATGCGCACGATCATGGAGACCGCTGGACCCACTTCTCCCCGTTCGTCACGCAACCGGATCGTCAAGCGCACCTCTCCGTCGGGAAACCGGGTGGCAACGTCGATGAAGCCACAGAACTGGATCGTGGAGTTGGACCTCGCGAAGTCGAACCCTCCATCGGGCTTGAGAATGCACGCGTCGTTCCGGCCGCGACCGCGTGGCTGGCCGGCTCCGTCGAGAAACCGGCAGCCAAGATCGTTGAGTGCATCGATCACTGTCGGACGATCGCTGAAGTCGGGCGGATCTACCGCAGGCACGCCGCCAATTCGGGGCGGCAAGCGATCGCACACTTCCGGGCTGCCGTTCCCGAGTGGCCGAGAAACCAGCACCTGCAGGTCTGGTGGACCATTTTCTCGGAAGGTGACGCTGCCGACCGGCACGCCCGACGCTCCCGGCCGCCCCTCGATGACGATGTTGAAGCCTGCGCCGGTCGGTCGCTGAAAAATTGGGACACCGTCCGGTGTGGTGCCGCTTGGTTCCACGGGCGTGTCGTCAGCTCGGGTAATGCCAACAAAGGTCACGACCGGGCCGCTACCCGCTCCGGCTGTTGGCGTGTAGGTGCGAGTGGGTGTGCGGCTTGGCGTGGAGGGGGCCGTACGGGTTGGGGTCGCTAGCGGTGGTGTACTGGTGCGGGTGCGCGTGGCCGTGGGCGTGGTGGAAACGCGAACGGTGGCGGAAAATGTCGGCGTGGGCCGACCCGGAGTGGGTGTGAAGGTCGCGGTGGGAGAGCGCCGTGCCGTGCTCGTGGGTGTCCCTGTGTTTGTAGGCAAGGGCGTGGTTGCGCGAGGCGTGGCAGTGGGGCTCGTTTGGGTGCGCGTGGCGCTCGGGCTCTGGGTTGGCGCGGCAAGGGTGCTGCTCGGCGTAGGAGTCGCACGAAGGCTCCGAGTCGGGGTTGCTGTCGGAGTGGAGCTCGGTGCTCGGTGCGTTGGGGTTGGCGAGGGGAGCACATCACCAACTCGGACTACGAGTTGCCGAGCGGGACCCAGATTCCCCGCGACATCCCGCAACCGCACCGTGAGGAGGGTGTCGCCGGGTGGAAACGCCCAGCTCCTGGCGACGGTGGCACAGAATTGGATTTGGCTCGTTGACGTCACGAGCGCCGGCTGGCCGTGCGTGTTGACGGTGCAAGCTCCTGTCGCCAGCGCAAAATTGCAGCCAAGGTCGTTGAGGGCGTCGGAGACAAATCGCTCCGGCCGGTAATCGGGAGGCACGACTGCTGGTACCCCTCCAGAGCACACCTCAGGGCTTCCGTCGCCCAAAGCCCGGCTGGTGAGAATTTGTAGGTCGGGCCGCCGCTCGCTGCCGCTATCGGGTTGAAACGTAGCGATACCTACCGGGCGCCGACTGGCTCCCGCTCGTCCTTCCACGACCAGCAGGAATCCTGAGCCAGCAGGCCGCTGGAACACCGGCAGGCCAGCTTGCGTACCAACCGGAACCAGAACGCGTCCGTCCGCCGTGGCAAGGCCGACAAACGTAACCAGCGGACCAGCGGGCGGTGCATCGACGGCGAGGAGACGCGCAACAAGGTCCGCAGCAGACACTCGCCCGTCGAGGTTTTGGTCCGGTGTCGTACAGGCGGTTTCGGTCCAATCATCGAACGCCGTGCTCGTTAGAGCTTCCAGGTCTTGCTCGGCCTGCGCATCCGGGCACCCGATCGCAGCGCACTCGCGCACGCCTACGAGCACGGCGGCGGAAACAAAGAAGCACACCACTCCCGACTGCAACCAACCGCGCCGCCAACTCTTCATGACAGACCCGCACATCTACCCCGGATGCAACAGACCCGGCAACCCCTGAAGGTGGCAGTTCGCCTCATCTCCTCCCTAACCTGCTGACACAACAGCCCTCGCCCGCCAGCCCCCCGTACAACGGATACGCCCGGCGTGCTGCCATGTTCGCTGGTACAACCCACGCGCCTGCAGACGGCGCCGTGCCCTAAAAGCGATTGCACGCACGTAGGCGCCCATCGCCACGTTTGCATCACGCACATCGCGGGGCATCGTATGGGCGGTTCGCGAACCCCCCTACAACTGGTACGCGGGGTGCCCGCGATGGCTGCTGGCGCAATTCGCGTGGCTGTACGCGGGGGCATGTAGGGGCGACGCGGTGCGTCGCCCTGGTGCCATCGTGCACGATGGTCCCACG
>CAZHQG010000017.1:0-71409 GCA_964534275.1 uncultured Binatia bacterium (SeqCode) | reverse complement strand
AGGCGTTCGACGGAAGCCTGCCACGGCCCAAGGCAAAGGCAAGCATGCTGCGGCTAACTTGCTATCCGTAGGCTGCAAGGAACGAAGTGCACGGCCAACAAAGCACGGGTGGGGACCATGCGTTCCCACCCGTGCTTTCATTCTCCGAGCGCAGGGAACCGCGGCTGCAGCCTGCGTGCAACGCGGGATGCTTCAGTCGCAAAAAGGTCCCCGCCGATTCATCCGGCAAGCTGCCGTCTTGCATCGCGATGGGCTTCCAGGCACCAAGAACTCCTGTGACATACCAAGACATCCTTTACGAGAAAAAAGCCGGGATCGCGTGGATCACCATCAACCGGCCAGAAGTACGCAATGCGTTTCGAGCGCAGACCGTGAACGAAATGATCCATGCTTTTCGCGACGCGTGGGCCGACGATGATGTAGGCGTTGTGGTGCTCACCGGTGCGGGTGACAAAGCCTTTTGCTCTGGCGGAGATCAAAAGGAGCGAGGTCCGACCGGCTACGCAGGAGGGCCGGGTATTGGCCTCAACGTAGCCGAGCTCCACAGCGTGATCCGAAACATTCCAAAGCCCGTCATCGCAATGGTGAACGGTTACGCCATCGGTGGGGGGCACGTCTTACACGTCGTGTGCGATCTCACGATCGCTGCCGACACGGCGATTTTCGGGCAAGTAGGGCCAAAGGTGGGCAGTGTCGACCCCGGCTTTGGCACTGCCTACCTCGCGCGGATCGTTGGCGAAAAGAAGGCGCGTGAAATTTGGTTCTTGTGTCGGCAGTACACTGCGCAGGAAGCGCTCGAGATGGGACTGGTGAACAAAGTTGTTCCAGCAAGCGAATTGCGGGCCGAGGTCGAGCGGTGGTGCAACGAAATTCTCGCGATGAGTCCCACGGCGCTGAAACTGGCAAAGCAATCGTTCAACGCAGACACCGAGCATATCAATGGGATTACCGAGCTCGGTTTCAGTGCCCTCGAGCTGTACTACCAAACGCCAGAGGCCCAAGAGGGACTCAAAGCGTTCCTGGAAAAACGCAAGCCGGACTTTCGCGGAGCGCGGCGCAAGTAGTACCGGGACCACGAGATCGCGGCGCAACTTGCCTCGCGCGATGCGAATGTCCGCCTCCCTTGTGGCCCGAAGATCTGCCAACGCGGACGTCGGGAAGGACGACGATATGAAGTCACACCCTCGCAAGCGTTCCAAACCGATGAACGATCACGTGCCAGCAGGATCGCCTGCCAGGTCCGCTCCGCCGCGCCAAGGACGAAAAAAGCCCGCGCCGGCACTCGAAGATGCGATCGAACTCGCCTTGCGAGTCCACCGCAACATGACAGATAAGGCAGGAGCGCCGTACATCCTCCACGTCCTGCGCGTCATGCTTGCAGTGGAAGGGGACACAGCGCGAATGGCGGCTGTGCTGCACGACGTGGTGGAGGACTCGACCTATACGCTTACGGACCTACGGAAGCTGGGCTTTCCAGAAGAAGTGGTCGACACCGTGGACGCACTCACGCGACGCCCGGGAGAGTCGTATGAAGCCTTCATCCGTCGCGCCGCAACGCATCCCATCGCACGGGTCATCAAGCTTGCGGATCTCCAAGACAATTTGGACCTGCGCCGACTTGCAGGACTGAGCGCATCCGATTGGAAGCGGCTCCAACGCTACCAACGAGCCTGGCAGTTTCTGAAAGGAACCGTCGCGTAAGCTGGTCTCCTGGCACACATCGCCGCGAAAACCGGCGATTGCTCTCGCGGCCGTCGTCAGTACCCACGAACACCCCGCGCAAGTAGACGCAGCGATTTTCGACCCGTTCGAGGGCCCCCGAAGGGCCACGCTCAGGGGCGAGGCCGTTGGGGCGTCTTACAACCGGCGAAAGCGACGAACGTTAGGAACTCGGTGTTGCCAAGTCACCGAGCAAAACCAAGTCGTTCCGGTGGATCGCTTCATCCGTCGCCTTGTAACCCAGAACCGCTTCAATTTCGCTTGAGCGAAGGCCACGGATGCGTTCGAGCTCGGCTGCGGCGTAATTGACCAAACCTCTGGCAAACTCATCCCCGGTTTCCGTGACGCAACGTACACAGTCTCCTGCATCGAACTTCCCTTCTACCGCTCGAATGCCTGAGGGTAGCAAGCTCCGACCCTTGAACACGATCGCTTCGAAAGCACCACGATCCACGGTGATCGTGCCCGCTGGCTTCAAAGTGTAGGCAATCCAGTGTTTGCGTCGTTGCAGTCGGTCCTCCCGTGGGAGTACGAGCGTCCCTACAGCATCGTCCGGATCCAACACCCGCAGCAAAGTACCTGGCTCGAGGCCACTCGCGATCACGGTTGGGATGCCAGCATGTGCGGCTTTGCGCGCTGCTGCGAGCTTCGAAGCCATCCCACCTGTACCCAAAGGTCCTTGTCCTTCCACCACGATGCCACCGGCCTTTTTCGCATTGGCAATCAGTGGCACCAATCGAGCGGAAGGGTCGCGTCGTGGGTTGCTCGTGAAGACCCCCGGAACGTCGCTCAACAACACCAAAACGTCGGCCTCCACGAGGCCAGCAATCAAGGCGGACAGATTATCGTTGTCTCCGAAGTTGCGGAGTTCGTCGGTCACCACCGTGTCGTTCTCATTGGCCACCGGAAGCACGTTCGCTTCCAAGAGTGCCTCGATCGTGTGGCGCGCATTCAGGTAGCGGTGCCGCGAGGCCAGGTCGTCGTGAGTCAAGAGAATTTGCGCCACTTGCACGCCGTGTTCGGCAGCGAAGCGTTTGTACAAGGCCATCAAATCGATTTGGCCCACGGCTGCAGCCGCCTGGCGCTCAGGGATCGATCGTGGGCGGTATCGCTTGCCGAGTCTCGCCATGCCAGCCGCCACCGCGCCGGAGGTGACGACAACCACGGACACGCCACGCCGGCGGGCGGCACAAATGTCCGCAACCAGCTCTGACAGGCGCTGCTCGTCGATTCCTTCGTGGCTGGACAGAATACTACTGCCAATTTTCACCACGGCACGGCGGACATGGCGCATCCATTGCCGTTTTGCAGCGCGGTGATCGATCATGCCTCGAACCACGCAGGCGTGTGCGCAGCAGTTGCGCTTGCAGCTGCGCTAGGCTGGCTAAGTTCCCGCCAGTGTTGCCCCACCGCTCTCATGAGCTCCCAAACGCCTTCTCCGGTTGCGGCAGAAATGGGGTGGACTCGAATGCCTCGCTTTCCCAAGCGGCGTTTGACTTCCTCGAAGACCTCCCGGGCACCGGTGAGGTCGATCTTGTTTGCAGCGACCAATTGGGGTTTTTCCGCCAGACGGGCGTCGTACGCAGCAAGCTCGTGATTGATCTTGTCGAAGTCTTCTACCGGGTCGCGCCCCGTGAGCCCACTCACATCTAGAACATGCACTAGGAGTTTGGTCCGGCTCACGTGACGTAAAAACCGGTCCCCGAGCCCGTGTCCTTCATGTGCTCCCTCGATGAGCCCAGGCAAATCTGCCAAGACAAAACTCAGGTCGTCGTCCAAGCGGACGACCCCCAGGTGCGGCACCAAGGTTGTGAACGGATAATCCGCTACTCTTGGCCGTGCGGCGGAGACCCGCCGCAGAAGGCTGGACTTCCCGACGTTTGGAAAGCCGACGAGTCCCACGTCCGCGAGTAACTGCAACTCCAACCGCAGCCGCCGTTCCTCTCCCGGGGTGCCCGGCTGGGCGTACCGGGGCGCTTGGTTCGTTGGGGTTGCAAAATGCATGTTGCCTTTGCCACCTCGTCCGCCGCGGGCAACCACGACTTGCTGCCCGTGTTGCTGCAGATCGGCCAACAGCTCGCCCGTGTCGGCATCGTACACCAAGGTGCCGCACGGAACTCGGGCATACACGTCTTCCCCGCGCTTGCCGTATTGCTGCTTGCCCCGCCCGTGTTCGCCTCGGCCTGCGCGCCAGTGCGGTTGAAACCGGAAATCCAGAAGCGTGCTCAAGCCGGCGTCGGCTACGAAAACCACATCACCGCCGTCGCCACCGTCACCCCCATCCGGGCCCCCGCGAGGGCGATACTTTTCCCGGCAAAAACTCACGCAACCGCGCCCGCCGTCGCCGCCACGCACGTAGATTTCAACTTCGTCCACGAATTTCATGGGACATCCAACCTAGCGTTTCAGGTGGGCACCTGAAACGCGCTGCGAGCGGCGAGGAGGGAAACGCTGAACTTTAGGCCGGTAGCACGTGCACCTGACGGCGGTCTCTACCCATCCGCTCGTAGTGCACGATCCCATCGATCTTCGCGAACAAGGTAAAGTCTCGCCCCATGCCGACGTTTTGTCCCGGGTAGATCTTCGTCCCTAACTGGCGCACCAAGATGTTCCCCGCCTTGGCTCGCTGGCCAGCGAAAACCTTCACGCCACGACGCTGGCCCCGGCTGTCGCGGCCGTTTCGGGTGCTCCCTTGACCTTTCTTATGAGCCATAACTTCACGCTCCTACTTGAATGGCCGTGATTTGAATCTCGGTGAACGGCTGACGGTGACCATACCGCCGGCGATAATTCTTTCGCCGTTTCTTTTTAAACACGAGAATCTTCTTTGCCTTGCCTTGGCGCACGACCCGAGCAACAACCTTGGCCCCTGGAACCACCGGCTGTCCGACCTTGATGCCACTGGAATCGCTCGTAACCAACACCTCCGAGAATTCCACTTGGCTGCCCGGAGCTACGTCCAGCTTCTCGATGCGCAGTACTTCTCCCGGAGTCACCCGGTACTGTTTTCCTCCGGTTCGAATCACAGCATATTCCATGAGCCGGTCTCCCGTTTGCGGTGAGCAAGCTTGACTAGAAGACTGCTCCTTCTTTGTCAACGCGAAGGCGCGGTCCCTCCCCTTCCCTGCCGATGATGCCCACGGCGATGCCTCGCATCGTCCGCAACGACGATCCAAGCCTCAGCTTCCATCCTCGCGCATCCGGCAGCTCGGCCAACTTCCTAGAACTTACCTTTCGAGCAGGCCACAAGGCCATCACGCAACCGGCAGAGCGTTGCAAGGCGAGCCCATCGTTTCCAGGACGGCGGAAGCAAACAAGCAGGATTTTAGGCTACGCATCAACGTTCACCCGCCAGCATTGTTTCCAACTTCACCGCAGGCGGGGGCGCAGTTCGCTTGTCCCTCACAAGACGTCGTCCGGATCTTTGCTAAAGAGAGGCCGCTATGCCGACGATTGCAGTGGATGCAATGGGGGGGGACCATGCGCCTCTCGAGGTGGTAAAGGGGGCTGCCGCAATCAGCTTGGAGACCCAAATCGATGTGGTTTTGGTAGGCGACGAGCAACAAATTCAGGCGGTGCTCGACCGCGTGCAGTACCGGCCCGAACGCCTTCAAGTCCGCCACACCGATCAATTGATCGGAATGGCCGAGGAACCCCACGCGGCCGTGCGGGCGAAGCCACGTGCGTCGCTGCTGATGGCGGTTCAACTCGTTGCCATGGGAGAAGCAGACGCGGTGGTCACCGCTGGCAACACCGGCGCTGCCGTCCTTGCTTGTGCGCGCTACTTTCGGCCGCTCCCTGGCATTCGCCGAGCGGCGCTTGCCTCGGTGTATCCTCGGCAAACGGAGTATCCAGGTCAGGATCAGCTTGCCCTGCTGCTCGACGTTGGGGCAACCATCCGCTGCGAGGCAACCGAGTTAGTACAGTTCGCGGTAATGGGCAGTGCTTATGCCCGCAGGATTTCGAAGGTGCCGAGCCCGCGCGTGGGCTTGTTGAACATGGGCACAGAAGCCAACAAGGGTGGCGACACCTTTGTGGAAGCCTATCGCCGGCTTGGCAGCATCCCAGGAGTGAATTTCGTCGGCAACATCGAAGGCCATGAGCTCCTCAAAGGGAAAGCAGATGTGATCGTTACGGAGGGCTTTACTGGGAACGTCGTGCTCAAGCTCCTTGAAGGCGTCGCGGATATTCTCAGCGAACTGGTGGGTGCAGCAGCTCGGGAGAGTTGGCGCTATCGCTTTGGTTTGCGCGTCCTCGAAAGCGGTGTCGAACGGCTGCGGAGTTTGACCGACTACACGGCTTATGGCGGGGCGCCCATCCTCGGCTTCGAGCATCTGCTCATCAAGGCGCACGGACGCTCGGAAGCACGAGCGATCAGCAACGCAATCAAGGTGGCAGCCAAGGCGGTGCGTGACGGTGTTGTGGGCGAGATCCAAGCGAGCTTGGAGAGCCGCTAAGTGCCGCGTACGGGTCGTAAGGTGGAGCGTCCGAGTCCGATTGTCTACCGCTGGGATCTGGATAAGACGTACCTGCGCAGCGAGTTCGATCGCTTTCGGGACTTGGTCAAAATTCCGTTCGAAAAACCGGAAGACAAAGTCACGGTCCCAGGGGTCGTCACTTTGATTCGCAACCTTCGAAGGGTTGCAAGACAACAGAAACGCGAAGTTCGGGTGTACTTTATTTCCGCGAGCCCACCCCAAATTGCGAAAGCAATTAAGGAAAAGCTGGCCCTCGATGGAACCGAATACGAGGGCATTACGTTCAAAAACCAGCTCCAGCACATCATGCGGGCTCGCTTTCGCAATCTAAGGGAGCAAGTCGGGTACAAGCTCACAGTGTTGCTCCGCCAAAGAGTCGAGTTTCCGCACGAGGCACGCGAGGTGCTGTTTGGCGACGATTGGGAGTCCGACCCTGTAATTTATTCGCTGTATGCAGACATCCTCGCCGGGAAACTCCGAGCCGAGGAGCTGCCCCGTGTGCTGGATTTGCTCGGTGTGGACCCAGAGCTCGCGAGCGAAGCATGCAGCTTGGCTGCTACGGTGGAGCCCGTCGACGCCGTCGAAAGGATCTACATCAACCTTGAACGCGGTTCGCCGCCTGGCCTGTTCGAGCCGTTCGGGCCACGTTTGATCCCTGCGTTCAACTACTTCCAAAGCGCAAGCTGCCTGTATCAAGACCAACACCTCGACCTGGATGGTGTGGCGGAAGTCGCACAAAGCGTGATGGCGGAAGCAGGTTTGTCTCCGACTCATTTGGCCAATGCACTGGCGGATATTTGCCGCCGCGGGTACCTCCACCCCCATGTCCGCGATACCCTGGCCATGGAGCTTGCACGCCGTCAACTCCTGCCGCCCCCTTTGCGCCATGGTGTTCTCGCACGGCTACGGGAATGGGTGCGAAGGCAAACTCGCCGAGTGGCCCCGCTGCCACGTCTACTCCCACCGCACCAGCCTCGAATCGACTACATTCAGTTAGTCACCCACTGGCGTGAGCGGCACAGTGCACCCAACAATTCTCAACAGAGGAGAGAGCTATGACCCCTGCCCGTTTGCACGTCATTTTCGTCACCGCCAGCAGCATGGAAGAAGCCAGTCAGCTCGCGGAACACCTCGTACGCGAGCGACTTGCAGCATGTGTCAATATCCTTGGGCCGGTTCGATCGATTTACGTATGGGAAGGCAAGTTACAAAAGGACAGCGAATACTTGCTCCTCATCAAGGCTGCCGCCGAAAATTTTTCGGCCTTGGAGCAAGCTGTGCGCAAGCGGCATTCTTACACCGTACCTGAGATCCTCGCCTTGCCCGTTGCCGACGGATCCCCCACGTACCTCGAATGGGCTTGCGCCGCTCGTCCCGAAACCAAGCCCGACGGTGACGAGTAGAGCCCTGGTGTCGCGGGAGTCTGCACCCCAACACATGGACTACAAAGCTCAACCCCGCAGCTACCCGCAAACCGCGCGATGAGGTTCCGTGGACTAGGAAAAGCCTGCTGCGACTCGGGTCCATTCGAGCTTGGAATGCGGGCAGCACGTGGAGGATCACCGCACACTTACGACCCCGAAAGGGCATGTGGCGCGGCCTCTGAGTGTGTTCGGGCAACGCGCCCCGTGCTCGTTACCGCTTCGGTTGGGCCGGGCCGGAACCTTACCGCCCCGGAGCAAGGTTCCGTACCCGGTCCCCACCACCCGAGTCGAGTGGTGGCCCCCCTTCAGCCCCCAAGATCGACGAGCTTTTTAAAGCTTGCGCGGACCACTAGACGGATCCCTCCCCTCGATGCGCAACCCAGTGGTGTCCGCCAGCACGGCCGTTTTCCTTTGCACCGGATGTTTGCGCGCGATTTCCAACTGTTTGATGCGGATGCGTAAGTTGTTGGCACTGTCAGCGTTCGCCAGGGCCTGTTCCTCGCTGATTCGGCCCTGGGCGTAGAGGTCGAACAACGCCTGATCGAACGTTTGGCCGCCCTCCTGAGTGCTGTTTTCCATGGCTTCCTTGAGCTTGTCGACCTCGCCTCGTTTGATGAGTTCTTTCACGTACGGCGTGTCGATGAGGATTTCCAACGCGGCGACCCGCTTCCCGTCGACTCCGGGGACGAGCCGTTGGGAAATGATTCCCCTTAAGTTCAGCGAGAGTTGCAAGAAAATCTCCGGGTGGCGCGAAGCTGGGAAGAAATTCATCACGCGTTCGATGGCCTGATTGGCATTGTTCGAGTGGAGGGTGGCGAGACACAAGTGGCCTGTCTCCGAGAACGTGATGGCCGCCTCCATGGTTTCAGCGTCGCGCACTTCGCCAATCAAAATTACGTCGGGAGCCTGCCGGAGCGTGTTGCGCAGCGCTTCGTTGAACGAGACCGTATCGAACCCCACCTCGCGCTGACTCACAATGCACTTTTTATGGGAATGGATGAACTCGATCGGATCCTCGATGGTCAAGATGTGGCCTGTCGAATTTTCGTTCCGGTAGTCGATCATTGCCGCCAAGGTGGTCGACTTCCCGGAACCGGTCGCGCCAGTGACTAGTACGAGCCCACGGCGGCTCATTGCGATGTCCTTCAACACTGGCGGTAGCCCGAGCTCATCGAGCGTTGGGATTCGCGTTTTGATCTGCCGGATCACCACCCCCACGACACCCCGCTGGCGATACACGTTGATGCGAAACCTTCCCAAGCGCTCCGAGGCGATGGCAAGGTTCATTTCGAGTTTTTCTTCGAACTGCGCCCGCTGCCGCTCGCTCATCAACGAGTTCGCTAAAAGTTCCACGTCTTTCGGGGTCAACGGGGTGGAACCATACGGCTGATTGAATCCTTCGACGCGGAAGACAGGCGGGCTGTCTGCAGTCAGGTACAAATCAGAGGCATTGCGAATCACCATTTCTGAAAGCAACTCGCGAATATCCGGCATCGCCTTCTCTCACCGGGCAATTAGCGTCCCAAAAACGGCCGCGTGGGTTTCGCAGTACTCACTGGGCGTCCTTCGGCCCGTCCCGCATTGTCGGGGCCGAACAAGTTTGGTGTCAGCGTGCGCGACTGCGCTTCTTCCTTCGTCACCAGCCCTCTCGCGACCAGGTCGAGTAGAGCCATGTCGAGGGTTTGCATGCCCCATGCTTGGCCCGTTTGCAGCGCCGATGGCAACTGGTGAATCTTGTTCTCGCGAATCAGGTTCCGAACCGCGGGCGTGCCAATCAGAATTTCCAACGCCGCGATCCGGCCACCAGCCCGTTTCTTCACCAGCGTTTGCGTGATGATTGCTTGGATCGACTCGGCAAACATCGCCCGAATCTGGCCTTGTTGCGCTGCCGGAAAAACGTCGATGATTCGGTCGACGGTTTTCGGGGCACTCGAAGTGTGCACCGTCGCAAACACCAAATGTCCCGTTTCTGCCGCCGTTAGGGCGAGAGAAATCGTTTCCAGGTCGCGCATTTCGCCCACGAGGATCACGTCCGGATCTTCGCGGAGCGCACCACGCAACGCCGCGTTGAAGGACATGGTATGCGGGCCCACCTCCCTCTGGTTCACCAAGCACTTTTTCGATCGGTGCACGAATTCGATTGGATCCTCGATGGTCAGAATATGCCCCTCGTAGGTCTCGTTGATGTAGTCGATCATGGCGGCCAACGTGGTCGACTTACCGGACCCGGTCGGGCCTGTAACGAGCACTAGGCCTTTTTCCTTTTTGCAAATCTCCTTGATCACCGGAGGTAGCCCAAGTTCGTCGATGGTCATCACCTTCGTGGGGATGGTGCGGAAAACCGCTGCCTCCCCCTTCCGGGTACGGAACACGTTTACGCGAAACCGCGCCACGTCGCCAAGCTCGAACGAGAAGTCCACATCGTTGGTTTCCTGGAACTGCTTTCGGGTGGCGTCGTTCATGATGTCGAAGACCATCCGGTGCACTTCGTCCGCTGTGAGGGGCGGATGCTCTATTCGCTTCATGTCACCGTGAATCCGCACCATTGGCGGTTCGCCTGAGGACAAATGCACGTCCGACGCGCCCTCACGATGCGCAAAGGTCAGCAGTTGCGTGATATCCATCGGCATCTCGATCACCTCGGAATGTGGGCACTTGCGCTGCAAGCTTCGGGCCAGCGTTTACTCGCGCTCCCTGTTCCTGAACCAACAGCGCAATGGACGTTCTTTGCCATTTGCGTAGCGGCGAGCTGGAGCAAGATCGTCAACTCTACAACACTGTGGTGCCCAAATGCGGCACTGCGGGCGCCGTGATACGGCAGCATGCCGCTTTGCGGCATGCAACTGTCAAAAGAATCACGGCCCTGAGAGCGAGGCAAGCATCACGGCCATGAGGATGTTGCTCAATCCATGGTAAAACGCCGGTACGAACACCGATCCTGTTCGCGCCCAAAGCCACCCATAGAGGAGGCCGGGAAAGAAAACGACGAGGCGGACCGGCCCTCCATGAAAGACGTGGCATGCGGCGAAAAGCGTGTTTGCAAGGATGAATCCCGGACCCACTCGAGTACCAAGCAAACTCCATCTCGGTGCCCAAACTCGATCGAACTGCGTTTGCATGTATGCTCGAAAGAAGAATTCTTCCGCGAGGCCCACACCAAGTAAATGATCCAGAGCCAATGCGAAAAAGTTTTCGGGGAGGCTCCAAGCGAACTGCATTCCTAGAAGCCACGTACCGTAGAGGTAATGCCCCGCCACATAAGGACCAAACACAAAAGCGAGCAACGCTGCATGAAAACGCCAGCCCGGTACGCCCCGCAGCGTGAGCCCATAACCCTCCAAGTCACGCTTTGCTAGTGCCAGATAGGCGGCTGGCAGCAGCAGCCAGACCGCAGAGGTGCGCGACCACAGGGCGGTGGGCAGCGCAATCAACAGCAGACCCACGGCTTCGATTGCTGGCAGCCAGCGTCGCGCGGCTAGAGTCAACGGGCTTCCTCTGTGGCGATCACGATTGGCGTCAACCCCAAGCGGCCGAGTTGCCGTGCATGTTGCACTGCCTCCTGGTGGTGCCGGAATCGGCCAACTCGAACGCGGTAATAAGTTGCGCCGTTCGCCCGCCACGCTTGCACGTACGCCGTGGAGAAACGGCCAATCAAGGCACGGCGTAGCCGCTCCGCATCGCGACGAGCGACAAACGACCCGAGCTGAATTGTGTACGCGCCATCTAATCGGCGAGGCGCATCGAAGCCGAGAACTTCCAGCCGGACCCTCGCCGTACCCGTCCCAGTCATGCCCAAGCTCCGTCCGGCTGCGTACGAAAGATCGAGCACTCGGCCCTTCACGAAGGGGCCGCGATCATTGATCCGCACTTCCACTTGGCGACCGTTCTCTAGATTCGTCACCAACACACGGGTTCCCAGCGGCAGTGTGGGGTGCGCAGCGGTTAGCTCGTACTGATCATATACTTCGCCGCTCGCGGTTGGGTTGCCATGAAAGCCGGGACCGTACCAGGAGGCAACACCCACTTGCGTAGCTCCGATGCGCGGCTCGATCGGTCGACTCCGAAACCACGCACATCCTCCAAACAACACCACCCCGACAACCACCCAGCAACCCCGCCGGCAGGACATCCGACTACCTCTGTCAAATTAACCTCGTCCAGCAACTGTGAGTCGACCGATCAGTACGGTGGGGCTAGCGATGCTACGTCGGCATACGAGATCGCTCCCGACTGCCTCGATGCTCGCGAACATCTCCAATAAATTTCCTGCCACGGTGACTTCTTGAACGGGGAAAGCGAACTCACCGTTCTCGATCCAGAGACCCGCCGCGCCGCGCGAGTAATCGCCGCTGGTCAAATTGACCCCGAAACCGATGAGCTCCGTGACGTAAAGCCCCTGCTTTAAAGAGCGCACGATCTCTTCAGGCGAAGTGGTGCCCGCTTGCAACACAAAATTTGTCGGGGAAGCAAAAGGGTTGGAGCCTACCGAGCGACTAGCATTCCCGGTGCTCTGCAGCCCCAAGCGACGCGCACTGTAAGCGTCCAGTAGGTACGAGCGCAAAACTCCGGAGTCGACCACCATGGTCCGTCGAGTTGCCACTCCTTCCGCGTCGAAAGGCTTCGAACCCAGGCCCCTGAGCAAGCGACCATCATCCACGACGGTCACAAAGTGCGGGGCAATCACGTCTCCCAAGCGCCCGGCTAAAAACGAAGCTCCGCGATAAATCGATTGGCCGACCACAGCACTTGCGAGGTGGCGCAACAAACTTGCAGCGGTTTCCGGGTCGAACACCACCGGTACCTCGCACGTGCGCACCGGCCTTGCATTCAAGCGACGCAAGGTGCGTTCAGCCGCGGTTCGCCCAATTCGTTCCGGTGGTTCCAGCAACGCTAAATGGCGGGCCGACGAATACCAATAGTCACGTTGCATCCCGGCAGAGTCTCTGCCCACGGGCACGACCGACACCGAGATGGCCGAATCTTGGTAGCCGGCGGAAAAACCCGCGGTCGATGCGTACCACACGTCTGACGTGTGTGCCGTGCACTCCGCACCTTCCGAGTTCACGATCCGCGAGTCTGTGTCCATTGCGCTCGCTTCCGCACGTAACGCGAGTTCCTGAGCGCGTTGCGGATCGACGTTGGCCACCTCCGGGTCATAAAGTTCGAGGTCGGGAATGTCCTGGGCGAGTTGTTCCAAAGGGGGCAAGCCCGCGTAACTGTCCGCGGCAACCATCCGCGCGAGTTCGTACGCGGCCCGGGCGAACTCTTGCAGGTTCTCCCGGCGTAAATCCGATGTCGAGGCCACCGCACTTTGGCTGCCAACGAACACCCTCAGCCCTAGGCTGGCTTCCTCCGCCTGGGAGATTTTCTCGAGCCGACCGCAGCGCACGCCAACCTCCAGTCGTCGCCCTTTCACGACCACTGCATCGGCCGCAGTCGCGCCGGCGGATTTCGCTGCAGCAAGCACGGACTCGGCAATTTCGGGTAGCAGCATCACGTCGCTCTCAACTTGCTGGGCGGGTTCCACCCACGGTCAGTCCGTCGACTCTCACAGTCGGTAGCCCCACCCCGACGGGCACCGACTGTCCATCTTTCCCGCAGGTGCCGATCCCTTCATCCAACTGCAGGTCGTTCCCAACCATGGTCACCCGCTTCAGCACTTCGGGGCCGTGGCCGATGAGCGTTGCCCCCTTGACTGGCCGGGTGAGGCGTCCATCTTCGATGAGAAACGCTTCGCTTGCGGAAAACACGAACTTCCCACTGGTGATGTCCACCTGGCCCCCGCCAAAATACGCTGCATACAGTCCCCGCTGCACAGAGCGGATGATCTCTTCCGGAGTGTATTCACCAGGCAGCAAGAACGTATTTGTCATGCGTGGCAGAGGCATGTGGGCAAAGGATTCGCGCCGGCCGTTCCCTGTGGGTCTCATGCCCATCAACCGCGCATTCAAACGGTCCTGCAAGTAGCCTCTCAACACCCCGTTTTCGATCAAGACCGTGCGTGACGTCGGCGTCCCTTCGTCGTCCACGTTCAGCGAGCCCCGACGATTCGGGATCGTACCATCGTCAACGACCGTGCACGCCGGCGAGGCAACAACCTCGCCCAAACGCCCTGCAAACGCAGACACACCCTTGCGATTGAAGTCGCCTTCCAGACCGTGACCAACAGCCTCGTGTAGTAAGATCCCTGGCCAGCCCGGCCCCAACACGACCACCATTTCACCAGCCGGAGCATCGGTTGCGCTCAAATTCCGGACCGCTTGTTCCGCCGCTTTGCGAGCATAGGTCAAGTACCGATCGCCCTCGGTCAGGAACGCGAACTCGACGCGCCCGCCTCCGCCAAAGCTTCCTTGCTGCCGGCTGCCGCGGTCTTCAGCAATGCACGTCACCTGCATGCGCAACAGAGGTTGAACGTCACCTACAACCAGGCCGTCTGCCCTAGCAATCAAAATAACCTTGTGTTCGACCACGATGCTCGCCAACACGTTGCGGATGCGCTGGTCAAAGCCACGTGCCACTTCGTCCACTCGAGAAAGCAGGTGGACTTTTTCCTGTGGGGGCACCACGATGGGTGGTTCTTTCAACCGATACAACTGGTGCGGAGGTCGTTCCACGCGAACAGCGATCGAGCGCGATTCGCCGCTTTCCAGCGCGATGTACTCGGCAGCACGGCTTGCCAAGCACACGCTTTCAAAGCTCACGTCGTCGGTGTGTGCGTAACCAACACGATCGCCTACCACGACGCGAGCGCCGACTCCTTGCTGTACGTGCCGGGTGGCGGTCTTTACCAAACCATCTTCTAGGCTAACGGACTCGATGGTCCGGTGTTCGAAGTACAAGTCTGCATCGTCCGCCCGCCGGCACAACGCGCGGCCCACGTTTTCTTCGAGCCAGCGCTCCTGGATACCGAGTTGCTCGAAAAAAAATTCTCGCGCGTCGACCGGAACCGCAACGTTTTGGCTTTCTCCCACGCCCATCGCCGGTCAACTTTATCCACCCACGCCTCTGGTGGCAAATCGCTAACGTTCCGCCACTCTCCTGTAACCGAGGCGGCACCCACCTACTACACAGCGGTCCCGGCGCCAAGCAGTTTCAAGACAAACTGGCCAACTCGTGTTGTAGCCCAAACTGGAGGTGCCGAGCTTTATAGGTGGCACTCATACGGCGCGCAGGGAGGCTAAGGTAAACCCTTTTGCACCCTGATGAATGCATCACGAACTCTGGTCGCGGTATGGCCTTCGGAATCAGCGGCATCAACGCGAAGATTTACAACTTCGCCGTTCAGCAGGTCGGAATCCATTGCAACCTTCGCACGAATCACTGCTTTCCGCTTAAGTTCGGAAAGCCGCCACGAAACGGAACTCCCCCCTACAAACAACTCTATTGTTTGAGGCTCAGGGGTCGCACTCACGAAGGTAACGACTTGGGGAAGGGTTAGTACCACATCGACATCCCTCAGCGGTGCCGCAGAGGTGTTGTCCAAAACGATCCTCAACAGCGACGTGCTACCCGATAGCACGTACCGTCGGCTAGCCAGCCGAACGTCCAGCGGACGAAACCTTGGCTCCGGCCCAGCGTGAACGGTGACGCGAACCTCTCCACCCGGCCCCTCAGAGTCCTCAACCCGGATAATATGCGGCAGCGCGGCACCGGGGGAGACTTCCGGTCTGAGCTGCGCCCGCATAAGCAACTTTGCCGACCCACTACCCTCCATCGATCCGAGGTTAAACGTTGCGCTCTGACCGGAAATGCTGGTTGGAGCAGGCATTGCGTCTCCTCGTGAAAGCCCGGTGTCTAAACGACTCGTCACAAGCACTCCGGACGACGTTACAGATGGATCACACAAGCTGTACACCACCAAAGTATAAAACGCCTCAGTTTTTCCCGGCGGCCTCAAAACGGCAGGTGTTACGTGCATACCGACCACATACGGATCCCGCGGTTTTACATCCGTACTTGTCGCCAAGGCGTTGTTCGCCAAGTTGCTGTCCGTGGTAGAAGTCGACACCGATGTTTGGTCGACAATTACCGCTCCCTTGAGCGAGCGGCTTACGAGACCGGTAATTGTCACGGTCTCGGACTCTCCCGGATCGAGCGACCCAATAGAACACGTCTGCGTTCCCAGCGAGTCTACACAGCCGGGATCAGCATCATCAAAAGCCACCCCAGCAGGTAGACTGTTCAAAATTTCGACGTCGTCTGCACACGACGGACCCAAGTTCGTAACGGTGATTTTCCAAGAGAGAAAGTTGCACACCAACACAGGATCTGGAGAATCCGACACGCTCACGACTAAGTCTGCCACCGACTGAATGCCATCGGTGTCTGTACTGGAGTTGTTGCTCAGGTCGGGGTCGTCGACTTCAGGATCTGGAGTCACCGTAGCGGTGTTCGCTACGCTGCCACCGGCACAAGGGTCCACGGTGGCAGAAACCTGGATGGTCACACTGGACCCCACTGGGAGATCGACCAGCTCCACAATGTCTCCCGCGCCACTGGGGGTGCATGAGGCACCACCGCTCGGAGAACAAGTCCAGGAAACGCCTGACAGCTCTGGCGGAAAGTAGTCTTCTACGAGCGTACCGGGCGCATCGCTCGGCCCCGAATTGGTGATCACGATCGTGTAGTTCGTTCCCAAGCCGGCCGTGACCACGGTATAACCATTGGTTTTTGTCACACCGAGATCCGCTTCGGGGGTGAGGGTGTCGCTATCCGTGCTCGCGTTCGACCCGGGGTCCGGGTCCGTCACACCACCCGGTACGAGCACCTGTGCGGTGTTTGCCAAGGTCCCTGTGGCAGCAGGATCGATTATGGCAAACACAGTGTACGTGAGAGAACCGCTCGCACGAATATTGACAGAGTCCGCAATGTTTCCTGTCCCGCTGCTCGTGCACGACGAACCGGGTGTGGCCGTGCACGACCACGTAATCCCTTGCAGCGCTGCGGGGAAGTTGTCGATGACCGTAGCCCCGGTGACATGGCTGGGTCCTGAGTTCGCCACGACAATCGTGTAGGTGATCGAGGTTCCAGGCACCGCTGTTGTGGAGCCGTCGCTCTTGGAGATCGTCAAGTCCGCAGTGGGCGTAAGTGTATTTACGTCGGTCGAGCTATTGTTACTGCCGTTCGGATCCGTGACTCCCGGCGGTACGGCCACGCTTGCAGTGTTCGTGAGTGTACCTGTAGCCCCCGCGTCGATCGTGGCACTTGCCGTGTACGTGACAACGCCACCGACGGGAAGATCCACCGCATCCGCAATGTTCCCGCTACCGGCCGGGGTGCAGTTAGCACCAAGTGACGGTGAGCATACCCAGGTGACAGCTTGCAAAGCCGCAGGAAACACATCGGACACCTGAGCCGCGATGACAGGGTCGGGACCATGATTGGTAACCTGAATTGTGTACGTGATCGACGTTCCGGGCACCGATGTTGTCGAACCGTCCGTCTTGACCACAGCGAGATCGGCGGATTGTGCCCAAGCCGGATGAGCCAACAAGGAGACAGCGAAGATCGCCCAGGCGCAAGCATTCGTACCAACCACGTCTCTCCTCATGGTCTACCGTCTCTCTTTCGTTTTTCGACTCGCGTTATTCTTCCCCATGCGGGCACCGAACAGGAGGAACACGCGGAGCGTTGCTTCTCTTGATACTCAGCAAACTCTGCGCAGTCCATCGAATTTTTCGGGAGACTCGACCAGATTGGAACACCGTAGGAGCAGATTGCTCCGACCCAAGCCACCGCCGGCGCAGTGACGCTTAAAAGTACAACGTGATTCCACCCCGCACGGAGAACGGGTTACCTGGAGTAAAGTGAATGTCCGGCGGTGGGTCCTCGTGTGAACCCTGAAGCCCGGTACGTACCGAGCACGGCGTCCCCGGATGACGCACTGGGTCTTGCAACTCGCCGAGCAAACACGAGTTATCCGAGAATTGTGCTTCTCGCCAATCCCGATCGAGCAAGTTCAATAAGGCAAGCGAAGCCTCCACGTTCTTCCATCGATACCGTGCTAACAAGTCTACCAGGGTGTACCCCCGGGCAGTGAGCGAGCGGTCTTCGATTGCCGGTCGGTCGCCCAGGTATCGCGCGCGCAACGCCGTCTCTAAGCCCACAAACGGGTATACCGTGATCCCTCCGTTCATCAGCAATGTGGGGGCCAGCGGTACGGCCTCCCCGCTCGCCCGGAAGCGGGGATCGGCGTAGCTCAAGTCGTAATCCACGAACAACCACGAAGTCGCCTGACACCGGGCTTCGAAATCGACGCCCCAGCGGCGCGTACTTCCTGCGGGTTCGAACGTCCCTCCGGCACCGATTTGCTGGTTGCCGGCATCGCCAGAAAAAACGAGCTCGCTATCCAAGTCCAACAACCACAGCGCGGCTGCAAGATCGAGTCGTTCGAACTGGCGTGTCCGGGCCCCGAGTTCATATCCTAGAGAGCGAGTGAGCGGGCTCTTCAGAGTTCGCGCCAATTGCGGATACGCCTTGGCTAACAGCCCGTTTCGAGCATCGTTCGAGTGAAATCCGCTCCCGAAATTCAAATACACATCTGTGGTTTGGGTCGGCGACACAATGAAGTTAGCCTTCGGACTCACGATCGAATCGGTCACATTGCCACGAATCGCAACGGCGCAGAAGTTCGGGTCTGTCTGCCCAACACACTCCTCGAGCACGGGATCCAGCAAGCCAGTTCCAGGAGGTAAGCGATCGCGCCCATCGAAAAAGAATACGTCGCCACGCAGACCAGCTTCGACCCGCAACCAGTCGCTCAAAAAGAGCTGCTGATCCAAAAAACCACTTACCGACCGCTCCTCTACCTGCACCGCGTTCACCGTAAAAAATCGCTGGCGCCGCACTTGTCGGTGCAAGTGTAGACTCACGTGGTCGTGCCGCGTCTCCACAGCAACTCGAGTACGGGCAGGCAGGCCGGCACTCGCCCCAGCGAGAGGCAAAAACCAGTAACGCGTGTACTGCACACGGCCGCCGTAGAGCACTCGGCTATCGTTTTGTTCGATCCCATCCCCAGGCAAATAAAACAACGTGGGGTCGAACACTTCCCCACTTAGATCGACAATGCGCCCACCCCGCTCCGCGAAGCGGAGACCAGTGTCCTTGTAGAACGTGAAGTTCGAGAACAACGCGAGCTTGTACCGTTGTCCCCAAGCGAGCAACGACCACTCTTCCTCCGCGCTCGGGGCGAACTGGTAACGAAAGGTCAGGTACTGCCGGTCCGTCTTTCCACCTTCTGTAGGGTCGATCGCATCGAACCGATCGAATGGGCGCGTGGGAGCTTGGGGGAACAAATCTAAAGGCGCTAAAGCTAGAAAGCCTTGCTGCACCGCTCGCAAGGGGATTTGCCCAGAGGCCTTCCAGTCACCAGCATATACGCCTCCACTGACAGTCAACTCTTTGCCCGCATCCCAAGTGCGACGGAGCTTGGCAAACGCATTGTACCGAGCGTAGTCCTGGGGATTGCGAAACGGCCCTTCACTGAAGTACGCCTGCCCAGCTACAAGCGTCCGCCACTCACCCAGTCGAGGCGAACCCCCGAACACATAGCGGTGCGTCCCGAACGATCCCCCCTCCGCAAATGCGAACGGCTGGGGAAACTCGTCTTTCGTCACAATTTGCAAAGCGCCGGCGTTGGCAAAGTCGCCGAACTCGGGGAAATAAGGGCCTTTGTATAGCTGGAGGCGTTGGATCGTTTCCGGAATGACGAAATTTACATCCGCATACCCCTGACCATGCGCATGAGACACTAGGTTCACGGGCATCTCATCGACAAACACGGCAAAGTCGGTTCCGTGGTCGCCGTCAAAGCCGCGAACCAACCACTGCGGTGCCTTTCCGCCACCTTGGTGCTGAGCCACCACAAGGCCAGGCACGTTGTTCAAAATTTCCTGCAAGGTGCCGTGGGGACGAAGTGCGAAGTCCAGTGCGCGAATCTCCTCTGACGAAGCGGAGCTTAACGGCCGACGCGCTCGCACGATCACTTCGCCAAGATTCGCCGCCGGGCGCGCAGCCTCCCGCCCTCTTCCACCACTCGTTTCCACGGCCGCTTCCGGCTGTCCATCATCACGAAGTTCAACGGACGGCTTAGTCCCCGCGCCATCAGCGGTTTCCGCGCCCCAACCAGCACCGGCAAGCGCAAAAACCGCACTGACAAGTACAGCGACCACACAGTTCATCCGAAGCATCACGCACACCCCTACCGAAAGCAAAGGAACGAGAACCCGACTGAGCCCAACCTGAGCCTCTGCCACACCGGGGTGCAGCACACGAGGCAAAGCTTGGGCTGCTTACGATTGCCTTGCAGCTACGTTCGGGTTCGCGGCGGGGCGCGCGAAAAGTACCGGTAAATTCCCGTTCTCTGAAACGGAATCGGCTCTGGACGAAACGCGCCGTCGAGTCTCGGTCCTTCCACCTCGTGCAGGAAGAGAGCCAGTACAAGCGGCTGGAAGGGCGAGTACGCGTGGAGGTGAGCGGGTCGAGCGTGACTGGCAGGAGCCCACCTGGGGCCCTCCGCCCTCGGTTCGCGAGGCCGGGCCCACCAATCCGCTGGCGTATCGTTCTGCGAGAAGGGGAGATCCGCGTCGGCAGACTCCACCCGCACCGCGGCCCACGCAACGCTCAAGGCACTGTGCACGTGCGGCACCGCATCCCCTGCGTGGCGGTGCGCCACGATTCCCACCGGCGGCGCTGCTACCGAAAGGGAAAACAAGCCAACCACGGTCGCACAAACAAAGCGACCACGCTTTGCTCGCAGTCCCTTTCCTGCCAGTTCTTGGAATTTGCGGTGCCTTCGCGTCACTTCTCGAGGAACTCTCAAAGTCCGCTTATCTCTCAGCCGTGCCCTCTACGCAACCACGCGCGGGGGTTTGCCGAACGGGCGTTCCTTCAGTCCCGTCCCGAAAATCGGCTCGTGCATCGTACCTGCCCCCGGCGCGAACGAGCTTGTCGGAAGTCCACTGGAGGTGGTAGACGCTGTGCCATGATCAAAACGATCCTCGTAGGAGTGGACGGGTCCGAACATGCCCGCACTGCCGCCCGCTACGCGATTTGGCTTGCGCAAAAACTAGACGCCACTGTAGTGGGTCTCCATGTCGTGGACATCGTTTCCATCGAGGGCTCCTTTTTCCACGACATTTCTGGATCCTTGGGGTTCGAACCGTACCTCGATTTTTCGTCGAAAATGCGAGAGGTGTTGTACGAACGCGGAAAGGCCATTCTGGAGGAATTTCGCAACCGGGCGGCCGAGGCGAACGTACGGTTCGACACCATGCTCACCATGGGCATCGTACCCAACGAAATTGCCGACGCTGCCAAAACTGCCGACCTGGTGGCCATCGGCCATCGCGGCGTGAACGAAAAGTTCGTTACCGGCCTGCTCGGAAGCACTGCGGAGAACGTCACCCGAAGGTCGCCGAAGCCCGTTCTTGTTTGCACCTTGCAGTTCAAGGAGGTCGAGCATCCTTTGCTTGCCTACGATGGAAGCCAGCGAGCCGCAGCAGCAATGCACTCTGCGGCAGAGTTTTGCACCGAGCTTGGCCTGCCATTGACGGTGCTGACGGTGCATCGTGACGAAGCCACAGGGAGGAAAATCTTGGCGGAAGCGGAAACGTATCTACGCGCATATCCGATCGAAGTGCGCCTGGAACTCCAACAAACCGGGAATGCCCCGGAACGCATCGCGAATTTTATCCGCGAACATCGCCACGATCTGTTGTTCATCGGAGCGTACGGACACAGCCGCATTATCGAGCTCGTGCTCGGCAGTACCACCGAGTACGTATTGCGGAACGCGAGCTGCCCCGTATTTTTGCACCGATAAATGCGTCGGCACTAGGAGGTCTCATGACAAAGCACTCCTTCACGATCGAAGACGTCCGGGCGCTGGCCCGAAAACTCTCGAATTGGGGCAAGTGGGGCAAGGACGACGAGCGCGGCACGCTCAACTACATCACGCCGGAAAAGATCGTGGCAGCCTCGCGGCTGGTGAAGCGTGGCAAAGTCATCTCTCTTGCCATCCCGTTCGACACGCAGGGCCCCCAGACTGGTTTCGCTGGACGCGTGAATCCCCTCCACTACATGCTGCAGGATGGTGGAGATATCCTGTCGGGTGCCCAGGACTTTATTCCCGGCCTCCGCTATTGCGACGACGCCATCACCATGCCCCTGCAGTGCGCCACGCAGTGGGATGCTCTCTCTCACATTTTCTTCGATGGCAAGATGTACAACGATCGCGGCCCCGAATGGGTCTCCAGTAGCGGTGCACGGGCGAACTCCATCGACAAGATGAAAGACAGTATCGTTTCCCGAGGAGTTTTGCTCGACATCCCGCGGCTGCTGGAAAAACCCTGGCTCGAGCCGGGTGAAGCCATTTACCCAGAGCACCTGGATGCAGCGGCAGCGCGCGAGAACGTGTGCATCGAACGAGGCGACATCGTCCTCATTCGCACGGGCCAACTCGCGCAGGTGCGGGCGCAAGGAAGCTGGGGCCAGTACGCCGGCGGGCCCGCGCCAGGACTCAGCCTACGCTGTGCAGAGTGGCTCGCACAAAAGGAAGTGGCTGGTTACGCAACGGACACCTGGGGGACAGAAGTGATCCCGAACGAGACTCCCGACTGTTTCCAGCCCCTGCACTGCGTGGCGATTGTGCACATGGGCATGCTTGTCGGAGAGATTTTCGACCTCGAGGAGCTCGCAAAAGACTGCGCCGAAGATGGCACCTACGAATTTCTTTTCGTCGCCCCGCCACTTCCGATCACCGGCGCGGTGGGCTCGCCCGTGAACCCGCAGGCCATCAAGTGATTGTCAAGAGCAGTTTGGTCGGCACTCTGGCTTTGCCTCACGCACGAAAGGCTGGCATGACCTCTTCGACGAAGAGTTGCAAGCCTTCCCGATCGAACGGAGGACGCAACGCAACGATCACCCACTCCGCACCGGCCTGTCGATATTCTTCGAGTCGTTCGATCACTTGAGCAGGCGTCCCAATCAACATCCCCGGCTCCATCAGTTCCAAAGCGGCACCAAACTGCGTGCGTAAACCGTCTCGCTTGCGCTTCAGCGCAGACTCGCTCGGAGCAATGGCCAGCCCCAGGTTCACCGTCCGAGTAATTTCCTCCGGTGGCCGCCCGATCCGCTCGCACCACTGCGTCAGCACGCGATTCTTTTGCGCATACAACTCGGGGCCGATGAACGGAACGTTCCAACCGTCGGCATACTGCGCAGCAATGCGAAGCAAGCGCCGCTCGCCCATGCCTCCGACCCAGAGTCGAAGGTGCGCTTGCACGGGCTTCGGCTCGCAGCGGGCATCGCGCAAGCGGTAATGTTTTCCCTCGAAGTTCGAAACTGGCTGCGTCAGCAAGCTCCGAATCACTTGAATGCCTTCCTCGAGCTGATCGAGTCGGTCGCGAATTGGCAAAAACGGAATCCCGTAGGCGTCGAACTCGATCTGGCTCCAACCGGCCCCAAGACCCGCTTCCACTCGACCGCCACTGATATGGTCCAACGTCGCCAACGCATTCGCCAGCACGGCAGGATGCCGGTACGCCATGCAGAACACCAAACAGCCCACCCGAGCGCGCCGCGTTTCCTTCGCGAGTGCGGTCATGATCGACACAGCCTCGAAACAACTTCCCATTGCGTCCTCGGGCGTAAGCATCGCCGGATAAAAGTGGTCCCAAATGGAAATCCAGTGAAACCCCGCGCTGTCTGCGTATTGCCAAAGCTGCACAAGCTCGCTGTACGAGCAGTTTTGCGGTCCGGTATGCAATCCAAACACGAGTTTCGCCATCGGAATTCCCTTTTTAAAGCAGCACGAAAAGCACGAGTGCGGCCAACACCCCGAGGGCAACGCGCCTGAAAAACAGCGGTTGGATGGCTACGTGGTCCGAAGCGATGCTACGCACCGACTCAGCCGTTCGCTGCCCCCCAACAACCGCCTCGATCAATTCGAGGCAGTCGCGCGCCAACACTTCGCGAAATGCTTTCCCGAGTTCTACCGATGCCACCGATGGAGTACCCTTGTACGATACCGGTGGCCCGCCGTAACCGTACTGCGCATTCAGAAGCCAGCCGATGCTCCCCGCAAGACCGTCGGTCAACTCGCGAATCTTTTCCGTTGGCTTCCCACGGCTCGCGCGCCGTTGAATCCAGCGCTCTCCCAACTGAGCAAGCGGCCGCCACTTCGGTGGCCCATCACAATGCAATTGTGGCCAAACTGGCTCCACACACTCTGGCTTGTTTGCCAACTGGAATGCAGTCTCCCATGCTCCTGCATGTTCGCCGCTTAAAAGCCCCTGTCGCTCTGTTTCCGTGAGGGGCCGGCCGAGTAGCTCCTCGATCAGGGCAAAGCGCTGACCGGTAATGATTCGGTGCAACGCCAAGATGGAGGGGGAAAACATGTGCACGCCATAGCGGCGGCTCACTTGCCGGCACACGTACTCGATGGCAGCGGCGTGGCGTGGCCCGCCATGGCCGTTGGTCACCACGATGTATCGGTATCCCGCGCGCACCAAGGAATGTGCATGGTCCCGCAAAACCCGAAAAAACGTGCTTGGTCCCACGTTCATCGAACCGGGAAGCGGCAACTCGTCGGTGCCCACGGGCAAGTGGGGCATGAGCACGACAGTCCAGTCCGGATGCCGTTCCGCAAAACGCTTCCCAGCCTCCTCCGCCATCCATCGAGCCATAAAAAGGTCCATGCCCAGGGGAAGGTGCGGACCGTGCACCTCGAGCGCGCTCACCGGCTGCATGCAGAGCGACTTGGCAAAATCGAGCGATTGAATGCGCGTGTACGTCAGTTCTTCCGCAAGAACGAACGGCATATCTTAGATCTCCTCGTCCGCGTAAAATGAGTGTGGGGCCAGGAACTTGAGAGGGAGTTGCGCTTAGCTAGCCCCAGCCCGAGACGAGAGGCAAGGAGGGCGGGCCCAAGGCTTCTCCCGCACTCTGAATTTTCTGCTTGAACGTCTCTCAGGCCTTCCGTAGGCTCCTCCACAGGAGGTCGACCGTGATGCGCTTTCTTCGAAGTTCGGTCCTGTTGAGTGCGTGCATACTGGTACAGTGTTACGGAGCCGTGGCTACGGCGGAGGTAAGGCGAGAAACCACCGCACGGCGCCCTTACATCGTGGAGATTGGGGAGCCGTATCGAATCTCTCGGGCAACGCTCGACCGCGAGGCCGCTCGACTCGAAGAACTTCGCACGTACCTCGACCAATACGGGTACCCTGACTACGCGGAAGTACAAGAAATCCGCCCTGAGTGGCCATGGGACTCCTACGAGATCCGATTGTACTACCTTCGGCGTAACGTCGAGGTAGACTTTGGCCGTGCATTCACGCTTGCCGAGGCCTACCCGAATCTCGGTCTGCTGAAATTTCAAGGAGGCATTCCTGCCAGCAAACGATTGGAGATCGAACTTGCACTGAATCCCCCATCGGAATCCATGCCTCCGCCCAGCGAACCGGCAAAAGGTCCGGAAACTACCCCTCCCTCGCAAACTCAAAAGCCGTCCCTGGAAGAACTGGTGGCGCGGGTAGAGGCTGCAGCCGACCGGGCTGCGGCAGCAGCGGAAGACGCGGTACGCCAAAGCGAAGCTGCCGAGCGAGCCGCCAACCGAACCATCGAAGTTCTGGACCGCCTAACGCAAGAGGAACAGGCGCGCCCCCGCCAGCGTAGGCGATAACCAATACGCAAACCACACCTCCTGAGCATCCCACTGATCAACATTTGTGAGCAGATTTCAGAAACCGTAACGACCGCTTCGTTCTCGGAGCAGCGTTTGCGACCTGGCCCGAATGTTGCGTAGCGGATCACCAACGGAGGTACGCAACATGACGGCTAGCGGCTCGCCACAGATCAAGGTTCGCCTCGATCGAAAGCGAAAAAAAGGATTAGCGGTAGAAAAGCCGAGTCCCGTCTCGATCACGCGCCAGTCGATCAACCCTACAGCATCTGTCCGCCGTGCGCTTTTGCTTTGGGACGAGGTCTAAACAAAACCTCGTTTTGGTTGCTCTGCAGGCGCAAGAGGGATATAAGGAAGCCACCGTACAATTCGCGTGGCTAACATGGTCGGTGTTCGAGCTCACAAACGTACGCAGCATAAGAGGGTCTACAACGCCCTGTCCCCAATTGTGCTGGATGCGGACGAACGAACGGAACTTGCCTGGCTAGAGTCGGAAGCACCGCCGGCTGTGGCGCGACGAGCTCGGATTGTTCTCCTGTACGCTCGTGGTCTTACACTCAGCGCAGTAGCGCGGAGCCTCGGTGTGGACCGAGCCACGGCACGGCGCTGGATCCGCCGGTTTGCGGAACAAGGCCTTCGCGGCCTCGCCCATCCTTCTGGCGGGCAGGCGCGAAAGCGTCGCTTCGAGCAGAACCTCCGCGATGCCGTTGTTCGGGTTGCCCTGACCGATCCTCGCGACCTGGGTGAGGATTTCGACAATTGGTCGCTGCGGAGGCTCCAAGGCCATCTTTTGCGGAGGGGCCTCGTGAAGCAAATTAGTGTCGAAGGTCTTCGGCAGTTGATTTCTGGAGTGCCTTTGCCCGCCGAATTCTGGCGGCGGAAGCCCACCAAACGACTCACTCTGACCCCGGAAGAGCGCGCCGGACTGGAACAACTGGCGCAAGGGTCAAAAGAAAGCGTGGCTCGGCGGGCACGAATCATTCTCGCCCGAGCAAATGGCTTGCAAGAAGCGGAAATCGCGGCTGCCGTCGGAATGGGCCCATCATCGGTACGTTACTGGATTCGGCGTTTCCGTGTGCACCGGATGCTTGGCATCCAGACAGAGCGCAAACGGGTGCGGCCGATTCTGTTCACCCCTGAACTCCGGCGCCAAATTCTGGCGGTCGCTCAGGCTGCTCCGGAGCAGTACGGGATCGCTCGGCAAAGCTGGTCATTACGTTCTCTCCGTACTGTCCTCATCCAGCGCGGGATCGTCCAGCACATCAGCGTGCAGCACTTGCGCCGCATTTTGGGCGAAGCCGGGCTGCGCTTCGCGAAATCCTCTGGTGCAAACCGAGAACTGCCACAGCCCCAGGCCCAACCGATCTCTGGGTAAAGGCGACCTCTCTTCGATGTATCCGCTGGAGTTCCTGACGAGCCTCGATCGGCGGCTCGAGGCTGCCGGTTACCTCCCCGCACCCGAACTCACAGTCGTGCTTCGCCTGGCACTATCTCTGCAGAAGCCGATCCTTGTCGAAGGTCCCGCTGGTGCCGGAAAAACCGAAATTGCCCGTGCTGTGAGCGAAGCGCTCAACGCCCCACTGTACCGTTTACAGTGCTACGAGGGACTCGACGAAGCGAAGGCCCTGTACGAATGGAACTATCACAAGCAGCTCTTACGCTTGCAAACAGACGCCACACGCCAAGGAGCGTCGTGGCAAGCTGTCCAACACGAAATTTTCAGCGAGGAATACCTGCTCGATCGTCCCCTTCTGAAGGCACTGCGTAGCCGGGAGCGCGCCGTGCTCCTGATCGATGAGGTGGATAAAGCCGACGAAGAGTTCGAAGCGTTTCTATTGGAATTTCTTGGGGAATTCCAAGTTTCGATTCCGGAACTGGGAACCGTGCAAGCGCGCTATGTCCCCATCGTGGTTTTAACCTCGAATCGAACCCGAGAACTTTCTGACGCATTGCGTCGGCGGTGCTTGTACTACTATCTCGACTTTCCAAGCCGCGAACGCGAAGAGGCGATCCTGCGACTCAAACTTCCAGCTCTCGACGCTTTGCTTGCCGCTCAGATTGTTCGCTTCGTTCAAGCTGTTCGCCGTTTGCCATTGCGCAAGCCACCGAGCGTCGCGGAAACGATTGCCTGGGCAGAAGCATTGCTCAGTCTCGGGGTTCGAGAGCTGCGCGATCCCCAAGCCAAGGCTGCTCTCGCTGCCCTGCTCAAGTACGACGAAGATCTCGCCGCTGTACACAGCCGCTGGGCAACGCTAGCGGCCGCCGAGCGCCGCCCGGGTTGATTTTCTGCTCGTATGCGGCAACGGATCCTCGCCTTCGTAGCCGCCTTGCGAAGCCATGGCATCGCTGCGAGCCCCGCAGAAGTCGTGGATGCCTTTCACGCCGTTACCGTGCTCGGTGTGGAGCGGCCTGTCTTGCGGGAGTCCCTGGCCGCTTGCCTCGTCAAATCCGCTAGCGACCGCCCCATCTTCGACCGGTTGTTTGCCAAGTTTTTCCCAACTCCCGCCAAACCAAAGCTTGGCCCGCACTCGCCTTCACCCAGAGAGATCGCGTCGGGTTCGTCCAAGAGGGCAAGCCCGGAAGGCATTGTTGCTCCGCCGCAAACACGGCAGCCCAAAAAGCTCGACCGGCCGTTGCGGCAGTTGCTCCATAGCCACGAACAGCGGGGTCCAGCCCACCCAAAAGAGGCCCCTCGACACTCCTCTGACCTTGTTCACGATGGGTTCGGCCGCGACGCACCTCCGATGCTCGGTCCGCAGAGGTTAGCTGACTGTCTGTGGAGAGAACTACACACAGCCGATCTCGACGAACTTCGAGAGGTTCTGGACAAGCTACGCAAAGCATTCAAGCGGCGCTTAGCCCGACGAGTCCGCAGACGACGCCGCGGCAGTTTGAACTTCCGTGCCACATTTCGCCGCGCGGTTACCACCGGAGGGACATTTGTCTACCCGGTATTTCACAAGAGGAAGCCCAAAGATCTCGACCTCGTGGTTCTTTGTGATCTCTCCTACTCCGTGGCGCAAGCAAGCCAGTTTTTCCTCTCTTGCCTCGCTGCGACGGAACCGCTGTTTCGGCGGACGGCATACTACGGATTCATCGACCGAGCAGTGGAACTCGAGGTGTGCGAGGGCGAGATACGCCCAGTCCAGGCTCTCGACTTCCATGCACGGTCGGACTTTGGCGCCGTGCTGACCACGATGGAGTCATCTTTGCAACGACACGTACACCGCAACACATTGCTTCTGGTCCTCGGCGACGGCCGGAACAATTTTCGCCCACCTGCAACCCATGTTCTCGCAACGCTGGCTGACCGGGCACGCGCCGTCGCATGGATCCAACCGGAGAGGCCAGAGAGGTGGGGCACCGGTGACAGCGCGTTCCCGCTATATGCCAAACACTGTGATATCGTCGTGCGAGCATCGAGTCCGGCCGAGCTTGTTCGAGAACTGCCGCGCGCGCTGAGCCGTTGGATTTAGTCGGTTCTGTACACGAGGCTCGCGCACACACTCTCAGGTTGGCGCACAGCGGTCTGCAGACACGGGCAACGGACACCCCTGCAGCAACGCCCGTACCGCTAGCACGATCTCGTCGATCGTGATGCGCCCGTCCCCGCAAAGATCACCCGCTAAGCACACCTCCACCGGCTGAACCTCTAACAATACGTTCACCATCCGCACGATTTCGTGCACCGCTACTTGCCCGTCGTTGTCGCAGTCGCCGGGGCAAGTACTCACCGGGGGTCTCGTCGGGGTCAGCGACGGTTCCTCGGTCGGAGTCGGGGTCGGTGTCGCAGTTGGCGTCTCGGTAGCAGTCGTTTCGACTGGAGAGGGTTCCGGCGTCGGGGAGGTTGTCTTTGACGGGGTTGCGCTCGGTTCCCCGGAGGCAATCGTTGGCGTCGGTGTCATCGATGGCTCGGGAGGCGATGGCGACGGTGACGGCAACTCGGTCGCCTCAGGGGTAACCGAGGGTGTCTCTGTAGGGGAAGGCTCCGAAGGGAACGTTGGCGTCACCGTCGGCGTTGGCGACAAGGTCTCCGATGGGGTCGGTGATACGGTGGGGAACGGCGACGGAGTCGAAGTCCGGGTCGGCGTCGACGATGCTGTCGGAGTCTCCGACGGGGTCTCCGTAGTAGTCGGGGTCGACGACGGCGTCGGCGTTCGTGTTTCGGTCCGCGTGGCGGTCGCTGTTTCGCTCGGGGTCGCGGAGGGCACCCCCGTGGGCGAGGACGTCGCCGTGGAGGTGGGCGTCGGCGTTTGCGTAGGTGTTCGGGTAATCGTCGGCGGTTTCGTATTGGTCGCCGTTGCAGGGAGGGTCGCTGGCGGGCTCGTTTCCGCGGTAGCCGTGGGCGTCTGCGTGGCGCTCGCGGCCGGGCTTGGAGTCGTCGATGGGGTCCGTGTCGAACTCGGAGACGGTGACAACGACGGCGTAGCCGTTCGCGTCACGGATGCAGTCGCGCTTGGTGAGGGACTCGGCGTCACCGTTGCGGTCCGGCTCGGTGTCGGGCTTAGCGGCGGAGTTGCGGTCGAGGTCACAGTGGGAGTTCGCGTCACCGACAATGTAGGTGAACTCGTGGGTGTGCGCGTTGGCGTGCGGCTCACCGTTGCTGTCGGCGAAAAAGTCGGCGACGGGCTCGCAGTGGGCGATGCCGAGGGCGTTGCCGTCGGTGGGCGAGTTCCCGTAATGGTTCGCGTGGGCGTATTCGTTTGCGACGGCGTGCGTGTCACGCTCGGTGTCACGGAAAACGTCGGCGTGCCAGTAGCGGTCGATGTCAGCGTTGCCGAAGCAGTTGCGCTCGGCGTTCGGGTGGGGCTCGAAGTCACCGAGGCTGTTGGCGTCGAGGTGTGAGTTGCAGTGCTGGTGCGGGTGGCCGCGGCAGTGTTCGTACCAGTGGGCGAAGACGTGGGCGAAGGCAGTGGCGTAGAAGTCCGTGTTAGCGTGGCCGTGGGCGTACTCGTGCCCGTGTTTGTCGAGGTGCCCGTAGGTGTCACTGTCGAGCTAGCGGTAGCTGTGGCAGAAGGCGAAGCCGTTGGGGTCAACGTGCGCGTTGGGGTCAGAGAGAACGTCGCGGTGGGCGTGCGGGTCGCCGTCCCGGTAAAGGACGACGTTGGTGTACTCGATGGAGTCGCCGTGGGTGTAAGCGTTCTGGTCGCTGAGAATGTCGGCGTTGCAGTAGGCGTGCGTGTCGCAGTTCCAGTAGCCGTAAAAGAACGCGTCGCCGTACTGGTCGCGGTCGACGTCCCGGTCGGAGTCGCACTCGGCGTTGGTGTGGCCCCGACTTCGACACTGGTACCGCTCGTGTTGCACGCAAAGGTTCCGCCGCCGTCGCGTTCCAACAAGCACGCAGAAACGCTTGCCGACCCGCAAGTAACGTTCGCAAAGCTAACGGCCCCGGAACCGTTGGCTACACCTCGGAATGTCAGATCTGCGAGTTTGACGTTACTCCCAGAGATCGGGTTCGGGCAGGCAAGCGCAATACAGATTTTTCCAGGGTCCGACCGATTTGCTTGCGCAAAACAGCCGGAACCACTGAACACTGGATCCGTATCCACGGCAAGCAGGTTCGGGTCGTACGCGATCCCGAAGTTGTACCCGATGATCTCGGACGGGTTGTCGATACGGAGTTCCAAGGTCACGGAAGCTCCGATGTTGACCACAACTGCGGATGGCTGAAGGCTCGCGTTGCGAGCTTGCGCCCAGGCCGCGTTTGCCGCGATACTGCCATGCACGAACGCGGAAATCACTGCACAGGCGCAGAGTAGCGCGCAACGACCCACGGGAGGCGCTCCCTTCGCTCCTTCACCCATGCCGCGTCGGTCCCGGCCGGAACGAATTCACCGGTGTCATAGCGCTCATTTTCCGCGCAGCTTTCCCGCACGCAAGCCTAAATCGGCTACGATACCGAGGAATCCTCGGCGCTTTCTGCAGAAGCCCCCGGCTCGCGGAGCTTTCAAGGGCCAACGGACCAGCCGCTAGAAAACAGCGGGCGAGTGCCCGGTCACGCTCCGCTTAGGGTTTTGGTACGCGGGCCCAACGGCGCAGGAACCATACCAAAGCCAGAGCCAAGCTACCGATCATCAGCAAACCTGAGGGGGCCAGTGGCGACGGCACCACGGGAATAGGCGGCGGCGTACGGGTCGGCGTACGCGTACGCGTCGCGGTTGGGGTGGGCGTTGGCGTCGGCGTTGCCGTCAGCGTGGGGGTGTGGGTAGGCGTGGGAGTCGGCGTCGGTGTGTGCGTGGGCGTGAATGTTGGCGTCGGTGTGGGTGTATTCGTCGGCGTGTTTGTCGGGGTACTCGTCGGCGTAGGCGTCGGGGTATTCGTCGGTGTGTTCGTCGGGGTGTGCGTTGGCGTGTTCGTCGGCGTGTTCGTCGGGGTGTTGGTCGGGGTTGGCGTGTTCGTCGGGGTGTGAGTTGGTGTATTCGTCGGAGTGTCCGTAGGCGTTGGAGTCGGGGTATTCGTGGGAGTGTTCGTCGGGGTATTCGTCGGCGTAGCAGTGGGGGTGTCCGTGGGCGTCGGCGTTGGCGTGTTCGTCGGCGTGAAGGTCGGTGTTTCGGTTGGTGTGTCCGTGGGCGTTGGAGTAAACGTCGGGGTGTCCGTGGGCGTAGCCGTAGGTGGTGGAGGCGGCGGCGCACTTTGGCTTTGACCGTCCGCAGTCACCACCTGTCCAGCGCTGCACTGAGGATCGTTCGTGCCATCAGTGTCGACGCCAAAACCTGCTGCACCAATCGAAAAACCGGTGTTCGTCAAGCCGCTATCGTAGACGAACACGATTGCCTTCCCGCCTGCCAAACTAAAGCCGTCCGTGGGCGCCGACGCACACACGTTCGTATTCGTGGTGGGCGGGGTATCGCAAACGCCATCATTGTTGCTGTCCAGATTGAACCCGAAGGTCGTCACTGTCGCCGACGTACAACCAGATCCAACGTTGTTTGCCGTACACGCCTTCGGCACGTTCGCGTCTCCCGCGGTGATCGGCACGAGCGGCACGTCGGTCTCCGGGCCCGTACAATCCGCTGGGTTCTTACAAATCTCGAGACCGCTAGGGCCCGAACCAAATCTCAGCCTCCCGCTTCCGCCGGGCGAAAATGATACGGTGAGGGAACTAGGGGTGAGCACTGTGGTGCGGAACACCGATCCAATTGAGAAGAGCGACTGACCTGCACCGGGATCAGCTCCAACCAAAGCACGTGCAGCCGCCGCCTGTCCTCCCACCACTCCCGAGCAAGACACCAGTCCCTGCACGCTGCCCGCTAAGGTAGTCACACGCACCTCTTCGGCCCCAGCGTTCAGCGGCCCGGGTGGAACGATGATCACGTGGTAAACGGTTCCGTCAGCCGCTCGTTGCGACGAGGCTTGGTTCAGCTGCGCCTCGGACAGGCCCGGCCAGCCGGTCGCGGTGATCATCGCAAGCAGGCCAACGAACGTGCCGGCCCGAATTGCAATCCGCCAGCTATTCGTAGTCCAACCCACCGTTCCGCTAGCCTCCCTGCGCACTGTCCGCGAAACTCAATTCCGGCGAAGAGAACGCCTCATCATCCACACGAGGGCCGCTGCTAGGCCGCTCACCATGACCACACCAGCAGGGGAAAAGGGCGACGGGATCACGGGAATCGGCGGCGGTGTCGGCGACGGCGTGACCGTCGGCGTGTTGGTAGGTGTAAGGGTTCGGGTCTGAGTCACCGTAGGAGTATTCGTCCGCGTCACCGTCGGCGTTGGGGTGAATGTATTCGTTGGGGTTGGCGTAGGAGTAGGGGTATGGGTCGACGTCGGAGTGGGCGTAAAGGTCCGCGTGGGCGTTTCTGTGTTCGTCGGGGTTGGAGTCGGGGTGTTTGTCGGTGTTGGCGTCAGTGTCGGCGTGTTCGTCGGCGTTGGTGGCGGGGGCGGAGGCGCGCTCGGATTCTGCCCGTCCGCAGTAATCACGCTGTTAGAGGAGCAACCTGGGTTGTTGCTGCCGTTCGTGTCAATTCCGAAACCAGCCGCACCGACCGAGAATCCAGTGTTGGCAAGACTTCCATCGTAAATGAACACGATCACTTGCCCTGGTTGCACCGTGAAGCCATCCGAAGGAGGCGGGCCGCAAACCGTACGATTTGTTGTGGGTAAAGCATTGCAAGCTTTGGTGGTATTGTCCCGAGCTAAACCGAACCCAAACGTGTTGAAACTACCGGACGAGCATCCCGCCGTCACCCCGCTCGCAACGCACGCGACGGGCACGCTAGTACCCACTACTGTCCCAGATGCCACAACGTTTCCGTCCAGGTCGAGGATGCTGGCATCCGGATCGCCGCCAGTGCAGTCGGACGGATTTGCACAAACGTCAATTCCGCCAATTGTCAGTCGACCGGAGCCACCGGCGCTGAATAACACGCTGCCAACGCTCGACGGGGTCAGAACATTCGTTCGCTTGACCGCCGCGAACGCGTGCAACGAACCAATGTTCGGATCCACACCAGCAACGGCGGCTGTGTTTTGACCCGCCGAACCGCCCGTGGAGGAACACGACTGAACGCCGGAGGTGGACCCCGCGATCGTCGTAATTCTCATCTCGTCGGCCCCTGCACTGAGCGGTGGCGGTGGCACAATGAGGACCTCGTACACCGTGCCGTCCGAGGCGCGCTGATTGAACTGCAAACTGAACTGCCCTTGGACACTTGTTGCAAGGAACACGCTCGCCCCTACGGCGACCGCGGTCATTATCCCCCAAACCTGGCATGCTCCGCCCGCCAACCACGACCTTCTTCCTCGTACCATCCCCGTTCTCCTTTTTCGTTGGACTCCCCGCGTTTACACCCTGCTTTGCTTCGCTTCCCGTTAAGAAGGGACCCCCTACCTATCACCGTTCGACGCCAAGTGTCAATCGCAAACTCACCCTTTCGTAAGCAGTGTTTGGCCCGGGATACCCGCGATTCCCTCCCCGCTTCGGGCATTTTTTCAAAATTTTTTCCCCACCCTTACGCGCCATTGTATCAGGCGAAGACATCCCCCACGAAGCTTTCACGGGCAGGTCCTCCGCAGCCCTCATGCACTCATCCCGATGCCTCATCCCGCGGCCAAGCGCCCGCGTGAGACGAAAGTGAGCCGAGCTCGACCCCGCTCCTCGCAACTGCGAGCGATGGGGCATCCGGGTGTCCAAAACTGCGGCTCGGTCGCACCTTGCAAAAGTCACAATCGAGGAGAGCCGATACGCCCAATCGATTTTTCATTTTCCCTGTTGATTTGCTCGATGATTTGCGAGATGCATAGTAATCCCACGGCGGGCTAGCGGAAATCAGGCGCCGATTAGCGCAGCCGGGAAAAACAAGTTGGCGAAGGAAGCGGTGCGGTGGTCGTGGACCCACGGCGAAGACGCCTGAGCAACGGGGCTGCCGACACAAGTTCATTCGGTACACCCGAACGAGCCGTGGCATTTTTTTACCAGGCCGCCCGCGCACAATTGCACGAGTACCCCTCCCATTGGTTCCCGCTTTCGGGGGCCCGTGATTGGCACGGATTTGGCGGAGCCCAAACAGCACGCCCTCGAGCGGAGGCCCATACACTGGATCTCACGAAAGAACCCTACAGGCCACATTCCCGATGAAATCCGCAGGAGCCCGATCTGGCAGGTGGAAGTTGCCACTCGGTTACACATGTTTGGTGGCTGTGTTGTGCTTTGCGGTGCAATGCTCGCGATTCGGGCATTCTGCGCACGCATCGGTCCTACCTTTGCCGGCGGTAGGAAACATCGATACAGCAGTTGGCGGCGGCGTGGGCGATGGAGGCACTGCGCTCAACGGAATCGTAGACCCGCGGGGGCTAGCCATTTGCGGGAGGAACCTCTTTATTGCCGACGGCCTCCTCCACCGCGTACGCAAAGTCGACCTCGACCGCTTGACGATCACAACGCTCGCCGGCAACGGAACAAAAGGTTTTTCCGGTGACGGTGGACCCGCAACGCAAGCGCAACTGAATTTCCCCACGGATGTCACATGCACTGCCGACGGCGTGGTGTACGTTGCTGATACTCTTAACCACCGGGTCCGCAAAATCTCGCCCGATGGCACCATCGCGACAGTCGTTGGCGATGGACGCCCCTTCAGCAATGGAGACGGCGGAGCTGCCACTCAAGCAAGCATTTACGGCCCAAGGGGTGTCGCCCTCGATGCCGCCGGCAACCTTTATGTTGCTGAAGCCGACGGCAATCGCGTGCGGAAAGTCTCCGCAAACGGGGTCATTTCCACGGTAGCTGGTACCGGAGCCTGGGGGTATGGAGGCGACAACGGTCCGGCCACCCAAGCCAAACTTGCGAATCCGTGGCACATTGCGTTCGACCTCGCCGGCAATTTGTTCATTGCCGACTTCGGCAATTCGCGCATTCGCCGCGTGGACACCCAAGGCATCATCTCCACCGTGGCTGGAGACGGCATCCAGAGTTTTAGTGGAGACAATGGCCCAGCTTCAGGCGCAAGAATTTTCAACCCGGGCCGGCTCGCCTTCGATATTGGCGGGAATCTTTACTTTACCGACGTGGGGAACAACCGCGTGCGGCGCATCGAGCCCATCGGAGGTCTGATCACGCCGCAATCGATCATCAAAACCGTCGCTGGCACTGGCGTGCGTGCACCCTCCCCTGATGGCGGACTTGCCACGCAAACAAGCTTTGCGATGCTCACCGGTCTGGTGGCGGACTGGCTGACCGGTGCCTTGTATGTTGGTCAGTACGTCAATCAGCCACCCAACCTAGAAGATCGTGTGCGTGCAATCCTACCGAGTGGCCTCGTCGCTCCGCTCGTCGGGGGAGGAGTAGGCGATGGCGGACAGGCGAGCGACGCGCTTGTCGACCCGCGGGGGCTCGCTGTGGTCCCGGTAAGCGTTGCCGGCTCCGAGTTCCAACTGTACATCGCCGACAGTGCGAACCACCGGGTCCGCGTGGTGAGTTCGATCACCGGAACGATCACGACCGTAGCCGGTGACGGGACCTCTTGTGCAGCAGGTTCGGGTTGCGGCGACAATTCGCTGGCCATCGGAGCACAGCTCACCAATCCTTTCGACGTGGACATCGACGCCAACGGCAACCTGTACATCGCCGAGCTTAGCGGCCATCGCGTGCGGCGCGTGGATTCGGGATCCGGGGTGATTACAACGATCGCTGGCACGGGCAGCTTCGGGTACAACGGCGACGGGATACCAGCCACCCAAGCAACGCTGGCGAATCCGTACGCCGTTGCGGTCGCCTCCGATGGACAAGTGATTTTCATCGCGGACTTTCAAAACAACCGCGTGCGCAAAGTCGAGAGAGGAATCATCTCCACGGTTGCGGGTAACGGGTCGTGGGGGAATCCCCCTGATGGCGCGGTGGCAACACAATCGCCACTCGGGGCTCCTACTGATGTCGCAATCGGTCCTGATGGCAATCTCTACTTTGTCGACAGCGGGAACCACTGCATCCGGCGCATCCGCAATGGCTTGCTCGAACGAGTGGCCGGCACGGGCTGGGCTGGTTTTACGGGCGATGGTGGACCAGCCACCCAAGCACAGTTGAGCACCCCCGTGCGCATCACGTTCGACCGCTTCGGCAATCTCTACATTGCGGATGGGGCGAACTATCGCATCCGCCGGGTCGATTTGTCGGGAATCATCACTACCGTGGCAGGAAACGGGACTACCCCGAATTCCGGCGATGGCGGCCCTGCCCTTGCTGCGGGACTCACGCGCCCGTTCGGCTTGGCTGTGAGCGACGACGGCTACCTCTTTCTATCGGTTCCCGATGCTGCTCGGGTGCGTGTCGTCAAGCTGGATTTGTCGCCACCCCCGCCAACCGCTACTGCCACACGGTCACCTACGAGCACTCCGACTCGGCCACCTACAGCAACGCTTGCCGCTACGGGCACCCCCACGCCGAGTCCAACCAGTACCCCTTCACTGACCCCAACCCCTACGCCCACGGTGTCCCCCACTCCTACACGAACCGCCACGGGTACCTTTACGCCCACCCAAACGCCCACAGGGACGGCAACGCACACGGCCACGCAGTCGGCGACGTTTACAGCCACTTTCACCCCAACCCGAACCGCAACTCCCACCAACTCGTTCACCCCATCGCACACACCCAGCCGCACACCCACTTTCACGTCGACGGCAACGCCCACCATCACCCCGACCCGGACGTTCTCCCCCACACCGACTTACACGTTGACTCCGACCAATACGCGAACGCCCACGAACACGGCTACGGCGACCCCAACACCTTCGCAGACTCCTACGCAGACGTTCACACCCACGCGCACTGCGACACCGACACCGACCAACACGATGACGTTTACGGCTACGCGCACCCCCACGAACACTCCGACACCGAGTTACACACGCACGGTGACCCCTACCCCAACATTCACGTTCAGTTCGACACCGACGCGCACGCCAACGGCCACGGCCACCTGGACCTTCACGCGCACCGTGACGCCGACACCGTCGGAAACCCCCACATCGACCGCTACGGCCACGCGCACGCCCACGGCAACCCCGACTTACACGTTTACCTCCACCCCCACGCGTACTGCATCTGCTACGCCCACCCCGACTTTCACGGGCACATGGACTTCCACACCAACCAGCACCCGGACCTTCACCCCGACGGCCACGCAAAGCGTCACGCGTACTCCTACGAGTACGCTAACCAGCACCCCTACACGTACCCCCACTTCCAGCCCTACGGATAGCCCCACGCGTACGCCCACGTGGAGTCCAAGCCCAACTCGGACATCGAGTCCAACGTGGTCGCCCAGCGCGTCTCCAACTGCCACCCCAACTCCCCGTGGCCTTCGGCTGAGCGGCCGCGTGTTCTACTTCGCTACGGGAACCCCGTTGCCTGCAGTTCCGGTCCAAGCGGAGAATGGAGGGACCGTGCGTACAGGTGTCACGGACAGCACCGGAGCCTACGCGATTGACGACGTCCCAGCCGGCACTGTGACGGTCGAACCGCAACCCGATCAGGCCCAGACTCTTTTCGCGCGCGAGGCAGGGACAACCAACCCTGTTACCGCTCGCGATGCCGGGGCGATCCTAAAAGTGGTCACCGGGGCGATGACGGTGTCCGATCTCCAGCGCGCTGCGTGCGATGCGAACCGGGACAATCAGGTCACGTCCAGGGATGCTACCGCAGTGCTGCGAAAAGTCGTGGGTATCTCCGAAGCCGACAATGTCTGCGTGGAATCGTGGATGGTCCGCCCAGCAGGCGAACTACCACCAATCGCGACGCCTACACCAGCACCGTCCGGGAGCTGCGGTCCTCGTCTACAGGTGGCCCTCGCAAATGTCGCGCAAGATATTTCCGGCGTAGACTTTGTCGCCGCCATGATCGGAGACTGTGACGGGAGTTTCGCTTCTTCCAGCACAGGGGGTCTCGTGATGCGCTCGGCCCGCAGCCGTCCGTACGGCAACCCCTCGAGCGCGGTAGAGCTTGGCCGTCCGCAGCGTGCACAAAATGCCTGGCGGATTCCAATAACGGTCCGCGAAACCGGGCCGTGGACTGCGGTCACGGTGCGGGTTCGTTTCGACGCCAGGCGTCTCGGGCTGCCGAGAGTGCGGGCAGTAGCCGAGTCTGACGCACTCGCTGCGTATCGGATCGACCCCAGCGGGGCAGTGCATTTAGCCGTCGCACGAGCGCAACCAGCGACCGGTAGCCGAATCGTTGCTTGGCTCTCGTTCCCAAACGGTGAGCGCCCTCACCGGAACTACCTGCGCGTCACCGAAGGTCTCGTGGAGTAAACTCACTCAGGAATCGGAACGCGCAGTAAAGCGCGCGCTTTTCTTCCTTGAGTCCGGCGGTTCCGCGTGGCAGCGTAGAAGTGCCCGAAAGTGTGCGATTTAGGGATGTTTCCCGTTGTTCCACGTCGTCGTCGGCTTGTCTTGTTTTGCACGGCGCTCCTTTTGCTAGGTTGCGCAGGTCGGGGTTTCGCTTCGACGTTCGTCGTGATGAACGACGACGCGCTCGTAGAAAGCTCGTCCTTGATTCTTGTTGGCCGGGTCAATCAGATCGCCTCACGACTTCTACCCTCTGACGCAATCGTTACCGATGTCGAGGTCACGGCAACGGCTATCCTCAAAGGCGACACCGCCGGCTCGACGGTGACGGTGCGTGTGCCAGGCGGGCAGGTGGGTGACCGCGTGGAATGGATCTTCGGGGCGCCGCAATTTTTTCTCGGAGAAGAGGTCGTATTGTTTCTCGTGCAAAACGCGCAAGGCGGGTGGCAAACCAATTCGTTAGCGATGGGCAAATTTGGCGTGCGGCGACGCGAAGACGGAAGCACGGTGGTGGTGCGTGAACTTGGTCCAGGCACAGCACTGTACGCGCCAGGGGGTGGTTTCGCCTCTCCCGCGCCGCAAGAGGAGCCTCTCGAAGACTTCCTCGCCCGGATTGCCCAGTTGGCGGGAAGCAGGCCACAGCAGCCCATTCCCACCCCAGCACTGACTTCCGCAACGGAAGATGTTGGCGGGACCGTCGAGTACCGCGCAGCGTTCACGCTGTTAGGGAATCCGCCCGCGCGCTGGCACGAAGCCGACAGTGGCACTCCGGTCACCTACGTGAGCACCGCCGATTCCGCGCTAGGCCCAACGGTGTCGATGCAGGCGGTCACCGACGCACTCGCCGCATGGAGCACCGTTCCAGGAGTGGGACTGGTGCTCAGTTACGGGGGGTTGATTTCGCCGACACCCACACCAGAGCCCGGATTCCCGACCCCAACGCCGCTTGGCTACGGCGGCTGTGGGTTCAACAGGGTGATTTTCGACGACCCCCGCGGAGAAATTTCCAACCCGACAAATTGTTCGGGTACGCTAGCAATCGGAGGGTACTGCGCGAGTGCGTTCCCCCAGGTGACCGTCAATGGCACGACCTTTTCCGCAATCACAGCCGGCAAAGTCGTGATGAACGACGGTTGGTCTAGCCAATGCCCATACTTCTGGACGCCGTGCCTCGTGGCCGAAGTCCTAACCCACGAGATTGGGCACAGCATCGGGTTCGGTCACTCCTCCGAAAATGCCAGCGAGCCAAACGCAACGTTGCGCGATGCCACGATGTACTATCGGGCGCACAACGATGGGCGGTGCGCGCAAGTACGCGCAGACGACATTGCGGCAGCGCAATTCGTGTATCCGTACAGCGGTCCGACCTTCACACCGAGCGAAACTCGCACGCCTACTCCGACGCCGACGATCACGGTGACGCCGACCGCTACAGCTACGCGCTCGCCCACAGGAACGTTCACGTTCTCGCCAACGCGAACCCCCACCTGGACCCAAACACCCACCCGTTCGCCAACAGCCACATTCACCTTCAGCCCCACCCGCACCCCAACGGCCAGCCGCACGGCGACCAATACGTCGACCCCCACGTCGACGCACACTCCGACCCGCACCGCAACCGACACGCCGCTCCCGTCGGCAACGCCCAGCAACACCGACACCCCAACAACCTCGGCTACACCGACGATCTCCGGTACGCCAACACCTTCGGGAACGCCAACGGAAACTGCCACCGTCACGCCCACCCAGCCACCCACCGCAACGCGGACGGCAACCGCAACTCCGACAGAAACGCTGTCACCACTTCCGACAGCGACTCCCAGCTACACCGGCACTGCCACGCTCACACCCACGGAATCACCCACAAGAACGCACACGACAACCCGCACCCCGACTGCAACGTTTACGAGCACCAGCACGTCAACAGCAACGTTCAGCGTTACTCCCACGCGCACCTTCACCTCGACCCCAACGCTCACCAACACCTTACCTCCGACCGCCACTCCCTCCGAAACTCGATCTCCCACGCTCACTGCAACCCCGACTGCCTCTCGAACTCCCTCCCTCACGCCAAGCCACAGCCCCACACCGACGGCCACCCCAACCTTCACGTTCACCGCCACGCGTACCCCAACCGCAAGCCCATCGCCGTCCAACACCCGAACGCCGACGAACTCCCACACCCCCACACGCACCCACACCCCGTCCCCAACCGTGACCGCGACAATCTCTCCAAGTGCCACGCGAACGCCCACCCAGACACCGAGCCCGTCGCGCACACCAACTCCCTCGGTAACGCCAAGCTTCACCCCGACGATCGCTCCTACTCCGACACCCGTTCCGACGTTCCCGCTGTCGGGCGCAGTTGTGTACTACAAGTCCCTCGACCCCATCCCGGGCGTCACGATCGAACTTTCCAACCCACCCCAGCAGCAACTGACCCAAAACAACGGCGCGTTCCTGTTTGCTTCGGTGCCGGCCGGGCCAGTGCGACTTCAGCCACTCTCCAACCAGTTGAATGTGGCGGGTGCGGTGACCGCGGGTGACGCCGTAGAGATTCTCCGGGTTTTGGTTGGCACGGGTTCACTCGATTCCTTTGGACTGCTGGCAGCAGACGTAAATGCCTCTGGCACCGTCACCACAGCGGACGCGTCGGAAATACTGCGATACGTCGTCGGGAGCCTCCCGGCGCTTTCTGGGGCCAGCAAGTGCGGCTCTGCATGGTTGTTCGTGCCGCAACCAACAGTCCTGCCGAACCAAACGTTGGTGCCCCCACAGCCAACAGCAAACCCCTGCGTTTTCGGCGCGATCGAGTACAGCCCGCTCGCCGACGCCGCCAGCGGCCAAAACTTCGCAGGGGTGGTGCTTGGCGATGTAAATGGTTCTTGGCAGAGCAGCTTTGCAACCCTGCAGCCCGCGTACGGCGTCCGGGTGTCGCCAGGTCCGGCGCGCTTCTTCCGCCGCGGGAGCCGAGTCTTCTACCGCACCTCCTTCCAGCTCACATTACCGCAGCTGGTGAGCGCTTTGGACATGACGCTCGGGTACGAGCCGCGCAGGATTCGATGGATCCGTGGCAGGATCGATCTCTCGAACCCCCATGCCATACAGGCACAGCACGCTGCCCACGGGCAGCTCCGTGTAGCCGCAGCGAGTGCGGAAGCTTTGCCATCAAAAGTCACCCTGTGGATCGACGCCGAATTTACCGGCGCGCCGCCCTCCAGACGTGCCCTGCGCGTTCTGAGAGTCCAGCTCGAATAAGGCTACCGCGCCGTTTTCGGCAAGCGTTTCGTCAGGGCCGCTTCGTTCGCCACATGGGGGCGGGCAAGCGCCAGCAACTGCCGGAAATGAATTCCCGCCCAAATCATGAACGGCACGACTTGAGTATCGACGTACATTGCGAGGTTTGTCGTCAGAGCCAGGGCGTACCGGGTGCCCTCCGTGTACGCGCGCGGATCGATCTGGGTCGCGTACCCGTATTCGATGGCAAGGCAGACATCCAGCACCTGCCAAATGAGCACCAAGCCATAAGCAACCCCCAAGCGTCGGAATTTTTGTTGCCACGTTGCCGCGGGCGTGGCCAGCATCAGCGCCAGCAACAAGATGGTGTTGGCTTGGATCCACTCCGCTGCAATGCTGGGCGGTTGAGAAGGCACCGTAAATCCACGCGGCCAAAACTGGATCGTGGTACCCGTCGACCACACGTGTGTAGGACGATCCACGACACTCACCACCAGTTCGGCACATACGGACAGCATGCTCGTGTACCACGGGCCCACGACCAGCCACAACGCGAAGAGGCCGACAAACCAGGCAAGCAGCCGGCCGAGAAAGCGCAGTGGCTTAACGCCTCGGAACATGAACGAATCGCTCAGCCCAGTACACCCACGTGGCAACTGCGACCACAATGATTGCAGCCTGAGCGAGGTACACGTGCGTGTAGTGAAAATAGGGGTTGGCAAATAACCCAACGAGAAATAACCCGACCACGCGGAGCACGTTGAGCGCGTGGATGATGACCATGCCGAGCCCCAAGCCGATCAAGCGGGCTCCCCAAGTGGCCGGGTACGCCAACACGGCAGCGCTGTAAATGGCGGTCGGCACCACTCCCGAGCACGCTTCGGTCACGTCCACAGCAAAACCCCCGGCAGAAATCCGCGTTCCCTGCACCTGGATCGTGAACCCCAGGAACGGACCGATCCCCTGCAGCAGCAAGGAACTAGCTCGCGTCGCGAACTCCGCCATCCAAGCCCCGACGTTCCAACGATCGGCCAACGGGGCGTAGTCGGTGAACAAAAACACCGCCAAGATCACCCCCAGAAACGTTGCGACGACGCGAATCACCAGCCACTGTCCACGCAGCCACTGCCACAATTTCCCGCCCACGATGGTTCCCTCGACGCTGTGCCGGAATGTCGCTCGCCCCCGAGCTCGTGTCAACTGCCGCAGCCAACGTACGCGCGGTCATTCCGCACCGCGCACGGTAGCGAACACCAAGCGGTCGCCAGACAAACCACAGGCCAACAAGTTGACACGCGCTCGTTCCGCTTCCTATGAACGGCCGCGCATGACTTCCTGGGGTCGACGAGTGCTGCGCGGCCTTGGTGCCGTGGTGCGAGCAATGGCCTTCCTTCTCGCAGCCGGTGTTGTCGTAGCGGTGGCAAGCCTCTGGTACGTCGTGCATGCTCCGGACCTTCCAACCCTGCGTTCCGTGCTCGCGCGCCTGCAAGAAGCAATCTCCGGACAGGCGATCTCGTCCCTCGACCTCGAGGCACGCGTGGAACTCCCTGCAACCACGCTGTCCGCCACGGCCGCAGTGCAGGTGCGCTTCGACCGTCCCGACAAGCGTGTGGTCTATTTTCTTCTCGATCCTGGGTTCGAAATTGTCCAAATCACCTCGGAACTTGGCAAGGAACAACCCAGCTCCTTGCCGTGGCTCCGCTTGGGTCCGCTGGTGCAAGTGTGGCGCGGCCAGGTTGGACACGAACAGTCGTTCCGCATTGCCTACCGGGGCACTCCGAGCCTCCGGCCCTCCGATTGCCGCGTGCGCATCGACGAAGTGCTTCTTCCTCCCGACTGCCTCTGGTACCCGCTCGACGCCCAGGGCTTTTTCAGCGCGCGTGTACGCGTGCGACTGCCGGCCTCTTGGCAGTTTGTCGAGAATACAAGCGCAACCGAAGTCGCGCCGCGCGGGCAGTGGAACGAATACTTCTGGCAAAGCGAGCGGCTCCTTGCCGGTTTCGGGCTCATCGCAGGGCGATATCGCGTGCGAGAACGATGGGATGGCGGCGTGCGGTGGCGAGTGTATGCGCCGCAAGGAGACCGCACCAACCTCGAAGCTGTCGTCACCACGGCCCAGAAGGCATATGCGGCGCTGCTCGGACGCTTCGGTTCTCCGGGGTTCTCGCAATTCAGCTTTGTGCTGCATCCCGAACTTTCTCGGGCGTTCCACGACGGTTCTGGCGTGATGGCGGTTCCGCGCCGGGCTTTGTCAAGCGAAGACGAAGGCTTCGCGCTCTTTGCGCACGAGTTGGCGCACAGTTGGTGGGGTGCCACCGTCACGGGCGGCTGGTTGCGCACCGCCACGGGGGCACAATGGATCATCGAAGGCTTCGCCGAACTCGCGAGCCTACTGGCAACCGAGTCCGAGTACGGTTCCGCGGCGCTAGCGAAACGACTAGTCAGTGAATTTTACGACCCGGAAGAGCAGCAGGCGCTCATCGACATGACCGTGCTCGACAATGCTCTCCCACAAGCTCGAGCACGAGAGACGATCTACCGCAAAGGCAGCTACGTGCTCTGGATGCTGAAGAACATCGTCGGTGACGACGCGTTTTTCAGCGGTTTGCGCGAACTGATCCAGACGCATTGGAACCGAGAAGTGACCGCTGCGGCGGTGCAGGAAACGTTCGAGCGCGTGAGTCAGCAGTCGCTCGAAGACTTTTTCGCTGCTTTCGTGCGAGGGCGTGCCACGGTGGACTTTTCCATCGATCCAGCAGGGCCAAATCGGCTCAGCGTCGCCCAAGTAGGCAGTGCTTCCTGGAAGTGGCCCGTCACCGTGCTGGTCCGCCGCGGCGATGGGACGGAAGAACGCCGGCTCCAGGTAACGCTCCCCACCGAACTGCCTGTCGAAGCCGGCGATCACGAAATCATTGTGGATCCCTTCTTGGAGTGGGCCGACCTCTCGCGCAGCAACAATCGCTATCCCCGGCACGACGATCCGCTATGGGTCGCCGCTGCGAGTGACGGCCGAATGACTGTGCGCGGGGAGCCGTTTCCGTGGTCGCGTGTGCGGGTAGACTGGCAACAAGTTTCGAACTCCGTAGAACGCAAGGAATGGGAGTTCCCCCGTGGCCTTGCCGGCGCGCCAGTCTACGACCCAGACCACAACTGGTTTATCACCAATGTCGCCAACACGAGCGGCAAGCTTCCAGAGATCGTCATTCTCGAGGCGGACGGTAGCCGAAGGCTGCTGGGCCGTGGCTGTTCTCCGATCCCTGCTGAACACGGCGCTGTTCTAGCCGCTGCGGGTAGCCGTATTTTACGTTTTGGGCCTTCGGGCCGAACGCAAACCGTACTCGATCAGCCTGGGAAAACGATCGAAGCCCTCGTGCCACTACCCGAGCCAGAACGTCTCGCGTTTGTTGCCAGCGACGGCGCACGCAGTACGCTGTTCCTATTCGACCGGGAGACCGCTGAGCTCATGCCGATTTGGGCCTGGGAGCGCGCGTTACCCTTCGTTGCTTGGAGTGCTGCAGAGGATGCTTTCGTGGTGGGCTTAGCCAACGGCTCCTCGTGGGAAGTGTGGCTCGTGCCGACGCGAGAAAACCCCCCGCGCATTCTGGTCGCCAATGCAGCAATGCTGAGCGATCTCGCCCTCGATCCTGACGGCAGGAAGATCGCGCTCGTCGCGGCAGCAGAGCGACAGTACCCCGAGACCAAACGGGCGGTCTTTGTGCTCGATCTTCAAGACCGCACCGTCAAGTCGTGGCCGAGCGATACGTTCGACTTCCTTCGGGTAAACTGGGAAACCAACGATTCCGTCCTCGCAATCGCTCGCGCAGTGCCTTCCTCCGGTTCGCCGGTGGTCTATCCGTGGCGAGGTGCTGCGTTTCGGTTGCGACTCGGGAGCGATCGCCCCGAGCCGCTGGAATAAGGGGCGCACCGACTGTGGGAACTCACTCCGCCGCTCCTTTGCGGGCTGAAGCGCATTCTGTCCATCGACTTTTGGGGTGTGCTTACAGGCACCGCAGAATCGGTGTCACGCTAAACAACACAACCGCTTGCTGCCCGCTGAGCCTAACCCAAGGTCCGCCTACCCAAGCACGAACCCTTACGCACCCTCTCTTGCGCGCGATACCTGCCTCGGCAAAGGCGGCAGGTTTAGGACTTCGGTGCGAAACAGTTCCACCATATAGTCTACGATGTTGCGCATCGAAACGACCCCAGCCGGGCGGCCTTCGTCGTCCACCAACGGTATGTGGCGAAAGCCACCGACCGCCATCTTGTTCAGTGCGTAACTCACCCGGTCGTCCGGAGACAAACACTCCGGGTCCGGCGTCATAAACCGCTCTACCGGTTCACGGTCTAGGTCCACGGGCTGCCCCACCACTTTGGTCAGCACGTCTCGCTCGGTAAAGATGCCACACAGCCGTCCGTTGTCTTCCACCAGGACACAGCCTACTCCGGATTCATTCATCCGGTCGATCGCAGAACGGACACTCACTGCCCGTCCCACGCAGACTGGCGGTCGCAACGTGGAAAGTTCACGGATCGGGAGGCCGAGAATCTGTGCACCCAAACGCGCCGCTTCCGCCTCACGCTCGGCAGCGATCTCTTCTTCTTCGGCGAAAATTTCCTCGAGCATCGAGACCTCCTCGGAGCGCTTTGTCTATGAGTTACCACGATTTGGCGGCCCCAGTAAACACAGCAACCCGCGATCACGGGCGGGAAAACCAGTGCCGGGGGATTCGCTTTGCCCTCCAAACCTGGTACGCGACAAGCCCAGGAGGTCTGTCGACTCGACCTCTCCCGCGCATCTTCGTTTTCAAGCGCGGCCAAGTTCGCTAAGGGGTGCGCTTACATGGGTACACCTTCGCTCGAACGGCGCATCGAAGTAGCGGCCGACCACTCCACCCTGCACGCCGCGGGCAAATTTTTCTTTCGTGGCGAAGACAAATGCTACTTGCGAGGGGTCACTTACGGGCCGTTTGCTCCTGGAGAACGGGGCGAACCGTTTCCAACGCGCGAACTGGTTCGGCGCGATTTCGCGCTCATGCGAGAACTCGGTGCCAACTGCTTCCGAACATTCACCCCTCCGCCAACCTGGCTGCTCGATCTCGCGGCCGACTACGACCTCATGGCGCTCGTCGGCGTGCCATGGACGCAACACGTCTGCTTCCTCGATAGCCGAGACGTGGTGAAACAAATTCGGGTCACGGTCCGAGAGGCGCTCGCGGGCTTGGAGCGACACCCGGCGGTTGGCGCGTTGTTCATCGGCAACGAGATTCCGCCGGACGTCGTACGTTGGCATGGTCCGAAGCGCATCCGCGACTTCCTGCACGAACTGTACTGCATGGCCAAAGAGATCCACCCGGACACTCTGGTTAGCTACGCAAATTTTCCGCCGACCGAATACCTCGACCTCGAGTTTCTCGATTTCCTATCATTCAACGTCTACCTACACCGCGAGCCCGACTTCCGCCGCTACCTTTCCCGCTTGCAAAATCTCGCAGGGGATAAACCCTTGGTGCTTACCGAGTTCGGCATCGACTCCTTCCGCGAAGGGCCCGAGCAACAAGCGGCAATCTTGAGCTGGCAGATTCGCGCCGCTTTCGAGTGCGGAGTGGCTGGAACCTGCGTGTTTGCGTGGACCGACGACTGGTTCACGGGCGGTTTCCAAGTAGAAGATTGGGCGTTCGGTTTGGTCGACCGAGAGCGCCACCGAAAGCCGGCCTTTGCAGCCGTACAACGGCTGTACCGCGGGCCGCTTCCTCCGCCGCTACCGTCAGCGCCGCGCATTTCGGTGGTCATTTGCGCTTACAATGCCGAGCGTACCATGGATGCGTGCTTGGCCTCTTTGCGGCACTTGCGATACCCGAATTACGAGGTGATCGTTGTCAACGACGGCAGTACCGACCGCACCGAACAAATTGCCCGCGGCTACCCGGAGTTTCGCCTGATTTCCCAGCCGAACAAAGGACTGAGCGTTGCTCGAAACGTGGGAATGGAAGCAGCGACCGGAGAGATTGTTGCGTATACGGACTCCGACTGCGTCGTCGACCCGGACTGGCTCACGTACCTCGCCTACAAGTTTGTCTCGACCGATTTCGTGGGCGTCGGGGGTCCGAACCTGCCCCCGCCGGAGGACTCTGCTGTTGCCGCGTACGTCGCCGCGGCTCCCGGCGGCCCGACCCACGTGTTGATCGATGACGAAGTGGCCGAGCACATCCCCGGTTGCAACATGGCTTTTCGGAAAAAGGCGTTGCAAGCAATCGGAGGGTTCGATCCGTTGCACCGTGCCGCCGGTGACGACGTCGATGTCTGCTGGCGGCTGCAAGACGCAGGCTACCGGATCGGCTTCAGCCCCGCGGCCCAAGTTTGGCACTTCCGCCGCAACACCGTGCGGGCCTACCTGAAACAACAAATGGGCTACGGGCAAGCGGAGGCGCAGCTCTACTTTAAGCACCCGTTTCGCTTCAACACGCTTGGGCAATCTCAGTGGATTGGCCGGATCTACGGAGACATCGGCATGGCGCTCTTCTCCGCTCGTCCGGTCATTTACCATGGCACGTTCGGCCGGGGGTTGTTTCAAACCCTGTACGAGCCGCCGTCGTCCTTGCTTGCCTACCTTCCCTTTACTCTCGAATGGAACTTGTTGGGAGCTGTTCTCCTCTGCGGAGCCGTGGTTGCTGGACGCTATGAGCTGTTGGCAGCCACCCCGCTGCTGGTCACCTGGACCTCCGCCCTTGCGCGCGCATGGCGAGCACGAGTCGACCCACGCTTCGATCACTGGCGTGGCCGCCTTCTAATCGCCCTCCTGATCTATCTCGGGCCACTCGTGCGCAGCATGCAGCGGTACGTGTATCGCGTGCAGGGGCATAACAATGCCCATCAGATCGAATTTGGCGGGGTGCCCCAAACGCCAGAGATCCAGTGGTCCCGGCGCTCCTTCTTGCTTCGTTTTTGGAGCGAAAACGGGGCGGAAAAAGAGAATTTCCTCCATGCCATGATCGAGTTCCTCACTCCAAGAAAATACCTAGTGACCATTGACCAAGGTTGGAGCGCGTACGACATCGCCGTGCACCGTGGCTTGTGGTCGCGAGCCGAGGTGGCCGCCGCAGTCGAATACCATGGTGGCAGCAAACGGCTACTGCGCACGCGCACTCGAGTGCGGTTCTCTTGGTTCGCGCGCGTTGCCACCTTGGGGCTTGCAGCCGCAGGCCTGCTCGCCGCATCCGCTGGACTACGAGAAGTGAGCGAAGTCGCACTGCTGCTGAGTGCCCTTGCCGTGGGCGTTACCGCACGCGAGAGCGTCCGGCTCGGCCAAACACTGTGGCACGCACAGGAAATTGTGGCCCAACAATTGGGGCTTCACAATCATGGCAAGCCGTGACACAGCGGGCGCACGCTCCACGTCGACTCGGGAGCTCGTTTGGTTTGTTCTGCGTGCGCTCGCGCCCTACAAAGGACGTTTTTTTCTGGCATTGCTCCAGGTCGCGGCCATCAGTCTGCTGGAGCTCGCGAAACCGTGGCCGCTCAAGATCGTGTTGGATTCGGTTCTTCCACACCGCCCCCTTTCTTGGCTGCCCGGATGGGAGAGCCAAGAGATCCTCGCGTTGGCCGCGCTCGGTCTTGTTGCTGTGTACACGGCGCTCGGGGCGCTCCAGGTGTGGAACAACTACACCACGATCGCCATCGGGCAGCAAATGGTCGCGGACTTGCGCAGCCGCCTCTACCATCACCTTCAGAGGCTGTCGCTCTCCTTTTACACGCGGGCGTCGGTTGGCGATCTGATTTATCGCGTCACGAGCGATACGTACGCCATCCAAACCTTGGCCATGAACGGGCTGTTCCCGATTCTCGCCTCCAGTTGTCTGCTGACCGGAATGTTCGTGGTGCTCGCGCGGATGGACTGGTTCCTGACAATCCTTGCAGCGATGGTCTGCCCGATCCTGCTCCTCGTTCTCGCCCAAATGGACCGGCGCTTGGCGGTGGTCGCTCGGGAGGCCCGCGACCGGGAAAGCCGCGTGTACGAACACGTGCAGCAAACTCTCTCCGCGATGAAAGTGGTGCAAGCGTTCAGCAAGGAAAACGAGGAGCACGCTGTATTCGCGGATCGCAGCAACGCAAGCTTGCGATGGCATTTGCGACTCTACACCTTGCAAACCGCGTTCGCAGCTTCGACGGGAATTTTGTTAGCTCTCGGCACTGCTGGCGTGCTCTGGTTCGGAGCTCACCGCGTTTGGGCTGGGGCATTCAGTGCAGGCGACATGGTCGTCTTCGTCAGCTACTTAGCCTCGTTGTACGCGCCGCTGCACGCGATTCTCGCCACGTACGGCACGGTGCAGGGAGCGCGTGCAGGTCTGGCCAGAGTGATGGAGATCCTGGCCACGGAGCCCGCTGTACGCGAAGGCCGGCACCGATTCCCCAGCAGGCCCACCGGGCACGTCCGGTTCGAGCGCGTGTCGTTCGGTTACGAACCGGGGCAGTGGACCCTCGAGGACATTGACTTCGAAGTCCGCCCTGGAGAAATGGTCGCGATCGTCGGCCCGACGGGTGCGGGAAAAAGCACCCTCGTAAGCCTCTTGCCGCGCTTTTACGACCCGCAAAGCGGCCGCATCACGATCGACGGAATCGATATCCGCGAGCTCTCCTTGGCCAGCCTGCGTGGAGCCATTTCCATGGTCTTGCAGCCGCCTATGGTGTTCCCGATCTCGGTCGCCGAAAACATCGCCTACGGGTGTCCGCAAGCGTCGCAAGCCGAGATCGAACAAGCCGCTCGGCTGGCCCAAGCGCACGAATTCATCCAACGCCTGCCGCAAGGGTACGACACGGTCCTCGGCAGCCAAGGGGCGACGCTATCCGAAGGCGAGCGCCAACGGTTGACGATCGCTCGCGCTTTGTTGCGCAACGCTCCCATTTTGATCCTCGATGAGCCAACGTCGTCGGTCGACGTCGAAACCGAGGCACAAATCATGGCCGCCTTGCGAGCACTCATGCGCGATCGCACCACGTTTGTCATCGCGCACCGACTGGCGACGGTACAGCAAGCAAACCAAATTCTCGTGCTCGATCGGGGGCGAATTGTCGAGCGGGGAACCTTTCCGCAACTGTTGCACCAACATGGCTTCTTTTCTCGACTGTACGCACGCGGTTTGGGCCAACCGCAGGCCGAGGTGGTGGGATGAAGGTAGTGGTGGGAGGTCTCGTTGCGACCTATCCGCTCGGAGGCGTTGCGTGGGATTACCTGGCGTACGTCAAAGGATTCGAAGCGCTTGGGTGCGAGGTCCTGTATCTCGAGGACACGGGGCAGTGGCTGTACCACCCTCGGGCGGGAACGTTCGTGCCCGATCCGAGCTTCCATGTCCGATACTTGAAACGAACGTTGCAGCAAGTCAGCGAGCACGCCGCCAAGCGCTGGGCATTGCGTGGGCCTGACGGATCGTACTACGGGTGGACGGCAGCCCAGGTGGAACACTTCTGCCGCCAAGCAGACTTGTTTCTCAACGTTTCCGGTTCTTGCTGGCTACGCGACCAGTATCGCGGTGCACGGTGCCTCGCGTACCTCGACTCCGATCCCGGTTACACGCAAGCGAAACTTTGGGCGGTCGAACAAGGAACGGCTACAGAGGACGAGTGTTTCTCGGCGGGTTTGATTCGAGCCCACACCCACTTCTTTACACTGGCGGAGAACATTGGTGCCGACGACTGCTTGCTGCCTTCTTGTGGGCTGGAATGGAAACCAACACGGCAGCCCATCGTGCTGTCCGACTGGCCATTCACCTTCACGCCCAGGGCGCGGCGCTTCACTACGGTCATGTCGTGGAAAATCGACGTCCGCCCGCCCCAAATTGCCGGTGTTCAGTACGGAGACAAAGACATTGAATTCTTGAAGTTTCTTGATTTGCCCCAACACACACCCGCGTGGTTACAAGTCGCCGTGTCGGGCAAGGCGCCCCGCGACGAGCTGCGCCAGCACGGCTGGCACGTCATCGATGGCTACACTTGCTCGCGCACGATGGGGATCTACCGTCGCTACTTGCAACACTCTCGCGGCGAGTGGAGCGTGGCCAAAAACGCCTACGTGGCCACGCGCAGCGGGTGGTTCGCTACCCGCAGCGCGGCGTATCTAGCGAGCGGCAAACCAGTGGTGCTGCAGGACACTGGCTTCTCGCGAATTCTCCCCACCGGAGAAGGCTTGTTTGCGTTTCGTACGAGGGAGGAGGCCATCGCAGCCTTAGAACGGATCGAGTCGAACTACCGCTGCCACTGCGAGGCGGCTCGCGACCTTGCCGAAACGCACTTTGGCGCAGAGCAAGTTCTTGTGCGTCTGTTGCAAGATTGCGGCCTCGCATGAGCCGGCGCTCGCAGGGCCGAACGAACATGGTTGCTGCACCGACCTCGTCAGGACTCGTGATCGTTTCTGGCGCCATTGCCACGCACCCCATTGGCGGGGGCGGCAACACGTGGGCATTTTTGCAATACGTATTGGGCTTTCGGAACCTCGGGTTCGACGTTCTCTACGTTGAGGAACTCCCACCAACGGGTTGCTTCGACGCGCACTGGCAGCCGGCTCCGCTGGAGGTCTCCTACAACGCACGGTACTTGCTGCGCGTGGCTCGCGATTTTGGTTTTGCTGAGCGTGTGGCCTTGTGGTCGGCCACAGACCCTCATGTCGGCATCGGCTTATCCATCGATGCCGTCGTTTCCCTTGCCCGCTCGGCTGTAGCGGTCGTGAACTTGTCCGGCCGCTTGCACCAACCAGATGTGCTTGGCGCCGTACCGAAACGAATTTACATCGACCTCGACCCTGCGTTTACGCAGATTTGGCAGGAAGTGTACGGAGCGAACATGAATCTCGCTGGGCATGACGTGCACTTTACCGTGGGGCTGTGCGCCGGCACCGACCGATGGAATGCGCCGACCTGTGGAATCGACTGGAAGCCCACGTGCCCTCCTGTCGTGCTGTCAGAGTGGACAGTGAGCGAGACACCCGGCGATCGCTACACAACAGTTGCCGACTGGCGCGGCTACAGCCCGGTCGAATGGCAAGGCCGATGGTACGGTCAAAAGAGCGAAGAATTTCTTCGAATTCTGCCCTTGCCGGCTCGAGTAGGCGTTCCTTTGGAGCTTTGCTTGGCCATTCACCCAGACGAACCCGATTTACCCCGGCTGCTCGCGGCCGGCTGGCATGTCGTGGACCCGAAAATTCACGCTGCCACCCCGGAGGCTTATCGTCATTATGTGGGCGGATCTCGCGGAGAGTTTACCGTCGTGAAAAACGGGTACCGTGTTGGGCACACAGGGTGGTTTAGCGACCGCACGGCGTGTTACTTGGCGGCCGGTCGCCCCGCTGTTGTGCAAGAGACCGGGTTCTCCGAGGTGCTGCCTACGGGATTGGGTCTCCTAAGTTTTTCCACCGAGGAAGAGGCGGCCGCCGCTCTCGCAGCGTTGGAGGCAGCGTACGAGCGGCACGCCACCGCGGCTCGGGAGCTTGCGGTAGAATGGTTCGACTCCGGCCGTGTGCTGCAACGCATCCTCGAGCGGAGTGGTCTGTAACGAGGCAAACCGAACCCATGCCTGCGCGAGACATCGCGATCGTCGCTGGTTACTTCGCCCGTTGCCCTCTGGGCGGGTACGCATGGCAGGTGCTTCACTACGTTCTCGGGTTCGAGGAACTCGGGTTCGAGACGTATTTCTACGAAGACACCGCGCTTTATCCGGATTGTTTCGACCCGGTCAGCAGGAACGTTCCAGCCCCGTGCGATCGGGGTGTGGATACCCTTGGCAAGTTTTTTTCCGCTCACGGTCTCGGCGAGCGCTGGAGCTTCTGGGAAGCGAGTACCGACCGGTGGTTCGGCAGGGATTCCGAAACGATGCGAAGCGTTGTGCAGTCCGCAAGACTCGTCGTCACACTGGCTCCCGTCACCCGCCTTCCTTGGGTCACCAAGGCACTTCGGGTGTTCATCGATCTCGACCCGGGCTACACCCAGTTTCGGCTGGTGCAGGGCGACTCCGTGCTACGAGAGTTCCTCAACGAACACCAGCGACATTTTTCCATTGGCGAGCATATTGGGCGACCGTCTTGCACCGTACCTCCGGGCGGCTTCGAGTGGCTGCCGACGCGCCAGCCCATCATCACGCGCTTGTGGAAGACCGATCCACCCTCCCCAGACGCCCCGTTTACCACCGTTGGCCGCTGGCACGAAGAGCGCCGAGACGTCGTAACTCCGGACCAACGCTACGGTTGGAGCAAGCGTGAAGAATGGCAGCGATTTCTCCACCTCCCCAGACTCGCCCCCGGACCCTTTCTCCTCGCTATGGATGTGGCGAAGTACCCACACGACTACGACCTCTTGCGCCGGCACGGCTGGGAAATCGTGGACCCGCTTCTGATCTCAGCGGACCCCTTCCGGTATCGACAATTTTTGTGGACCTCAGCCGGGGAGTTCACGACGGCCAAAGATTTGAATGTGCGCCTACGAACAGGTTGGTTCTCCGATCGTTCGGCTTGTTACCTCGCCGCTGGACGACCCGTGGTGACCCAGCCCACCGGATTCGAAGAGCTCTACCCTGTGGGTCGCGGCCTGTTCGCGGTCGACACGCCAGAGGCAGCAGCTAAAGCCATCGGCGACATCCGCAGCGCACCCGCAGAGCACAGTAGAGCGGCCGCAGAAATCGCAGCCCAGTACTTCGAGGCACAGTCGGTTCTTCAAGAGTTGGTGAGCCGCTTGTAGGGTCGCCTGCCCGAAGTGACAAAAGTGGTCACTTCGTTGCGGTTGCGACGCAACCGGCGAGGCGGATGCGTGAATGTTCTTTGTTGACACCGGAGAGGTCGCGGCTGACAATTTGGCGCAGATTTCGCTTGCCGCGTGCACGCGGTTCCGGAGCTTTCGAGGGAGGGTTGAATGGGCGACGAAAATACGATTCTCGGTGCCACGCACGCGAGGCATCTGCTGAGGCGGGCTGGTTTTGGGGCTCGGGCAACCGACGTGCAAGCGTTTGCCGGGCTCACGCGGGGCGTGGCCGCAGATCGGCTGTTGAGCTTCAAGCCAGCAAAGTTTCGTCCTGGTGGCAAGGACATCTGGCGGCGGCGTGTGTCCTGGTTGAAGTACATGGTCCGGGTACGCGCCCCCTTACAAGAAAAGCTTGTGCTGTTCTGGCACGACCACTTCGCCACGGGAAACGACAAAGTCCAGGACCACGCATGGATGGCGGATCAAAATCGCCTCCTGAGGCTCCACTGCAAAGGCAATTTCAAAGACTTCGTGAAGGCCATCAACGTGGACCCAGCGATGATGGAGTACCTCGACACCTTCCGCAATTTCAAAGATCAGCCCAACGAAAACTACGCGCGCGAGCTGATGGAGCTTTTCACGTTAGGGGTGCACGATCTCGCAGGGGCTCCAAACTACGAGCAACAAGACATTGTGCAAATCGCCCGAGCATTCTCAGGCTGGGGGTGGGATTACTCCCGCAGACGCGTAGCGTTTCGCGACTGGGCTCACGACTACAACTCAGAATACGAGTCGGAGCGTGGCCCTAAGGTCATTTTCAAGAACCACGGAGGGTTCGGTCCCAGTGGACGCGATTTCACCCAACCAGGGGGAGAAGGACCACAAGAAATTTCCCAAGTGGTGGACATCATTTTCGAACACCGAGATAGCGACGGCAAAAGCACTGTGGCCCGCTTCATCACCGGCAAACTTCTAGAGTACTTCGCCCACCGCCTTCCTCCTTACCCCGACAATGCGACCATTATCGATCGCATCATCCAACGTTCGGGGTTTGACACCAGTTGGGATCTCCGCCGGCTCGTACGGGAGATCTTCGTCGATGATTTCTTCTACGAAACAGCCGCGCCGCCGTTCACGAGCACGATCCCGAAGTCGGTGGTGTGGCCTGTCGACTTTGTTGTCACCACTCTCAGGCTGCTTAAGGTGAGCCCGCGCAGCGACAAGTGGGGAAACTGGTACATCGAAGGCGGAGCCTACGGAAACGTGACCGACTACTTGGCGGAAATGGGCCAAATTCTCTTCGAACCCCCGAGCGTGTTTGGTTGGGATTGGGAAGAGAGCTGGATCAACAGCGCTACCCTACTTGCGCGCTACTCCTTTGCGCGTGACGTTGCCATGGCTCGCGGGAGCAAGAGTTACCACTTGCGGCCGCAACTGCTCATGGACTTAAGCCTCACAGCGCCAAGCGACATTGTGGACGCCGTTACCAACCTACTCGGATTTGCCGACCAACTCACGGCTAGCGAGCGGCAAACACTCATCGATTATCTCGGTAGCGGACCGTTGGACCTGAACGACCCCGGAGTACGGCAGAAAAAACTGCACGGTCTGTTTGCCTTGGCCCTTCAGGCCCCACACTTCCATTTGCACTAACGAAGGAGAAGCTGATGGCTCTGTCACGCAGAGAATTTCTCATTCGCACTGGGTTGGCCGCCGGAGGGCTTATGGCTGGCGGGTTGTGGAGCCGACCCTTGGTGCGCAAAGCATTTGCGGATATTGGGGATCGCTTCCTGGTTTCCATTTTTCTCGATGGCGGCAACGATGGCCTGAATACTGTGGTTCCCGTTGCAAACGGAACTTCCGGCAGTTTCCGCGGAAGCTACGAGTTGTTACGCCGGACTGGTCCAGGAGGTCTGCGCCTGCTCGAGAGCCAACTGAGCCCGTACGCGATCGACAACGACCCCAACACGGGGACACCTTTGGCCCTACACCCTGGACTCGAAGCACTGCACCGCTTGTATCAACTGGGCAAGGTGGCCGTGATTCAAGGTTGCGGGTATCCCGACTACAACCTTTCCCACGCGGTGTCGCGATCGATCTGGGAGACAGCCAGCCTCGGGGGCACTGGCAGCGGCTGGCTCGGGCGGTACCTCGCTTCGCGTTATGGGGCCTCGGAGATTCCTGCGCTTTCCGTGGGTTACTGGACTGCAGCAGAGTTTCGCCAGCAAACCACGAGCGTGCTCACGGCGATCCGCCTCGCGGAATTGGAGTTTCCGCTGGACGACTGGTACCCGGATGACGACGCGGCAAAGAAGACCGCGTTCCAGTCGCTCTATGCAGCCGCACAGTCTTCGCCCCAACTCATGTTGCGCTACGTGGGGAACAGCGGCCAAGCGACCCTGACAGCGACGCAGGCCTACCCCGCCCTGAACGGCCTCTACCAAGCGGATCGCAATTCGTGGCTGCAGCAGTACAACGGACTCGACTCTGGAACCGCGCGCCGTTTACGAGAGGTGGCCAAAGTCATTTACGGAATCACGCAAGGAGCTGCCAACGTAAGCGCCCGCCACTTCGCTCTCTCGAACGGGGGTTACGATACGCACTCCAATCAGGGGACAATCGGAGAAGGTGCAGCCCACTACGACCTCCATCGGGAAGTGGGGGACGCGCTGGAAGTGTTTTACCATGATCTGGATGACATGGGGGTCGCGGACAAGGTGCTCATCATGGTCTGGAGCGAATTTTCCCGCCGCCCACAGCAAAACGACAACGGCACCGACCACGGCTCTCAAGGCCCGATGTTTCTCATTGGTGGAAAGATCAATGGCGGGGTCTACGGCAACCACCCCAATATTTCGGATTCCCGCGTGCTCAATCCAGGAGCGACCTGGGACGACGGCAACACAAAGTATTCGCAAGACAACTCGTATCCCCACCGGTCGACGGATTTCCGGGACGTGTACGGCGCCGTGCTCAAACACTGGCTTGCCATCCCGGAATCGGAAATCCTCAGTTCTTTGCTGGTGACCGACAGCGGGGATCCGACTCAGTACTGGACCGTGCCAAACTTTAACTTTGTGCATCCCGGCAACTCGAACCCACTGTTTCTACCATGAAGTACATCTCGCGAAACGGAACAGCGAAACGACTTTCACGGCTTTTCGGGCCACCGTTGCTCGGGTTGGTCATCTTTGCTGGCTCGGTCCCTGGTCAGATTGTCGGCGGTGGCGGCCCAGCTGCAACGGATTGCTGGGTCGCGTTTCAGTCGACGCCGGCTCCGAACACGCCAGCCAGCCGGCCAATGTACGTTCGCTGCCGCGACCAGGACAGCGTGTGTGGCGACGCCGACCCAACTCTTGGCCAGTGCCAATTCCAAGTGCAAATCGGCCTGAATGCAACTGGCTTTCCGAACTGCACCCCAAGTAATTTTCCCTCCAATAGCTTCGCCATTCCGTATGCCGGCCCGAGCTTTGACGATCATCCCAAGCACGTACCCGACTTCGAGCCGCTCCAACTGTTTGCGGATGGGCAACTACCGATCACTTCCGGAGACACCGACTTATGGTCGGGGCCAACGGCCGTCAGCGTCGTTCTTCCGGTCGCGCAAACCAGCAACGGCCCACGGTTTCGTACCGCAACCCTGAAATTGCAAACCACTCTCTGCTCGGTTCCGCTCCTGAGTGGAGGAAAATGCCCAACCGGACTCCCGCAAGACAAGGACACGTTCAAGCTCGTTTGTACCCCGCCATTGGATCCCATGACCAATCAACCAGTGAGCCCTTGCACTGGCATTACCAGCACGTTCGAACAAATCCAAAAGCACATTTTCGATCGCAAGTGCTCCAACCTCGCAACTTGCCACGGTTCGGTGGAACCCACCCATGATTTGTGCCTCAAGCCTTCTTGTGGCGGCGGGCGCTCCGCATACACGGATTTGGTGAACGCCGCGCCTCACAACTTTGCAGCAGCCTCGGATGGCCTTTTGCGAGTGAAGCCGGGGGATCCAGACCAAAGCTTGCTGTACCTCAAAGTGCTCGGGGGAACGCGCCTGAGTAGCCCAATGTTCGGCGCCAACGCGTATGGATTCCGGATGCCCTATCACAATCCTTCGGCGGATCGCGCGCGACCGAAACTTACGGCCGGGGAAATCAAGTTGCTTCGCGAATGGATTTTGAGCGGGGCACCGGCAACGGGGTTCATTGCCAGCTCGATCTCCTGCCAATGACGTGAACGGAGGGTCGGAACGATGCCCAACATCACGCCAGCTCAGTGGAACTACGAAACGGCAGCACACCTGCTTCTTCGTTCCGGGTTCGGTCACAACGGAAGGGTCCGGAAAAGCACCGGGGAGGCGACCTTGGTGCGCATGCTGGCCGAGAAGACTCCGGAACAAGCTGTGGATTGGGTACTGAAGTTGCGCGTGCCCACGGTTGTCCCGCAAGGCCCGGGAAACTTAGTCGCGCGCGACTGGACCTCGTTTGGCGAATTGCGCGAGTGGTGGTTGGAGCGCATGCTGAAACCTACCAACCCGGCGCTCGAGAAAATCGTCCTCTTCCTCCACGCGCATTTCGCCACGGCGCAGTCGCGGGTCAACAAATCCCTGTACATGGCCAAGCAAAACGCGCTCTTCCGCAGGTACGCGCTCGGCGACTTCCGGGAACTCGTGAAGGAAATCAACATCGATCCAGCCATGTTGTGGTGGCTCGATGGTCAGTCGAACACTCGCCGCTCGCCAAACGAAAACTACGCACGGGAATTAATGGAGTTGTTCACTCTCGGGGTGTTCGACTTTGCGGGAAACCGGAATTACTCGCAGACCGACGTAAAAGAAGCAGCACGGATGCTCACGGGCTGGCGCATCCGCGAAGAGAACGGGACCATAGAGTCTTACTTCGACATGAATCGGCACGATCGGAACGCGAAAACAATTTTCACACCCGATTCGAGCGAAACGCCCTTACAAAACCCAGCCAATACGTATACGGAAGCAGCCACGAACGACGCGAGTGTCGCCGTCGAGGAACATCGGCGGCTCATCGACGCGATTTTCAACCACCGCGACACGGAAGGCCGCCCCACCGCTGCACGATTCTTGGTGCGAAAACTGTGGAAGTTTTACGCCTACGACCCGGAGGTAGACGCTGGTACGAGCCGCCAGGAGTTGCAACTCATCGACGACTTGGCCGACGTTTTCGTCGCCAGTGGATACAAGATCCCGGCGGTCTTGCGCGCGATGTTCCTGCGGGAGGAGTTTTACGCCCACCGCACGCGTACGGTGAAAAGCCCCGTCGAGTATGTGATCGGCTCCCTGCGGATGCTTCGCGCAAGGAAAACCGATGGACTGTATACCTTTTACGACAACTTGTACCTGCTTGGAGACCAGGGACAGAATGGCAAAGGCGGCATGGGGCAGATGGGACAAACGCTCCTAGACCCGCCAGATGTCTTTAGCTGGAAAGGAAACCAGTATTGGATCACGTCGCACGCCTTGTTGCAGCGGGCCATCTTCGCCGCTCGTGCTTGCGCCCGTAACTGGTTTACCCCCACGAAAGCCCCGATAAAGATCGAGCGACTACTCCCCGGTGGATCGCTTCCTCGGGCCGAGATCGTGGACCGGTTGCTACGATTGCTCGGACCGCTTCAGGTCGATCCGGCAACGCGGACTGCACTCATCGACTTTCTTGGGCCGGCGGACCCGATCAACGTTCGGGATTTGGACGTAAAAGTTTACAAGCTCCACCCGCTGCTTCAGTTGATCCTCATGCTTCCTCAATACCACGTCCACTAAGCGCAAAGGAGGGTTTGAACCATGCGGTTTTCCCGGCGTGAATTTCTCAAGGCGTCGCTCGGTGCCTCGGTTGCCGTTTCCCTCCCATCGGTCTGGCTGCGGGCACGGGAAGCCAGTGCCCTCGAGGCATGCGAACAAGGAACAAACTTGATTTTGGTCGAACTCGACGGGGGCAACGATGGCATCAACACAGTGGTGCCCTTATCGAACGGCAGCGGGCAGAATCGTACCGTGTACGACACGGTTCGACAGTGGTTGAACATTCCCGTATCCGAGCTGGGAGCTACGCAAGTTGGCAACGACCCATACCGCAACGGAGAGCTGGCTCTCCATCCCCACATGAACGGTCTGAAAACTCTGTACGACGAGGGGAATCTGGCGGTGGTCCTGGGGGCACACTACACGAACGGCAATCTCTCCCACGACGTGTCGAAGTCCATTTGGTACAAAGCGGATCCCCTGCTCTCCGGAATCAGCGACGGTTGGATGGGCCGCACCCTCGATGCCCTTTGCACCGGGCAACATCAGCCTGTCCCCGCTGTCGATGTCGGGCGATCGCTCAATCCCCTGTTTTTCGGCCGTACCTCGGTACTGGCGTTCACGAACACGAACGATCTGGCCATTCCAGCCAACCCGACGTTCCAACGCCCTGAGCACATCCAGCCTCTCGAGCAAGCATTTCGCACGATTTACGAGCAGCTCGCGAGCAATGGCGAAGGCTTCATCCAGTCCTGGGCACAGGCAGGTTGGGCTGTAGCGTCGAGGATGGACGCGTACCGGTCGGTCTCATCGTCTACTGCGGCAAATCTTACAGCCCTCATCGATGGCGCCGATGGTCATCCCATCGCGTCCCCCACTCCGCAGCGCTACGGCCTCGCCTACGCGTTGCGGATGGTTTACGCGCTCCTTCGTGGTGCCCAGCCAGGGAATCAACCCCTTGGCTGCCGTGTTTTTCGCGTCGGGATCGGTGGTTTCGACACGCACTCGGACCAGGGAAGACACATTCCACTGACGGAGAAGTCCCTGCATCAGAAAGTGGCAGACAACTTCCGCAACGAGCTTCACGGCAGGTTGCTGCACCAAGTAGACAAAGCCATTACGGCGTTCTGGCGAGATTTGGAAGCCGCGAATTTGCACCACAACACGCTCATCATGACGTTCACCGAGTTTGGCCGCCGGATTGCCGAAAACGGAGACAACAACGCCGACTCGGGGACCGATCACGGAACGGCCAGCCCGGTCTTTATCGTGGGGCCGCGCAAAACCCAATCCTCCGTCAGCACGTTCCTTCAGGGCGGGGTGTATGGAGCATACCCCGAGCTGCATTTGCCCGACCGCAACGGCAACATGGTGCACACCGTCGACTTTCGGAACATCTACGGCACCATCATGGTGAACTGGCTCGGATTGAGCCAAGCCACAGCAAACAGCATTCTTGGCGCAGGGGGTTTTACGTACAGCCCCTTAGACTTCCTCCCCACCTGAACCCGCGAACAAGTTGATTTCACCAATTCCAACCTGCCCGTGCTGTGGAGCCGGTAACAGTTTTGCGGAGTTGATCGCTTGCAAGGCGCATAGCCGCCCGACGCACGCGAACAGCGCCTCGCAAAGCGATGCCTTCACCACGCCGCTGTGAATGAACTCGCGGTCGAACCACGTACTGGCACAAAGATAGGCCCAAGCATCGTCGATGCCCGCAAGCGCCAAGTACTGGAACTCGTACGCGTGGCGAAATAGCCGCTGGAAGACCGCCGTGGGCCGCATGACCTGGGCCAGACATGTGACATTGTTTCGCACGTAGGTTTCCAACTCGAGCGGCGAAAGAAATGCACGTGCAACCAAATTGGCCTGGTAGTCCGGCATGCGGGCAAGGACGATCTCTGCGAGTCCGCGACCCACGGAGCCGTTCGCACCGAGCCGTTCGATCTCGTCGCTCAGAGCACGGACCAAGCCCGAAGGGGCATCGCGCACAACCTGCTCACCGATTTCCACTAACTCGGCGCACGCGCTTTGCCATTCCTCAGACCGCTCCTTCGCCACCGCCACCCACCCCGCCACCGATGCAAGGTGGCCCCACTCGTGGGCAGTGCGTGCGCCTAACATGAGCCGTTCGTAAGGCGGGGCTGGCAATCTCAGGCGTTGCATCCCCGGCTCGAGCAGGCGGTACGCGATCAAAGGGCGGTCGGAGCACAAAAAGGCAAGACCGCTCGCGTCCACCCCGTCCACCCGCTCGGGTAGCGGTGCGCGCACAGCAGCGAGAAACCGCTGGCTGTGAAAGTCGATCACGGCCAAGTCCCGAGCGATGCTCTCGGCGACAGGCGGCGCTAGCTGCAAGATTTTGGCTTGCAACCTGCGAATATTGTCTGGGGTCTCCGGGTCCCAGAGAACCTCACGCTCCTTGCCAAGCACCAGCACCCGCGGCTTTTGGCTTGCCACCCAGTCACACAACGCCCGGCCCGCGGCGCGGCTTTTGCGCGCAAACACGCGCTCGTGCCGCTCCACCGCCTTCCGGGCAGAGGCCACCCACTGCTGCTGCAGGCTCTCGTACGTACGCCCGTATTGCCGGGGCACAAGCACGCCACTGCGGCCTAGCTGCAACCAGCCCCCTGGAAGCGCCAATGTTGGAGGCCGAAACAGCGGGTGGTGGGCACGGCAAATCCAGTCGAGGTGATCCGCAAGTGCTCGGAAGGCCAGGGCGTCCGGGCGCGTAGAGCGCTTCGCACCTGCACGGAAGTCCTCCAGCTCGTCGACGTTGCGAGTGATCCAGTAGCTGAGATTTTCCTCGAATGCGGCAACGACCTCACCGCACCATCCCATTCGCTCCATGTGGAAGAGCAAATACGTCGCCAGCTCCACCGAGGAAGTGTCTGGATCGAAGTCGTCCTCGTACAGGAGCCAAGAGGCGTGGCGGATCGGCTGGAAATACGGGCGCACAGAATGCCCGCGTGCCACGATGCACAAGTGCTGAGCCCGCGGCGGTAACCACTGTCGTGGGGCACGTTGGTGCAGATCGGTTGCTCGTCTCCAGTAGCTACCTAGCGCAGCATCCAGCAATTCGAGCCACGCCGGAGAAGCTCCGCGTCTCCGTTTTAACTCCGCGGCAAATTCGGCACTCAGTCCATCCGGAGAAATGGCCTCGATCGGCACCACGAAGATCTCCGGGTGGACGAAGCACCACTGCCACCGCTGTGACTGCACAAATCGATGATTCAACGGCGAAGGTGGACAAGCAAGCGGTGTCTCATCGACTCCCCTTGCGGCAGCCGCTTCACCTCTCCGTTCACCGCCAGGTGCTCGTTCCTGCAGGCCCGACGATCTTACAGCGACGGCGCGTTGCCGAGGTTCGCAATGTAGAACAATCCCAAGAGCACGAACATCTCGTCCTCGGTGGTCACGCCGCCGGTGAGCGGGCACGCATCGCACAACCCATCGTTTGCGCCTTCCTCGCTGTCGCAAGAACGGTTGCGTTCCTCTTCCGTTTCCCCTTCGCAGGGGCGCCCCACTCGGCCTGAAACACAGTGCGTCGGTTGTGCGCACGGCCCACCAGCAACTCCTGGGGAGGAGGGAACGGGGGACGTCGACTTCCGCTTGACGGTACCAGGATCGACAAAACCATTGTCGTACAAGGCACAGTACGTGATCGTTCGGCGCTCCGGAGAAACCGCGTCGTACCGACGGGGTGGATTCAGATCGAGCACCACCATGTCACTGTAAATCGTGCTGAGGTACAGGAGCGACTGGCGCGGATCCCGTGGCTGTGGATCGGGAACGCCGAACAACGCGGCGTTCACGCCACGCACCAACTCGTCCACGGTGATTTGATCGTCTTCCGACCGGTCGGCGTCGACACAAGCTTCGATGCCCGCCGCACCGAGCGCGATGCTCACCGCGCGAACCAACTCGTCGATCGTCACCGTTCCATCCTCGTTGCAGTCACCCACGCGCTCGCGCTCAAGTGCTTGGCACGGAAATTTCTGACACACGTCGGGGCTATCGAAATCGTACCCGAGCGGAGAACACGCCTCGCCCGCGGCCGGGCCGCCCTGGCACGCAAACTTGCCCTCGAACGTACGCCAGCGTTTCATCCGTTTGTGGCCATGCCCGCTCAGCTGAAACAAACGTGCAAAACGCGGGAACTCGTAATGGCTGCACACCTCGCGAGTGGAAAAGGGCGGCACGGGGGTCATCTTGTAAATGTCCCGATTGCCGGCAATTGGCCACACCACCATGCGTGCCTCTTCCGGCGCGGCAAACTCCCAGTTCAACCACGCTTCGTGCACAGCCGGTTCCTCCCCGAGGTTAAAACTGTGGGCGTTCCACACGATGATTCCGCGCATCGGCAGCTCTTGAAACACCCCTGGTGGAAAGCGCATTTCGTTGGCAACCTGCTGACTTCCAGAGAAGGGAATCAAACTCAGCCCTTGTCCGAGGTCAGGAGGACCAAAGCCCGTGCATCCTACGGATTGCACCGGGTCCGACGCGCACACTCCGCTGCCGCAAAAGGCACGATCCCTCGGAGGGCAAATCTCCCCGTCGCGCTCCCCACCCCGACAGCGAAACGTTCCCCAAACCGGTGACTCGATGGGGGTCGATCCTAAATACAGGTTGGCAATCATGTGGTGGCTTACCGGACTTTGTCGAACCTCGTTTGCTTTGAAGCGGAAGTTCATTCCCGTGCGCCCCCGAAACTGTGGCGGAACCTGGTCGCGCACGTCGAAGTAGCTCACGAAGCACACCTCTTTTTCGCTGTGCGAGGGCACAACCCACTGCGGCATCCGGATCTGGATTCCAGTGCCTGGCGGGGGCGGCGGTAGCGGCCGAATCGGCACTGGCTCTGCCGGTGGCAAACAAGCCTCGGCAAGCTCTTGGGTCCCCGGCACCACGCCGTTAGCCGGCGCCCCTTGCTGAATCCACAACCGCACGAGTTCCAGCTCGTTCCAACTGAGGGCCGGAAGCGGATCCAGGGGCATTGGACGCAACGGGGCGCGGTACTGCCCCGGCAAAGTCTTGGCTGCCAAGTTCAAAAACAAGAGGCTGCGTGTCCCAAGCCCCGGCAATACTCGCCTCACGCCTGGCACCGTGGAAGCATCGACTTCCACCAACTGCTCGTACGCAACGTCCGGGCGCAAATCGAGCCCTCCCGCCTTTGCCTCCCCGTGGCAAAGCTGATTTGTGCAACCGCGCCCCTCGAAAATCTGCCTCTGAATCAGCTCCCACGTACTGGCGAAGGTTGCACCGGTACACTCCGCCTTCGCTCGGGGCACGCTTCCAGAGATCGCTGCCACCATGAAGATTGTGCTAAACAGCAAGGCCGCTCGCCGCATCTCCCCGTACTCCGGTTTTCGCGCGCTACACTATTTCTGTTGACATAGCAAGCACCGCACGGAAAGAACTTGCTGCCGCATCCAAGGTCTAGAGCGCGGCTCCGAATGCTGGAGTTCTGCGACGCCGGACCTGTGGCGCGCGTCTCGTTCGTTGAACCGCCCTATGGTTCGCGAAGTTCGTAGCCTCCGGGATGTGGCGGGCGCGGGTCGAGCCCGAGTGCGGCTAGTACACGTGGATGCTGGTAGTATGCGATGTACACTTGAATGACCAGCGGGAACACAAAACTTTGTTCCCCGAGCAACTGTTCCCTAGAGGCAGCATCCAGTTCCGCAAAGTGCTTCCCGTGCGCAGCTTGACTTGCACGGTCGAGTTCCTGGAGTCCTCGATGCACAAGCTCCGCAAGCCCCGGCATTCGCGTGCACGCCGCCATGACAGTCGCCCCGCAGCCAAGCTCCCCCGCTCCTGGGAAGCGGCCGTCAGGACTCGGTGGCACCAAGGTATCCAACACTGCGCGCAGCAGTGGATCTAGGTCCGTTTCTGTCCACTCGAATGTGCCTTCTCGCTCTTCGTTCATAGTCTCGCGCACGGTTCTTTGCGGCTCAGTCGAACAAATTGGCCAACCGTCTCTTTATTTGATCGCCAATGTAGAGGGCCAGCGCTTGGATCGTGTTCGTCGGATTCACGGCTGCCGAGGTCACGAACACGCTGCCATCGACGATGAAGAGGTTTTTCACGTCGTGGCAGCGGCCCCATTCGTTCACTACGGAGGTACGCGGATCGCGCCCCATCCGCGCCGTGCCCATGAGATGCCACCCAGCGAACGGCAGCGGCGCCTGGACGAAGGTTTGCTTCGCGCCGGCTGCTTCCAGAACTTCGCGGGCGCGCTCCACCGCATGAGCAAGCATGCGCTGGCTGTTATCGCTTAAGCGGTACTCGACTCGTGGCGCAGGAATGCCGTGCTCGTCGCGCAAATCGGGATCCAGGATAACGCGGTTGTGCTCTTCGGGCAGGTCTTCGCAGATCGCTACCATCCCCGCCACCCGATCGAAAAGCTCGGCTACGGCGCGATGGTGATCGTGGCCCCAAGGCACGATTCCTTGCTGCATGCCCCACAGAACGGTGGAAACCGGACCGAACCCGCGGAGAATTTCGAAAGAGTACCCGCGCACAAAGCCGCGGCGCAGGTCGGTGCGATTGAACTCCTGGCTCATGATGCAACAGCCTGTGGGACCTTTGTATGCTTCCAGAGGCTCATCGAACACGCCCATCACCATCGCGTAGGGGTGAAACATCAAATTCTTGCCTACCAAACCACTGCGGTTGGCTAAGCCATCGGGAAAGTGCTTGCTACGCGAGGCCAACAACAAGCGTGGCGTGCCGATGCCGTTGCACGCGAGGACGACCACGTGTGCTCGTTGCCAATGCTCTCGCCCCTCGGCATCGTAGTAAATCGCGCCGCTTGCCATTCCATGCTCGTCCACCGTGATTTCCCGCACACGGCAGCGCGTCTGCAATCGAACCCCGCGCCGCAAGGCTTCGGGCCAATACGTTACGTCAACGCTTCCTTTGGCGCCTTGCGGGCAGCCGACCAAGCACGTTCCCGCGTTGACACAGGCTGCTCGGCCCCGATAGTCGCGGGTGATAATTGCGCTGTCCGACGGCCACCAGTGCCACCCGAGTCGCTCGAATCCCTGCGCTAGTTTTTTTCCCAGCTTGCCGAGAGGTACCGGCGGCAACGGTAGGCGTTTCGGTGGATAAGCTGGGTCGCCAGGTTGGCCAGCAACCCCCATCATCTCCGCATTGAGATCGTAAAACGGGGCCAGCGTTTCGTAATCGACGGGCCAATCCTCGGCCACTCCATCCAGGCTTCGGACTCTAAAGTCTTCGGGGCGAAACCGTGGAAAATGCGCCGCATACAGAATCGTGCTTCCTCCCACCGCGTTAAACATCGACACTTGGATGGGCGAAGCGCTGTCGTTCACAGGATAGTCTTCGGGCCGGCGCCGAACGTTCGGGCTGAAATGAAAATCGCTCAAATGGCGAGCTTCCCAGTCCAGCCCCATACCGGGGAGGTCCTGCGGACGAATCCAATCCCCCTGTTCGAGGCAAAGGATGTGCATCTTCGTTTCTGCCAGGCTCCACGCAAGAGCTGCTCCAGAGGCACCGGCACCAATGATCAGAACATCGACAGCTTCTTCCCGCGGCATTGCGTGTACCCACTAACCCGAAAACACAATTTTCGTCGAGATAGGCAAACGTCAGTCATGAGCCGAGGGAGCGCACTGCCGCCACAGCCCGGCGCCATCCCTGGTACAGCAGCTCGCGTTGCTCTGCGCGCATCCGCGGCCGGAAGACTCGATCGCGGCGTCGCAGTTTCTCCAGCTGCGACGATTTCCACAGGCCGACTCCGAGCCCCGCCAAAAACGCAGCCCCCTGTGCCGTCGTTTCCACCAACACGGGGCGATCCACCGGGACGGCAAGCACGTCTGCTTGGAACTGCATCAAAAAGTTGTTCGCGGCCGCTCCGCCGTCGACGCGAAGAATCTTTAGTTCTTTCCCCGAGTCGGCCACCATCGTATCTACAACGTCGCGAGTCTGGTATGCCAAAGCCTCCAGAGCGGCGCGTACCACATGCGCCTTGGTGGTGCCGCGCGTAAGACCCACCAGTGCGCCGCGTGCGGCGGGGTCCCAGTACGGGGCACCCAATCCCACCAACGCAGGAACAAAGTACACGCCCAAGGTCGAGTCCACTTGCCGAGCGATGGCTTCACTCTCCCCTGCTTTCCGCAACAAGCCCAGCCCATCGCGAAGCCACTGAATCGCGGCGCCGGCAATGAAAATCGATCCTTCCAAGGCGTAAGCCGGCTGTCCGGAAGCATCGCAAGCTAGCGTGGTCAGCAGCCCTCGCGACGAGACCACTGGCTCGCTGCCGGTGTGCATGAGCAAAAAGCAGCCTGTTCCGTAGGTGTTCTTCACCATCCCGGGCTGGACGCAGGCCTGGCCGAACAGCGCAGCCTGTTGATCCCCCGCAATGCCGGCAATGGGCACCTCAGCCCCGAACGAAGACTTGGTCGTTGTGGCAACGACACCAGAAGACGGAACCACTTGCGGTAAAGTTTCTTCGGGCACGCCGAACAAGTCGAGCAGAAAGGGATCCCACCGCCGCTCCCGTACGTGAAACAACATCGTCCGCGAAGCGTTGGTGAAATCGGTTACGTGGGCGTTGCCCCCGCTCAGCTTCCACACGAGCCAAGAGTCGATCGTGCCCACCGCCACTCGGCTCCGCTGCGCTGGCCGGAGGCGGTGGAGCAGCCACTCCATCTTGGTCGCAGAGAAGTAGGGATCGAGTACCAAACCCGTGCGCTGGCGAATCTCCGCTTCCAAACCTTGCGCGCGCAGCTGCTCGCAACGGGGGGCTGTGCGCCGGTCCTGCCAAACAATGGCGCGGTGTAGCGGCCGGCCGGATTTCCGGTCCCAAATCACGGTCGTCTCCCGTTGATTCGTGATGCCAATTGCGCGGACTTGTTTCGGCGCAACTCGGGCAGCGCTGAGCGCACGGCGGACGGTGGAACGCGTGACCGTCCAAATCTCTTCTGGATCATGCTCCACCCACCCTGGGCGCGGGTAGTGCTGCGTGAACTCTTGGTATCCTCGTCCGCGCAACGATCCGCGGCTGTCGAAGACCAGCACCGTGGTGCCTGTGGTGCCCTGATCGATGGCAACGACGTATTCGCTCATCCGCGAGTCCTCCTCGTCTGCATTGTCCCCACTCCCACTCCCATGTACCCGGTGGCCTCTCGGCGCGCTGGATACCCAAACCGAAAAGCTTTTACGAGAGCGCAATCCGTTCGCGGCTACTCGACCTGCCGTGAGCGGTGTTGCTTCGAACGCCTCGGTGCCAACGCAGGGGCCTGCTCGCCGCTCGCCAACGACGCGCGGCTGCCACACTGTTCTGGCGTTCCGCTGTGGCCAAACTCTTCTGGAGAATGCAATTCCTCTCGCATGGGAAATGATCGCCCGGGTACCAGCAACGACATTCTGCCGCCCTGCCGCAGACTTCGATCGCAGCGACAGCCACCAAGCGCTGCTGCTGAATCGTGAGCGCGGGTCGCCCGCGGGATGGGGCTGCTAGCTCTCGGGGGGATCCCTCGCTACGATGGGGTGCGATGTCGGCGGGCCGCGTTGTTTTCATCACGGGCAAAGGCGGGGTCGGAAAAACCACCGTTACAGCTGCACTGGGCGCAGCTTTGGCGAGCAGCGGCGCGCGTGTGCTCGTAGTCGAGACGGCTTCCGACGGAAGCCTCGCGCATCTCTTCGAACGACAACGTTTCCCCAGCCAGCCTAGTGAGGCGGCACCTAGAGTTTATGGAGTGGCCGTCGAGGCTGAACACCTGATTCGGGAGTATTTTTCGCGCCTTCTCAGGGTCCCGTTTCTCGCCGATCGGCTCCTGCAAAGCGTGAGCTTTCGGGCTCTCACGACGGCGGCGCCGGGGGTGCGGGAATTTCTTCTGCTCGAGCGCATCGCAATGTGGGTGGAACCGTCCTTTTGGCGACGCCGACAGCGATTTGATTTTGTGTTGGTGGACGGCCCCGCGACCGGCCACATGCACAAGTTGCTGCGCGTCCCGCGCCAGCTCTTGAATCTGGTCGTCGCGGGCCCTCTCCGTCGCACTGCACTGTACTTGGAAGCCGTGTTAGGCGACCCGAACCGTTGTTTGGTGGTGCCTGTGACCGTGGCAGAGGAACTTGCCATCGAAGAAACTCGGGAAACCTGGGCGGTGCTGCGGCAGGAGCTGTTTCTCAACGTGAGCCGGCCGGTCGTCAATCGCATTTTCCCGAGACGGTTTTCCCGTGCCGAAGCCCAGGAGATCGTGCATTCCGCCAACGGCGGGCCCCTGATCGAGGCCGCACGCTACGCGATTGCCATGCGCGAAGAGGCACAACAACACGTGCGCCGCTTGCACCAAATCACTGGAAAGAAACCGATCGTGCTTCCGGAGCATGTCGCCGGCCCTCCCGGAAGAACCGACCTCGTGCACATGGGCCGACGCTTGGCGCAGGCACTTTTTAGCGACGCTGGTTGGTGGATGGCCAAAGGCGGCCGCGAAGAACATGCGCACCTCTAGGTCACCCCGCCGCCGAAATCTCCTCGTAGCCGACTTGCTAGCAGAGAAGACGCTGGTCCTTTGCGTTGGATGCGGCGGTGTCGGTAAGACCACCACCGCGGCAGCGCTCGCGGTGGCGCGCGCGCAAGCAGGCC
>CAZHQG010000016.1:0-79000 GCA_964534275.1 uncultured Binatia bacterium (SeqCode) | reverse complement strand
CGCGACGTCATGGCGCCGGCGCTGTCGGCCCTGGGGTCGAGGGCACCGACGTACCCGGAGTACCGCGCCGCACCTCGAGGCGACGTCCGACCGTCCACGGCCGATCGAGCAAGTACGGGTAATCCCGGAAGAGCTTTTCGTGCTGCTCCGGGGTAAGAAGCTGCAAGATCGCGAGTTTGGCACGGTTCGCCACGCCCCATTGAGCAGCAAACGCACGCTCCCACTCCTCGCTTGCCGTACGAGCCGCCGTCCAGTTGCGCTCTTTCACTGCCTGGTGAAATCGATCCCGCGCAGCGTTCTGCTGGCGCACGGCTTCGTTTGTTTTCTCGGCAACGTCGGCCATGGCGGCGTCCATGCGCTTTCGCTGATCTTCGCTGAACCCGAACGCCTCGATGTACTCCTCCTGATTCCACCAGTAGTCGCCAGTGGCGGGAGTGGGACTCTTGCGGGCCACTGGGGTGCTCTGGGCCGCACGCGTTTGCTCCAACCCTGGAATCACGAAGCGGATCGTCGGGACTTGCCTCGGAGGTCCTTCGGCCCCGGTGGAAGCTGGCCCGATCAGTCCGCTTGCCAAAACGCACCCAGCCACGACCCACACGTTGTACCTGTTCATAACCTCCCGCCTTTCCGAAGAATGTCGGGCGCTTTCCGCTTCCGCCTCGCACCCGCCTTGCTACAATGCGCCGCCATGACAACGCAAGACAAGCACTCGCACCGAAAGGCAGACCACGCTTCCGTTGCGTGTGCCGTCATCACGGTGAGCGATACGCGCACGCCGGAAAGCGACGAAACCGGGAATCTCATTCGCACGCTCCTGCAAAAAGCTGGGCACCGAGTGGAACACTACCGGGTTCTTCAGGACGAACCAGCACTGATTCTCGGCGCTTTGCAAACGCTTCCGGAAAGTGTGGCCGCCGTGCTGATCAGCGGGGGCACCGGGCTTGCCCGTCGCGACACAACGTACGAAACGCTCAGTCGCTTGTTCGACAAGGAGATCAGCGGATTTGGAGAGTTGTTTCGCGTGCTGAGCTACCAAGAAATCGGCGCTGCGGCGATGCTTAGTCGAGCAACGGCTGGTGTGATTGGGCGGAGAGTGGTTTTCTCCATGCCCGGATCCCCAAAAGCGGCTGAACTCGCAATGGAAAAACTAATTTTACCGGAGCTCGGACACGTCGTCGGGCTTGTGCGCGGTTTGCGTTAACTGCACGAACAGCATGGCAGTGAAGATCCGCCTTTTTGCGGTCCTGCGGGAACGCACCGGCCAACAGGAAATCGAAATGTCCTGGTCGGGTCCTTGTTCCGTGGCAGACATTTGGGGTCAGCTCGAACGGCTGTATCCGTCGATTGCGCCCTTCCGCGAGTGCGTCACCTTCGCGGTCAACCGAGAATATGTCGATGCGCTGCACCCACTTTCCGACGGCGACGAACTTGCTCTGATTCCCCCCGTAAGCGGAGGCCTGTGAACATGGAATGGGTAGCTACCAGCAGGGGTTCGTACCACGTGGACCTCACTCACGATGCCATCAATCTCGGGGCGCTTGCCGCAGCGGTCACCGATCCTAGCTGCGGAGCGATTGTCCTGTTTGTGGGCACAACTCGGGAACACAACGAAGGACGGCGGGTCGTACATCTCGAATACGAAGCTTACGAAGAGATGGCGCTCTCGGAAATGGCAAAGATTGCACAAGCGGCGCTAGAACGCTGGACAATCCACAGGATCGCCATCGCTCATCGCCTCGGCACCGTTCCCCTTGGCGAGGCTAGCGTGGTCATCGCCGTTTCGGCTCCCCACCGAGCCGATGGATTTAGCGGGGCCCGCTTTGCCATCGACGAACTCAAACGCACGGTTCCAATTTGGAAGAAGGAAATCTTCGAGGGCGGAGAAGTCTGGATCGGACTCCAAGGAGCCAGTCCTGGGTCTTCATGACCGCGATCGAGACAAAAAAACGGGCTCCAGGCCTTTCGGTCTGGAGCCCACTCCCGCTCGCGGGCGGGTAGCAAGTCACTTACGCGGTGCAGCCCAACGGGGCTTCCTCGAAAAATTCCTTCGTCGCCAACTCGCTCGCTCCCTTGTCGCGCTCCAACCACAGCCCAGCGGCCGACACGACCAGCAACACCCCGGCAAGCGCAAGCAGCGAGCTCGCCCCAGGGATCACTAACGGCAAGGAAGGAATCACAGCCGTCCAAAAGAGGATGCTCCAGGTCATGATCGAACTCCTTTCATGGCTCCCAGTGTAAGCATCTTGATTTATCAAATGAAGGCCCCGCAACATGAAAATGAAGTCTACTTCGGAAAATGCCTACTAATGCGCGCCGCAGACAAGCGTACCCACGGGGGTCACGCGACCACCGCGGGGCCAGGCTGGGGGCGCTGAGCCTTGCCTACGGTACGCGCGTGGACGGAGGCTGTCGATACAGCGGCCGCTTCTGCAGTAGCCGGCGGGCAGAGGTGGCTTCGACCTAAAACAGCAGCCTTCGTTGCCTCCTGGAAATGTTCAGACGCCAGGAAGCGGGCAGCGACTGGGGGCTACAGCCGAACCTTTGGCAATATGCTTGAGATTCGTTCGCCCCGAGCGTGTTGGTTCCAAAGGTCTAGGGAGAAAGCGCTGGTACGGTCGGCATGGCCGGCGGTGGGCAGCGCGAAAGGGCAACCGAGGTTCGGTCCCACCGTCGCGCAGCCGAGGGCGAGCCTTGTCAGGAATCGAGACCGTCCGCAGTGAACACCTGAGCCTTTCCATCAGGGCCCCAGCGTACGACTCCGTCCACCGCCGCGGTGGCAGAACCCCACCCGCGTCCAGTGGCGCGCACACGGATGGCCGCCGCATCGAGAGGAGCGAACCGGATGTGAAACGAAGCATGAGGGCCGAACGAGATCCATGAATTCGGGTCGGCCGCAACGCCACCATCGTCAGTGGTCCCCAGTTGGCCATCAGGACCAGCAAGCGCACAGGCTGGATCCGCGCAGTGCGCAATCGCGGCCAGAGCATAACTCAACCCCGCTTCGGCAGCATAAAATGCATCGAGCTCGCGGCGCACGTTTTGTGCGACCAACTGGTCGCTGTGAGCTTGAACCCACAACCATGTCACGACCGGCAAGAGCAAGCCGCACCAGCCAAGAATTACGATCAACGCGGCACCCCTTTGCCGCTCGCCCGCGAGTTTGATCATGGATTCCGCCGCGCAATGAACGAGCGCAATTCCACTACGCCGTTCGGTTCGGTCTCTCCCGCGCTGGGCTGCCAACGCACACGCAGCACGACTCCCACTCCGGCAATCCGTTCAGAGTCCATCCCCGGGTCTGCGAGTTCGCGGCCTCCAGCGTCAAAATACACCAACCGAAATCCCTCCGGTGGCACCTGGTCAATCCAAGGTTGAGGACTCGAGTCCTGCGTCGAACGCATGACCGCGGAGCGGGTGCCATCCCACTTGTAAGCAATCCGTTCATTTCGGCTGGAGAACGCCCCGTCGCCATCGAGGTCGGCATTGAGTTCCACGCCGTCCATCCGCGGTCCGGTAACGCCGGCAATCTTCTGTCCGTTCGCATTGAAGCCAGCAATTCGCCATTCCCGCATGAACATGTCCAACGCGGCAACGCCGAGCTGCCGCGCTTCCCTGGACGCCTCGTCGACCCGCAACAGGCTGAGAGCAGCTCGGCCAAACCCCGTCGCGGCCAAGCCGATGAGACTCGCGAGCAGCAACGACACGCTCAGCTCGACCAGGTTCATCTGCGAGTCTCCTCCGGTAGTGCCGGACGAAACACCATCGTGCGGAGTTCGACATTGTGCTCGTGGGTATCTTGCCACGAAACCTCCGCAACCAGTTCCTCCAAGCCTGGCTTGTCCGCTCGCGCGTATCGAGCCAGGCGCCGCCGGTATCCCTGCTCTTCGTGCAACAGCGACACGTTGTCCGCGGCACGCAGCTCCTCGAGTCCGCTTGCCGCCAGCAGAAGCGCCTTTGTCCAGCGTGCGGCCTCATCGGATTGCATCCGCGCAGTAGCGAACGCGCCTCCCACCAGCGCCGCAAGGATTCCCAGCAAAAGCATTGCTACGAGCGCTTCCAACAAAGAGGTTCCTCGAACAGTCCGCACACTCACTGAAGGCGAATCCTCCCAGCGATGTCCACCACGACTCGTTTTTCTTCACCGAGGCCGTTGCGCAGCACCACCGTGCCAAATGTCGCTGCATTTCCCCGGGGCCGAAACGTGATTGCCTGGGCCACCGCGTTGCAGCTCGCGATCGTCACCTCGCGAGGCAGCGCAGTCGCGCCGCCTACGGTCACGTAAGCAACTCCTTCGCGTTCTTGGCGCAGGTAAACAGGCGACCCCGCTGGGAAGACAATCCTTTGGTTCCGGTTGCTCGCCGCAGCCCGCAGGCGCACCGCAGTCAAGTCCAGCATCACTTGCCGAGCTGCGGTCCGTAACGCGAGTCTCTGCCTGGCAGGCGCCCAGTCTAGCGTTGCCGCCGCGATCACTATGGCCACGACAGCAAACACGCCGAGCAGCTCGACCAACGTAAACCCTCGCTGCGCCGCCATCCGATGCACGCAGCAGGTGCAGGCGAAGTCCGTGCCAACGACCGTTCTTTGCACGGTTGCGTTTGCAAATGTGGTCCTAGCCGCCCGCAACGTGCTCCCAATGAGGACACGGTGTTGTCCGGCCCAAAACAAAATCGCATACCATTCCGCGGGCGGGAGCGTGCAAAGGCGCAGTGCTCCGCGCACTCGCGCCCATGCGCGGAACTCCCCTTAGACTACCAGCCCGACTCCCAAGCGTCGGTCGCCTCGTCCTCGTAGCGCTTGTTACTTGTTAAAGGACTCCGTTCCAGACTATAGGGCGTTGTGTCTTTGAAGCTGATCCCGACTCTCAAGCGTTCTTGGAATTTCTTTTATGGCAACGCGCGTGCTCGTGGTCGATGATAATCCTGATAGCTTGATGATCACCCGAGGCATCCTCGAACCGAAGGGCTACGAGGTCGTGGAGGCCACGAGCGGTCCGCAAGCGTTGGAACTGGTTGCACAGCAGCCGCCGGACCTGATTTTGCTCGACGTCATGATGCCTGGAATGAGCGGCCTCGAGGTGTTGCAACAACTCAAGGAGAACTACGAAACCGCTCGCATCCCGGTCATTCTTGTCACCGCCAAAACTGCTGACGAGGACGTGGTGCAGGGATACCAGTACGGCGCGGATTACTACATCACGAAACCGTTTACCGGCACCCAGCTCTTGTACGGCATCGAACTGGTGCTGGGCCGCGAGAACTTCGAGTGAGTCGCCGCGGCCACTTGATTGTATTCGAAGGTGTCGAAGGAGCGGGAAAGTCCACCCACTTGCGCCGTGCTGCGGCAACATTCCGTGCTCGAGGTCTCGACGTGGTGGAAACCGCGGAGCCAGGCGGCACCCCTCTCGGCCAGGAAATTCGCCGCTTGCTTGTCGATGTTCACGACCACCCGCCTACTGCGTGGAGCGAACTGTTTCTTTACCTTGCAGATCGCGCCCAGCATGTGGCCTCGGTGATTGCCCCGGCGCTTGCACACGGACAACTTGTGATGTGCGACCGCTTTTCCACATCCACGCTCGCGTATCAGGGCTACGGGCGAGGATTGGACCTGACCGTGCTGCGGCAGCTCGACGCGGTTGCCCGGCAGGGGATCGAACCCGACTTGATTCTTCTACTCGACTGTCCTGTAGAACTTGGGCTGCGCCGAGCGGGACGGGACGATCGCTTTCATCGCGAAACACTCGATTTCCACGAACGAGTTCGAAATGGCTTTCTCGCCTTAGCGCAGGAGGCACAAGACCGATTCGTGTTAGTGGACACCACTGCAACGGCGGAACAAGTCCAGGCACAAGTGCTCGCTGCGATCGAAACATGTCTGCGCGAACGTTGACCACGTTTGCCCACCTAGTGGGCCTGGGGTCGGTCCAACGCTGGCTCCAAGAACGCACCGTCAAGGGCTGTTTGAGCCCCAGTTTGCTCTTCGTGGGCCCCGAGGGCGTGGGAAAGCGTTCCCTCGCGCGCGCGTGGATCGCCTGGTACTGCTGTCGCACCCGGGCAACGAGCAACGATGCCTGCGGCCAATGCCCCTCTTGCGTTCAGTTAGCCGCGGAGAGTTATCCAGACCTGTTGTGGGTTCGCGCCTCTCCGGGCAAACGCGAGATCGGCATCGATCGCGCTCGCGAGGTCAAACGCTTTCTCTCCATCCAGCCTATGGCAGGGCCGAGCCGGATCGCCGTGATCGAATCGGCTGAGCAACTCACCACGGCCGCCCAAAATGCTCTGCTGAAAATTCTCGAGGAACCTCCGCCCAACACTTGGCTCCTGGCCACAACCAGTACCCCGGATGCAGTGTTGCCTACGGTTCGCTCCCGCTGCCAGCGCGTTGTCGTTCCCCCGCTACCCGAAAAGCTTCTCCGTCAAGCGCTCCTGCAACATGGGCTGGCTGCCCCCGAAGCCGAGAACCTGCTGGATTTCGCCGAGGGAAGCGTCGGCAAGGCACTCGCACTTCATGCGACGCTTGGCGCAAAAGGAATTCAAGAGGTCTCTGAGTTTCTTGCTGCAATCGATCATGCTCGCTATGGTGCGCTGACCCGTTATGCCGACCAACTGGCCAAAGACGACCGCCGCCTAGACGCCCAGTTGCACGCAATGCTGCTTGCTTTGCGCAAACAAGCCATAGAATTCGCTGAACAAAACCGGCAGCAGGCGCGGGTCGCCCTCGAGCGGGCAGAGGTCGTTACCCGAACGTGGAGGACGATGCGTGAGGGGTACCCCAACCGCACGCTCCTCTTGGAAACCATGCTCCTCCAACTCACCCAGGCCAAGCCATGAGCGATTTTGCGCCCCCTGTAGCCGACGAACAACCGCGGCGCCCAAACTTGGTCGGCGTCAAGTTTCACAACGTCGGCCCGATCCACGCGTACGATGCTGGGGATCTCGAGCTACGCTGGGGTGACGTGGTGGTCGTCGCTACGGACGACGGCCAGCGACTGGGCACGGTGACTGCCCTGCCGTCGAATTACCAACTAGGGGCGGAACCAGTTCGTCGGGTGCTCCGGAAAGCAGTCGAGTACGACTTCGACCGCGACGATCGCCTGCACCAACGCGAGCGTGAAGCCCTGCGCTTGTGCTTGGTTCGAATTCACGAACGCGCACTTCCCATGAAGCTTGTGCGCGTCGAGCAAGCACCGGACGGAAGTAAGATTGTTTTCTATTTCTACTCCGAAGGGCGGGTGGATTTTCGCGAGCTCGTGCGAGAGCTCGCGCAGGCGCTGCACGCGCGCATCGAAATGAAACAAATCGGCTCGCGAGAGGAAGCGAAGATGATCGGGGCCCTAGGCCCGTGCGGACGAGAACTGTGTTGTTCCACCTTTTTGCGTACGCCCGGGGGAGTGTCGATCAAGATGGCAAAAGCCCAAGGCCTCTCTTTGAACCCCTCGAAGCTGGCCGGAATGTGCGGCCGGTTGAAGTGCTGTTTACGCTACGAGTACGAGACCTATTTGGAACTGGGCCGCGCGTTGCCAGCGGTGGGGAAAAAAGTTCTGTCCGTGCACGGCCCCGGGGTCGTTCAACGGCAAAACATCTTGCGCCAAACTGTCGTGCTCCAGCTCGACGAGGGCGGCGGCCTCGTGGAAGCGACTTTGGAAGACTTGCTCGTTGCGAAAGCCGACACCCCGGCGGGTTCGGAACAAGCCGCGCAGCCGGCAAACGAGCCACCCCCCGCGCGCTAGGTCGCAGAACGGTCGTTCCCCCAGGTCGCGCTTGTAACTTGCGCCCGACAAGATAGAAGGCGTGCGCACATGCAACGGTTTTACGTGACTACGCCCATTTATTACATCAACGCCGAGCCACATCTCGGCCACACCTACACAATGGTCGTGGCCGACACGTTGGCGCGTTTTTACCGCGCTCAAAGGGTCGAAACCTTCTTGGTGACGGGCACCGACGAACATGGCGACAAGATCGCAGCCATTGCTGCCGCGCACGGCGAACACCCGAAACACTACGCCGACCGGATGAGCCCGCTGTTCCGGCAAACCTGGCACGAGTGCAACTTCCTCGTGGATGAGTTCATTCGTACCACGGACCCTGACCATGAAGCGTTGGTCCAAGAATTCTTACAGCGGGTGTACGATCAGGGGGACATTTACTTTAGCCGCTACGCGGGCCTGTACTGCACCGGCTGCGAGCGGTTTCTAACGGAGAAAGAACTGGTCGACGGGAAGTGCCCCGATCACCGCCGCCCGCCAGAGCGCATCGAAGAGGAGAACTACTTCTTCCGCATGAGCCGCTACCTCGACCAGGTGCGCGCCCATTTCGAGACGCACCCGGATGCGATTGTGCCCGAACACTACCGGAACGAGGTTCTGGCCATGTTGGCGAGCGGAAGTATCGGGGACTTGTGCATCTCTCGCCCGAAAAGCCGCCTCGAATGGGGGATCGAACTGCCGTTCGACCGCAACTACGTGTGCTACGTCTGGTTCGACGCCCTGATCAGCTACGTGAGCGCCTTGAAGCGACGAGGAGAGCAAACGTTTGCCGCCTTTTGGCCCGCTGCCCATCACGTGATGGCCAAAGACATTCTCAAGCCCCACGCCATCTTCTGGCCTGCCATGCTGCTGGCTCTCGGCCTCCCTTTGTACCGGCGCCTCTTGATCCACGGGTACTGGGTCCGCGGCGAAGCCAAAATGTCCAAGAGCCTCGGCAACGTCATCCGCCCTCTAGACATGAAACGTCAGTTCGGGCTCGACGCGTTGCGCTATTTCTTGTTACGGGAAATGGCATTTGGGCAAGACGCAACCTTCACAGAAGATGCCTTCGTGGCTCGCGTGAACGCGGACCTCGCCAATTCGCTCGGGAATCTCGCTAGCCGAGTGCTCTCCATGCAGCAGCGGTACTTTCAAGGAGCTGTCCAAGCCCTCGATCATGGTTCTCCGGCCGACCGCGAACTCGAAACCGCGTTTGCACAAGCCGCCCGCGAAGTACCAGAGTGGACCGCTCAATTAGCCTTCCACCGTGCACTCGAGGCGCTGTGGCGCGCCCTCGACCATGCCAACAAATACATCGTGGACACTGCGCCCTTCACTTTGGCCCGCGACCCGGCACAGCTCCCACGTGTCGGCGCCGTGCTCCATCGGTTGCTGGAATGTTTGTACACCACAGCCACACTCTTGACCTGGTTCTTGCCCGAGACGAGCCAGCGCTTGTTCGCCCTGCTTGCTGTCGCTCCCCCAGAACGCTTCTCGTCCGACCTGAACTGGGGCCGGCACTTTCCTCCGGGACACCACACGGAGCCGCCCACCACATTGTTTCCGCGCATCGACTTGCGCCCGGACGCCGCGCGGGCTGAACACTGACCGAACCAGGCTCGACGCACTTCGCGCTCGAAACACGTATGGCGACCTCAGGCTCTTCAACAGCAGCTTCTCTTCCGTCACTGCCACCAACGGTCGTCGCAATTGACTCCCACTGCCACTTGCATGACGCTGCATTCGACGCTGATCGCGAGGTCGTTTGGGCACGTGCCCAAACGGCCGGGGTCCGCGCCCTTGTGGAAATCGGGGCGTCGGACGGCCTATTGGGGAACGAACGCGCTCGTGTGCTCGCGGAACGATACGAGAACGTGTCCTTTACGGTCGGCATTCACCCTCACGAAGCAAAAGACCTCAGTGCCCCCGTCATGACTCGCCTCGAAGAACTTGCGGACCACCCGCGGGCGGTCGCCATTGGGGAGACCGGACTGGATTACCACTACGATCATTCTCCGCGCAGCCAGCAGCAAGCCGCATTCCGCCAGTTCATCGCCTTGGCACGAAGGAGAAAGCTCCCCCTGACCGTTCACCTGCGCGCTGCCGAACACGACGCTCTCGCAATCCTGCGCGAAGAGCACGCCTCGGAAGTGGGTGGCGTCATCCATTGCTTTACGTCCGACTGGGCCACCGCCCAGCGACTGCTTGATCTCGGATTTTTTCTGTCGTTCAGTGGCATCGTGACGTTCAAACGAGCCGACACGGTTCGCGAGGTCGCCCGCAAGGTTCCGGCAGACCGCTTTCTGATCGAAACGGACGCACCATACTTGGCTCCCGTTCCTTGCCGCGGCCGCCGGAACGAACCTGCATTCCTTCTCTATACGGCGGCTTGCCTTGCGGAGCTCCGGGGGCTTTCTGTACCAGAGCTCGTAACCCGAGCCATGGAAAACACGCTGCGGGCCTTTCCCCGCTTGCGCGTTCCGGCAGTCACGTCCACCCTGCCCGAGTGCGGAAAAAGCGACTGAGACACGTTCCAAGGTTCCCTGCCAAGTCCGGCTCGCTGTTGGTGACGAAGAATCGCCCTCCGGCTGCAAAGATCTCGCCTTGGAGGCGCCGAAACGGTCCGAGGTGGGGCGCCTGTTCGCGGACTGCAGCACCAATGGCCGGCACGAGCTTGTCCAACATCCGCAACTGCGTGTCGTTGATAAACACGACCACATCCGGCGCGAGAGCCACAACCCGTCGCACAAACGCATCGATTTGGCTGACCTCGATGTTGCGTGGAGCCGCGGCCTTTGTCTCGACGTACACGAGCGCCCCGTCCGCAACCCCAACCACATCGTAATCTCCCCCACTGCTGGTTTTGCACGGCCGCAGATTCCATGCAGCCGTCATCCCGAATTCCCGCCGCAGTACTTCCGCCACGTACCACTCGAGCGTGGGGCCAAACGAACGTACCTGCTGGTCGCACAGCACAACCTTGCCACTGCTGCGCCGCACCACACCCAACTGCTCTAACGCCGCCACGGATCGTTCCACGGCCGGCAGAGAGCAATACCGCGTCAATTCTTCCAACCGCGCCCCCGCCCGCAGCCGGATCAGGTCCCGCAAGAACAAGCGGAAGGAGTAGTGCCCCAAGAGGCCGTACAGGCGATCTTGGGCCGCAGCAGATGCTGGCACGAGCGCTCCCACCGAACGTCCGCAGCGGCATTCTACACCGCGACGCCGCAGCGCGTACAAAACTGCTTCTTCCTCGGTCGCTCGCCCCGTGTGCCTTGCTCTAGCCATGTCGCGTCCCCTTCGTCCCGGTATTCTCGGCGTTGCTCTCTCGCACGGCATCTCCACGGCGACAACAATGTTGTCCATCTGGTCTCCTCGCCCTCGCCGTACGCATGCGTTGCGGAAAATCAACCTTTATGTGGTTGAAAATCAGCCATTTGGTGGTTGATTTTCAGGACCCCTCGTCCTACCCTACCGTCGTGATTGCACGGAACGTCACCTTCCGAATTGCCACCGCGCTTGCCGACCGTCCTGTCGTGCTGCTTCATGGCGCCCGACAAACGGGCAAGAGCACGTTGGCGCAGCAACTTGCAGCGCAACGCCCTGGCTCTCGTTATGTGACGCTGGATGACCTGACGGCACGTGCAGCCGCGCAAAACGACCCAAGCGGCTTTCTCGCCGGAATGGATGGCACCGTCGTTCTGGACGAGGTCCAGCGTGTGCCAGAGTTATTTCTTGCCATCAAGGCGGAGGTAGACCGGAGGCGACAGCCGGGGCGATTCTTGCTGACCGGTTCCGCGAACATTTTGTCTTTACCCAGTATCGCTCAAGCTCTCGCCGGGCGTATGGAAATCGTGACCTTGTGGCCGTTTTCTCAAGGAGAACTCGAGGCCCGGATGGAAGGTTTCCTCGATGCGGTGTTCGGGAGCGAGCCGCCGCGAGGGTCGGCCGCACGGAGCAAAGAGTCCTTGGAGCAGCGCGTTGTGCGCGGGGGATTCCCCGAAGTGGTCACCGCGCTCGCACCGAACCGCCGCGCCGCGTGGTTCGAGGCGTATGTCACGACGGTTTTGCATCGGGAAGTTCCAGAGCTGGCACGCATCGAGGGGCTCACCGCTTTACCCCGGCTCTTGCAGCTCGTGGCCGCACGGCCGATGGCTTTGCTGAACTATGCCGATCTATCGCGTAGCTGCGGGATCCCACAAACGACGCTGAAGCGGTATCTCGCCTTGTTCGAAGCTCTGTTTCTCGTGCGCACTCTGCCGCCTTGGCACGGGAATATCGGGAAACGACTCGGCAAAACGCCCAAGCTTTTTCTTACCGACACCGGTTTGGCTAGCTTTCTCTTGGCTCTCGATGCTGCACGGCTCCAGCGCGATCGCACGCTGGTTGGCCCGCTGCTCGAAAATTTCGTGGCGATGGAGTTGACCAAGCAACTGAGTTGGCACCCCGCTCCACCTTCCATGTACTTCTTCCGCGTGCACGAGGGGCCAGAGGTGGACTTTGTCTTGGAGCAGCGGTCGGGCACTCTGGTCGGAATCGAGGTGAAGGCAAGCACCACGGTTGGTCCGGGAGATTTTCGTGGACTGCAGGTACTCGCCCAGGCGGCAGGGCGCCGATTTCATCGTGGTATCGTCCTCTACACTGGCAGCGAGGTCGTACCGTTTGCCAGCAATTTGTTCGCGATTCCGCTCGAGTTTCTCTGGACCTGGAACGCGAAGCCCAAAGCGCTCGCGCGGCCGCGCCGGGCAGTTCCTGCAAAAACCAGACAGAAGCTGCGCAAGTCTTCGACGGTACGTTAGGGAACCGGCGTGGCCCCGTTCGTGGATTCCCCCGGACGTGGGGTTATAATCCTTGAACGTGACTACGCAACCTGACCTGCCGACGCACGATGCCGCACTGCCCGCGTGGGCGGAAAAGGTCGACACCATCCCCGCGCAGCCCGGAGTGTACCTGCTCAAAGATGCAGGCGGGAAAGTGATTTACGTGGGCAAAGCGCGAAACTTGCGGAGTCGGCTACGCCAGTATGCGCGTGGCGACGACGAGCGCTGTCAGGTGCGCTTTCTGCTGCCCAAGATCGCCTCGGTGGAAACGCTGGTGACGGCGAACGACAAAGAGGCGCTCATCCTCGAGAACAACCTCATCAAGCAGTACAAGCCGCGGTACAACATTCGGCTCAAGGACGACAAATCCTACGTCAGCGTGAAGGTCACTGTGCAGGATCCGTGGCCGCGGATCCTGGTCACACGGCGCATCGTCAAAGACGGCAGCCGCTACTTCGGCCCGTACGATTCTGCTGCCAGTGTCCGCGAGACGCTGGATACGATTCGCAAGGTGATTCCGTTGCGGACCTGCCCGGACGCCGTCTTTCGCAATCGCGCACGCCCGTGTCTCGAGTACCAGATCAAGCGCTGTCTGGCACCCTGCTGCTTACCGGTCGACCGCGAGTTGTATCAGCAGTATTTGCGAGAAGCGATTTTGCTCCTCGAGGGCAAAAGTCAGCAACTCGTTCGGCAGCTTACCCAACAGATGGAACGCGCCGCCGAGGAGCTCCGGTTCGAAGACGCCGCTCGTTTGCGCGATCGCATCCGCGCCATCGAACGCACCCAAGAGCGCCAACAGGTCATGGCCCACCACGGCGGGGATACCGACGTGTGGGGTATGTACCGAGAGGGCGGGTTCCTGGAAGTGGAGGTCCTCTTTCTGCGCCAGGGAAAGCTCACCAGCCACCAGCGTTACAGCTTGACCGATCTCGAGTTCCCCGACGAAGAAATCCTGTCCATGCTTTTGCAACAGTTCTATCAGGGAGAGCGCTTCATCCCGGACGAAATTTTGATCCCTGTCGAACTCGATGACTCCCGTACGCTCGAAGAGTGGCTCTCAGAGCGCAAGCAGCAGCGCGTCACCATTCACCGCCCGCAACGAGGCGACAAACTCCGGCTGGTGGAACTCGCCCGCGAAAATGCAGCACAAGGCTTTCGGCAGCGGCAAGACGCGTCGGCTCAACGGCAGCGGATGTGCGCGGAGCTTGCCCGCAGCTTGCACCTCAAGCGCTTCCCGCGTCGCATCGAGTGCTTCGACATCTCCAACTTCCAGGGCCGGATGGCCGTCGGCTCCCAAGTGACCTTTATCGATGGCGAGCCCGACAAGAACGAATACCGGCGCTACCGAATCAAAACCGTTCATCAGTCGGACGATTTTGCAATGATGGCGGAAGTGTTGGAGCGCCGCTTTGCGCGCGCCAAGGAAGAAGGGGTGATTCCTGACTTGATCGTGATCGATGGAGGCAAGGGCCAGTTGAACGTCGCCCTGGAGGTGTTGCGCAGCCTCGGCATCGATTCTGTGGAGGCAGTTGGCCTGGCGAAGGACCGTGTAGAGCGAAACCCGCACGCCGCCGATCTGCGCCACAGCGAGGAGCGCGTGTTCCTACCTGGACGCAAAAACCCGGTGATCCTCCGCCGCCACAGCAATGCCTTGTTCCTGTTACAACGCATCCGCGACGAGGCGCATCGTTTTGCGATCACATATCACCGGAAACTACGGACGCGGGAACGCATCCGCTCCTTGCTCGACGCCATCCCTGGGGTCGGTCCCGTTCGCCGTCGCCGCCTCCTTCGGCAATTCGGCAGCGTCCGTCGGATCCGCGAAGCTTCGATCGACGAGCTCCTCGAAATTCCGGGGATCACGCGCGTCGTTGCCGAGCGCATTCAGGCAGCGTTGCGTGCTGCCATTCCGGAGCCGCGACCGCCAAGCGCTGAAGGCACGGTTCCGGAAGAACCCCTCACCGCGCCCACAGGTGCGAAGACCAGCAGCCTCGAAGGGGATTAGTGGATCCAACCGGGGCCACAGCCGCCCAACCCCATGCACAGGCATTCGTGCACGCACCCCGTGGGCGTACACCGGTCGGTCGTACATGGGTACGGATCCTTACAGTCTGCATCTGTGGCACACGGTTGTGCCTCGCTGCACGGACACTTCGCTCCAACCAGGTCGCACAACTGGCCTTCCGGACATGGCTCGCTTAACGAGCAGGGCGTGCCAGTACATGTAGCCCCCGCGGCGTCCACGCACTGGCCCCGGTTGCACGGCAACGCCACGCACGTGCAGGAAAAGCCTGCGGTGTCGAGCCATCGGGGCAAACACATCCCTGCTCCCCCTGCCGGGGTCGTACAAGCGGACCCGCATGCGCAGTCGGATTCCGGCGGCCCCGAAGGACGGCACTGCTCCAAACAAGCAAGAAAACCTTGCGCACAAGACCGCGCGTCGCTCGCGGCCGTTTGCGAGCACGACCGCAAACACGCGGGCCGATCGGCTGCGGCGTCGCACTGAGCAATGCACGGACGCAAGGTTTCATTCACCGTTCGTGCGCACGTATGCAACCCGGCCGCACAGTCGCGAACACACTGGCCCGGACGTACCGGGTTCGTGGGCAGACAAAGCGCAATGCACGCATCGCCGTCGTTCCGGCAAGCCGCACGCGCGTCGCGATACTGGGTACGACAGTCGCGCAAGCAGCGGATTTTTTCCGCAACCGAAGCTTGCGCCCGACACTGTTCGCGACACGCTTGTTTCGTCGCACGCGCTGCCTGAACACACGCCAGGCTCTGGGCCCCACAAGCCGGAAAGCACTGTGCGTGTGCTGCAGAGGCGCCAAGCCACACGGCAGCACTGAAACTGAGCAGAACAATTCCGCTTGCGACGCCCATACGCGACCTCCTGAGCCAGGGCCCAATTCTTCACCCATCCCGTGACCGAGTCAACCCCGTTTATTTGCCAAGCCGCACCCTTCCCAAAGTGCCGAACCCGAGATGCGATGCACCGCGGTCGCCCCCGTTCGGGGAGATTCCTAGCCATCATCGGGAACTGCGCGTCCGGGTAACACGAGTGCCACGATCGCACTGCGAGGCAGTGCCCAAGACACGCCGCCATACCGTGGCGCTGGCACCGAGGCTCTTCTACCGAGGCTCTTCTAAGGTTCGTCCCGGGCAGAGTTTCGTCGAGCAGACAGCGGCTCGGATTCGCAGGAGAGGCACAAAGGTCCTCCGTGCGAAGATGGTGATGGGGGCGTGCTGGCAAAGTGCATCCGAATTTGGGCGTGTGGTCCCCGTTCGTCTTGTTCGCCCGCCCCTCCCCCGAACGTTCCAATCCCAGCTCAGACTCGGCACTGCTGAACGTACCGCCAAACAAAGTAGAACGCCGGAACCGGGAGCGGTTTGGGGGCAGGGGGCTCCCGGTCCGACGTTCCAGCCGTAGGCAGCTTTTGGCTGCCTACGCCGCGACCGTGGGGGCGACGGTCGCGGGCTTGTACAGGGGCCTCTCTTCTATGGGTTGCTGCCAGGCGTAATGCAAGAGGCCTCGCAATTTTTTTCTGCCTGCTTGCAAACAGCCAAATCGTTCCGCAGTTGCGTGGAACACGGCGTCATACACGCCCGGGCCGCTTGCAGGGCAGATTGGCAGTCCGAAGACAACGGGTTGGCGCTGCACGCTGTACGCGCCGCTTGGATCAGGTCATTGCAACCTTGCAGGCAGGTCACGTTCGTTTGCAGCGCTGTAGCTTTGCACAATTTTTCCGTCGCATCGCACTGGGCCTTGCAAACAGGATCGACTGGGGCTGGGCACGTAGTGGGCAACACCGGACAGGCTGCCTTGCAGGCATCCTCTTGGGCCTTACACGCCGCCTCCGCCGTCCGATAGTCCGAAACACACGGCTGGATGCAAGCAGTATACGCTCTCCATGCATCGATACAGGATTGCGAACCCGGGGCCGCGGAGCAGGCGGCTCGTGCCGCAGCTAAGGCCTGTCCGCAGGTTCCACTGATGCAACTCGATAGCGTTGAACGCGCTTGGGCTTTACAGGTTTTCTCGGTGCCGTCGCACTGCTGCTTACAGGCCGGGTCGATCTGCACACCAAATAGGTTGCATCCGGGCCCCGGACGCCCCGGCACCCCCGGAAGAGGCGGAACACGCCAGCCAGAATCGTCTGGGCCTTTGAACCGGTCTTCTTTCCCTTCCCGCCCGTGCGCCAAAGCTGCCGATGCGACCGCCATTGCCACTCCGGCAAGGGTCCACGCAACCATCTTCCTCGCTCGCTTCTTCATCCTTTTTTCCTCCTCGGTTTGTTGGTTTCCGAAACTTCGGCTCCTTGCAAGCGCGCGCCATGAGGTCGTAGTCCCGGTCCGAATTCTCGCAAGGGCTATCTTGGAGGACGCTGTTTTTCTTCGATTTGTTGCAATGCTGGGTCTTGTCGCTCCGCCCTAGGTCTTGCTCGATTGCATGAACTCGATGAAACTTCGTTGTCTGCTGGCGGCGAAAGAAAGGCATTGGCAATGAACAAACTCCTCATTCGCGGTGGCCGCGTTCTCCAGCGCCATGGCTGGAGCCCGGCTACCGACGTACGCATCGAAGAAGGGCTGATCGATCGGATCGACAAGGACCTGGCGGCACCCGGCGGACGGGTCATCGACGCACGGGACTGCATCGTCGTGCCTGGGTTTGTCGACCTTCACCTGCATGGAGCGTTTGGATTCTTGTGCGAAAGCGGCCAGCCAGAAGCCCTGGTGGAAATTTCGCGCCGCCTGCCGGAAGTGGGTGTCACGAGCTTTCTCCCGACCATCGCGGCTTTACCCCGGCAACGACTTCAACGCGTCGTAGAGGCGATTGCCATGACGGCAGGGGCCGAACCAGGGGCGCGCATTCTCGGCATCCACCTCGAGGGGCCCTTTTTAAACCGCCACTGCGCCGGTGCACAAAACCGGCGCTGGATGCGTCCCCCAGACCTGACCGAACTGGATGAACTGTTGGCTCGCGGCAACGGCCTCGTTCGCATGGTCACACTGGCGCCCGAGCTTCCTGGTGCCCTGCCACTCATTGCGGCGCTCTCGGAACGGGGGGTTACGGTTGCGCTCGGCCACAGCGAGGCGACAGAAGAAGAAACGCTTCTCGCCGTAGATGCAGGTGCCACGCACGTCACCCACCTATTCAACGCGATGCGGCCGTTCCACCACCGCGAGCCTGGCCTCGTCGGGGTTGCACTGAGCGAGTCATCCTTGACGGTCGAGCTGATTGCCGACGGCCATCATGTGCACCCGAGAGCCATCGACTTGGCGTGGCGGTCGCGCAACGGCAATGGGATTGTTTTGGTGAGCGATGCCGTGGCGCTTGGCGCTCCAGAAGGCGAATATGAGTTCCTCGGAAAGCGCTACCGGATCCAAGCTGGTGCCGTGCGTCTCGCAGGGAACGGACGACTAGCCGGAAGCTGCCTGGCACTCGATGCGGCAATCCGCAATCTAGTTCGCTGGCTCCCAAGCGTTGCCCACGAGAGGATTTTCTGGGCCGCCTCTACGGAACCCTGCAAGGCCATTGGGGCCGACGAGCTCGGGACCATCGAGCCGGGGAAAATTGCCGATTTGGTCGTCCTCGACGAGGCATACACGGTTCAGTACACGATCGTCGGTGGCAAGGTCGTGTACGAGCGCGCAGGACACGCCCCTCTTTAACACGTTGGGCGCGCTTCGATGGACCCCAACTGTGAACTTTGCCTGCTGGCCCCGACCACACACTGGTACGTCGAAGCTCGCAAGCCATTTCGGTTCGTGATCCTCGACTGCGATTCGTGCGACGTGCCCATGGTCGTGCTCGGCGAGCATCGACCCAGCGTGGAACCATGGGAGCGCGAGGTGCTGAGACAAGCGCTTGCTGCAGTGGCCGACAGAATGTTTCCACAAGGTTGGTTTTTCGACGACCACATGCGGCAAATTCCTTCCCACTACCACGCACACGCCCGCCCATACCCCCAGTGGTGGAAGCGGATTTGAAGAGGCACCGAAAACCGGGATTTTTCCCGCCCTGGGGAAACGATACATATCGACAAAGCGCAAGCTGCACGGCTTCCGCCTCGAGGGATTCCACTTGCGCAACGAGCCTTTTGGGGACGTTCTCTCTTGTCGCGACTCGTGCGCCCAGATAGTCTACGTCGACTTATGGCGGACGTTGCGACGGCGAAAGGTTCTGTCCCAGTAGCGTTCGACCATGTCACCATGCGTTTTGGGTCGCGCCGCATACTGGAAGACTTCTCGTGCGCCTTTCCCTCCCAACGCATCTCCGTGATTCTTGGCGGTAGCGGTGCTGGAAAAACAACGATCTTGCGACTCATTGGGGGGCTCGTTCAGCCTCAAGCAGGCCAGATTTGGGTGGCAGGGACACAGATCGTGGGGCTCAGCGAGCGAGAACTCTACGAAGTTCGACGCCACTTGGGGATGATGTTCCAGGGCGGGGCACTGTTGAACTCGTTGACGGTGTACGAAAACCTTGCCTTTCCGCTGCGCGAACACACCCGGCTTAGTGAACCTGAAATTGCAGAGCGAGTACACGCGACCTTGGCAGCGGTAGGTTTGAAGGATGTCGATCACCTGCTGCCCGGGGAGCTGTCGGGAGGTATGGTGAAGCGTGTCGCTCTTGCCCGAGCGATCTTGCGAGACCCCGAGATTTTGCTTTGTGACGAACCGTTTTCGGGCCTCGATCCGATTTCGGTCAAACGCATCGAAGCGTTGCTCCGCCGCATCAACCAGGAGCGTGGCATCACCATGATCGTGTCATCACACCATATTCCTTCGACGATGCGCATGGCCCATCATGTCGTTTTGCTGTGGGACCACAAAGCCGTCCAAGGGACTCCGCACGAACTTGCAACCAGCCCCGACCCTCAAATCGCAGACTTCTTCAACGAGGAAGTTCACGAAGAAGGAGTGCGTGAACCCCAGCACACTCCGATCCAACGGTGGTGAGTCCTATGCTCCAACTCATCGAGGACATTGGCTTCGCTGCAGTCCGTTTCGTCGCCGAGCTTGGCCGCATCACCTGGTTTGCCGTCGACGTGGCAAGGGCGGTGTTTACGCCTCCTCCGAGAATCCGGGCGTTTTTAGGCGAGATGTTCAACATCGGCGTGCTCTCGCTGTTGATCATTTGTGTGAGCGGGGCGGCCGTGGGAATGGTGCTTGGCCTCCAAGGGTACAACACCCTGGTGCGGTTCGGTGCCGAGGAATCTCTCGGAGCGGTCGTGGGCCTGAGCCTCATCCGCGAACTGGGGCCCGTGTTGACCGCGCTTCTGACCACCGGCCGGGCCGGGTCGGCGACGACAGCGGAAATTGGAACCATGGTGGCGACGGAACAGCTCGATGGGTTGCGCATGCTTGCAATCGATCCGGTGCACCTCGTCGTGGCGCCGAAAACGTTGGCCATGATTGCCGCAATGCCTCTCCTGTCTGCCTTGTTCATCGTGTGCGGCTTGGCTGGAGGATATTTCGTGGGTGTCGCCTTGATGGGCGTGGACGCCGGCAGTTACGTTTCGAGCCTGCAAAACGCTGTCGACTTTCGCGACGACGTCCTGGGGAGTGTCCTCAAGGCCTTCGTGTTCGGCGTTCTCATCGGACTCATCTCCACGTTCCGCGGGTACACCTGCCAGCCGACCTCTGCTGGCGTGAGCGCCGCAACGACCTCTACCGTGGTGGTGGGCTCGGTATCCGTCCTGCTGTTCGATTACATCATTACTGCTCTTTGGGGGGTGTGAGGGGTTGTCATGAATCGTTCGCCACGCCGTGACCTTGTCGTGGGTTTGTTCGTCCTGGCTGGATTGGCTGCGCTTGCGTACCTGTCCATGAACGTGGGCGGGCTCACGTTTCGCAACCAGGGCGGGCTCGTGCTCTATGCCTCGTTCGACGAGATTGGCGGGCTCAAACCCCGTGCCCCTGTGGTCATTGCCGGGGTCAAAGTTGGTCAGGTTGTGGACATTACTCTCGACGCTGATTATCGGGCACGGGTTCGTATGGACCTTCGGCGCGATTTGAAACTTCCGGTCGACACCTCGGCATCGATCATGACTGCTGGTTTGCTGGGAGACCAGTATATCTCCCTCCAGGTCGGCGGCGACGACCGGTTGCTCGAGAACGGAGGTACCATCACGATCACCGAGTCTGCACTGAGCCTCGAGCGGCTGATCGGCAAGTTTATTTACTCCACGGATCGTGGCGGCAGCAACGAGGCCAAACCGTCGAGCACCGGGGGCGAGCGGTGAGTCGGTACAAGACGGTCCAAGCCTTGGCCAGCGGCCTTTGCGCCCTGGTGTGGCTCGCGTGGCCCTGCGCGGGTTTTGCGACTGAAGAAGACCCGTGGGCTCCGTTTAACCGGGCGATGTTCGCGTTCAACGACACCGTGGACACATACGCTTTGGAACCAGTCGCCAAGGCATGGGACAAGGTGGTTCCCGACCGCGTCCAGCAATCGATCGTGAATCTCTTTCAAAACGTGTACACCCCGCTGGTAGCTCTGAACAATTTGCTCCAAGGAAAGCCACATGCGATGGCAGTGGATACGGCGCGCTTTTTGGCCAATTCCACCTTCGGGGTACTGGGGTTGTTCGACATCGCCAGCACGTGGGGCCTCGAGAAGCATGACGAGGACTTCGGGCAGACGCTCGCGGTTTGGGGCGTGCCTGCAGGGCCTTACTTGGTGCTGCCCTTTCTGGGTCCCTCCTCCCCGCGCGACGCGGTCGGCTACGGTGTAGACTCGCTCGCCACCGTTTACTGGTTCTTTACCGATATTCGCTTCACGGTGGGGCCGCAAACCGTCCAAGTGATCAATAACCGCGCTCAGGTATTGGATGCCGTCCGCGAGTTAAAGGCCGCTTCGGTGGACTACTACGCGGCTGTGCGCAACGCGTACCTGCAGCGGCGCGCGGCCCAGATCGAAGACCGGCGCGACGCTGCTACGGTTAACGACGATTTGTACCGCGTGGAGGAGTAAACGATGGTGCCCATTCCTCGCCTGAAATCCGTGCCGGCAGCCATGACGGCTCTCCTTGGGCTGGGGCTCGCATTCTCCCAACCTCCGCAGGCGCACGCAGACGAAAGCCCGCGCCAAGTGATCGAGAGCACGACCGACGCTGTGTTGGCGGTGCTCGCCGATTCTTCCCTGTCAACCGAGGAAAAGCGCAAGCGCGTGGAGGACATCGCGTCCGCCCGCTTCGACTTCGACACGGTCTCCAAGCTCGTCTTGGCGCGAAATTGGAAGCGACTCACTCCAGAGCAGCAAACCCGCTTTGTGCAAGAATTCCGCAAGCACTTGTCGATGACCTACGGGCGGAACGTAGAGCAGTACAACAACGAACGTGCCGAGGTCGTGGGAGAACGAGCGGAGCCCGACGGTGATTGGACCGTAAAAACGCGCATCATTCGCCCGAAAGGAGGCGAGCCCATTCTTGTCGATTACCGCCTGCGCAAGTTTGGCAACCAATGGAAGGTCATCGACGTCATCATCGAGGGCACGAGCCTTGTTGCCAACTTCCGGTCGCAGTTCCAAGAAGTTGTCAGCCGCGACGGGCCCGAGAAACTCATCCAGCTCCTGGAAGAAAAAAATGCCCGCGGCGAGCCGATCGGACAGCCGCCGGGAACGCGCAGCGAACGCCTCGCCGCGCCTCGCGACGGAGCGTCCTCCTAATCTCCTACCGCACGTACGAGCGGCTCGGGGCTACCTGCAAGCATCTCTCGCAGGAACCTCGCGGTGAGGGATTGCTCGTGCTCGAGAACTTCGGCCAGCGTACCCATCGCTACCACCTGTCCGCCCTTCTCGCCCCCGCCTGGTCCGAGATCGATGATCCAGTCGGCTTCTTTCACGATGTCCAAGTTGTGCTCGATCGTCACCACCGTGTGCCCTCGCTCTACGAGCCGATGCAACAAATCGATGAGCCGTTCGATGTCCGCAAAGTGGAGTCCGGTGGTTGGCTCGTCGAGCACGTACAACGTGGGGCCCTGGGTGGACTTGGCAAGTTCGTACGCCAGTTTCAGCCGCTGAGCTTCGCCGCCCGACAACGTGTTGCTCCCCTGGCCGAGGGTGAGGTACCCGAGGCCCAAATCGCGTAACAGGGCAAGAGTGTCCCCCACGCCAGGGATCGGCGCAAAAAAGGCGGCTGCCTCTTCGATGCTCATCGCCAGCACCTCGGCAATGTTTTTCCCTCGGTAGCGCACCGCAAGCGTCTCGTCGTTGTAGCGCTGCCCCTGACATGCTTCGCACGTCACGTACACGTCGGGCAGAAAGCTCATTTGCATCTTGATGCGGCCTTGCCCCAAACACTCCTCGCAACGCCCCCCGGCGACGTTGAACGAAAAGCGTCCTGCCGAGTACCCCCGCGCACGAGCCTCCGGCGTACCAGCAAACAGCTTGCGGATCGCGTCGAAAATCCCGACGTACGACGCAGGCACGGAGCGAGGCGTCCGCCCAATAGGTGTTTGGTCGACTTCGACCACTCGTTTGACTCCTTCGCAAACAATCCGTTCGTGGCGCCCGGGCGGCGCGGCAACCAAGCCCAGTTGCCGCCGGAGCCCGCGATACAAGACGTCCCGCACGAGCGTGGATTTGCCCGAACCCGACACCCCGGTGACGCAGGTCCAAGCTCCTACCGGAATTTCCACGTCGATGTTCCGCAAGTTGTGCTCGCTGGCGCCGTACACCCGAATCCGCGGGAGGGAGGCCACTTCGCGCATCGGGCCCAAACGCTTTCGCAACGCACCGAGGAACTTTCCGGTGAGCGACTCGGGCACTTCGCGCAACTTCTCCGGCGAGGCCACAGCCACCACCTGCCCTCCATGCACCCCTGCGCCCGGCCCCAAGTCGACCACCAGATCGGCCGCGCGGATGGTGGCCTCGTCGTGTTCCACCACGACGACGGTGTTCCCGCGATCGCGAAGCTGCCGCAAAGCCGACAGCAAGCGGTCATTGTCTGCGGGATGCAAACCAATCGTCGGCTCGTCGAGGATGTAACACACCCCACGCAAATTCGAGCCTAACTGAGCCGCTAGACGAATCCGCTGGGCTTCTCCTCCAGAGAGCGTGTCTGCACTCCGGTCGAGGGCGAGATACCCGAGACCCACAGCTTGCAAAAATTCGAGCCGCGGAAAGATTTCTTTCAACGCCCCGCTCGCAATCGCTGCGGCGCGCCCACTGGGCACCATCTTCTCCAGCTCTGCACCCGCCGCTTCTACAGGCAACGCCGTGATTTCCCAGATCGCACGCCCCTGCCAGCGCACCGCCCGCGCACGCGGGTTCAGTCGGGTACCAGCGCACGCCTCGCACGGTTGTTCCCGCCACAACGCAGCAATGGTCGACTCCTCTTCACCGTCCGCTTGCGCAGCGAGTTCGCGCAACACCGAGGCCAGTGTTCCCTTGCCTTTGCCAAACACTTTTTCCCGAACCGTCGGAGGCAGTTCCCCAACCGGCTGGGACCAGGCTTTTGGATGCTCGCGACCCCAGCGCTGCGCTGCACGCCAGAGGGCTGCATCCATGGGTTCGAGTAACGATTTCAACGCACGGCCCAGCGGAAGAGCCGACGGCAAGGCCCGCTCAAGATCGATGTCTTGGATGGTCCCGATCCCCTCGCATACCGGGCAAGCCCCCCGACGGCTGTTGAAGGAAAACATGCGCGGATCGAGGGGCTCGTAGCCCAAGCCACACGCGGCACAAAACAATCGCTCGCTGAGGATCGCTTCTCCTCCGGAGTGACGTGCGATCACGGTACCGGCTCCCAAGCGCAAAGCGCGCTCGAGGACTTCCGACAGCGCCCGGCCTTGCTCTGGCTGCACTTCCCCAACGAGCAAATCAATGTCGTGCTCTTTGTAGCGATCGAGCGCCGGAGGCCGGCGCACATCGACCCATCGACCGTCCACCCGCACGCGGTGAAAGCCTGCAAGCATCGCTTTGCGAAACAACTGCGCATAAATTCCCTTGCGCCCCCGCACCACTGGCGCGAGCACTTGCACCGGACCCGCTTGCAGCCACCTCCGCAGCAGGGATTCGATTTGCGAGCGGCTCGACGGCTTCAGCGGCTGGCCACAAGAAACACAGTGCTGCACCCCCAGCTTGGCCCAGAGGAGCCTCAGGTAGTGATAGATTTCCGTGATTGTCGCCACGGTAGATTTTTTGCCGCCGCGGCTCAGCCGCTGTTCGATGGCTACAGTTGGCGGAATTCCAGCGACCAGATCCACGTTCGGCCGCGGCAACACGCCAACGAACTGTCGGGCATACGCAGACAGGCTGTCGATGTAGCGGTGCTGCCCCTCGGCATAGAGAATGTCAAACGCAAGGGTGGACTTCCCTGAACCACTCAACCCGGTGACGACGATCCAGCGATCCCGCGGCAGCTCCAAGTGGATGTTTTTCAAGTTGTGCTCCCGCGCCCCGACAATCGTGATGTACCCTGGCCGCTGTACCCGCGACGTGGGCACCGCAGGGACGCCATACTCCGCAGGCGCCTCCACCACGTTTGCGTTGCCTTGCAGCGCCTGCCGCAAAAACACGGCGGTGGGCGACCCTTCGCAGCGGGCTACTTCCTCGGGAGTGCCTTCCGCGAGCACGTATCCCCCAGCCTCACCCCCTTCCGGCCCGAGGTCGATCACCCAGTCGGCACACTTCACCACTTCCATGTTGTGCTCGATCACCACGAGAGAATGACCGCGGTCGACCAGTTGCTGCAGCGTTTGCAACAAGCGCTCCACATCGGAGAAATGCAGCCCGATCGTGGGCTCGTCCAGCAAATACAGGGTGTGGGGAGAGGTACGCTCGTTCAGTGCAGCGGCCAACTTCAGGCGTTGCGCCTCTCCGCCGGAAAGCGTGCTCAGGGGCTGCCCCAACGGCAAGTATTCCAAACCGACGTCGCAAAGCGATTGGATTGCCCGTTGGATCCCAGGCTCATCGGCAAAGAATTCCACTGCCTCGGCAGCGGTCAGTTGCAACACGTCGTGAATGCTCTTGCCGCGATACTCGACCTCCAACACCTCGGGCGTAAAGCGCTTTCCGCCGCATTCGCTGCAGGGCAAGTAGACGTCGGACAAAAACTGCATCTCGACTTTCTCGAATCCCTCTCCAGCGCACGTGGCACAACGACCGTTGCTCAGGTTGAACGAGAACATGCGCGCGTCGTACCCGCGCAAGCGGGCTAGGGGCGCTCGTGCGAACACCGCACGGATATCGTCGAAGGCACCGACATAGGACGCCACGACGGCACGTGGCGTCGTGCCAACTGGCGATTGATCGACCAACACGACCGAGCTGATTTTCTCCAGGCCTTCGATGCGATCGTGCTCCCCCGGTCGCCCGCGCGGTCGCCCAAGGCGCCGCATGGCGGCTCGATAGAGGATGTCCTCGATCAATGTCGATTTGCCAGAGCCAGAGACGCCCGTGACGCACACAAACCGGGCGAGGGGAATGCGCACCGTAATGTTCTTGAGGTTGTGCTCGCGGGCCCCGCAAATGGTCAACATCAAGTCCGGCAACACCCGCCGCCGCTTGGCCGGCACCGGAATCGAGCGGCGACCGGAAAGATAGGCGCCGGTCGCTGACCGGTTCGCATGGAGTAATCCAGCAGCCGGACCAGCGTACACCACACGGCCCCCATGGCGTCCCGCCCCCGGGCCCAAGTCGATGACGTGGTCCGCCGCGCGAATGATTTCCGGATCGTGCTCCACCACGACCACCGTGTTTTCCTTCGCGACCAGCTCCCGCAGGATCTGCACGAGCCGTCGACTATCGCGTGGGTGCAAGCCAACCGAGGGCTCGTCGAGGATGTACAGCGTGTTCACCAACGAGGATCCTACCGCGGTGGTCAAATCGACCCGGGCAAGCTCCCCTCCGGACAACGTCCGCGACGGCCGGTCGAGCGTAAGATAGCCAAGCCCCACCGCCCGTAAGTACCGAAGTCGGTTTTGAATCTCGCCCAAAATCATCCGGGCCACTTCGTCGGCGGCGCCACGAAACTCGAGGTTGCGAAAAAACGCATCCGCCTCGTCTACGCTCATTCGCTGGACGTCCACCAGCGTGCGCTCCGCAATTCGATACCAAGTGGCTTCGGGCTTGAGCCGGCCGCCATTGCACGCCGGACAAATCCGATAACTACGGTACCGCGACAAGAAGACGCGCACGTGCATCTTGTACGTGCGCCCCTCTAGCCAGCGAAACCAACCTTTGATTCCAAAGAACGAACCGTCGCCCTCGATGATGGCGGCACGCTGCTCGGGCGTAAGGTCGCGCCACGGACGGTCCATCGGAATGCCGCGCTTTGCGCAAAACCGTTCCAGCTCGTCTCGCTCCCACTCGGTGGAGTCCGTGCTCCATGGTTTGATCGCACCCTCCTCCAGCGACAACGTGTCGTCCGGAATGACCAGGTCCAGGTCGACGTCGATGACTCGGCCAAACCCACGGCACTCTTCGCAGGCGCCTAAGGGGCTGTTGAACGAAAACAAGTTGGGCACGGGCTCGCGGAAGCGCTGATGGCATTGGGGGCACTCGCGTTCCGCGGAATAGCGCTCACAGCGAAAGTCCTCGTTCGGGTACAGCAGCAGGAGCCGCCCTTTGCCGTAATGAAACGCCTGCTCGAGCGAATCCGCCGCCCGACCCGAGTCGGCAAGAGGAAGGGTGAGCCGATCGATCACGACCACCGCGGGCGACGGAACAGGCTCAGCCAACTCCTCGAGTGTCCATACCCTTCCCGCATGAAACAACCGGCGGAATCCGGCTGCTTGCAAACCGGCGACGGTTTCTTCCCACGGCAGATTCGTCGCGAGCGGCACTTCGAAGCCAATCATCACGGCGGTGCCCGGGGGTTTGTGCGCAAGGGTGGCAACGATGCTGTCCGGGGTTGCTGGCTCGACGGGGCGATTGCACTGCGGGCAGTACGGCACTGCCAACTTGGCCCAAAGCAGCTTCAGGTGGTCATGAAGCTCGGTCATGGTTCCCACGGTGGAGCGCGACGTCTTCACCGTGTTGCCCTGGCCAATTGCGATTGCCGGTAAAATCCCCTCGATACGCTCGACCTGCGGCTTGTCCATCCGCTCGAGGAACTGCCGCGTGTAGGCGGAAAACGTTTCGACGTACCGGCGCTGGCCTTCCGCGTACAAGATGTCAAACGCGAACGTGGATTTGCCCGAGCCCGACGGCCCAGTGATCACCGTGAGCGCGTTCACCGGCACGTCGACGTCGATCTGCTTGAGGTTGTTTTGGTGCGCGCCAACAACTCGAATGAACGTGTCGCTCATGGGAAACTGGAACCAAGGACCATCGCACACGCTACCACGATTCCGCAACGGTAGAAGATCCAGCCGCCGAACAGCCCTTTGAAACGGCGGGCATCGCCATTGGGTCTGTGATGCGGAGAACGCGTCCTTTGAAGCGTCGAAAGGGCAGTAGAGGTGGGGGATGTCGGCGAAGACAGCGATAGAGCCGAAAAATTTTTCCCCTACCGCGCAACCCCCGGTGCATCGGGCAGCCATTTCTTCAATGGGCTGGCAAGCGCCGCATTGCTACGCCCCGAGCCGTTTCTGTGTCCTCCATGCGCCAGTGCCCGGAAACCCGGCACCACGATCTCCGCGACCACCACGATGCCGGGAACATGATTCCAGGATCACCCGGCAAACCGCTGCCAACGCACGGGCGACCTTTCCATTGCACTGTAGACGCGCGGTTGCGGCGCCCTTCGTGGGTCTCGAGAGTACGCGGCGTTGGCCCAACGACGATCGACCCCGAGCTAACGCGACGTAGGCGCTGCCCTGTGCCCGCGCACGAGGAGAGCCCAACCATCACGGTCGATCCCGATTGCTTTACATGGCGATGGTGCCGTGTGGCGCGGTGCAGCCACTACGTCACGCAGCTCAGTAGGTCCACGCCATCGTGACCAACGCAGAAGGCCAGCAGACACAATCGCGGGCTTCAGTCGGGGTTCCAACTGAGCGGTTGTACGCCCTGATTCTCGGCTCACCAGCGATAGCGCACGCGGTACTTGGCTTCGCTACGCCCCCGAGCTGGAACGAGGAGCGAGAACGCGATCGTGTGTGCATCCTTCTTCTCGTACGCTGGTTGGCTTTGGATCACCTCCCATGCGCTTGCGCGGAAGAGAGGTTCCAACACGAGCACCTGCACCGGCTGCTGTTTTTGGTTGCGAACTACCACGGCCACTTCTTCTTCCATTCGGTGCTCCGCATTGGCCAGTTCGAAGTCCAGTTGCTTCCGTTCCGCAACGACATCGAACGCAACTCCGAGAGCCAGGGAGACCAGCTCGTTCGCTGCCGTGTGCGGAAGCGCGCCCTCCCCGAGAAACGCCCAACCGCCAGAGCCCTCCCGCCTTTGCCCTACCCGAATCGTGCCTGCTGGTAAGGGCATGCCAAGCCGGGATGCCTTGTCGTTCCGCAGCTTGAGAAAAACCTCCACGGGAAGAGCGTGTCCGGCTCCGGGCTCCCGCTCGGTTACCGGCGACGGTCGACCTGCAAGCCACTCCAAGTTCCGATTGCGGCAAACGTACTCCTGCTCGTACGGCACTTGCACGAACGGCCCGATGCCACGCACGCGAACCTGACCTTTGGCCGGCAAGGACACCGCATGGGGCAGCGCAAATTCGTAATACTCGCCAACAGGCTGCACGGACGGCCCCGCTTCCGCCGCCACTGCGAGCCCAAACTCTTTTTGCGCGCGCGCGACGGGGCGCCCCTCACCGCGCTGGCGTCGCACCACCCCCGCTACGAGCCGCACCGTTGCATGGTTCCAAGCAAGGTCGGTTCGGTTCTCGATCACGAAATCGCCCGTCAGTTCGAGCGTGCCTTGGTTGCCTTTTGTCCCAGGAAGTAACGTTGCCGTGTATTCGGCGTGCCAGTCCAGTTCGTCGGTCACATAACGAGCAACGACCGGAACTTTCGCCGCCGCGCCAGCGTCGACCTCCCAAATGACCGCCAAGTGGTCAGGCACGGCTCCTGGCTCGCGAATTTCCCAGCGGCTCACCTCGGGCAGGACCTGCAACGTACCGTCCGGATCGCGCAGCACGAGCGGAGGCCCGACTTGCACCAACGTGCCCGTGTAGGTGCGTCCGCCGCCTTCGCGCGGTTCGACGACCACCGTGCGACCAACAAATCGCTGAAGCCCATCGTCCGAGTGGGTCAATGGATACACGAAGGAGAGGACTTGATTACGCAGCTCCACTCCCACAGCCTCCGGTTCGAGCGCAACCGAGGCGGTCTCGGCTGCTCGCGGCAGCGGCGACCATACCACGCGGTTTGGACCGCGCGCCAACTCGAACTCCCGGCGCTCCTCCACCCAAGCGAACCCCATGTTCGGTGCCCCGGACCCGTACACCGTGAGGACCGCCCGATCCACAAAGCCTTGCGCACCGGCCAAACCCGGGCCGACAAGCGCTGCCGTTCCTGCGAGGAACAGGCAACGGGAAAGGAAGAGGCGCACCGGCGTCGTCATTGCTTCCGAACAAAGCCCTGCGGTCACCGCTCGAGTCGAGCCCGCAAGGTCTCGGGGAGTCGCGCGGAAAAGTCCAGCCGCAGCGGCGTAATCGCAATCACGCCGCGGCTCACCAGCGCGACGTCGCCGCCATCTTCCAAAGGCTGCAAGTAACTGAAGCGATGTCGAAAGCCGTTTTTGCGCTCCTCCACGAAAAGAGGGCCGTAGCGGGTACGGGTCACGGAGGTCACGCGGCGTGGAGTTTCCGGACCCGCCTCAGCCGGCATGTTGACGGAAAACGCATCCACCGAGGGCGGAAAGCCTTCCTCCCACAGCAAGCGGGTAATCTCGCTTGCTACTGCAGCCACGCGGGGCGCGTAGTTCCCGATGCGCGCATTGCGCGCCTCGCCTTGAACGCCGTATGCGTCGTGGGGAATCGCCATCGAGAACGCGACCGACGGAATCGCGGCAATCCAGCCCTCGAACACCGCACCAACTGTGCCGCTCGAGAGCAGAAACGCGGAACCGAAGTTCAGGCCAAGGTTGATGCCAGCGACCACCAAGTCGGGGCGCGGCCAGCCGAGCGAGTGCACGGCAAGATTCACGCAGTCCGCTGGAGACCCCTGCACGACGGCCCAAGGCAAGCCATTGCGCTGCGTACGCTCCACGTCCACCACCGCAAAGCGGGTAATGGCTTTGCCAATCCAGCTTCGCTCTAGCGACGGAACTGCCACGTACAGTTCCGCCCAACGCGACAAGGCGTCCAGTAACGGTCCGAGAGTCGGAGCATCTACGCCGTCGTCATTGGTCACGAGAATCCGCGGCACGAGCACGCTCCAACGTCAAAGCTCGTCGTCCACCGGCACCGCAACTTCCATGTTCGTGCGGTTTTCGAAGCAAGTGTACTCCGGAAGGTACGTCAGCAGCACCTTGTCCGTGGGCCCGTTGCGTTGTTTTCCGATAATGACCTCGGCCAGGTGTTCATCTTCGTCTTTGTCGTACACCCATGGCCGGAACAAGAACAAAATGACATCTGCATCTTGTTCGATCGCGCCCGACTCCCGCAGGTCGGCCATCATGGGCCTTCGGTCCGACCGAGATTCCACTTGTCGGTTGAGCTGTGAAAGCGCCACCACAGGGACATCGAGTTCCTTGGCCAGCGCCTTGAGACCGCGCGAAATGCTGGAAATTTCCTGCTCGCGGCTGTCGCTCCGCTCGTGCCCGCGCATGAGCTGGAGATAATCGACAATGACCATGCCCAGCTTTGCTTCTTGGTCGCGCTTCAGCCGCCGCGCTTTTGCGCGCAACTCCAGCAGCGACAGTCCAGGCGTATCGTCGATATAAATCGGTAGCGTGCTGAGCTTCTGCGCCGCCGCAATGATCTTGGGATAGTCGAGTTTCGTCAGGTAGCCCGTGCGCATTAACTGGCTGTTCACGCGCGCCTCCGCGCAAAGCATGCGCATGGCAAGCTGGAGCTTCGACATTTCCAGCGAAAAAATTGCGACCCCCACTCCTCGTTTCTGCGCGGCATTCACCGCGACATTCAAGGCAAATGCCGTCTTGCCCATCGCCGGGCGGGCAGCCACGATAATCAGGTCCGATGGTTGGAAGCCGGCAGTGAGACGGTCGAGGTCGGTGAAGCCGGTTGGCACGCCGGTGATCATCTCGCCCCGCTGGTACAGGCTTTCCACTGCACCGACCGCGTCCAGCATGAGATCGCTCATGTTGGAAAACTGCGGGCGCGTGCGTTGCTCGGAAATTTCCATGATGCGTTGCTCTACCTGGTCGAGGAAGTCGTCCACTTCCCCGGGGCGGGCATCGTACGCACGCGCACCCAGTTCCGTGGATACCTGGATGATTTGGCGCAAGACGGACTTCTCGCGCACGATGCGCGCGTAGTAAGCCAAGTTTGCCGCCGTCGGCACCTGTTCGGCAAGCTGGGCGAGATAGGAAGTTCCACCCACGGCTTCCAGCACCCCCTCGGCGGCAAGCTCCTGCGACAGCGTCAGCAAGTCCACCGGTTCGCTGCGCTGGTGCAGTGCGAGCATCGCGCGAAAGATCTTCCGGTGCGCATCGCGGTAAAAATCGTCCGCACCAACAATCTCCACCGCACGGTCGAGCGCACGAGGGTCCAACAAGATCGCGCCCAGAACCGCTTGCTCCGCCTCGATGCTCTGGGGTGGCAACCGCCCTACGTCCCCAGCGTCCTTTTCTCCGGCTCGGTCTTTTTTCATGGCCGGCCCCGCTTAGCACAGGTCGCCGCGCAAAGCATGCCGCGCCAGAACACCCGCTGCGGACGGAACCCCGAAGACCGCTTCGTTCAACCCCGGCCACAAGAGCTTCTCGTTCAATCAACTCCGACAGCCCACCAGCGCCCGGCTTACTGCAATGACGATTTCTTCGATGGTGATTTCGCCATCTCCAGTAACATCGCCCGCTTTGCATTCGGCCCCCGGCATGCTTCGCAACGCGATATTGACCATCTTCACCAACTCGCTTACCGTGACACTGCCATCCTGGTCGCAGTCGCCAGCGCACAGAGGCGTGGCTGAAGGTGTAGGTGACGGTGCAGCAGTGTGTGTCGGCGTTGGCGACCACGTCGCTGTGCGCGTCGGTGTCGGGGTGGAGGTCGGGGAGCTCGTGGGAGAAGGCGTGGCAGTGGAGGTGGGCGTGGCCGTCGATGTCATCGACGGCGTCGGACTGTGCGTGGCCGTGGGGGTAGGCGTGCGGGTCGATGTCCCCGTGCGGGTGGGCGTCACGGTTGGACTCATGGTTGCTGTGGGCGTCGGGGTGTTCGACGGCGAAGGGCTCGGTGTTCGAGTGGGCGTGAGGGTTGGGGTCAGGGTGCGAGTACGCGTGCGCGTTGGCGTGGCCGTGGGGGTAGGCGTGCGGGTCGATGTCCCCGTGCGGGTGGGCGTCACGGTTGCCGTACGCGTACGCGTTGGCGTTCGTGTCCCGGTTGGACTTCCTAGCGGGGTCCCGGCGCCACCAGCGACCAGCCGCACTGTCAACTCGATGTCTCCCAGGGTTTGCTGCCCCAGGGCTGTGTAGGCTCCCGCGAGCGTCCAGCCTGCAAATTGGCCCTGCGAAAGTTCCTCGCAAGACACCGGTAGGCCCTGCTCGCATCTGAAGATCTCTGGGTAGCCGGGATCGTCGTTTTTGCCCGCCACTGCCGCGCAGGTTCTCCCGGTCGTGAGCCAGAGCGGGACCGGAAGTCCTCGACTGGCTGGCGGATCCGCCGCGGTACAAAAGCCTGGCTGGCACGCGCCAATCGAAGTGCCTAACGCCAACGCCCCCTTAAGCAAAGCACTTCCGGGTCGCCCCTCCCCCGAGAACCGAATTTGCGGCGGTCCGCCGGGATCCCCGACAAGGCTATCTTGAACCGTTTCGACATCGACCCCGCCCAATCCTTCGCAGCCCAGTACACCCGCAGCAGCGTTGCCTGGCCCAAATGCCCACGTGCAGGGCCGCGAAATTGGGCAAGCGATGGGAGGGCTCGCAAATCCCTCGGTGCAAGATTCGGCAAGCGTCCCATCGGGGAGATACAATGCGCCGCCGCAAGTCTTGTATTCTGCACCTCTAACGCATCCACACGCTAACGTAGAAATTGGTATCTGCCTGAAATCCAAGTCCGCGGCTGGCAACACAATGGGAAGTTGCCCAAAGCGCACACGGCCAGCACGCACGGAGTACTGTCCACGAAACGCCAAACCAAGCACGAGTGGGTCGCCCCAAATGACGGCCCCGCTGGTGCCCGGCACCAACTGTTGGTCTGGCAAGACCACGCCAGGCACCACGGAAATGTTGCCGATCACCGACTCCACGGTGCAGTTTGCCGCGCAACCGTCGCCGCCAAACGGGCGGCAGGCGACGCAGTCGCCGCCCGGGCAGTCACCGTCGGAGGAACAAAACCGCTCGGCGGCGGGGCCGCCAACACAGACACCGCGATAGTCGTCGGCGGGACCGTAACACTCCCAATCCGACGCGCACCGCTGCCCTGCTCTGCTCGTGCCAACACAAATGCCCCCGTCGTCACAGTCTTCGCCAACTTCGATCACTCCGTTTCCGCACTTCCCCGGGAATTCCTCCACGCAAAGCTTCCCGTCACGACCGGAGACTCCAGCCAGCGTCGATCCGTGGGGACTGGCAACGTATACATTTTCAATAGCAATTGTCGCTTCTGGAGCGGACACAGTCGCTCTGCACGTGTACAGCACCGCTCCATCGGGAATGACGCTGGTGTTCGAACGCGAATATACGATTGCTCTCACTGCCGTGCAGTCCGATCCTGAGCATCCTCGGGGAAGAAAAGCGAACGCGGTGTCCGGTTTTCCGATGCTCGGGTTCACATCACAATCCGGTGATCCGTTTGCACGAGCATTGACGCGGACCGATTCCGTGAACCGCAGGTCGTTCTGCGTTGCAGCGATCTGATTCCCGCCAGTTGCAAGGCGCACGGTAATCGTGGCCTCTGTGCCGCTGTCCACGGTCAGGTCGTCCACAAAGACCGCCGGACCGGTCGGGGCTGGTCGCGGTGTAGGGCATCGCCTCGGCGCCGGCACGCAGCGCCCTTGAAGAACGAGAGGTAACGTTCCCCAGCAGCGGACCAAGGCGTCACTTCTCAACGCACACGCTAGGTCTGGACCCACGGCAACAGCCGTCCACTCGCCCGCGGGAATCGGCCCACCGCCGGAGCAGCTTAACGTGCCATCGAACCGTAGCCCGCAGAGCTGTCCGATGCCGAATCCGAAATCCATGAAGCGTCCGCTCAACGGCGCCCACGACGCCCCCGTCGCATCCCAACAAACCAGCCGTTCGTCGTCGCGCAAGCCGCATGTTTGCTCCCCAGCTGCCAGGATTCGCCGGAATGTGCCCTGCTGCACGGATGACCACGTGGAGCCCAACCAGTCCCAACACGCGACGCGCCCGTCGATCCGCAATCCACACACGTGGTATGTCCCCACAGCTACCTGCCGAAACACACCGGGAAGAGGAAAGAAAGGGTCGGAGAGCTGGAACCCCCAGCACACGATGGTTCCGTCCCTTCGCACCCCACAGGTATGGAATTCACCCGCACTCACGTGAACGAATTCCCCAGCGGCCGGTTCGCTTTGCCGGAATTCGTTGCTACCCCAGCAAGCGATCGTGCCATCCTCACGGATGCCGCAAGCGTGGTCCGGGCCGGCACTGACTTGAATGAAGGGCACGCCGTCCTGCGGAGGGGAAGCCTGTCCTTGGTCATTTCTGCCGGCACAACGCAAACGGCCACCTGTCTCCAACACGCAAAGAAACCCGTCCCCAACGGAGATCGCGAAGAACGATGCTCCGGGCACGGTTGCTCGCAGGTCGTCGTTTTGGCCCCAACATACAACGGCGCCGTCGGTCCGAACTCCACAGGTGTGAGCCGCACCCGCCGACACCGCCGTGAGAGTCGCATCCGGCGCGGTTGCCTGCCCGCTTTCGTTTGCCCCCCAACACACTACGGTTCCATCAGGACGAACGCCGCAGGAGTGCCGGCCTCCTGCTGAAACTCGGGAAAAAGGTCCGGGCGGCGGCGTCGCCTGGCCATCGTCGTTTGCCCCCCAGCAACTCAACGTGCCGTCGGTCCTCAGCCCGCACGTATGAGCACCCCCGCAGGCGACCTCCAAAAAGGTGCCCGAGGGCGTAGTTGCCTGGCCGCGGTCGTTCGCTCCCCAACACACGACGGTCCGGTCGCTCCGCACAGCGCAACTGTGACTCTCGCCCGCACATACGGATAGAACGTTGCCGAACGGCGGCGTCGACTGGCCCTGGCTGTTGTCTCCCCAACATTGCACCCTCGGACCCACCACAGGATCGACAAACACTCCACACGTGTGCGACCCACCGGCAGCAACTTGCCGGAATTCCCCCGGCAACGCATTCCCCTGGCCAGCGTCGTTGCGCCCCCAACACAGCACGGAGCCGTCAAAGGCCACCGCACAACTGTGTTCCCGCCCCGCGCTCACCTGACGAAAACTCCCCGCGGGCGCGTTTGCTTGGTCGAAGTCGTTGCGCCCCCAGCAGGCAACGCTCCCGTCCAGGCGCACGGCGCAACTGTGGGCGCCACCCGCGCTCACACTGGACACCACGCAAGCTGCCTCACCCCACGAGGGTTTCCGCCATCCCCAGCCCACGAGCGCGAAGATACCAAGGGCCAACGCTGGGATTCGAAGCCACAAACCCAATTGGACCATACATCCCCCTTCAGAAGCACCGGACATCCTTCTGCCCCGGATGCGGCCTTTTCCTTAAAAACAGATCGCATCCGCGGTCAAGCGAATTTCACCTTCGCCGCACCCGGCGCGTGAGTTTTGTCGCGGTTCCGGCGCTGTCTAACACTGCGAGCGAAACAACCGGGCCGCGACAGGGAAGCGTAGCCCAGACCTCGTAGGATCAGCGGAACGAAGGGCTCAGGTGGTAAAGCATCCAGTACACCAGCACGCCGGTCACGGACACCACGAGCCACAAAGGGAGCGTCCACCGGGCCACTCGCCGGTGGCGCGCAAAATCGGCGCTGAGCGCACGCCAAAGCGTGGTCAGCACCAGCGGAACCATCGCTGCGGAAAGAACCACGTGTGGCACCAACACAGCGAGATACAGCGCACGCAACCACGCAGGCCCCACGAAGCGAACCGAACCCACTTGATAATGATGCACCACGTACGAAACCAAAAAGCAGGCCGATAATCCGGCTGCGGTGAGCATCCATCCACGGTGCCACCGCACCCGTCGCATTCGGATCGCGAGCCACCCGAACACCAAGCACAGGGTCGTGGCTCCGTTCAGGCTGGCATTTAGTGCCGGAAGGGCCGAATCTGCAGGCACTCCGCTCGCGGGGGCACGCACGAGCAACCAGGCAACGACACCAACCAACGCGGCAGTCAGGAGTGCAACGACCGCCAAGGACACGAACTCTGCACGATTGCTCATTGCGGACTCGGGTTGCTCCGGCGCGACCATGTCCGCACTTGTAACCAAGCGGCGATCGCGACAAAAGCGAACCCACACGCCACGAGTGGAACCCGAGTCGAGGAGGTACTGGATGCGTTACGAGGAGTTGTACCGAAGCTTTCGCTGGAACCCGCCAGCTTACTTCAATTTCACGGAAGACGTTGTCGGGCACTGGGCGCGCGACCGTGGGCGGTTGGCGTTGTACTGGGTGTCCGAAAGCGGCGAAAAGCGCCGGTTCACGTACTGGGACTTGTATCGTCAGAGCTTGCGTTTTGCGCGCGCCCTGATCGGCTTGGGCGTGCGCCCCGGAGAGCCTGTGATGGTGTTGCTCGGCAAGCGTCCCGAGTGGTTTGTCGCCATGCTCGGGGCACTGCGTGCCGGTGCCCTAGCCATCCCTTGCACCGCGAGCTTACGTGCCAAAGACATTCGCTTTCGAGCTCAACACAGCGAGGCCCGTGTGCTGGTCACGGAGCCCGCGTGCGTGGAGCAAGTCGAGGCGGTCCGGAACGAGTGCGACGCACTGCGGCACTGCATTCTCGTCGGTGGGTCCAGCGCCGGCTGGCAACGGTGGGACGACGTCCTCGCGGCTGCCAATTCCGGCGGAGAGTTGCCCCGCACTCGAAGCGACGATCCGGCCCTTTGCTTTTACACCTCCGGAACCACCAAGGACCCCAAAGCTGTGTTGCATGCTCACGCGTACACGTGGGCGCACCGGTACACGGGATTGTACTGGCTGGATCTGACCCCCCGCGATTTGCACTGGACCACCGCGGATACGGGCTGGGCGAAGGCTGCCTACGGAGTCTTGTTCGGTCCGTGGAGCACGGGTGCTGCGGTGTTCCAGTACGCTGGCCGATTCGAACCGCAACGAGAGCTCTCCTTGCTCCAAGAATACGAAATCAGTGTGTTTTGCGCCCCGCCCACGGAGTACCGCTTGTTGGTCAAAGAAGACCTCAGCCGCTATCGGCTGCCGCACCTCCGCCACTGCACGGGAGCTGGCGAGCCTCTGAACCCCGAGGTGATCGCGACGTGGCGCGAGCGGTTTGGCGTCACGATCCACGACGGGTACGGACAAACCGAGACCACCCTTCTAGTCGCCAATCTACCCGGAATGGAAATCCGGCCAGGCTCGATGGGAAAGCCGTTTCCTGGCCACGACGTCGCCGTGATCGACGAGCGCGGAACTCGCCTTCCGCCTGGCGAGGTGGGAGATGTCGCACTACGAGGCCGTACTCCGTCGTTGTTCCGCGAGTACTGGAAAAATCGCGAGGAGTCGGAAGCATGTTGGCGCGGGGAATGGTACGTCACCGGCGATCGGGCCCAAACCGATTCCGACGGGTACTTTTGGTTTGTCGGCCGCGCAGACGACGTGATCATCAGCGCTGGCTACCGAATCGGCCCGTTCGAAGTGGAAAGCGCTCTCTTGGAACATCCTGCCGTACTCGAGTCGGCCATCGTCGCCAGTCCGCACCCGGAACGCGGCTCGATTGTCAAAGCGTTCGTGAAGCTTCGCCCCGGGGTATCGCCGTCGGACGCGCTGGTTCGCGAGCTGCAAGAGCACGTGAAGCGCACCACCGCACCCTACAAGTATCCGCGTGAAATCGAGTTCGTCGAGGAGTTACCCAAAACTGTGAGCGGCAAAATTCGCCGGGTAGAATTGCGTGAACGCGAATGGCGCCGAAAGACAACCGGCCCGGACGCGACCTAACGCCCCGGCGCAGAACGGTTCCGTACCGATGTCCGCCCGAGTCGCGGCGCTCGTCGTTTTCTTCACCTTCACGCGCTGGCGCTGGCTGGCCCTCGCTGCGGTGGTGACGCTCGCGGCGTTCTCTGGCTGGCATGCGCGACAGCTCGGCGTCGAACATGCGAACGAGTCGCTCAACGTTCCGGATCCGGAGCGGATCGCGAATTACCAGCGGTTTCGAACCCTCTTCGGGAGCGACGAAGACTTGCTCGTCGCCATCCACGCTTCCCACCTCCTCCACCCGGCAACGCTCGCCCACCTGCACGCACTCACCCAGGAACTCGAGCGGATCGACGGCGTAGCCGAGGTCCTTTCGCTCACGAACGCGTTGCGCATCGTTGCCGGGGACACGGGAGCCGAATTGGCCCCCTTGCTCCCCACCCCGTACGACCGTCCCAACATCGAGACTGAAATCCGCAAAGCGATGGAGGAAATGCCCGAGCTTGTCGGCTGGCTGATTTCTGCTGACTCCCGCACTGCGGGTATTTGGGTTGCCCTGCCCGAACAAGGCTCGCATCCCGAGCAATCCCATCGCCTGATCGAAGCGGTGCGGAATACGCTGGCCGCGTTCGAGCGGCGCACCGGTCTCGAAGCCCATCTCACCGGCATTCCGGTTCAAAAGCACGACGTGACCGCCTACATTCAGCGCGACGAACGCTTGCTTCTTCCGGTTGCCATCGCCGTTCTCGGGAGCGTGTTGTGGATCTATTTTCGGTCGCTGCTGGCAGCACTGTTGCCGCTGCTTGTCGCTGGCCTCACTGTGGTCGCCATTCACGGCGGCCTTGTCGTCGCTGGCTTGCGACTAAACGCCATCACCTCGTTGCTTCCGCCGATCGTACTGGTCCTGGCCGTTACCCCTTGCATCCACTTACTCCATTTCTGGTACCACGGCGTGGCGCCTGCTGCGCCCCGCGAACGCGTGCGCGCAATGCTCGAGCACCTTCTCTGGCCGTGCTTCCTATGTGCGGCAACCACTGCCTCGGGCTTTGCCACTCTCGCGCTGAACGCCATGCCAGCAGTGCGACAGTTCGGCGTGGCCGCAGCGGCGGCAGCGCTTCTTGGCTTCGTGCTCGCCGTGTGGATGGTCCCCTTTGCCACCACGAACATCGGACGCTTCTTCAGGCCGGCGCGAGTACCACGAGTTCCGCGCCCCTTGCGTGCGCTCCTCCTATGCACTGCACGAACCTCGACTCGGGCCCCTCGCCTCACCCTCGTTTGTGGTTTTGCCGCCGCACTGGCCATGGGTAGCGGCATGGCTTGGCTGCGGAACAACACGGACCTTGTCCGCTTTCTCAAACCTGGTGCTCCGCTGCGCGAAGACACGTTCTGGATCGACAGTCACCTCACCGGGCCGTACCCCCTCGAGTTTTTGGTAGAGCGCCGGGATGGGCGCCGACTCGCTCACGCAGAGGACTTGCGCCGGCTAGCGGCCTGGACGACCACGGTATCGCACGATCCGCTGGTCAGTGGAGTGCTGAGCATCGCGGACTTGGTGAGACATCTCCATCGCGCCGAGTTCCGCACCGCAGCGCCGGTGCTGCCCACGGACGACGAGGTCGTCGAAGATCTTCTCGACCTGGTTGCGGCCGCGCCCGACCAGCGCCTCGTGCGGCGATTGCTGTCGTCGGACCAAACCGCTGCACGGATCCAGGTGCGCCTGCGCGCGGCCGGCACCGCAGACATCGCGGCGGTCGCCGAGCGCTTCCTCGCGAGCGCTCGAGCACAAATGGGACCCGACTACACCGTGCACATCACCGGCGCGTTGTACGCGCTCGCTCAAGATTCGAACGAACTCGTGCGCCAACTCGCAGGCAGCTTCGCCGCTAGCTTTTTCCTGGTCGGGGTGCTTGTGGCGTGGGGAGTCGGTTCACTGCGCGTTGGAGCGATTGCGCTGATCCCGAACCTTTTGCCCATCGCGATGACCATCGGGCTCCTCGGGTGGGCGGGCATCGACCTCAGTACGGGCACTGCCATGATCGCTGCTGCCGCCATGGGTTTGGTCGTGGACGATACCATCCACTACGTGAGTGCATTTCAAACCGCCCAGGCGCGCGCGTCGCTTCCGACCATCGCGGCACGGCGGGCGACCATTGCTGTCGGTCCGGCGTTGATCGCGAACAACTTAGTCATCGTCGCTGGATTTTGGGTCGGCTTGGCAGGAAGCTTTCTTCCTACAGTGTACTTTTCCCTCTTCACCGGAGTCAGCATGATTCTCGCGTTGCTGTACGATTTGTGGGTTACACCTGCCTGTTTGATTTCGCTGGGGAACCATGCGCACTCGGCCGAGATTCGTTGAGTTGGCCATTGTTGTGTTGGCAACGAACGTTCTCCCCTTCGTCGGCGCAACCCATGGCGAGGTCGTTCTCCACGACTGCACTGTGGAGGCTGGGGGTAGCCCAATCGGCTCCGTGCGTTTGCTCCGTCGCGACCCAGATCTGGTGGTGGTGCAGACGCTGTTGCAAACTGTGCTCATGAAACGCGTGGTGGCGGAAATTCGCAAAAAGGAGGAGGCCAACTGGCCGGATGCGACCGCCGCCGCTGAGTCCGCGCGCCGGTACGTGGCTGCACTCGAAGCAGCGCAGCAACAACTTTGGCGCCAGAGGGCACGCGCCACGCGAGGTCCGAACCCGCCGTTGCGCTTGGGTATCGAATTCGTAGCCACACCCACCACTACTTGGGTGGAAGTCGCAACGTTCGAGGTACAAGGAGAGCCACCACGGTGGACGGTCGAATCGTGGACCGTCCTGGAGCGCCTCGTTCTCGATCCAGGATATGTCCGCCGCAATCTGGAGCTGATCCTGGCTGATGCGTGCAAGCTCGAGCCCGACGCGGTCCGTCGATTAGTCCGCGACCCGAAGGCCCAAGAGCCATCCGGGACGCCGCCCATCAGGCCGGGCAGTTCCTAGCGAAAGGCGCTCCGGCAGAACCGAGTATGGCGACGCTTCATCCTGCGGCGGGTTGGGTCTGACAGTACTCCCAAAGCGCCTGCAAGTCTTCTGGCAATGGAGCACGGAAGGCGAGCGACTCGCCTGTAACCGGATGGGAGAACTCCAAAGCCGCTGCGTGCAGCGCCTGGCGCGGCACGGCCACACCTTCGGGCAACTTGCGCGCCCGACCGTAGAGGAGGTCGGCCACAATCGGGTGGCCAAGGTGCGCTAGGTGCACCCGGATTTGGTGTGTTCGACCAGTTTCAGGGTACACGGCCAGCCAGCTCCACGGCGGGCGGTGGCAAAGCAATGCGTACGTGGTTCGCGCGCTGCGTCCCCCGCGCTGCACCACCGCCATGCGCTTGCGGTGTACAGGATCGCGGGCAATGGGTTTTTCGATGGTGCCAGAGGTGCTGCGGGGCAAGCCCCACACGGCGGCCCAGTACTCCTTGCGTACGCGGCGATGGAGGAACTGCCGAGCCAGAGCCGCCAAAGTTTCCGGGTCCTTGGCGACGACGAGCAACCCGGAGGTGTCTTTGTCCAGACGGTGCACGATCCCCGGGCGCACAGGGTCCAAGCCAGGACGGTTGCCTTGCCAATGGTGCAGCAAGGCGTGCACGAGCGTGCCACCTTGATGGGTGGGCGTCGGATGCACCACCAAACCGGCAGGCTTGTCGATCACCAAGAGCCACTCGTCCTCGAACACGATGTTCAACGGAATCGGCTCGGGCTGTAGCTCCAGCCCTGCTTCTTCCGGCTGCCATCGTACTTCGATGGTTTGGCCTGGGCGCACCAAGTGCCCCGACCGTGCTGGTTGCCCGTTGAGCAGCACGCAGCCTGCATCGATGAGTTTTTGCACGCGGGCGCGCGAGCCCCAACGCCCGAGCTGGGCGAGGTAGCGGTCGAGTCGCTGCTTCTGGGTCAGATCTTCGACAATCAAGCGTTCGGAGAGCACACGCATCAGAGCTTGGCGAACAGCGCACGTGCTTCGGCAATGTCGCGCCTGATCTGTTCGACTAGCAGCTCCACACTCGGAAAACGAATTTCTCCGCGCAGCCGCCGCACGAACCGCACCCAAAGGCGGCGGCCGTAAAGGTCGCCATGAAAGTCCAGAATGTGCACTTCGAGGCTCCGTTCGCGATCGGCAAATGTCGGGTTGTTCCCAATGTTCGCCACCGCGGGCCGCCACGTTCCATCGAAGCAAGCGGCAACGGCGTACACACCGTCCGGTGGGAGCACCAAGCCACGAATTTCCAGGTTCGCGGTGGGGAATCCGAGCTGCTTTCCGCGGTTGTGTCCGGAAATCACCCGCGCTGCAAACGTGTGCGGCCGACCCAGCATTTCCTCGGCAAGTTCGAGTTTGCCTTCGTGGATCGCGCTCCGCACTGCGCTGCTGCTCACCAAGCGTCCTTGAACTTCCACTTTGCCGATGATTTCCACAGCCAAGCCAAGTTCCTTCCCAAGGCGTTGCAACAGCGTGGCATCTCCCCGGCGCAGGTGACCAAAGCGTACTCGGTGTCCGACCACGAGCCCGTAAAGCCCCAAGTTGTCTACCAGCCACTGCCGCACGAACGGTTCCGGCTCGATTGCCGCAAACGTTGGCGTAAAGCGCTGCACGATCACATGATCGAGCCCCAGCTCGAGCAAGCAGGCAACGCGTGTGTGCAGATCCATCAACCGAGCAGGTGCGCGCCCTGGCATCAGCACCGCTACGGGATGGGGCTCGAACGTCAAGGCTAGCGCCGTACCTCCCACCTGGCGCGCGAGTTCAACCGTGCGACGCACGATCGCCTGGTGCCCTCGGTGCACGCCATCGAAGTTGCCGAGGGTCAGTACCGGCCGGGGAAACCGGCGCCCGAGATGTTCCAAATGCCGCCACACGCGCATGAGCGATTGCCTGAGGAAGAACGTTGCCGACGGTTTTAGTATCGCCTCCATCGAAAAGCACGGGCAGCCCGAGCCGAACAAAGGGCGCCTGGAAGAACCTGCTTTCACTGCCAAGCGCTTGGGCCTTCCCTCCCTCGCAAGCAACAAACTTGGCTTTTTCCACGTCCTCAGGACCCGCGATGATGGGACCAATTCTTCCATGTAGGCACTGGAGATCTTTCTTTCCTTTTCTGGTCATCGTATCCGTGTTCACGTTCTTCGCCGCGTGCACGAACGCGAGCGCGGAAACCCTCATCGCCTGGAACAACCTCGGGATGCACTGCCTAGACGCTGACTACGCAGTGTTCAGCTTGCTCCCGCCTTACAACACCGTACACGCGCAGTTGATCGACAGCACTGGGCGGCTGGTCTCGGACGACGCAGGCTGGAGGGTGACTTACGAGGCCATTGCGGACCCCACGGGATCCATCAACAGCACGGCCGTCGGCAAGACAAACTTCTGGAGTTTTGTCGAGTTTCTATTCGGTATGCGGTTGCCACTGGACGTCGGCTTGGCAGGCACCGCGTTGCCCGGCGCGACGAACGCCCCACAACCGTTACGCTTCGACCCAGAGCATCGATGGTTCGTTGCGGAGGGGATTCCGGTGGTCCCTTACGACGACACGGGGGCAAAAAATCCGTATCCCACCTTTCTCGTTGTCGCACGCGATCGTACCGGAGCGGTGCGGGCTTCCACCACCGTCGTCACGCCGGTCTCCGACGAGATGGACTGCCGTGCCTGCCATGCCTCGGGATCGAGCCCCGCGGCGGCACCATCTACCGGATGGGTCAACGATCCCGACCCGCAGCGCGACATGCGCCTGAACATTCTTCTCCTGCATGACGAGCGTGAGAGTTCCAATCCGCTTTTTGCCAGAGCCTTGGCCGAGGCGGGCTACGACCCTGCTGGGCTGTACCCGACGGCACGCTCGGGTCGTCCGATCCTGTGTGCGCGCTGCCACGCGTCGGAGGCCTTACCTGGCAGTGGGATGCGCGACGTGTCCGCGTTGACCCAAGCCATCCATCGACGGATGGCCTGGGTAGCGGATCCGGACACTTTGGAGCCGTTGAACGCAAGTACCAACCGCAACGCCTGCTACCGATGCCACCCTGGTGCAGCCACTCGTTGCTTGCGCGGGGTGATGGGGAACGCGGTGGGGCCCGATGGTACGCGCGCAATCCAGTGCCAAAGCTGCCACGGGAACATGTTACAAGTTGCGAGCCCCGACCGCCGGGGCTGGATCGACGAGCCGAGATGCCAAAGCTGCCACACCGGAACAGCTGTGCAAAATCGCGGAGCCATCCGGTTCGAGTCCGTGTTTACGGAAGACAACGTTCCACGGGGGCCACAGGATCCCATCTTCGCAACGAACTCCGACACTCCCGTACCCGGCGCAGCGCTCTATCGCTTCTCGAAAGGGCATGGAGGCATCGCGTGCGAGGCCTGTCATGGTCCAACCCACGCGGAGTATCCCAGCAGCCACGAAAACGACAACCTGCAAAGCATCGCCCTCCAGGGACATGTCGGAACGTTAAGCGAATGCAGCACATGCCACCCGCAGGTTCCCGCGGTACCGAATGGTGGCCCGCACGGCTTGCACCCACTCGGGGCATCCTGGGTGCAAGCGCACGGAGGGTTTGCCGAGCATGGCGGCGTCGGACCCTGTCGGGATTGCCACGGGGCCGACTACCGCGGAACCGAACTCTCGCGCGCTCTTGGAGACCGAGTCCTTCAGACCAAGTTTGGCACCAAGGTTTTTTGGCGCGGATTCCAAGTCGGCTGCTACGCGTGCCACAACGGACCCTTTTCCGAGGCTCCGGCGCGCAACCGAGCACCCGAGGTATCGGATGCCGAGGCACACCTCGGGTCCAACGCCCCTACCCTCATTCCGATCGCCGCGTTCGACTCAGATGGCGATCCGGTGACGTTGCGTGTTGTGACTCAACCAAGCCACGGCACGGCTGCAGTTCGAGAACAAGCAGTCCTGTATACGCCTGAACCTGGGTACTCGGGTGAAGACACCTTTACCATTGCCGCTTGGGACGGGAGCACGAACTCGAACTTGGCCACGGTCCGGGTGACAGTCGCGGAACAGTCTTGCGCCGGCGATTGCAACGGCGACGGGAGCGTGACGATTGACGAACTGGTGCTGCAGGTGCGGATCGCTCTGGGCGAAGCGGACATCAGCGCTTGCTCTGCAGCCGACGCGAACAACGATCGGCAGGTGACCATCGAGGAAATCGTCCGCAGCGTCAACCAGGCGCTCCTCGGGTGCGGGTGAATGACCGCAGCCGCGGAAGATTTTGCGCGCGCCCCGCAGCTCGATCCTCGCCGCAGCTCACCTGCTACCGCCCGAGGGAATCACGATACGGTGGGCGGCAACCATCCCACCAACACGGTGACCCACCACACTAGGAGGTTTGTCAGAGAAAGCCGGAAACGATCGTTTTCGGGGGTTCTTTTAGCTGTCACGAAGCTAAGATCGTCCATCCTGGGGCTTTTCTGAGCGCCGCGATTTCTAACCTCTGATTTCTCCGACAGGCTCCTAGCGAATGCTCTTCAAGCCGAGGCGCCGAAAGTCTTCTGGCCGCTCTCGGAGGGCACTAAGCCCTCCTCGGAGCAAGTCCTTCCACACGCCTTCGTGCGCGGGACCCGCGGCTACATCGAGCGTTTCTGTCATCAGATCAACCGCTCCTACGAGAATGGCCGGTACGACGGGCGTGCAGTCATGATACAAAGATTGATCGAGACTCGAATCATCGAGGCCTTCGCCCGTCGACTGGCGATTTCTTGTTCCTGGGGGGTCTTGTTGGCTCCACGCTCCGTGGAACCACCTCGAACTTGGGGCGCAGCACGAAGCAGGCGCTGCCCCGGCTCAAGCTCGTCGGTGATCAGTCCGCCCACAGCCGTCTGTATAACGCTCATCGCCAGGACATTGATCGTGTCATCTGTGACTTGGGAACCGTATGCCAAGAGGTCATTTACCTTTCTAAGATGAAGTAGACGCCCTACCATCCGATGCAGCGCACCGCTTCACAGCGGGCTTCCGCGCGCTGTTTCCCGGCCGCTGATCGGAAGCGTTGGGCGGCTCTACTCTCGACATCGGTGCACCGTGAAGTCCCTTTTTGACATATGTATCATTTGTGATACACCGAGCGCGTGGGGCGAAACCCGACCGAACCCATACTGCATGTTGCTTTCTATAAAACGGATGCCGGCAACGAACCGGTGCGAGAATGGCTCAAGAGTCTAAAACGCGAAGACCGAAAAACGATTGGCGAAGACATCAAGACGGCGCAGTTCGGCTGGCCCTTAGGGATGCCCCTGATCCGGAAACTGGAGCCAGGCATCTGGGAAGTCCGCTCCAACATCAGCCAAGGCATTGCACGGGTATTATTCACCGTGGAGGGCCATACGATGGTCTTGCTACATGGCTTCATCAAGAAATCACAGAAGACCGCACGCAGTGAATTGCACACCGCCCGGCAACGCCTGGCGGATTTGCGTAAGGAGTAAAGCCATGAATAAGAAGCACGTCGGTAGCAAGTTCGATGATTTCCTGCGAGAAGAGCAGCTGTTGGATGCCATCGAAACTACCGCGGTCAAGCGGGTGATTGCCTTCCAGATTGAGCGGGAGATGAAACGTCGCAAGCTGACCAAGAGCGAAATGGCGAGCCGGATGAAGACCAGCCGTGCGGCGCTAGAACGGCTCTTGGACCCGACGAACACCTCTGTCACTCTCGCCACACTTGAGCGGGCAGCGTCGGCTCTAGGAAAGAAACTAAGGGTCGAGTTCACGAACTAGCGACAACTGCCTCGTGGGTCATGGTCAACGCGGCCAAACCCCACATGCAGCCGACGCCAAGCATGGCCCCGCGCAGGGCACTGATCGGCCAACCCCGGCTGTTTTCCACATGGATGCGTTCGTCTCACCCCACCCCCGCCGCTGATGCCGACCGTTAGCCGAACAGGGGAGCGAGAATGCCGTGGCCTGATGATCTCTGCGACCCCGTGTTCATGCCTCACAGGAACAAGACGCTCGACGAACTGGTGCTGCAGGTGCGGATCGCTCTGGGCGAAGCGGACATCAGCGCTTGCTCTGCAGCCGACGCGAACAACGATCGGCAGGTGACCATCGAGGAAATCGTCCGCAGCGTCAACCAGGCGCTCCTCGGGTGCGGGTGAATGACCGCAGCCGCGGAAGATTTTGCGCGCGCCCCGCAGCTCGATCCTCGCCGCAGCTCACCTACCACCGCCCGAGGCAATCACGATACGGCGGGCGTCAACCATCCCAGCAACACGGTGACCCACCACACTCGAAAGTCCCTGATCTCGTCCAACGGCAACCTTGCCTGACAGCGGGCGGAGCTTGCAGCCGCCGCGGCTCTCGGCAAACGTAGCTTCCCTGGAGCAGGAGTTTCTCGCGAGGAGGCCAGAAACAAACAGCTGTGGATTTGGAGCAAAGGCGCAATGTTCCATGTCGGCACGAACCGACGGAAAAGTGCGAAACCACACGGGCGTTCGGCCGCGGCTTCGCCGCGCCGGTTTTGAAGAGTGGAAGAGCGGATGAGGTTCCCAGCCGAATTGAGGCGGGCCGAGTGAACGAAAACAAGAGCAGGAGTACACGGTATGAACGACGAACAGCAAAGCGAGCAGTCTCCAAGCGTCAACCACGAAGCCGACGACTCGGCGTACTTACTACCTCCGGAATGGTTTTTCGTGGAGCACGCACCGAAGTGTCCGGCCTGCGACTTACCCATGCCCTACCATGAAGGAGACGACGATCGGAAAGTGATCGAGCCGATCTTGTTCCGCTGGATCCGCTTCGTCCGCAGAGGACGCGCGATTCCGCAGGGTTGGTGGGTGGTCAGGAAGCGGAAGCACGGCTTTGTCGTCGCCGCTCCAGAGGTCGTCGAAGTGAACGGTTTGGAGGAGTACGTCGAACACTGCCCGTTTTCGAGTGCCATCGTTCGTTTCGGCAACCAGATGCTTGCTGCAACGGCGAGCTCGATCGAGCTCGCAGAGGATTTGCGGTCCGACGGATTCTGGGACGGTCTCTCGTAACGCCACGGCGGCAAGCCCTCGTTGCCCGAGCCCCTTCCATGCGTAAGCGGGATCGCCGTGCCCCTCCAGCCGGCGGAGTCCCTGCTCGTCGGATTGTTGCCGAGCCCTCGCAAGGTACACCCGAGCGCGCTGGTGCATCCGGTTCATCGTCTTTGCCTACAGGCACCGCGGGTCGCCGTCCTTTCGATCCATTGCGCGATGTGTGGCCTTGCCGGTGCTGCCGGCCGCCACCGGAGCGCGCGACGTCGATCCGCTCGCTAGCGACCGCACGGGACTTCCTTGGGTTGCGTGGGGACAGGCGTTTCTGATAGGCATGGCCGGTTCACGAGAACGACGGAGAAGGAGCTTATGACGGAAGTCAGCATGAAAAGCTTGCTCGAAGCTGGGGTGCACTTCGGGCACCAAACGAGCCGATGGAACCCGAAAATGAAGCCGTACATTTTCGGGGCCCGCAACGGCATCCACATTATCGATTTGCAAAAAACGGCGCAGCTCTTCGAGCAAGCTTACGCCTTTGTGCGCGACCTTTCTGCCCGCGGCGGCACGATCTTGTTTGTCGGCACGAAGAAGCAAGCGCAGGATGCCGTACGCGAAGAGGCCGAGCGTTGCGGCATGTTTTACGTGAACAATCGCTGGCTGGGCGGTACGCTCACCAACTTCCAAACCATCAAGCAAAGCATCGACCGCTTGAAGAAGTGCGAAGAAATCCTCGCGGACGAAAACATGGTGCAAGCGCTGACAAAAAAAGAAATGCTGCGCATTCAGCGGGAGCGCGACAAGCTTTTGGCTGCGCTTGGCGGCATCAAGAATATGCGCAAGCTGCCCGACGCCCTCTTTGTGATCGACCCGAAAAAGGAAGAGATTGCGGTGCGCGAAGCCAACAAGTTGCGCATCCCCGTCGTGGCGGTGATCGACACCAACTGCGATCCGGACCTCGTCGATTACAAAATTCCCGGCAACGATGACGCGATTCGCGCGATCCGGCTGTTTTGTTCTGCCATTGCGGATGCGGTGATCGAGGGCCAGCAAATTCGGGAGGAGCAAGCCAAGGCCAGCGAAATGGAAACTCCACCGCCAAACGAAAGCCGCGAGGCTGCTGAAGACGAGGCGGAATCCGAGCAGGAAGGAGTGGTGGCATGAGCGAGGTCAGTGCGGCCCAGGTGCGCGAGCTGCGCGAGCGCACGGGGGCCGGCATGTTGGATTGCAAAAAGGCCCTAGCCGAAGCCCAGGGCGACATGGAAAAAGCCATTCAGCTCCTGCGCGAAAAAGGCCTAGCCACTGCGCAAAAGAAAGCGGGGCGGGTGGCAAGCCAAGGGCTCGTGGGCTCGTACATCCATGCAGGCGGGAAAATCGGCGTGCTCATCGAAGTGAACTGCGAAACCGACTTCGTTGCCCGCACCGCGGAGTTTCAAGAGCTCGTGCGCGACTTGGCCATGCAAGTGGCCGCTGCAAACCCTCGCTGGGTGCGGAGGGAAGAAGTCCCCGCCGAGGTCATCGAATCCGAACGAGCCATCTACCGAACTCAGGCAGCCAGCTCCGGGAAGCCACCGCAAGTGGTGGAAAAAATCGTCGAAGGGAAACTCGAAAAGTTCTTTGCCGACACTTGTTTGCTCGAGCAGCCCTTCATCAAGGATCCCGATCGCACCGTCGGCCAACTGGTGACCGAGGCCATCTCCCGCATTGGCGAAAACATCGTCGTGCGGCGTTTTGCTCGCTTCCAACTCGGCGAGCTCTCCGACACGTCCTCGACTACGTGAGCACGCGTGGGTTCGTCGAACTCCAAAACCTCTTCTCCTGAACCTGCTCAGCCCCAGTACCGCCGGGTCCTCTTGAAACTCAGCGGCGAAGCCTTGCTCGGCCGAGCCACGTACGGAATCGACACGCGGGTCCTCGATCGCATCGCGCACGAAGCCAAGGAAGTGCACGACCTTGGCTGCGAACTCGCCATCGTCATTGGCGGAGGGAACATCTTTCGCGGCATGGCCGGTGCGGCCAAAGGAATGGATCGCGCAACGGCGGACTACATGGGCATGCTGGCAACGGTGATCAATGCCCTTGCCCTGCAAGACGCGCTCGAACGACTGGGGGTCAAAACCCGGGTCATGACCGCCATTGCCATGCAGCAAGTCGCCGAACCGTACATTCGCCGCCGTGCGGTGCGCCATCTGGAAAAAGGCCGGGTGGTGATTTTTGCAGCCGGCACCGGCAACCCGTTTTTCACCACCGACACGGCTGCGAGCTTGCGCGCCATCGAAATCGGCGCGCAAATTATTCTCAAGGCAACCACCGTGGATGGCGTGTACGACCGCGACCCGAAACAGTTCCCCAACGCGAAGAAATTCTCCGAAGTGTCTTACATCGAGTGCCTGAACCGTAACTTGAAAGTCATGGACTCCACTGCCATTTCGCTGTGCATGGACAACCGGTTGCCAATCTTGGTATTCGACTTGCGCAAACCGGGGAACATCAGGCGGGCAATCATGGGCGAGCCTATCGGAACCATCGTGCACTGAAACGAGGTCGGGTCATGACGGAGCAGGTGCTCGAGAAGTTACGCCAGGAGTTGGAAGCTACCGTGCAAGCTCTCCGGCGAGAGTTGGCGCGGTTGCGCACGGGGCGCGCGACCACGGCATTGCTGGACGGAATTACCGTGGATTACTACGGCGCGCGCACGCCCCTGAACCAAGTTGCTACACTGTCGGCACCCGAGCCGCGACTTCTTGTCGTCCAGCCGTTCGACCGCTCGATCCTGGCCGACATCGAGCGTGCAATCCAGCAATCCGACCTAGGACTGAATCCGGTCAACGACGGCAAAGTCATCCGCATTCCCATTCCGGAGCTCACCGAGGAGCGCCGCAAGGACCTGGTGCGCCACATCCGCAAGGTGTGCGAAGAGTACCGCGTGTCGGCCCGCGCTCACCGTCGCGACGCCGTGGAACGGTTGCGAACCATGCTGAAAAACAAGGAGATCGCGGAGGACGACGAACGCAAGGCGCTCGAAAAGGTCGAGGCGCTTACGAAGAGTTACATCGAACGCATCGACCAAGCCCTGAAGCACAAAGAAGCCGAAATCATGGAGGTGTGACGTCGGTGCCCCGGCCGCTTCCTGACAACCTGGACCTCAGCCGTTTGCCGCGGCACGTTGCGATCATCATGGACGGAAATGGCCGTTGGGCGCAGCGACGCGGTTTAAGCCGGATCGAAGGGCACAAGCGCGGGAAGGACTCGGTGCGCGCCGTCGTGGAAGCAAGCCGCCGCATCGGCATCGAGTACTTGAGCTTGTTTGCCTTCTCCACGGAGAACTGGGAGCGGCCGCGCCGCGAGGTGGATGCCTTGATGCGCTTGTTGCGCCGCTACCTGCGTACCGAGTTGCACCGGATGATGAAAAACGGCATCCGCCTGCTCGCCGTGGGCGACCTGCGGCGCTTGCCAGAAGGCCTGCAAGCCGACTTGGCTGCCACCGTAGAGGCGACAAAGAACAACCGCGACATGACCGTCGTTTTGGCCGTGAGCTACGGCGGCCGGGAAGACATCGTGCAAGCGGCCCGCGCCCTTGCACGCGCCGCGCGAGACGGTCGCATCGACCCGGACACCATCGACGCCGGAATGTTCGAGCGGCATCTGAGTACGGCCGGCATCCCCGATCCGGATTTGCTGATTCGCACGAGCGGAGAACTCCGGGTGTCGAACTTCTTCCTCTGGCCGCTCGCGTACAGCGAGATTTACGTCACCGACACGTTGTGGCCTGATTTCCGCGAGGCTGACTTCTACCAGGCCCTGATCGCCTACCAGCAGCGGGAGCGCCGCTTTGGTCGCGTTCCCGAGAGTAGCGAGCGGGAGCGCCTTCGTGCTGCGCGCTAGGCTTGCCACCGCAGCAGTTGCCATTCCGTTGCTGCTGCTGGTGATTTTCGCGCCGGTTTCCTGGCCGCTTGCCAGCGTGGTGTTCGTTGCGGGTTTGCTCGGTGCAGCCGAGATCGCGAACATGGCGTTCGTCCGCCAGCCGGCGGAGCAAATCTTGGTCGTCGGGCTCACCGCGCTCATTCTCGCCGGAGCCATGGGAGGCCCGTCGAGCCCATGGCTTACGCTCGCAATCACGGCCAGCGTGTGCCTAGGGTTGACTTGGGTGCTGCTGCGCCGATCCGACTTCGAGGCGGGCTTGCGCGACTTGGGACTCGCGCTTCTCGGGTGCTTGTACGTCGGTTTGTTGCTGCCGCACTTCCTATGGCTGCACCGCTTGCCGGAGAACGGGCCGTACTGGGTGGTGTTCGTTCTCGCCATTGGCATGGTGGGCGACACGAGTGGGTACTTCGCGGGCAAGTACCTCGGACGCCATCAGCTCGCGCCGCTTGTCAGCCCCAAAAAAACCGTCGAAGGAGCGGTCGCCATCGTGCTCGCGAGCATTCTCACCGGCCTCGCGTGCCACGTGATCATTTTGCCCGAGATTCCTCTGAACCACATCGTGTTCTTGTCCACGACGATGGGCGTCATCGGTCAGGTGGGGGACCTCGCAGAGTCGCTGTTCAAACGGGCTTTCGGCGTGAAGGACTCTGGATGGATTTTTCCCGGGCATGGTGGCGTGCTCGACCGGATCGATAGCCTCCTTTTCCCCGCTGCCTTCGTCTACTACCATCAGTTGCTCTGGCGCGGGTTATAACCCCCGAGGGAGTGATTCATGCTGACCACCATTGTTGCCGCTGTCATCGTGCTGGGCTTGCTCATTTTATTCCACGAGCTTGGCCACTTCTTGGTCGCCAAGTGGTGCGGTGTGGGGGTGGTGAAATTTTCCATTGGCTTTGGTCCAGTGGTGGTCGGTCGCAAAATTGGGGACACGGAATACGCAGTCAGCGCGATCCCGCTCGGGGGGTTCGTCAAAATGGTCGGGGAAGATCCCGAGGAGGAAGTCACCCCAGACAAACGGTCGGTTGCTTTTCAAACACAACCGCTGTGGAAGCGCTTCGCGATTGTGTTCGCGGGACCCTTTGCCAATTTGCTCTTTGCGTGCCTGGCTTTTATCGCCGTGTTCTCCTTGTACGGGGCGCGCGTTCCCAGCGAGGCAGCCAAGGTAGGAAGCGTCATGCCCGACATGCCTGCGGCGCAAGCTGGGTTGCGTCCGGGCGACGTGATCAAAGCCGTCGACGGACAGCCCGTGCATACGTGGGACGAGCTGTCGCGCACCATTCGCCAACGCGGGGCTCACACCTTGACCTTGCTGGTCGAACGCGATGGAGAACAAATCGAACTATCCGTAACTCCCAAAGAACGAGAAGAGAAAAACTTGTTTGGCGAGGTTACCGGGAAGGCTTACTTGATTGGCATCGAACGGGGGATGGACCGCATCGACGTGAGCTTTGTGGGAGCCATCGGCATGGGCATCCAGCAAACGGCGTGGTGGGTGGGAACGATTTTCCTGAGCCTCGCCAAAATGGTGCAAGGCAAAATTCCGGCAAGCGAAATCGGCGGACCCATCCTGATTGCGCAAGCCGCAGGAGAGCAAGCCCGCCTCGGCTTGGAGTATCTGTTGAACTTCATGGCCGTCATCAGCGTGAACCTCGGAGTCCTCAACTTGTTACCGGTACCAATTTTGGATGGTGGGCATCTGCTGTTCTTCGCCATCGAAGCGGTTCGCCGGCGGCCGCTCGACACTCGCTACCGCGAGATCGCCCAACAAGTGGGGCTGATCCTTTTGCTCGCTCTCATGGTGTTCGCGTTCTACAACGACATCGCGCGTGTGCTGCAGCGCTGGGGGTAAAGGTGATGCGCATCTTGGCGATCGAGACGGCAACGTGGCTTGCCAGCGTGGCTGTGGCCGATGGCGAGCAGATCGTGGCCGAACGCGACCAGCTCACTCAGGGGCGGCATGCGGCAGTGCTGCTGCCTGCGATTCGCGACGTATTAGGCAGCGCTGGGCTGACCGTGCGCGACCTTGACCTCATTGGCGTGTCGGTTGGCCCTGGTTCGTTCACTGGTTTGCGCGTAGGGCTGAGCGTGGCCAAAACGCTCGGCTACGCCGCTGGCATCCGCGTGGTGGGCGTCCCCACGCTCGAAGCACTTGCCTACGCTGCCCCGAGCGACAGCGCCACGATCGTCGCCGCGCTCGACGCCCGAAAAGGCGAGCTGTACGCAGCAGGGTTTCGCAGAGAAGGCAGCGCTTTAAGGATGGTCCTCGAAGAGCAACTCGTGCAGGCACCTGTTTTGCTCGGGAAGCTGCCGCGTCCTTGCACCATCATTGGCGATGCCACCGAAACCTACGGCAACTGGTTTCGCGAACAGCTTGGTTCCCGGGTGACCGTCCTGCCATTTCCGGAGTGGGGCCCTCGCGCCCGCATCGTCGCACAACTCGCAGCAGCACGCGCTCAGGAAAGCGAGAGCACGCCGGACGAGCCCCGTTACCTCCGCCCACCGGAAGCCCAAGTGCACCGCGCCAAAGTTGCATGACAGTCCGACGGGCGTCGCGCTTCGCGCGGTGCCTGCCAAAGCTGTCCTCGTACCGCTCCGAACCTCCACGTGTGTCCCGATTCCGTCCGCGCAGGAAACACCCGGCCGCGCGAAAAATTTTGGACACGCACGAATTGCGCGGATCGCAAAACCCAGCCTGACCCATCCGGCTGCCGCGAAGCGACTTCCATTCGAGCCGGAAAATTTTCTTGGCCGAAGCCGGACCGACCAAATCCGTCATCTTCATCGACGCACCACAGGTGCCGGGTTCCGAACCGCGTCTGACCCGACCGACGCGCGGTGATCGGGTCGAGACTTGTGCCTGCCCAGAAGAACGAACCCGCACGGGAGCGTTGTGTCTGCCCGGAAAGCATGGGCAACCACAAGAGTTGCGCCTACGAATCCGGACAGCCGGGCCAACCACAAGGATTGCGGCGCCCTCGCTTGGCGAACAGACCTCCCGAAGCGCGTCGTCCGTGCGTGGCAGTCCTATGGCCACCAAAGATCTCGTGCACTCCTCGCGATCCGCTCTCCCTCCTTCATTGCGCTTTTCCGTACGACGTTCCGGAAACCAAGCTTCGGGCAGGCCGATGCGGCGCCACTGGGGAGGAATTCCGGAGCGCGGTTCGGCTGGTTCCATGCGATTCTCCAGTTGCAAATCGCGAACCCGCCTGATTGACAAAGATGCCAGTTCAGAGGTCAAAGGGGACATGCAACTACCATCGGATGTGGCCCAGGTGTTCGACGAGTGGAAACGCCGCGGGCATTTTTATCGGCTGGCTGAAGGCCACCAGTGTTTTGTGGTGCAGGAGGGAGCCGGGCCCGATGTGGTGCTCGTGCACGGGTTCCCATCGACAAGTCACGACTTCGCCGCCGCCATGCCCGAGATCATCGCGCAAGGGTACCGCGTGACTACCTGGGACCATCTCGGCTTCGGGTTTTCGGACAAGCCCAGCGATCCCGCCGTATCGTACTCGCTGCTCGATCAAGCGCGTCGTGCAGGGGAGATCGTCGCCGCACACGGTGTCAAGCAGGCGCGCGTGGTCGGCCATGATATGGGCCTCACGATGGCGGTGGAAATGCTCTGCCAGCAAGAGGAAGGGAAGCTGCCCTTCGAAATCGAAACGTTGGTTTTGTGCAACGGAAGTCACTTGATCGAGCTTGCCCGGCTCACCCCCGTGCAGTACGCGTTGATGACCGACGAAGGCGCTGCCGAATTCGCACGCACCTACGACCCGGAACGCTTTGCGCAGGCCTTCAAATTCTTGTGGGCCGATCCGAGCAAGACACCCGAAGTCGACATTCGTGCCATCGCTTACTGGATTCCTTGGAACGGTGGTTTGAACGTTCTCGGTCGCATTGCCCGCTACAACATCGAGCGACGTACCTACGCCAAACGTTGGCGTTCGATTTTGGAGCGCACCAAGGTCCCGGTGCGCATTGTGTGGGGAGAGTTCGACCCGATTGCTGTTCGTGCGATCGCTGAGAAACTTGCCCAAATGACAAAAGGCCGCTGCACCATTATGCCCAACGTCGGCCACTACCCGCAGATGGAAGAGCCTTCGAACTGGGCCGATCTCGTCTTGAGCAATTGAAGTTCGATCGGCGCCGAGAGGTCGGGAGGCAAGAGGGCTCGCTAGCTCCGGGCACTGTCCAGGCGCCGTGGCCACGCCCGCTCGACTCCCAAAGGGCCGGAGCTTGGATTCAAGCCTCGCGCTACAGCCATGGGCTTCGGCGAAGCGGCTGCGGACTGCCGGCGTTCCATTTACTCGCAGGTTCCCCTGTGCTACCGGCGTGATGGTCATCACCCTGCCAGCGGGGGGTACCAACAGGAGGTTCGTCGGTTATGTCCGGGCATTCCAAATGGCACTCTATTCGCCACAAAAAGGCGGCAAAGGACGCTAAACGGGGCAAGCTGTTCACCAAGCTCATCAAGGAAATCACGGTCGCTGCGCGCCTCGGGGGTGGAGACCTATCCGCCAACCCCAGGCTGCGCACGGCGGTCCAAACCGCGCGTGAGCACAGCATGCCCATGGAGAATATCGAGCGGGCAATCAAACGCGGCACGGGCGAACTCGAAGGCGTGAACTACGAAGAAGTGCAATACGAAGGATATGGCCCGGGCGGGGTGGCAATTTTAGTGCAGGCCATGACGGACAATCGCAACCGCACGGTCGCCGAAATTCGTCGACTGTTCGAGAAAGCCGGTGGCAGCTTGGGGGCCAGTGGCTGCGTCGCCTGGATGTTCAAAAAACGCGGCGTCATCACGGTGCAGAAGGACCAAGTCGACGAAGACCGGCTCATGGAGGTCGCTCTCGAAGCAGGTGCGGAAGACGTCAGCGATGCCGACGACACCTTCGAGGTGCTCACCGCACCCGAAACCTTCGAAGCTGTAAAGACCGCCTTGCAGGAAGCGAAGATTCCCATCGCCAGTGCGGAGCTGTCGTTGGTGCCGGAGAGTACGGTCCGGGTTACCGGGCAAGACGCCTTGCAAGCAATGAAGCTGCTCGAAGCCCTCGACGATCACGACGACGTGCAAAGCGTGGCCTCGAACGCCGACTTCGATCAAGAAGAACTCGAGCGCCTGAGCGCCTGAGCGAACCTCGGCTAGCGTAGGAGCCCGTCCGGAGCCACCCAACGGCGGAACGCAGCATGCGGGTCATGGGGGTCGATCCGAGCACCGTCGCCACCGGCTGGGGCGTGGTGGAGGGCGACTTTCCGCGACCGAAGCTCGTGGCGACCGGCGTAATTCGTTGTCGGGGCAGCATGAGCACCCGTCTTGCAACCTTGCATCAGAGACTGATGTGGTTGTTGGAGGAATACGGGCCCGACTGCGTGAGCCTGGAGCAAGGATTCGCCAGCAACAACATGCAAGCAGCATTGCGTCTCGGCGAAGCCCGCGGAGTGGTCCTTGCAGCTGCTGGAAGCTTGGGCATTCGCGTGGCAGAGTACGCTCCGGCCACGATCAAGCTAGCGGTCACAGGCGACGGCCGCGCCAGCAAGCAACAAATGCAAACCATGGTTTGTCGCCTGTTGCGCATTTCAGGGCCTCTGTTCGAAGACGCTGCCGACGCCCTGGGAACGGCCCTGTGCCACATGCAAGCATCTGGTTTTGCCCGAGCGGTCGACCGTCAACCTCGGCGATGACGATCTTTCCCCTGCAACCGAGCTGCGGTAAAAAGCAAGCCGCATGATCGCTTGGCTCGCTGGCACGCTCGCTTACAAGTCGCCCGCGCACTGCGTCGTCGACGTGCACGGCGTTGGCTACCAAGTGTTTCTCTCGCTGAACGGCTACTGCGCGCTCCCAGAACTGGGCGATCCCGTGCAACTCCACATCTACACCCACGTGCGCGAAGACGCGTTGCAGCTTTATGGGTTTGTGGATCCGGAAGAACGGAACTTGTTCGAGCAGCTGTTGAATGTAACGGGCATCGGCCCGCGCCTCGCCTTGACGATTCTATCCGGCTCGCCTCCTGAAGAGCTGCGCCGCGCCGTTTGTGCGGAAGATACTGCCCGCCTGGTTGCCATTCCGGGCGTTGGCAAAAAACTGGCCGCTCGGCTCGTGGTGGAACTCCGCGACCGGCTGACTCAGGACAACGGGAAAGGAACGCAGCCCGCGCCAGCAAGCGCCCGGTCGGAGGTGGAACAACAAGCCATTTCCGCGCTCGTGAACTTGGGCTTCAAGCCGGCGGTTGCGGAGCACGCCGTGCGGCAAGCCCGAGCGGCTGGGCACCAAGTGCTCGAAGAGTTGATTCGTGATGCGTTGCGGAGGGCCGCTGCATGAGCCGCCTGCACGGCTCTCGCAAACGTAGTTCCTCGGAGCGCACCGCAGGAACCCCGCTCGGCTCCGGACCTCTGGTACAACCCGAGCCCGCAGCCGAGGATCTGGTCTTCGAAAGCAATCTTCGACCGCGTACCCTCGCAGAATACGTTGGCCAAGAAGGGATCAAGGCCAATCTCCGTGTGGTGATCGACGCGGCCAAACGTCGTGGCGAAAGCCTTGAACACCTGCTGCTTTACGGCCCCCCGGGTCTAGGCAAGACCTCGCTTGCCCACATCGTGGCGCGGGAAATGGGAGTCAATATTTACACAACCTCGGGTCCGGTCATCGAACGTCCGGGAGACTTGGCGGCGATCCTCACGAATCTCCAGCCTGGCGACGTGCTGTTTATCGACGAGATTCATCGCTTGAGCCGGGTCGTGGAAGAAATTCTCTACCCCGCAATGGAGGACTTTCAGATCGATGTCTTGATCGGGCAAGGTCCAAGCGCGAGATCGATCCGGCTGGACTTGCACCGCTTTACCCTCGTTGGTGCCACCACGCGCGCGGGCTTGCTGACGTCCCCACTGCGGGACCGTTTTGGTATGAGCTTGCGCCTCGATTTCTACACGGTGTCGGAGTTGTGCGCCATCGTGCACCGTGCAGCGGAAATTCTTGGCGTTCCCATCGACGCGGAGGGCGCCGAAGAGATCGCGCGACGGTCCCGTGGTACCCCCCGGGTTGCCAACCGACTCCTGCGCCGCGTGCGGGACTACGCCCAAGTGCGTGCTGCAGGGGCAATCACCGCGGAAGTCGCGGACGAGGCGCTCCGACTTCTCGGTGTCGACGAGTTCGGCTTCGACCCGATGGATCGCACCTTGTTGTCCACCATCATCGACAAGTTCGATGGTGGTCCGGTTGGCCTCAACACCCTGGCTGCTGCCATTGGGGAGGAACGAGAAACGATCGAGGACGTATACGAGCCGTTCCTGATCCAAGAAGGCTATCTCGCTCGCACGCCCCGCGGGCGAGTGGCAACGAAGCTCGCGTACCAAGCACTCGGACGCCGCCAGGTCCACGTTGCACAGCAACGTTTGTTCGATAAGTGACCAGTGGAGGTCCGACACACGCACACCGGAGGAAGCCGTATGCCGGAGTTCGGTCGTTTCCTGATCGTGGTAGGGATCGTGTTGGTCGTCTTGGGGTTGCTACTGACCTTCGCCGGGAAAATCCCTTGGCTTGGTCGGTTGCCAGGCGACATTTACTACAAGACCGATCGCGTAACGATTTATTTCCCACTCATGACCAGCTTGGTCTTGAGCGTTCTTCTCACCTTGCTCCTGTACCTCTTTCGGCGCTGACCAGGCTCGCTTTCCTGGGCAAGCGGGCGCGCAAGGTCTTCCAGTGCGTACTCCATTCTTCTGTTGCCACCGGAAGGGCAACTCGAGCCAACCAGTTGCTACCCGAGGCCCACGACAAGCACCGGACTCTCGCGGTCTCGAGGAAACTCCGATCGCGGGGAATCGTTTCTCTGCAAAACCTGCTTGACTCGGGCTCGTTCATGATTGCTCCTTATTGTTCCAGTCAATTCCCAATCAATTCTCGGAGGTTCAGCATGTCACGCACGGCCATTCTGCTTTCGGTTTTGGCTTTCTCAATCGCCGCGGCGCTTCCGTCGGAAGGAGCGGCATTGTCGCCGCAGGCGACCGCTGCGCAAGTTTGCCGAGCCAAGCTCAGTGCAAAGGGAAAGGCTTATGCCAAGACCCGCCGCAACCTGCTGCTTTCGTGCACGACAAAGCTTTTGAACTGCGCGCTCATGGAGGAGTTAGACCACGCGAATGCCAAGTCCTGCCGCGACACCGCCACCGCGTCGTGCATCGCGAAGCTGAACACCCCCGGCCAAGGGCTCCTCAAAGCGCAACAGAAGTTTGTCGATCAGGTCACGCTGGCCTGCACGGCTATGGGAATCACGAACGTGTGTTCCACGGGGCCAGGCGGCCTGCATTTGGCGAACCTGCCCTTTTGCGGCTCGGACCCGTCGGGATGCGGTGGGAGCGACCTGCAAAGTCTCATGAGTTGCCTCCGCAACCTCATCGACTCCTTCGTAGACCAAGAAGTGGGCACGGTGGCGCCACGGGCGGGAATACTCTTGGACAACATCGGCCTCGGTGCGCAGTTTGGTGCATTGCCTCGTCCGGCAAGCCAAACGGTTTCCCTGACCCAAGATGGCAGCGGCAACCTCAATTCTGTCGGGACGATCGCGATCTCCGCGTCTGACCGTCTGGCAATCGACGCGTCGGCGCTAGCGTGCGGATCGAATAGCAACAACGGCAAGGTGGAAATTCGCGTCGGCCAGACGGGAACCAGTTGCAACGATTTGGTTGCCGAGCAGACCGTGACCCTGCAAGAAAGCTATCTCACTCCCGGATACGTTGGCCCGTTCGATGTGGACATGAAGTACTGCATCACATGGAAGGATCCCGGTGGCGGGGGCTGCACCAGTGGGTCCGGTTCCTCCGTGTTTGGTACCATCGATGTGACCCCCGACGGTACTCCGCCTGGCACGCCAGCAACGCGAGCGACGGTGTTCGGCTGTCATAAAAAGTTCCAAGGCCAAGGCAAAACCGTGGCTGCGTTCGTCGCGAACAAACTCCACGCCTGTGGAGACAAGGTGGCCAAGTGCGAGCTGGCAAACGAAATCGACGGATCTGGCACCTGTACACCTTCGTACACCACGCCTTGCTCGACGATCGTGAGTGTCGTCGACAACAAGCTCACCAACAGCACCGGGAAGATCGTTGCCCCAACGAGCAAGTGCACGCTCGCTCCGTTCGTGCAGTTAAAGTCCTTCGTTGGTGGATTGGGCTTCAAACTCGGAAGCTGCGGTTCGTCGAGCGACCTGACCTCGCTTTCCTCTTGCGCGCTGGGACAAGCTGGCATGGACCTGGGCGTGGACTGCTTCGAGCAAAACACGAGCGGGCGGCGCGATCCGCGCTTGAAGCAATCGTTAATGGCTGCCGGTATCAATCCTGCCGACTTTAGCTGCGTGCCTTGACCCGCAAGCCGGGCTTTGCGACTGCAACCAACGCGTTGGCACCCTGCGGCGACAGGACCAGCCTGCAAGCTGGCAGGCGCGTAGGCATTTAGGAGGTATGAGGGCAGCAAGGTAGCGGTGCCAGCCTCACAGGATCCCGGAACTATCGCAACTTCACTCTGAGGCCGTCGTGTGCCAGCTCGAAGTTTACTTCGTTCCGCCGTGCCAGCACGTCTCTTCCTAGATGCGTTAGGATTGTACGCCGTGCTCGGAGTCGATCCCGCACCGCCGCCAACCCAACTTCGCCGCTTTTGTGACGAAAGTGGCTGATTATTAGGGGGTTACATTTTTTTCAGTCACTACTGGGGGGCTTCCTGCCAGCTCTTCACCGGCTTCATGACCTCCAGCGGAATCTTAAGCGTCGAGTAGATCTCGCGATGGATCGGCTCTGGGGCAGTGCCCTTTCGGATCCTCAACACCCTGCCGTCTGTGGTGGGCAAGACCACCGTAACCACCTGGTGTGTGCTCAGCTCCTGGCGCAGGCTCCACCAGGAAGTGTGAATCCCCCGGTCCAAAAATCGCTTCTCGATCGCCACCAGCAGATGATACGCCAACACGCACAAAAAGATGTGCGTCTGGGTGCGGTGCTTCAGCTGGTGGAAAATCGGCCGCTCCATCAGCGGACTCTTCAGGTCCCGAAACGCCTGTTCCACTCGCGTCAGCAGAATATAGGTGCGCCAAATCTCCTCGGCCGTGAGGTCCTGGCGGTCGGTCTTGAGCAGGTAGCTGCCGTCGAGCTTCTCGGCCAGCGCCTTCTTCTCTGCCTCCTCCCTCCACCAAAGCACCTTCTGCTCGGCGTCGTACTCTATGCGGTAATAGCGCGCCACACGCCCATAGCGCTCCTTCAGCCGGCCGATGGCTTGGTGGATCTTCTCGCTCTTCTTCAACTGCCCCTTGTCCACGCGCTGCTTCAGCCGCAGCAAGTCTCCCAGCAGCTTCTGCTCCTGAGCCTCGCGGATGGCCCGATCCTTCTGCTGCCGACCTTCACTGCGACAGAGAATGTAGACCTCCTCCCCGCTCTGCCGCCGCTTCACCTCAAGCCGGCTCTTTTTCTGGAACCGATTGCGGGGCGAAGCCGTGCGCAGCACCTCCTCCCACCCCTGCTCGCTCTCGAACTCCTCCAACCACTGATTCCTCTCCTGCTGCGCTCCCGCCACAATGTAGTGATGCCCGCGGTGGCGAATCTCCTTGAGGTTCTCCTCGTAGGCCATCCCCCGGTCCACCACCACCGTCGCACCCCCCTTCCTGCCAGTGCGTTTCTCCAACTCCTCAAGCATCTGCCCCACGGTGGCACGGTCCTGCACGTTTCCATCAAAGACCTCGTGTGCCTTCGGGAAACCATCCCGGTCCAACACCAGCCCCACCACCACCTGCTTGCAATCGGGCCGCCGGTCGCGTGAGTAGCCCCGCCGGGCCTGGCAGTTTTTTCTGCCCGCGCCCTCGAAGTACGTCGAGGTCAGATCGTACAGATACACCGTGTCCTCAAGGTTAAAAAGCGTCTTCTCCCGTTCCGCCAGCTCCCGTTCGATTCTCTCCCGATTCGGATACAAGCGGTCTAGGTTTCGGTAGAGTGCATTCTCGTCAAGCCCGGAAAACTCCACCCCCAAAATCTCCCCCAGCGCCGTGCGCCGCATCCACTTGGGCATGGCATGCTCAGAGAGAGGATCGATCAACCGATTCAACACCATCGCCTCGGTCAACATGCACGCCCGCTTCGACAGCCCCGCGCGGCTCAAAATCTCCTCCAGCCCCAACTGCCGCCAAAGCTGATGCCCCACATGCACCGGCCCGGCTTCGCGCGCTTGTTCCACCTGCACTCGCTCGGCATCGATCTCCATGACCGAGCTTGACTCCCCGCCGCCGCCCCTTGCCTTGCGGGTGCGCCGTGTCTGCCGGCGCTTAAGGCGTTCCAGGAGCAGCGGGTCGATTGCTTGGCTATCCAGGGAAAGCTGTCCTTCAAGGGCAGACTGAAGCCTGTGAGCCAGAGAAAGCCAGTGTTCTTTGGGAGCCGGCTTGAGACTGCCAAGGGAGCAGATGGTGCGTTGGCGTGGGCCTTTGGGGGTCTGGACGGACTCGACGAGGAGGTAATTGGTGTAGGTTTTGCCTTTGTAGGTGCGGGTGCTTTTGCGGATGTACATTTGCCACTACGCGTATCAACATAGTCCCTCGCTATCAAGACAAAGCCGACATAATTTAGTCACTACTTTCTGCACCCCAAGCCCGCCGCAACGGAAAATCAACGACTTACGAGCCCCGAAGCGCTCAAATCTGCCAAAATCGGCCGGTAGACCGGCGAAGTTGGGCCAACGTCGTGTACGCCAAGTGGTTCGGCACAATCGTGGCGTAAAAGCTGCACTCGCAAATGAACAAATCGGCGTCTGCCGAGCGGTCGAGCAACTCCGGTGTCCAGCCCGTGTCTCCGGAGTACACCACACGGCAACCTGCGAGCGACACATCGAACCCGAGCGAGACTTCTCGCTCCTGATGAGGCACGCGAAAGGCCAGCAAAGAGCCACCCGGAAGTTTCACGTGCTCTTCAGGTAGGACTTCTCGATAGTGCACTGGAAACGGGAGTGGGCGACTGCCGACATCGCGGTACAGAGTGCGGAATAACGAACCCACCCGCTCTACCGTACCTGGGGGGCCTACAACCTCGAGTGGCCGGGTGCGGCGCGACTGATAAATCCACTCCAAAAACAAAAACGGCAAGCCGCCGAAGTGGTCGCCATGCAAGTGGCTGAGTGCCACCATGTCGATGGCGGAAACGTCCTCTCCGTGGCGGTGCAATGCGGCCAAGGTGGTCGCCCCGCAGTCGAGCAGGACGCGTGTTCCTTGCCCGCACAACAGGTACCCGGCTTGCAGTTGTCCGGCCGAGCAAAATGCATCGCCCGTACCGCAAAACAGCACCTCGACCATGGTCTCTCCTCGCACGCTCCCACGGTTACGCTGCCTCGACGGAAGCCCCTCGCTCGGCGAAGCGAAGCAGCTCCCTCGTGACGACCAGCGCCTGCGCCAACGTGAGTTGCCGGCCCGCCTGTGCATCCCGCACAAGCGATCGCACCGCCTCGAGTTCACGCTCTTGTCCCTTGGCTGCAGCGAGCAGGCATTGTTCCACAGTGCTGCCGTATTGCTCGCAAGCCAACACGCGTTCGGTGAGCTTCCGGTGGGCTCGGTCCAAATCGCGCAGCACTTCGTTGACCGCACGGCGCTCCCAGCGGTCGACTGGAAGCAACGCCGCCATGGCCTGCCGTAACCACGACAGAGAGAACGCTTCCAGCACTCCATAATACGAGCGCGCAACCAGCAAGGGGTTTCGTTCCAAGCCGGCGGCGATTTCAGCCACGTCGAACAATTCGGCAGCACGAGCCAAGAGACCGATGCGCATTCCTAAGTCCCGAGGGACCCCTTTCGCTGCCAGATTTTCAACCGCACGATCGAACTCGCTGCGGGTTTCTCCCTGAAACACTTGGTCGATCTCGGAGAACAAGTCTGCGGTGGCCCGAGCGAGCGCCTCCCGCATGTCCGTGGCAGGCACGTCCGCTGGCTGCGTCTCCAAGTACCAAGCGACGGCTCGTTCGAAGCCTCGCTCTACTTCGAGCAGCGCTTCCCGCTCTCCTTCCCACGCCAAGCCGTACCCAAGCGTCTCGAACTCCTGCCACAAGCGATCCCATTCCAACACGGCCCCCACGATGCAGACAGCGCGGACCACCGCCTCGATGCTTGCTCCCGTATCGCGTACCAGGCGAGGAACAAACGTCACTCCTAAGCGGTCGATCACCAAGTTCGCCACCTCCACGGCAATGATCTCTCGGCGTAGTGGGTGGCTGCGCACGAACAAACCAAAGCGATCGACGACCGCTTGGGGAAAGTACGCGCGCAAGTACGATTCGAAAAACGGGTCTTCGGGTAGGCCACTGGCCAACAATGCCCGCTGGAGCCACCGCTTGGTGTGAGCAAGCACGATGGCGAGTTCCGGACGCGTGAGCCCCAAAAACACTGGCCGACGAGCTCGCAGCTGGTCGCGATCGGGTAGGTGTTCTGTACGCCGATCCAAGAGCCCTTCGGCTTCCAATTGCGCCACCAGCTCGCGGAACTCCTCCAGCCGCGTGCGGCTACGCCACTGATCCATGCTCAGCACCCGTGCTTGTCTGCGGTTGTGCGCCAGCACTTGCGCGATCACCTCGGGCTCGATGTCGGCAAGGAGCCGATTCCGCTCCTCGAACGTCAGTTGGCCAGCTTCCATGGCGTGCCCGAGGCAAATTTTCAGGTTTACCTCGTGGTCGGACATATCGACTCCGGCCGAGTTGTCGATTGCGTCGGTGTCGATTGCGCCACCATGCAGAGCGAATTCCACACGCGCACGTTGGGTGAAACCCAGGTTTCCCCCTTCGGCCACGACCCGCACGCGCAGCTCGCGCGCATCCACACGCACGTTGTCGTTCCCCGGGTCGTTCGCGTCGGCATGCGACTCATCGCTCGCCTTCACGTAGGTGCCGACGCCACCGTTCCACAACAAGTCTCCCGGCATCCGCAGCACTGCTCGAACTAGCTCCTCGCCGGTATACTCCCGCGCCTCCAAGCCCAGCAACGCGCGGGCCTCCGGCGAAAGTTGTACGCGCTTTGCGTGGCGCGAAAACACTCCGCCGCCCCGGCTCAGCAGCTCGGGGTTGTAATCGGCCCAACTGGATTGGGGGACGCGGAACAAGCGCTCGCGCTCGTTGTAGGACCGCATCGGGTCGGGGTCCGGGTCGAGAAACACGTGGCGATGATCGAAGGCGGCGCGTAAGCGCAGCCGGCGCGACAGCAACATCCCGTTCCCAAACACGTCGCCGCTCATGTCGCCAATGCCCACCACGTCGAGGAATTCCTCGTCCGCGTTTCGGCCGAGGTCGTGAAAATGCCGGCGCACACATTCCCACGCGCCACGAGCCGTAATCCCCTGCTTTTTGTGGTCGTACCCGTGTTTTCCTCCCGACGCGAATGCATCCCCGAGCCAAAATCCGCGGCTCGTGGCCACTTCGTTTGCAAGGTCCGAAAACGTTGCCGTACCCTTGTCGGCGGCAACGACCAGGTAGGGATCCGGCTCGTCGTACGCGAGCACCCGCTGCGGAGTTTCCACCCGGCCGCGTACGATGTTGTCGGTCACGTCCAGCAACGCCCCGATAAAGGTTCGGTACGCAGCCGCAGCTTCAGCAACAGAAGCCGGGTGCGAGCGGGCACCGCGGACCACAAAGCCACCCTTCGCACCGCCCGGAACGATGACTGCGTTTTTGACATCTTGCGTCAGCATGAGGGCCAAAATTTCGCTGCGAAAATCCGTCCGGTCGCTCAGGCGGATGCCGCCGCGCGCCACCTTCGCGGCGCGCAAGTGAATGCCCGCCACTTGTGGGGCGTGCACATACGTTTCCCATTGGGGTTTCGGGCCGGGGCCTGGCAGCGCTGTGCCGTGAAACTTGAGCGCGATCGCCATTGGCTCGCTTGGCTCTTTTTCAGGCAAAAAGTACGAGGTGCGTACGGTTGCCTGGACGGCTGCGAACAGTCCCCGCAGCAATCGGTCTTCCTCGATGCCGGGAACCCCTTCCAAGCTTGCTTCGAAGCGGGCTTGGAGCTCCGGCAACACCTGGGCGGCACGCGTGCGCGCAGGTTCGGTTCGCTCCGGGTCGAACTTTGCCGCAAAATACTCCCACAACGCGCGCGCACAAGCAGGCGCTTGAGAGAGCGCACGAAGAATTGCCTCAAGGCTCGCGCCCAACCGGAGCTGCAGGGCGTGGTGTGCGTAAGCACGCAACATGTCCACCTGACGCCATGTGAGCCCGGCACGCAGGACAAGAACATTGAGCACGTCGTTCTCTAGTTTGCCGGCGTACAAGAGAAGCAACGCATCCCGAACTCGCGGGCCAATATCCTCCACAGCAATGGGCATCCCGCGTGCATCCCGCACCGGGAACGAGTGAATTTGCACGGGCCCGACACCCTCGAGTTCCACAAGGCTCAAATCTTGGGCGAGCACTTGGAAACCGAGGTTTTCCAGCAGGGGCAAAAAATCGCTGAGCACGAGTGGAGGCCCTGGCAGGTACAGTCTGAACAGTGCATCGCCTTGAGCCGTGCGGCTGCCTTCGGCCGGCAGCAGGTCCACCTGCGGCATGCCTGTAGCTGCCACGGTTTCGAGATGCGCAACGTCGATCACGGCGGTGGCGACGTCGGTGCCGGCCCGGTACGCGTCGTCGAAACGCGGCGCGTACCGAGCCGCCAAGGTGCGGGCAATCTCGCGCGGGTAGCGTTGTTCCAAGGCAGCACGAAAGCGATCGTCCCAGGTGCGCAACAAACCACCGATCTCGGTGCGCAGTTCGCTCGCCGCCACCGGACGCAACTCTCCCGAACGCGATGCCAGGAAAAAGTGCAGCCGCACGTGGTCCCGTTCGTCCAACGCCAGCCGGCTTTCCAGCACGAGTACATCTCCCAAACGCGCTCGCAGGCGGTCGTGCACTTGTCGCTCCAGTTCGTTCGAGAAGCGGCTTTTGGGAAGCGACACCACCACGAACGCGCCTCGCGCAATCGGGTCAGGGTGGAGGACCACCGCAATGTCGTCGCTTCCTTCCACGGCTTGCAGCGCCTTGATGGTTTCGCGCAGTTGCTCCGGCGCCAAGGCAAGCAACTCCACGCGCGACATGCTGTTGAACAAACCCACGATTTCCTTGTACGAGTGCGTGCCTTCCTCCGCGCCCTCGAGTTCGAGAATCTGCACCAATTTCACGCGCAACAGGGGCACCGTCATCGGCTCCTGTGCGTATGCCCGGGCAGTGAACAAACCCAAGAACCGGCGCTCGCCCACTACCACACCGGCGGAATCGACCTGTTTCACACCGACGTAGTCCATGTGCCCCCGGCGATGGATTGGGCTCTCGGCGTTGGTTTTGGAAATCAGCCACAGGGGAGGCTCGTTGAGCCGGCGGCGCAGACCTTCCGGAAGCGGCTTCGGCTCGAAGTACTGCGAGCGTTCCTCCGCGCGCAAGATGCCGAGGCCGGTCCCGCGTCGCACTTGCGCAACGCGCTCGCGACCGTGGCCGTGAAATGCATACTCGCGATACCCGAGGAACACGAAGTTTTTCTCCCCAAGCCAATCGAGGAAGGCAGCAAACTCATCGACACCGGTCGACCACGGACGCGGCAACGTACCCGTGCGTAGCTCATCGGCAATCTCGGCCGCCTTGTTGCGCATGGCGCCGTAGTCGTCCGTGGCCCAAACGACCGCTACGAGCCGCTCGCGCAGTGCCGTTTCTAGAGCCAAGGCATCGGCAACGCCCTCTACTTCGGCGTACAGCACCGACTCGCGCTGGCCGAACTCCGCGCCGACGGTGATCGCGCGCACGTCCCCCGCGCTGTCGCGTTCGACGGTAAAGATCGGGTGCCACAAGCGGCGCACCACCGCTCCGGCAGCACGCAGTGCTTCCTGGACGGTGTCGACAATGAACGGGCGGTCGCGCATCCACGTACGCACCACGAGGCCGCGGCCAATCTGCGGATCCGTGCTGACCTCTACCCGCGGTTCCTGCTTGGCTGGCTGTTGTAAAAAACGAAAGATGCCGTACACGCGGTCGACCAGTTCTTCCGCTGGCGTCTCCGACAGGACATCGGCTCCGGATCGCTCGAGCCACTGGCGCACCATTCCTTCCACCAAGACACGCTCTCCCGGAGCCACCCGAGCGCGCAAGGACTCCAGAACCTGGCGGAGTTTTGGCGGGTCCTCGCGGCCAGCAGCAGAACCCTCCTGCTGCTGGGGCTGTTGAGAACGCTCTGCCATGAGCCGGGCAATCGCCTTCGAAAGCTCTGCCATGGTTAAACCTCCTGCCCAAAACGCCGATCGGGCTCGAGGCGCAACGCGACCCACGCCCCCTGCGACTCGAAACCTACCCCTGCCAACACCGCATCGAGCTCGGCGGGCACCGTACGGAGCCGTGCGATGATCACACCACAATCTCGCTTGCGTGCCCGCATACAGGCAAACTGCACGAGCAAGCGATAACCCTCCGGGCACCTGAGGGCGGGAGCCAACAGTAAAGCGGCTAACTCCGCACGGCGCGGGGCCACGAGTTCCCGCACGTAGACGATGTGGACGAGACCCACCAGCGCTTGTTCGGCAAAGGCGAGATAAAGATCGTTCCCCAGGTCGTGTACGATGCGGCGGAACCGCCGCTTCGTATGCCGGTCGGGCGGCAATTCGCCTGCGGCGCACTCCGCCACCAGCGCAGCGACCGCATCGAAGTCCCGCCACTGTGCCCTCCGCATCCGGAGTTTCCGCCCATCTTCGAGCTGCATACCGTGCGCCTCATAGCACGGGTTTGCTGTCCGTTCCTACCAAGCAACCCGGCACCGCTTCACCTGGTGCCTCAACCCAGGCTTGTCACCGAACACGCCACATCGAGCCGGCCGGTGTGGTATTTCCCCCACACCACAAGGCAAACCCGCCGCGGAGACAATGGACGCAGCGGTTCGTTCGTTTGACACATTTATGTAGGTGGGCTATCGGACGAACACGTTCGCTGGCTTGAAAGGGGAGCTCGTCATGGAGAGGAAAGACGAAGAGTTGATCCAGCAGCTCATGGGCCAGGACGAAGAACTCCGGCGCTATTACGAGGAACATTTGGAACTCGAGCGCCAGCTGGCTGAGCTGAACCGTCGTTTGTACCTGACCCCCCAGCAGGAACTGGAAAAGAAGCGCCTGCAAAAGCTCAAGCTGGCGGGCAAAGACAAGATCATGGAGATTCTCGCCCGCTATCGGCAAACTTCACGCCCCTTGAGCGCGTAGGGTTTCCGGCTACGGTCGGAATCTTCTAGCAACAACGAGTTTGGGTCCGCTGCTCGCTGTGGACCCGCAAGGGGATTTTCAACGTGCGACATACCATTTCCGTTTTGGTGGAGAACGAATTCGGGGTTCTTTCGCGGGTTGCTGGGTTGTTCAGTGCCCGGGCCTTCAATATCGAAAGTCTCACCGTAGCTGTGACGCTCGATCCCACCGTCTCGCGCATCACGCTGGTGACCCGTGGAGACGATCGTGTTGTCGAGCAAATCGAAAAGCAGCTGAACAAGCTCATCGGTGTCATTCACGTAAGCGATTTCGAGGGAACGCCGCATGTGGAACGCGAGATGGCGCTCGTGAAAGTGCGAGCCGACAACACCACACGCGCGGAGGTGATGAACATCGTCGACATCTTCCGGGGCAAAGTGATCGACGTCGGGCCGAAGTCGTTCATCGTCGAGGTAACCGGCGACGAAGACAAACTGGCCGCCTTTATCGAGTTGCTTAAGCCGCTTGGGATTTTGGAAATCGTGCGCACGGGCAAGGTAGCTATGCACCGTGGCGCACGGTTGATGGTGCCAAGCGAGCAAATCTCTCCAGAAGAAGAAAAGGAAGAACAAGTCGTATGATGAAGGTGTACAAGGACGCAGACGCAAATCCCGAGTATCTTCGCGGCAAGAAGGTTGCCGTCATTGGGTACGGAAGCCAGGGCCACGCCCACGCCCAAAACTTGCGCGACAGCGGCGTGGAGGTCGTGGTGGGTTTGCACCGCGGCGGAAGTTCGTGGCCGAAAGCCGAAGCAGCCGGCTTCACCGTGAAGGAAACTGCCGAGGCGGCTCGCTGGGGAGACATCGTGATGGTCTTGGTGCCGGACGAAGTTGCTGGCCCGTTGTACGAAAGCGACATCGCGCCCGGCTTGACCCCGGGGAAGTACCTCGCCTTTGGGCATGGGTTCAACATCCATTTCAAGCGCATCGTGCCCGACCCGAGCGTCAACGTGTTCATGGTCGCCCCGAAAGGACCGGGCCACCTTGTCCGCAGCGAATTCCAAAAGGGTCGAGGGGTGCCGTGTCTGCTCGCAGTACACCAGGACCCTAGCGGCGATACAAAAGCAGTTGGCCTGGCGTACGCCCAAGCCATTGGAGGTACGCGCGCAGGAGTGCTGGAAACAACCTTCAAGGATGAAACCGAAACCGACCTGTTTGGCGAGCAAGCCGTGTTGTGCGGGGGCCTGACGGAACTCATTCGTGCCGGTTACGAAACGCTGGTGGAAGCGGGCTACCCAGAAGAAATGGCGTACTTCGAGTGCGTGCACGAGGTGAAGCTCATCGTCGACCTGATTTACGAGGGTGGCATCGCCAACATGCGTTACTCGATTTCGAACACCGCGGAGTACGGTGACATGACGCGCGGGCCGCGGGTCATTACGAAAGAAAGCCGCGAAGCGATGAAGCAAATTCTGGCCGACATCCAGAGTGGCGCCTTCGCGCGCGAGTGGATCACCGAGTACGAGTGCGGCATGCCCCACTTCCAAGAGCTCCGCAAGGAAGCCGCAAAGCACCCGATCGAAGCCGTCGGAGCGCGGCTGCGTGCCTTGATGCCTTGGTTGGCCAGCAACCGGCTCGTGGACAAAAGCAAGAACTGAACGACGCAGTTTCGAGGGGCACCGGGCGTGGGCCGTGGCTACCCAACCGCAAAGCTAGAGGCCGGACAAGTTTCTCTCTTTGGCCTCCCGCTGGCCGCAGACGGTGTGCCCCACATCGTTGCCACTCTTCTGTTCACCATTTTGCTCACGGTGTTTTTTGGCCCTTGGGGAGCGCTCATCGGCCTTGCCCTGTTCGGTCTGACGGTCAACTTTTTCCGCGACCCACCCCGTCGTCCGCCTGACGATCCACGCGCTGTGGTGGCCCCGGCGGACGGGAAAGTCATTCAAATCCACGAACTGCACGACGAGCGCTTTTTCCAAGCCCCGGCAACGCGGTTGAGTATTTTCATGTCCCCGCTGGACGTGCACGTGAACCGCATTCCTTGGAGCGGGAAAGTCCTGGACGTGCGCTACCACCCTGGCAAGTTCTTTCGCGCGTTCGCAGACAAGGCATCGTTGGACAACGAACAAACCGCGGTCCTTGTGGAAGACGACGATGGCCGCCGGGTCTGGTTCGTGCAAATTGCCGGCTTTGTCGCTCGGCGGATCGTGTGCCGCGTGAGTCCCGGCGACACGGTAGTCCGCGGGCAGCGCTACGGAATGATTTTGTTCGGCTCGCGTGCCGATGTGTATTTCCCGGCTGGCAGCGTGGACGTAACCGTGCGCGTTGGCGATCGCACGCGCGCGGGTGAAACTGTGGTGGCCCGATGGCGGTAGAACGATCGCGCACCCCTTTGCTGGTTCCGCTGGAAAACGGTTCGCCGTTGCGGCGCGGAGTCTACTTGCTGCCAAACCTGCTCACCACAGGAGGCTTGTTCGCGGGATTTTACTCCGTCGTGGCCAGCTTGCATGGCGAATTCCAGGTGGCTGCAGTCGCGATTCTTGTTGCCAATTTGTTCGACGCGTTGGACGGACGGGTAGCTCGCCTCACCCGAACCACGACGCGGTTCGGTATCGAGTACGACTCGCTTGCCGACCTCGTGGCGTTCGGAGTGGCCCCGGCAATGCTCATTTATCGCTGGGCACTGGAGCCGTGGGGAAGCTGGGGCTGGCTAGCGTCCGCATTGTACCTGACGTGTGCCGCCCTGCGCCTCGCCCGCTTCAACGTGCAGTTCGATTCGGTGGAGAAGCGGCATTTTATCGGGCTGCCCACACCCGCAGCCGCGGAAGCCATCGCTGCCACGGTCCTGATGTTTTATCGCTTCGGCGCCTATGGGCCGACAGACAAACACCTTCTTTTGCTGTTGCTCACCTACGGCCTTGCTGGCCTCATGGTGAGCACGCTGCCGTACTTCAGCTTCAAAGAAACCGACTTGTTGCGTCGCCAGCCGTTCTGGACCCTTCTCGTTGCGATTTTGCTGCTCAAGCTCCTGGTTGCCGAGCCGCAGATCTTCCTGTTCGTGGGCTTTTACGGCTACGCACTTTCGGGCCCCGCACGCTTGCTGTGGGTTCTGTGGCGCCGTTCCACCTCGCGCCGGCACCCGTCGTCCGTGGCGCTGTCGTCACCGTCGGCAACTCCACCGAAACAGAGCTAGCCCCACGCGTTTCTCACCGCGCCAGTCGATGCGAGCTTCCCAGGTGGGAGAGTCGCGTTCGAACAGCCAGATGCTTTCTCGTGGGCGCCCGGCGTCGCTCCCGTCGACGTCGGTCCTGCAGCGGCGCTACGAGCCCTGCCTCGGAAGGAAGAGAACGTACAGGCCGCCAGCCCACCGCTGGGACGTCGCGCCATTGGGCCCCAACAACCATGAACCGCACCGGTGCGGTTCTCCGTAAGCTCGGAGCATGACTGCGCTGCGTTCGCGTGGCACTCGGTTCGGGGCCCTGTTCGAAGGTCGAGCGCTAGCGCCCGAATCGTGCGCTACCAATTCCGCACTCACAGGGCAACGTCGATCCGGTAGTTCCCAGCACGATCCAGAACCGCCGTGTCGCCTGGATGGAGCACGATGGTCGTGAACGGTTCCTCGATAATCGCCGGGCCGCGCACACGCTGACCGGCACGCAAGGCTGATCCGGAAAACACAGGCGTCGGCACGAAGCGTCCCTCGAAGTACGCTTGCCGCTTAGTCACGGGGCGAGCCGGATTTCGGCTCGCTGGCAGCGCAGGAAGCACGGGCTTCTCGGTACGTTGCACCACCGTCAGTCGCAGCCCGCGCAACATCGGCTGTTCCTCGCGCACGGCGTACGTATGCAGTTCCTCGTGCAAGTCGTGAAAACGCTCGATGGTCGCTTGGAGCAGTGCGCGACTGATGGGACGCGCACCATTGCCCATCGGCACCGCGATGTCGAAGGTTTGGCCGGGGTAACACATGTGGGCAAAGCGGCGCAGCTCCACGCGTTCGCGGCTGCGACTCAGCACGGCGCGCGCTTGGCGTTCCATTTCGTCGAACAGTGCTTGGATCCGCTCGAGATTGGCTTCGGCTGCCGGCACGATATACGAGCGCATCTCGTCCACGATACGATCCGACAGCGACAAACCCAGTGCGGAGAAGACCGGTGACGTCTTCGGCACGATGACCCGTTGAATGCCCAGCTCGCGAGCTTGCGCAGTCGCGTGTACCGGTCCGTTGCCGCCATACATGACCAGGGCAAAGTGGCGCGGGTCCTCTCCTCGCTGAGCGGAAATGCGGCGGATCGCGTTTGCCATGTTTGCATTGACAAGTCGGTAAATCCCGTACGCTGCTTCCACCACTGGTAAGCCCAGAGGTGCGGCGATCTGCTCCTCGATCGCTTCGGCGACGCCTGCGGTTTGCAGCTTCATGGCTCCTCCGCAAAACGTCTCGGGGTTCAAGTATCCGAGCAGCAAGTTGGCATCCGTCACCGTCGGCACCGTTCCGCCCCGGCCGTAGCAAATCGGCCCCGGATCGGCGCCCGCGCTTTGGGGCCCGACTTGCAGCGTGCCGCTCACCACTCGCGCCAGGGAACCTCCGCCGGCACCGATGGAGTGCACCTGCACCATCGGTAAGCCAATGAGATAGCGGTGGTGCCAGTTCCACCCTGCCTTGATCTCAGGCTCCGCGCCGCGCACGAGGCACACGTCGTAGCTGGTGCCGCCCATATCGGCGCAAATGAAATCCTGCTCTCCGGCCGCATCCCCCACCCGACATGCGGCAATGACGCCGCCCGTCGGGCCCGAGCTGAGCAGAGTGACGGGACGTTGGAGGATGTAGTCCGGCCCCATCATGCCGCCGTTCGATTGCATCAACAAAAACTCGCCCCGGTAGCCGTGTTGCTGGAGGCGCTCTGCCAAGTGGCGAACATACCGTTCGATCTTCGGACCGACGTACGCATTGACCAGCGTTGTGCTGGTACGCTCGAACTCCGGTGCCGCGGGTAAGACTTCATGCGACAACCACACCGCCATTTCCGGGCACTCCTCGCGCGCAATTTCGCGCACCCGGCGTTCGTGCGTGGGGTTCACGAAGGAGAACAAAAACACCACAGCAACGGATTCCGTTCCGAATTTCTTCAGTCTCCTCAGAGCAGCACGCACGGCTTCTTCGTCCAGCGGCACCAGCACATTTCCTTCGAAATCCAATCGTTCCGGCACGCCCAAGCGGCGCCGCCTCGGAGCGATGGGCGGAGGAGGCGGAAGAGCTGGATCCCAAATGTCCTCCTTGAACCCTCGCCGGAGCTCGATTTCGTCGCGGTGGCCGGCACTGGTGATGAGCCCCGTCACGGCGCCGGTCATCTCGATCATCGTGTTGTCCGCCGTGGTCGTTCCATGGACGATGCGGCGGGTGCGTCGCAGAAGGTCCGGCAAGCTGAGCCCCTCGCTCGCGGCGACACGTTCGAGGCCTGCAAGCACGCCCTCCGACTGATCGCGCGGAGTAGTCGGATGCTTGCTCGGCACGATCGTACCGTCCGGACGCACGAGGACAAAATCCGTAAATGTTCCGCCCACGTCGATGCCGACTGCGTAAGAACGCATGATTCCACCCTCGCACCTCTAGCTGGACGCTGCAGCAGTACCTTTGCTCCGCAGCTCTGCGCGCAGGGCCGCAGTGGCCTCCCAGTCTACTTCGAGCGTCAAGTCCTCCAGCGAGCCACGCAGCACCACCCCGTAGTCGCGGCGCGCTCCTTCGATCGACACGTACTCGTCGAGCACGTCCTCCAAGACCTTTTGCGGGTCTCGCTCCAGCGGGTCGCCCCATCCACCGCCGCCACCATAGCGATATTCGTAGCGCTCGCCTGGCAAGTGCTCGACATAAAACGCGGTGGTCGTCACCTCGTGTGCGTGCGGTCCGCCGGCCCGCACGATGAGCCGATTGGGCGCGCCTGGCTTTCCTCCGGCGATGCCAGGCATGGGGTACTTCCGCCCGACCACGTAGGTGTAAATCTGTGCCGGCGCACAAATTTCTTTCACGTATAACGACCCCGGGCATCCGCGCCATTTGCCCGGGCCTCCGGTGTCGGTGGCATAATCGCGCGACAAGTGGCGCACGGGAAAAATCGATTCGTTGATCTCCGCAGTGGCGCGGATGAGATTTCCGAAGCTCACGTTCATGGCGCCCCAGCCATCTTGCCCGTATACGGCCCCGCAGTACGCCGCGAAGGTGTCCACCGAGTGGTCGATAAACAGCTGGCCTGTGCGGGGATTCTTGCCAAAAATCACCGTGGGCATGCCCATCTTGTAAATTTGCGGGCAGCAGCGCTCGGGAATGACCTTCTCCAGTGCCTTCGCGATCGCCTCGCCCACTTCGGTGCCCGGGTGGTGCGTCCCCGCGGCCACAGAGCGCTCCGGCGGCGGATTCAAACAGCATCCCGGAGGAACGATGAGGCGGATGGAATTAAAGAACCCTTCGTTCTTCGGGATGGAAGGGTCCATCATGCTCGCCAACTGCGCGACCACGTACCCGCGCGTGTTTCCAAACGTGGAATACGCCTGCAGATTGTCGCGCATGTCCGAGCCGGTAAAGTCCACCGTGAGATCGCTACCCCGGATCGTGACCTTGCAGTGAATGTGGATGTCGGGATTCCCTTTCGGATCGTGATCGACATACACGTCCGACTCGTATTCTCCGTCCGGCCACTTGGCCACCTCTTCGCGAAAGCGGCGGGCAGCGTAGTCGATCATGTACTCCACGGCGGCGCGCACCGTTTCCGCACCGTAGCGTTGCAGCAGCTCCTTCAACCGGCGTGCACCTAGTTGCGCCGCACCGATTTGAGCACGCAAGTCGCCAATGAACGTCGGCGTGCGGTTGTTGACCTTCATCATGTACACGACATCCCGACGCTCGACGCCGCGTTCGTAAACTTTCACAGCGGGAAACCGCACGCCTTCCGCCCAGATGTCACGCGCATCGACGTTGTAGCCTCCTGGCATGGCTCCGCCGGTATCGGCGTGGTGGCATTGAATCGAGGCAATCAACACCATTTCCCCTTCGTGAAACACCGGCGCAAACACGTTGTAGTCCGGAAGGTGTCCCCCACCATGATACGGGTCGTTCGCCACCAACACGTCGCCGTCGTACAGGCCGTCAGGGCCAAAAAACTCCAAAGCGAAACGCACTGGCAGCGTGGAACTCAACATGAACTGGGGAATGCCCACACTCAACGCGGCAAGCGAGCCGCGGGCATCCAAGATGGTGGCATTGCGCTCGTTCGATTGGTTCAGGATGGGCGTCGTTGCCGTCAGGCTGACGTGCGTGGCCATTTCGTAACAAATGGTCTCCATGGCCCCGCGGATGATTTCCGCGGTTACTGGATCGACCGCTCTGCGTTGCGTGCGTGCTCGCTTGGCAGGTTGCCGCATTTGCTTCCGGGCCCTTGGCTGCGTTTTTCTGTGCACGCGCATGGGAGAATCCTCCTCCAAATGGGTATCCGGTACCGTTCAAGCTCGGTCGGCCAACGGCCGGAACTTGGGCAGCACTACGTCATCGCGGACTTTCTCGAACACGACCTCCACCGGCATCCCGATCGTAATGCGATCCGGGGGGCAGTCCACGATTTGCGTATGCAAGCGCGGCCCTTCGTCCAGCTCGACAATGGCGACGTTGTACGGGGTCTCGGTGTTGAACGCAGGGTGCTGCGACTGGTGCACAATCACCCAACTAAAGACCCGACCGCGACCGGAAAGTCGGACCCACTCTGTTTGTTCGCTCGTGCATCGAGGGCACACCAACGCTGGCGGAAAGCGAATGTGTCCACACTCGATGCAACGCTGCATGCGCAGCTCTCCGCGCAACGCCGCGTCCCAAAATGGAGTCGTGTCCTCCGTTCCTCGAGGAAGTGGTTTTTCGATCGTGAACATCGCGCCACCTCAATCGCGGGCCAAAACCAACGCTGCGTAGCTTACGGTTGGCGGGGCTTCGTGAGGAGCACCTCCGTAGCCCGTCACTAAGCACAATTCTGCGCCCGGAACTTGCCGCTCGCCGCACTCTCCGCGGAGTTGGCGGACCGCTTCGCGCACGTGCCCGAAGCCCGACAAGTGACCTTCCGACAACAACCCCCCGGCAGTGTTGCAGGGCAAGCCGCCTCCGTAGGTAAACTCCCCGCGAGCGAAGGCGCCCGCGAGTTCCTCAGGTGCAGCGAGACCGTACGCCACCAGGTCGTGAACCACTCGGGGAGTGAAGGCATCGTAAATCTGCGCGCAGTCGAGATCCGCAGGGGTAATCCCGGCCATCGCGTACGCGCGCCGCGC
>CAZHQG010000015.1:25000-81683 GCA_964534275.1 uncultured Binatia bacterium (SeqCode) | reverse complement strand
GTTAGGCACGCCGCCAGCGTTCGTTCTGAGCCAGGATCAAACTCTCCAGTTGAATTGTTGTGCTCTTCGAGAAGAACTCGCAGAGCACTCGGAATTCAACGGGGATCCTTAGCTGACAAATCCAACGTCTCCCTTTTGAGGAGAGCGCCGAATTTGGCGTGTCACTGCCTAGTTTTCAAAGACCGTCCGCTCCAAGCGGCGACGGCTGTATATATGGAACGTGCCGGAGCCCGTCAAGGGGCATCCACTAATTTTTCCGCTTTCTCAAGTTTCCCCACCCGCCGCGACCCAACCTGCACAACCACGTGGCCATCGCCTCGGGTAATTGCCGCGTGCACCGTTTTTACGCGCTGTCCGTTCACCCTCACCGCGCCCTGCGCAATGAGCCGGCGAGCTTCGCTATTCGACGACGCGAACCCCATGAGCACGAGCGCTCGCCACACCGGCACTTGCTGCTCGCAGTCCTCGGGCCAGGCAAAGGAAGGCACGTCCTCGGCAATTTGCCTTCGCTGGAATCGATCTTCAAACTTTCGCTCTGCAACCGCGGCTGCCTCCTTGCTCCAAAACATTTCGACGAGCTGCCGTGCCAACCGCTTCTTCGCCTCCATCGGGTGCAACGTCCCGGCACGCAGTTGTTCCCGAACTCGGGCAGCCTCCCCCGAGATCAAAAGTTCGTAGTACTTGAGCATCAACTCATCGGAAATCGACATGACCTTGCCAAAAATTTCCTCTGGAGGTTCCGTGATACCGATCGCATTACCGAGGGATTTGCTCATCTTCTGCACGCCGTCGGTCCCCTCGAGTAACGGCAACGTCATCACCACCTGCGGCTCTTGGCCGTACGCGCGCTGGATTTCTCGCCCCACGAGCAGATTGAACCGTTGGTCCGTTCCCCCTACCTCCACGTCTGCTTGCAACGCAACCGAATCGTATCCTTGGATCAACGGGTAAAGAAACTCGTGAATTCCAATGGGCTGCCCACTGCGATATCGCTTGGCGAAGTCGTCGCGCTCCAACATCCGGGCAACCGTATAGGTCGCGCAAAGCTTGACGAAGTCCGCCGCTCGCATGGGCTCCATCCATTCGGAGTTGTACCGCACCTCCGTACGGGTGGGATCCAAGATCTTAAATACTTGTTCCCGGTACGTCTGCGCATTGCGCGCAACCTCTTCCCTGGACAACGGGCGCCGCGTTTCCGAACGCCCTGTGGGATCGCCAATCCTCGCGGTAAAATCGCCGATCAGAAAAATCACGTGGTGCCCGAGATCCTGGAACTGCCGAAGTTTCCGCAATACCACCACGTGGCCTAAGTGCAGATCGGGTGCTGACGGGTCGGCGCCAAATTTCACCCGCAACGGGCGCCCGGAACGCAGCTTCTCTGCGAATTCGTGCTCCGGGATCACGTCTACCGCGTGCTCTCTCAACAGGGTCAACTGCTCTTCCGCCGGATCCACCGCCTTCCTCCGGATTCCTTCGCCACGTTAAAACACGGGTACGGTTGGCTGCCCAAACATCTCTGCACGATCCGGACCAATCTGCCAGCGCTAGCTGCCCTAGAGAACCTCTCCGGACGACAAGCACACCCGTGCAGGGAAACACGTAGAAACATTGTTGCGCATTAACGTGCTACGTCGCTCGCGCGTGTTTCCCGAATTACCGTAACTTTGATTTGTCCAGGATAGGTCATTTCGTTCTCGATCTTCCGCGCGATGTCCCGAGCCAACACTGGAACCAAATCGTCCGTCACAGTCCGTGGCTCCACGATGATGCGGATCTCGCGGCCCGCTTGAACTGCAAACGACTTTTCGACCCCCTTAAATGAGTTCGTAATGCGCTCCAAATCCTCAAGCCGCTTCACGTAGCTCTCTAGCATCTCACGTCTGGCACCCGGCCGTGCGCCCGATAGCGCGTCCGCCGCATCGACCAAAGGAGCCAAAATCGTCTCTGCCTTCACTTCCTCGTGATGGGCCGCGATGGCATTGACGATTTTGGCCGACTCTCCGTATCGCCGCGCGATATCAGCGCCGATAATTGCGTGCGACCCCTCCACCTCGTGCGTGAGCGCCTTGCCTATGTCGTGCAGCAGCGCCGCCCGACGAGCCTGATCTTCGTTCAGGCCGAGCTCTGCAGCCATCGCACCACAAATGAACGCAGCTTCGATCGAGTGGGCCAACACATTTTGAGCGTAGCTGTACCGGTACTTCAGCATACCGAGCAACTTGACTAATTCTGGATGAACCCCGTGCACGCCCACCTCGAGCAAGGCTTTCTGACCAGCCTCGCGAATACTCTCCTCCAGTTCTTGCTCTGCGCGTCGCACCACCTCTTCAATTCGGCCGGGGTGAATACGCCCGTCGGAAATAAGCTTCTCCAACGCAATCCGAGCGATTTCCCGGCGAATCGGGTTGTGACAGGACACAATTACGGATTCCGGAGTATCATCGATGATCAAATCCACGCCCGTAGCGGCTTCGATGGCTCGAATGTTCCTGCCTTCGCGCCCGATAATGCGCCCCTTCATCTCTTCGTTTGGTAAGTGGATTACGGAAACCGTTCTCTCGGCGACGAAGTCTCCCGCCAGCCGCTCGATCGCGATGGAGATGATTTTCTTAGCGCGGCGCTCGGCTTCCGCGCGCGCTTCCTCCTCGATCAGCCGTACACGACGCGCCGCATCGTGCCGAGCTTCCTCGGCAATTTGCTCTACGAGCATTTGCTTGGCCTCGTCGCGAGTGAGACCGGCAACCTGTTCCAACTGTTGGTGGGCCCGCTGTACCAGTTCTTCGTATTGCGTTTTACGCTGATCGAGTTCCGCCTCCCTCTGCCGGAGTCGCTCCTCCCGTCGGTCCAATTCAGCATCTCGCCGTTCTAGTTGTTCATTGCGCCGGTCGAGCGTTTCCTCCCGCTGGGCCAACCTTTTTTGCAACGCTTGCAACTCGCGGTGCAGCTCTTTGGACTCGCGCTCCGCCTCCTCCTGGGCCTGTAACAAGAGTTCCTTCCGCCGCAGTTCGGCATCACGCAAAATCGCTTCGGCTTCCGCCTTCGCTTGCTCCACCCGCCGCTGCGCTTCCCCAACGTCCACTCCACGGCTGCCTTGCAACCGCTTTAGCCGAACGATCTCGATCACGACGACCGTGACGACTCCAAGAACGACCAATGCACTTAACAGATACGCTTCCACGCTCCTGAACTCCTTTCCTTAGTCCCCTGCCCGCCCCCGAAACCGCAATTTTCGGCGCTCCGTAATCAACTGATCCAACCTCACATCCCAAGGATCAACCGGGAGCATCGCCGACCGCTGAAACTCATAACCTAAGCCGACTACGGTGAGCGCGTTCCCCCGTTCCCGCAGTCCAAACAACATACGATCGTAAGCAGCGGCGCCACGCCCCAGACGCGCGCCTTTCATATCCCATGCAACAACCGGAACGAACGCGAGAATCCGTTTTTGCCTTACCTCAAAGGGCTCCGAAGTCGGTTCCCAGATTCCTGCCGTGCTGCGGTACAGCGGTGTTCCAGGCAACCACGACGCTGGTTTCCATTCGTCGCCAACCCGGCGTGGTAGCAAAATGAGGAGCCCCCGCGCCGCAGCTTTATGGATTAGCCAAGTGGTGGGCACTTCATTTTCGTGCGCAAGGTACAACAGCACGGCTTCCGCCTGCGCAAAGGCGGGGTCTTCTGCCGCGCGCCAGGCTACCAGATCCCCCCACAAGGCAGACTGCAATGTGCCCGTGAGCTGGCGTCGCTCCGCACGAAGCGATTGCCGCAAAACCTGTTTCAACCCGGCCCCATGCGTTCCCTCCGGGGCTAGCTTGGTTGCGCCAAGGTCTCGGCTGCAAGCTTGCTCAGAAGACATAGTGTTGAGCCTATAACAAAAATTGCCTTGGCGCGAAGCGCCCGAGCCCAGGCAATCAGCCCCAAATAAAAGTAAAACGAAGGACCGAACCGTAAACCCTTCTGAAGTTTGCGCTGGCCGCTTTTGACGCAGCAACTAAGCGGTGGATGCTGCGGACTCCTGCGTTCTCCCTCTGTCCTTCGATCCGCTTCGAGCCTCGTTTTCCACCCCACCCTCGCCAAGGAGAGCACGAACAAACTCTTCGGGTCGGAACTCATCCCAGTCCTCCAAGGACTCGCCAAAGCCCACGAAGCGCACCGGCAAGCCAAGAGCGTTGGCAATTCCCACGACCACCCCGCCCTTTGCCGTTCCGTCCAACTTGGTGAGGCACACCCCGGAAACCGGCAACGATTGGGAAAACACCTTCGCCTGTTCCAAAGCGTTTTGGCCCATTGTTGCGTCGATGACCAGCAGTACTTCCATGCTCCCGCCACCGAGCTGCCGCTCTACAGTGCGCACGATCTTCGCCAATTCCTGGACCAAATTCTGCTTCGAGTGCATACGCCCCGCGGTGTCGATGATCACGACGTCCACGTCCCTACTGTGCGCCGCCCGCATTCCGTCGAACACGACCGCTGCCGGGTCCGCGCCAGCTTGGTGCCGGATGCAATCCACACCGATTCTCTCCGCCCACGTCGAAAGCTGTTCAGCGGCTGCCGCCCGGAACGTATCGGCAGCCACCAACAGCACGCGGCTTCCCTTACGGCGGTACCACGATGCCAGCTTCGCAATCGAAGTGGTCTTTCCTACGCCATTCACCCCAACGACGACGATCACGTGCGGCTTCCCCGTCGTGGACCCTTTCCATCGATTCTCCACCGACAAAACCCGCACAAGCTCCTCGGCCAATGCCTCTCGAATCTCCTCAGCAGTGGGGCGGGTCCCAACACGGGCTGACACAGCGCTCAAGATTCTGCTGGTCATGGCCATACCCACATCGGCCGCAATGAGCGCTTCCTCGAGCGAGTGCAGGAACTCGTGACTGGCAGCCGGTCCCTGAAACACCTGCTGGAGGCGGTCGCGCGTCCGTTTGAGCGCACTCGCTAGGGTTGAAGCCGCGGCGGGTGGCATCGGGCCGGTCCTTGACCGGCGGGCAGGTTCCGCTCCACGCGACTTGCGCCAGCGGAGGATCACCCACCCAGCGCCGAGTGCGCTAAAAAAGCCAGCAACCAGCAGGAGGATTTCCTGTTCCATGAAACGGGGTCCCTACCGGAAACCTCGTTCCGGCGCCACAGCACCGCCGGCCTACGATGGAAGCTTGCCGAGATTACTGGAGCTCGACCGCTAGTAGCTTGGATACGCCCGGTCGCTGCATCGTGACACCGTACAGTCGGTCCGCAGCCTGCATGGTGCGCTTGTTATGCGTAATCAAAATGAACTGCGACTGCTCGCTCAGCTCGCGGACCAACTCTGTGAATCGCAAAACGTTAGCGTCATCGAGAGGGGCATCCACCTCGTCGAGAATACAGAAGGGGCTCGGTCGGATCGAAAACAGTGCGAAAATCAGGGCCACCGCGGCCATTGCTTTTTCTCCCCCTGACAACAATCCGATCGTTTCAAGACGCTTACCCGGGGGCCGAATGGCGATCTCCACACCTGAAGTTGTCAGGTCATTCGGGTCTGTCAGAATCACGTTGCCCTCGCCCCCTCCGAAGAGCCTGGGCACCACCAAGCGAAATTTTACTTGGACCGCCTCGAAGGCCTCCTGGAACTTGCCCCGCGACACCTGATCCAAGCGATGAATCGTCGCCTGCAGGTCGCGAAGAGAGCGTTCGAGATCTGCTTTTTGCTCCCGCAAAAATTCTGCGCGCTGCTCGGTTTCCTGGAGTTCCTCCGCGAGTCCGCTGCCTACCGTACCGGTACGTTCCAATAGTGTGCGCAAACTCTCTAAGCGCGTGCGCATTTCCTCTTCGCTCGTGTCGGAGGTTACAGGGGGGATGCTGTCCAACGCAACCTGGTACCGCTCGGTCACCATCGTTCGCAAATGCTCCAGTTGCGCGCGGAGCTCCGCAAGCTGAATGTCCAAGGCCCCCTGCACATTGCGTTCGTGTTCTACCCGGCTGGCCGCCCTGCCTAACCTTTCCTCCATCGCACGTCGTCTGGCGACGATCGCATTTGCCAGGTCCTGCTGGCGATGGCACTCGTCCTGGAGCAACGCAAGTTCGGACGAAAGTCGTGCCGCCTGCTCCCGTGCTTCCGTGGCCAGCGCCATTGCCTCCTTTTCGTCTCTCCGCGCAGCGCCCAATTCTTGCCGCAGGTTTTCCATGCGCGTCTTCAGAGTCTCTTCATCGGACTCCAGCTTTACGAGGACCCGCACCAGAGCCTCATGGCGCTCCCGCTGCGCAGCAAGGCTGAGTTCCAGTGCCCGTGCTCGCGACTCCAAAACTGTGTATTCCTTTTCTTTTCCTTCGTATCGTTTCGTTACCTCTAACCGGCGCGGTTCTAGGTCGCTGCGTTGTGCTCGAACCTTTTGGAGTTCCACTGCCACCCAATCGATCTGCTCCTGTACGCGTAACAAACGCTCGCTTGCTTCCTTCGACTGAAACAGTGCGTGTTCCAACTCGTCTAGAAGCCGCTTCCGCTCGGCGACGAGGCGGTCAACATCTTTGCGCAAGCTAATGGATTCCAATGAAAGGCGGTGTACTTCGCGATCCACCACCCGGAGTTTTTCCTCCTCCTGATGAAGCAACTCGGTGGCCCTCTGGTAGTCGTCCTCGGCCTGAGAAAGTTCGAGTCGTAGGCCCTCCAAAGCGAACTTGAGCTGTTCCAAAACCCTTTTCCGAGCCAGTAGTTCCTCTCCTGGGGTGTGTGCTTGACCACCCGTCACCACGCCTTGAGGATCGATCGTTTCACCCTCCGGAGTTACGAGCAACAAGTCTTGTTCGTGGGTCTCTCGGTAAGCCAGGCCGCACTCCAGGTCAGGCACCAGAGCAACGTTACGCAAGAGCCTCTTCACTACCGACTGAAATTGCTCGTCGGCGTCCACAAGGTCGGCCAAAGGCCGGGCAGTTCCGTTCAACGCACTCAAGCTTTTTCCATTTGTCGCCACGCCACGAAGCGGGATAAAGGACGCTCGTCCCAGATTTTCTTGGCGAACGTAACTCACGGCGGCCACGGTTTCTCCACTGTCTTCCACGATCAAACACTGCAGCCGATCGCCTAATGCTGCGGCAACGGCTCTCTCTAAGTCCGAAGGAACTCGGATCACGTCAGCAACGACAGCGCGAGCAACGCGCCTTCCGTTCGACTCGAGTAACAACCGCCGTACTCCAGGCTCAAATCCTTCGTAACGACGGCAGAGGTCCTCGAGAGTATCCACACGCGACTGCAGCCGCATGCACTCCTCGCTGCACCGCTCCTTCGCTGCTCCTGCAGCACTCACCCGCTTCGTAAGCGCCTCTACACGCTCGGCCCCAACCTTCCGCTCTGCGGAAAACGCCTCGAGTTCCCGTTCCATGGCCATCGCCCGAGCTCGACTCCGAAGAAGCTCGCTTTGCAAGAGCCGGAGTTTTTGCTCGGACTCCTGGGCAGCATTGACGAAACGAATCCGGCGGGTTTCTAGATCTTGGAACTCACGTCGGAGGGCGTGCAACTCGTTTTCTTTCTGTAGTTGCTGTTGCACGCAGTCCATCTCTGCCGCTTGCAGGCTCTCCCACTCCGACCGTAACCCCGCAAGCTCCAGGCGAACCCGCTCCGAACGTGCCCGCAAAGCTGCGACATTCGCTTCCAGCTCAACCAACGTGCGGGCAACAACCGCACGTTCTTCGCGCTCGTGCTGGCGGTTAGCCCGCAGTGCTTCTAGCTGCCTCGCCGCCTCTTGGAGCTCCCGGACCAGCTGCGCCGCGCGCGCTTCCATATCAGCCTGTTGACGTAAAGCGAACTGCTCACGCTGCCGGACACTCTGCAGTTCCGCCTCCACCTGCCCTCGGTGTTCGCGCAGTGAATTCAGCCCAGCGTTGGCAGCGTGCTCGCTCTCACGGAGCTCCTGAATCGCTTCCTCAATTTCTTGCATCTCTTGCTGAGCGGAAGCCAAGGCAGCAGCAGAGCGGTCCCGCTCGGCTTGAAGTTCCTGGCTTTGCGCGGCAACACGATCCCTTTGCCTGGCTACCAACGTGAGTTCGATCTCGCGGATTTCTGCCTGAGCCTGCTGCGCCTGCTCAGCGCGCCTGGCTAGCCGCCGCATGTAACTCAGTTGCCGATCCAGTTCGCGAAGTATGTCGTTGACGCGGTGGAGGTTTTCCCGCGTCCGCTCCATCTTGCGTTCGGCTGCGATCTTGCGGGTGCGAAACAAAGTCGTTCCAGCCACTTCCTCGATCCAAACACGCCGCTCTTCTGGCTTCGCGCTGATCAGTTGCTCCACCCGCCCTTGTTCAATGATCGCATAAGAGCGCGCACCGACTCCGGTGCCCAAAAACATCTCCGTAACGTCTCGCATTCGGCAGGCCCGGCCATTGATCAGGTATTCTGCCTCACCAGAACGGAACAACCGTCGAGTGACCCTTACTTCGGGAAACTGTTTCAGTACCTCGGCCACGAGACTTGTTTCGTCGAGTTCAGCAAGTTGGCCTGCAACGTCCCCGACTTCGAAGGTCAGCGAGACCTCCGCAAGGTTGCTTGGATCCATTCCATCGGAGCCCTTGAAGAGCACATCTTCCATTTGGGTTCCGCGCAGTAAACGCGGACTTTGCTCACCCAGCACCCAACGGATGGCATCCACCACGTTCGACTTGCCACAACCATTGGGGCCAACAATCGCGGTAACCCCAGGGGCAAACTCCACTAGGGTTCGGGTAGGGAACGATTTGAAGCCCTGAATTTCTAACTGCTTGAGCCGCATCCCCTCACCAACGTCCTCAGCCGCCAGTTGACCTTTCTCATAGCTGCACGTTCCTTGTCAACGCAACGGCAGTAGGCTGTCAAGAAACGAGGCTCGATCACTCTGTGCCACAAAGAGGATCCCGAGTCCTCTTCCCGGCACGAATCAATCCATGTTAAAAGCTTCGCACACAACTGGCCGCTGCCGCATCGAAGAGCAGATTCGGACCAACTGGAGAGGCGGCAATCGCGCGCCGAAGCACGAGAGGAGGTTGAGCGATGACATCGACCGAGGCAACTTCTCGAGCTGAGTTCTTACAAGCGGAGGAAAGGCGGGCAGTCCACCGTGTGGTCGCTGTGTTTGCCTCGATCCGGCTTTTACCGTGGTTAGACACCGGAACAGAAATCCCCACCAGCATCGTCGATGCGGTACGGAGAAAGTTGCAGGAATTCAGTACCACCGCCGAGGTGCGAGGCTTTCTAGTGCAACGCCTCGGGGCCGATTTGGTCGTCCAAGCAAACCTTCTCGGTGCAAACCCGTATGCACAAACCCTGGAAAACGGTGTATGGAACCCGGTGATCGAAGCACTTCGCGGGGTGGCTCCACGCTTAGGGTCTCGCCTCACGAGCCTATTCTCAGCCCCAGCAACGGAGCAACAGTCAAAACTTAGCCTTCGAATGCTTCGCTTTCCCTTCACGGAGCGCGGTGCCGAGCCAATCCTCGTTGCCAAGCTCGTTGGGGGAGGACTGGGAGGTTTCAACCGCGGCTTGTTCAACCTGTTTTTTCATCCCGATAAGGGCTCTCACCAACGGTTGGATGGAACCCGCTTCATCGCCCTCGTGGAGCACGTTCCCACGCTGCTAGCGAAAGAGAAACGGCGCAGAGTTTATTTCTTTGGCGACCGCCCGGCAGAGGAAGTGCTTCATTTGATTTACCCTCCCGCAGGAGAGCCGCTCACGGTCGAACGCGCCCAAGTAGGGGATTGGGCAGAAATGCTCTCCCTGGTCGCAAACCCGGTGGAGTGGGCCATCAGCGCCGTTTACGCTGTGGGAGGCCGTTTTGTGCACGACGGCCATTCCTGGCAACCCACCCGTCACGAACCGGTCGCGCTCGTGGGGACGGATGTAGGTGAAAATGGCCCCTGTTGCGAGCCGATTGTTGTTCTCCGACTCCAGAGTGGACTCCCCGCAGTGGGAGAGGCCCACTTTAACCTGGGCGGAGATTTCCACTTTACAGTTGGTGGGCCCGCCGCCGGCTACCATACAGCTGTCGTGCCAGTTTCTTTGGACGAGGCAGCGCAATCCGAGCCCGAGCTGGGAACGGTAAGGCTCGCTGCGTACTCCTACCAATCCTACGACAACGGCAGGATCCCTCCTCCGCACGACGTCGTCGATTTGTTTGCCCAGGATCGTGTACAAACGGCCTGGCTTCAGAAACGCGCCACAAAGTACGCCCGGTTGTTACGGAGCCACGGGGAATTTCAGCCTTTTATCGTCGCCGAAGAGGCGGAGCGCCGAGCCAGAGCCCAAGCAGCAGAGCTTTCCCATGTGTTCCATTCAATCCCGGCATCGGAACTCGGCGCCGCGGACCCCATTCTTCAACGCGCCGGACAAACAAGCGGCTTGGTTCTTTCGGACATCAAAGCCGACGGTGGAGGCAAACTTGGGCACACCGCGCCGCCCACCCTCTTTAACGCCGTTGCCCGAGCCTCGCTTGAAGAAGCCCGCAGGCAAGGGAGCTTGCGTGCATTCGAAGTCTTCGCGGTCGGTGACGACCTCCACCTGCTCATGCTTCACGACCGCGGAATCGACTCCAACGAAATCCACTTGTTGGCTTTCCGAACCTTCTGGCGTGCGGTTTGGGTAACGGAGCTCCTAAAGTACAAGCCGTACGGCCTCGCCCAAGACTTGAAGATCGGCCCTGCCACCCAAGGGAAGAAGGTGGAAGAGCTGGCAGAACCCTCTCCAACATTCGTAGATCTGCTCGCCGATTTACTCCCGGAGCCCGAAGTCCGTGCGATTCCGCAAATTCGCCAAGCCTTGAACGAGTGGACGCGTGGCCGTGCGACTACGGAGGTGCGCAAGCCATTTGCAGGCAACGTGACTGGCCAAGGCCCCGGATTTGCGGAACTTCCACTGCAGGGCAGCGATACCGTGGTGGGCTTACTTGCGGCCGATAAAGCCGGCCCTGCAGCCTTCAACCTTCCGCTTTGGGCGGCCGTTCGGGAGGCCGTGCAACGCCCTGAGTATCAACAGCGCTATGGGGCGTCCGCCGCCTTTGAGATTTTCGACGTTCACGAACACCGGCGAATCTTTCTCGATGCAATCGCGCATGGTGCCGCGGTTCAACGTCTCCTGGGCGCCACCAATTTGTTCAACGTGAAGCGAATCTGGTCGCTTCCCAAGGCGGTCTCCGATGCGACCGCAGTGCCAGAACATCTTGGCCGCATTCTCCTCTCCGCCTCGACGGAAAAGCTAGCAATCATCGCGGGCGGCGAATACGTCGGCAAAGACGACCCAGTGCTCATTGGTGAACTGGAGTTGCTCGAGCACGTTTTTGCTTTCATGCGGGATCGCTTTTACTTGACACAAGGCGACGAACGAGGATCGCACTACATGATGCTTGTGCCGAAACCTCTCCCCGAAGCAATTGCCACTGTCCGAAGCCGTGGGCTGCAAGTGGGACTACGCGTAACAGTCGCGAACGGCGCCCTGCTCAATGTACAGGACGTATACAGTGAGCCGGACTATTTAGAAGCGCGGGAAAGGATCGAAGCACTGAACGACGCGATCTGGATCGCTCAAGGGTCCGAGTTTACGCCAGTCGGTGTGGGGGCCCGCGATGTCGAGCCGGCCTACCCGCTCATGAAGGTTTTACGCCGGATCACCGGCACCGATTCGAAGTACGGTGTGTGGATCGGACCTGTGACTGGATGACGCCGGGGAGTAGCTCGGCGATCTACCGGTGACTATTCGAGCAATTCGGTGTTCCAGTAAGAGACGTCCACAACCGACAAGAACGGCGCCCACTCCTTGTACCGGCGCAGACTAAAGTTCTCCAGCATAAAGGGGGTCCATTCTGGACGGCGAGGCGGACGTAGAAGCTTCATGCCTGCCTCTTCTGGAGTACGCCCACCCTTTTTGCGATTGCACTCGTGACAGGAGCACACGACATTCTCCCACGTCGACCGTCCTCCCCGCGAACGCGGAACTACGTGATCCAAATTCAGTTCGCTGCGAGGAAAGGTTTGGCCGCAGTACTGACAGGTGTTACGGTCCCGCGTGTAAATGTTGAACCGGCTGAAGCGCACGCGCCGTTTCGGCACCCGGTCGTACGCCAGCAAAAGGATCACGCGCGGGACCCGGATCGCTCTCCCCACCAAGCCAATTCGTTCGTCGTGCACGCTCGCGGAGAGTTGCGACCAACTTTCAAAGTCGAACGTGCGATACTCCTGGTCTACGGCATGGGCCAAACCTTGGTACAAGAGGGAAAAGGCCCTCCTCACCGACGTAATGTGAACGGGCAAAAATGATCGGTTTAAGACTAGTACTTTTGTATTGAGAATGGTGCTGGCTGCTTGCATCCCCGCTGCAATCCTCAACTCCGTCGCAGCATAACGAATTGTTGGCTACCCCGACCAGTGGTTCTTCGTCAAGCCGGGCAGCATCCCGTCGTGTCTCACCAGCCTCCAGGATGTACGTTGCCTCGCAGCTCCCCTCGCCTTAAGGTAAGTCGCAATGGCTACGACTCGAAACTACGAGGCAGCATATGCGGCAATTTTACCGCGCGTGCAAAAGCCTGGGAGGTACCTCGGGAACGAGTTCGGGGTGGTTCGAAAGGATCCGAGCGCTGTACGCCTGCGCGTTGCCCTGGCCTTTCCCGATGTTTACGAAATCGCCCAATCCCACCCAGGGCTGCAGATCTTGTACGATTTGCTGAATCGGCGCGAGGACGTGTACGCCGAGCGTGTCTACGCACCTTGGGTGGACATGGAACAGGCGCTCCGTGAGCACGACTTGCCGTTGGTGTCTTTGGAGACATTCACGCCGCTCTACGAGTTCGACATTCTCGGGTTTACGCTGCAATACGAACTCACCTACACGAATCTGCTCGCCATGCTCTCGCTGGGTAAAATCCCCCTTCTTGCCAGCGAGCGTGACTCCACCTGCCCTTTAGTGATCGCAGGAGGCCCTTGTGCATTTAATCCCGAACCCCTTGCCCCATTTCTCGACGCCGTCCTGCTCGGCGACGGAGAAGAAGCGATTCATGACATCTGCAACGTGGTGGTAGAGTGCAAGTTGGCGGGCGCCAACCGCGAACAGCTCCTGCTCGCGTTGCGACACGTCCCAGGAATCTACGTGCCCGCATTCTTTACCCCGCAGTACAGCGCTGAAGGACGGTTTGCCGGGATCGTACCAACGTTCGCTGATTACACTCGAGTAACCAAACGGGTCGTAAGCGATTTGGACTCCGTTCCGAGCCGGACCACGTTCGTTGTGCCGATCGTGCAAGTGGTGCACGACCGTCCCAGCATCGAGGTCATGCGCGGCTGCGTTAAAGGATGCCGCTTCTGCCAAGCCGGTTACATCTACCGGCCTTTGCGGGAGAGGCACCCTCAAAAAGTCATAGACGAGGCCGTGCGTGCCGCGACCTTAACAGGGCAGGAAGAACTTTCCCTCCTGAGCCTCAGCACGGGCGACTACAGCTGTATCAACCCGGTGCTCAAGGAGCTGATGGACCGTTTGGAGAACTCACGGGTTGCTCTCTCCCTGCCGTCCACGCGAGTTGAAGCTTTGGCCGCCAACCTGCTCGAACAAATCCGACGCGTTCGAAAAACAGGCTTTACCCTCGCCCCAGAAGCGGGGACGCAGCGCCTTCGTGATATCATTCAGAAGGAGTATTCTGAACAGGAATTGATCGACGCCGCGTCGTTGATCTTCTCCCTGGGATGGCGCCATCTCAAACTGTATTTCATGTTGGGCCTTCCAGGTGAGACAGAAGAGGACTTGCTGGGGATCGTCGAGCTGTGTGCCCGGATTCGGTCCGTTGCCCCGCGGGGAGCGGCTGTGATCGCTTCGGTTTCGAACTTCGTGCCCAAGCCCCACACACCGTTTCAGTGGGTACAGCAACTCTCAGCCGAAGAAGTCGTGGCGCGGCAAAATCTCTTGCTCCGAGAATTCTCCAAGAAGGGGTTAGGCTTCCGGTACCATGACGCTCGGCTATCCGTTCTCGAGGGTGTGTTTTCTCGTGGTGGCCGGCAACTGTCGCATACGCTCCAACGCGCCTTCGAACTCGGATGCCGGTTTGACGGGTGGTCGGACCAGTGCCGCTTCGATCTGTGGGAGCAGGCATTTCGAGAAACGAATATCGATGTGAAACAAGAGCTTCGCCGGCGTCACTTGGACGAGCCACTACCTTGGGATCATTTGCACGCTGGCGTAACCAAGCAGTTCCTGCAGCGCGAACTGGCGCGAGCGTTCGAAGGCAAGCTCACACCCGATTGCAGTGTTTCGCGATGCACGTACTGCGGAGCGTGTGACTTCAAGACCGTTCGGAACATCGACTACCACCTGCACGGATCCAAGGCGGCGGAACACCGAGGAATCCGTGTTGCCCACTGGGCTGCAGAAGTGATTGCCGCAACGGAAGGACAGGACCTGGCAAGCTGGGAACCACGAGGGTGGAAAAAAGTCCACCGCCCAGAGCAAATACAGAACACACCCAAGGAGATCCTTGCCTGTGCGCCTACAGCCTCCACCCGAGAACGAGCCGTAGGAAAGCTCCCCCCAGCCACGCCGCCGCGAATTCTAGGAACGGCAGAAGAGTGGATTGAAGCAAATGGCGAAGGAGCACTACAAAGCAGCCCTCCAGCTCCGGGCGGAGAGGCGTGTTGCCGCATCCGCTTGACGTATGTGAAAAAGGACCGCGCTCGGTTTATCGGCAGCGTCGAACTCACGAACATCTTCTACCGTGCACTTCGGCGAGCAGAGCTGCCAATTGCCTTCACGCAAGGCCATCACCCTCTCCCGCGGGTTTCCTTTGGTCCTGCGTTGCCCTTCGGAATCGAAAGCCACTGCGAACTTGCCGACATCTATTTCACCCAGGTTGTCGACCCGACTATCGTGCAAACGAAACTGAACCAGCAGTTGCCACCTGGGCTGCGGGTCCAGCACAGCGAACTCGTCGAGCTGCGCGGTCCGAGCCTCGGCCAGGCAATTGCCGGCTTTGTTTACGCGGTGAAGCTAGCCCCGGTTCTTGCCGACCGGGGAATCGCTTTCGTCGAAGAACGTCTCCGCAATTTTCGCGCGAGCGAGGTATTTCCGATCCCCAAAGCTAGCGGAAACGGCTCGGGCACGGTCGATGCGCGTAAGATCGTGTCTGCACTGGACCTCACAACGGACGGTGTTCTCACCTTTGCTGCGAGGATGACCCCCGCCGGGACGATCAAACTACGCCAGTTCCTCCAAGCGCTCTTGTGCCTGACCGAAGACCAAGTTCTGGTGCTTGAGGTTTGCAAAGTTCACACGACACTCGCCAATCCTGCGCCTGCTGGCAACGAGCCGCAATTCGAACCTCTGGGATCCGCCGAGCGCACGTGAAAGAGCTACTCTTACAGTTCGGCTTTCTTGGCCTTCGCGCTGCCCTCGTTGAAGATGGTGAGTTGACCGAGTTCATCGCCGAGCCCCCTGTACCGGAAGAGGTCCGTTTCGGAGATATTTTCCGAGCCCGAGTAACCACCCTTCTGCCTCCCCTTCGGGCCGCTCTTGTGGATCTCGGTGACGGGAGAACGGCCCTTTTACAATCTCCCCGCTTCCCAGTGTGTCAAACGCTGAGTATCGAGCTTGGGAAGGGCAACCCAGCTAGATTCGCGGCGCGCTACGTGGAAGTGGCGTTGAAAGAAGGGCTTCAGCTGATCGTTCAAGTTCGCCGACTCCCGCACGAGCAAAAGGCAGCCCTGGTGTCGCCACGAATTCGGGTCGAGGACTTTTTTCTCGCGCTGCGCCCGGGCACACGTGAGTTTCAATGGCCCAAGCAATGCTCGGCTAAATGGCAAGAACGCATCTTCGCGTTGCTTGCCCCCTTTGCGGAACGTCTCGGAGGCTTCGTGGTAGAGCGCCGGGGGCTCCAGGCCACGGACGGAGAACTCCTCCAGGAAGCAAATCGCCTAGAAGACACGTGGAGGACCATCGCCGAGGCCATCCTCGCCGCTAATCGTCCTGGCTTGGTTTACCGCGAGCGCGATCCGATCGCCTATCTCCTGCGAGAAAGCGCAGATGTAGAGCTTGACAGCATCCTGCTCGATGCTCCGGAGTTCGAAGAAACCGTTCGGAGATGCTGGACATCATTGGCTCCCGAGCACCCAGCTCGAGTGCGTGTTGCTGTTGATAGCCCTGACTTGTTCACGAGCCGGCGCGTCGACGAACAGCTTCGCGTTGCTCTCCAGCCGGAGGTGCCGCTGCCGCACGGGGGACTTGTTCGCTTCGAATTCACGACAGCTGGCACGCTTGTCGACGTGGACACTGCTTGCGCTCACTCGCTCCGCAGCTTTCGTACTCCCAAGACAACGCAAGTGAACATGGAAGCGGCACGCGTGGTTGCGCGCCAGGTGCGATTGCGCGCTCTCGGGGGGAAAATCCTGGTGGATTTCATCGACCCCGGAACAGCCGAGCTTCGAAAACGGTTAGGCTCCCAGGTCGTGACCATGTTCTATCAAGATCGCTTTGTCGACGCCGTGCACATGCATCCCGGCTGCACTTTGGTCGACGTTCATCGGCGACGGCGGCGCTTGCCCCTGGCCGACCAGTTCCTCGCTCCATGCCGCGCCTGCGGAAGTCCACACCAAACGTGGAGTGTCTCAGCCCGTGCAAGAGACCTGCTCCAACGTGCCTGGGCGCAGTACAAGCTCCTCTCCGAGGGTCAGAAGCTGCGCATCGAAGGGCCACCTGAAGTTGTGCATCATCTGCAGCGGATAGAGCCTGAACTCCTCCAGAAGTTCGCTCGCGTGTCCGGCATTCCCGTCGAGGTCGAACCGGCACCGAGTGAGGAGCCGCGCTTCTCCTTCATCATGAGGGAACGGCCCGTCACTTCACGTAGGCATGGCCCAAAGTGACAGGGCCGACCATGTTGTTTGAAATAACCGTGGTCGCTCACTAGGATTGAACGCGCCGGCTGGCTGCTGCGCCTTGGGACTAGGACCAACTGCTGCTGCACAGCACGTCGGCGCGAAAACTACAAAATTACGAGGAGACCACAATCGATGGCAGTACCACCGGCGGAACCCGCCGTACAACAACATCCAAAGCCCCGCATCGAGCGGGACCACGTGGTAATCCGTTTTGCTGGGGACTCGGGAGACGGAATGCAAGTGGCAGGTATGCAATTTACCAACGAGTCTGCCATTGTCGGGAACGACCTCAGCACCTTGCCTGACTTCCCAGCGGAGATTCGTGCACCTGCCGGAACGCTCGCAGGAGTCTCTGGCTTCCAAGTCAATTTCGCAAGCTACGAAATTTTCACGCCGGGCGATGAACTGGACGTACTCGTGGCAATGAATCCTGCCGCGTTAAAAATGAACGTTGGCGACCTAAAGCCCAACGGCATCCTCATCGTCGACCGAGAACAGTTCAACGAGCAAAATCTGCGCAAAGCCGGTTACGATTCGAACCCCCTAGAGGACGGTTCGTTGACCCGATTCCAGGTTTACCCGATCGAAATCACCCGGCTCACTGCACTCACCCTGAAAGACACGAACTTGCCAGCTCGCACGGTGAACCGGTGCAAAAACTTCTTCGCCTTGGGTTTAGTTTCTTGGCTGTTTCAACGCCCGATCGAGCCCACCGAGAAGTGGATTGCCGACCGTTTCCAAAAGCGCCCTGAACTGGTCGAGGCGAATCAGCGAGTTCTACGGGCCGGGTTCCACTTTGGCGAGACTACGGAGGTGTTTGCCAGTGCTTTCGAAGTCAAGCCTGCGCGGCTCGAGCCGGGCACATACCGCAACATCACCGGCAACAGTGCGTTAGCGCTTGGGTTGGTGGTTGCCGCACAAAAAGCCAAGCGGCCGCTGTTTCTTGGGAGCTACCCGATCACCCCCGCAAGTGACATCCTGCACGAGCTCTCGACACTCAAGGAGTTCGACGTTTACACGTTCCAGGCTGAAGACGAAATTGCCGGGATCGGGGCCGCTCTCGGAGCTGCCTTCGGGGGAGCGATTGCCGTAACGACTACCAGCGGTCCGGGAATGTGCCTCAAAGCGGAGACCATCAACCTCGCTGTAAGCGTGGAGCTTCCGATCGTTATTTGCGACATCCAGCGAGGTGGCCCCAGCACTGGTCTACCGACCAAAACAGAGCAAGCCGACCTCCTGATGGCATTGTACGGACGCAACAGTGAGTCCCCCGTAGTGGTGCTGGCCCCCGCAACCCCGGCGGACTGCTTCAACATTGCGATCGAAGCAGTCCGCATCGCGGTGAAGTACATGACCCCGGTGATTGTGCTCTCCGATGGCTACCTCGCGAACGGGGCAGAACCGTGGCGCTTGCCCGATTTGGCGGATCTTCCAGAGATCCCGGTAGAGTTTCGCACCGATCCACGCGGCTTTTTCCCGTACCTTCGGGATCCAGAAACCCTTTCCCGTCCTTGGGTAATCCCTGGAACGCCAAATCTGGAGCACCGCATTGGAGGTCTCGAAAAGGAATACCTGACCGGGAACGTAAGTTATGCTCCGACCAACCACGAGCAGATGGTTCGGGTGCGGGCCCGCAAGATCGCCGGAGTCGTGCGTGAGATTCCACCCACAAAGGTGTTCGGGCCGGAGAGTGGAGACTTGCTTGTTGTTGGTTGGGGGAGCACGTTCGGCCCAATCGAGGCCGCTGTCCGCCAAGCGCAAGCCGCTGGAAAACGTGTCGCCCACGTTCACTTGAGACACCTGAACCCTCTGCCGCCGGACCTCGGGGACGTGCTTCGCCGCTTTGGCAAAATTCTCGTACCCGAAATGAACCTAGGTCAACTGGTCAAGATCCTGCGAGCCGAATATCTCGTCGATGCCGTAGGTCTGAACAAAATCCAAGGTATCCCTTTCAAGGTTGGCGAGATTGCTCGCCGGATCGAGCAAATGTTGGAGGAGTAAATGGCTGTTAGTGAATCTGCCGCAAAGCTGACTCGGAAAGACTTTATTACCGACCAAGACGTGCGCTGGTGCCCCGGTTGCGGGGACTATGCCATCTTGGCGCAAGTACAAAAGGTCATGCCAGAACTGGGGATTCCTCGAGAAAACATCGTGTTTATTTCTGGCATTGGCTGCTCCAGTCGATTTCCATATTACATGAACACGTACGGATTCCATTCCATTCACGGACGTGCCCCTACCATCGCCTCTGGATTGAAAATTACGCGACCTGAGCTGTCCGTGTGGGTCGTCACCGGCGACGGGGATGGCCTCTCGATCGGCGGAAATCACCTGATTCACATTCTCCGCCGCAACGTGGACGTGAACATCTTGCTCTTCAACAACCGCATTTACGGGCTAACCAAGGGGCAGTACTCGCCAACATCGGAACAAGGCAAGGTCACAAAGTCTACACCGTTTGGTTCACCCGATTATCCCTTCAACCCGATCTCAGTTGCCCTGGGAGCTCAGGCCACCTTCGTCGCGAGGAGTATCGATGTAGAAGCCAAACATCTTCAGGAAACGCTCCACCGGGCGTACCGACATAGAGGAACCGCCTTTGTCGAAATTCTGCAGAACTGCAACATCTTCAACGATGGTGCTTTTGCAAGCCTGACGGATAAGGACACGAAGGCCGACACACAGCTAGTGTTGGAGCACGGAAAACCACTGATCTTTGGCAAAAACCGAGATAAGGGCCTGCGCCTGCGGAACGGGAAAATCGAGGTCGTTCAACTTGGGGATCACGCTTCAGAGAAGGACCTCCTTGTCCACGACGAAACCGACGCGGGCCTAGCGTTCGCGCTGAGTCAGTTGTCGCCGCCAGAGTTCCCAACACCAGTGGGCGTTTTTCGTGCTGTCGAGCGCCCGACGTACGAGGAAATCGTTCGGGGCCAGGTAGAATCCGCAAAGAAGCGCAAACCCGCCAATTTGAACGAACTGCTCCGCCAAGGGGATATTTGGACCGTGTCGTGAACCGGCCGGTGCAGCGACTTCTTGCTCAGAGCACGAATCGGAACACGCACCCCTGTTGGGGCGTGGGTCACACTTGACCTTTCTGGAATTAGCGGATTCGGACGATCAAGCTGCGCGGCGCGCTCCAACGTCCCGCTTCGTCGCGGACCCGGACTGTAAACCGCGTTTCCGCGCCGGGCTGCAGCGCAATCGGTTCGTCCACAAACCCGCAGAACTGTACCGTGGTCCCCACACCGGCAAATCGGTACTGGCCATCTGGAAACAGGATGCATGCCTCGTTCGCATTCCTCCCGCGAGGCTGCCCGCTGCCGTCCTTGAAGCGGCAACTCAAGTCATTGATGATATCGGCGAGTTCCTGAGATCCTGGCAAGTCCAATAGACCGTCCCACGCTGGGACACCCCCCAAAGCCGGTGGGGTTTCGTCACACACAGCCGGAGACCCGTTCCCAAGACTCCGGGATGCCACGATCGCAAGGTCGGGGAGAATGTCCGGCCGGGCTGGGTCCCATCGAAACGTCGTCATCCCGACCGGAGTATTGGCTCCTCCTGGGCGCGCTTCGACTACGATGGAGAATCCTTTTCCCGATGGGCGCTCAAAAACCTCGGTTCCATCCGGCAGTACTCCAGACGGGATCACCAGCTGGTCGTCGGATCGTGTAACGCCGAAAAAAGTAATCACTGGCTCAGGCGGCACCGTGTTGGTCGGGGTGGCCGTTACCGTGGGCGTGCGGGTAACGGTGCGGGTATGCGTTACCGTTGGGGTGAGACTTGGAGTTCGCGTAACGGTTGCAGTACGCGTTTGAGTCCATGTAGGTGTCACTGTCGGAGAGCGGCTCGGCGTTAGGGTGCGGGTGTTGGTAGGGCTGGGCGTCACGGAAGGAGTTGGACTGACACTCGGGGTTGCCGTGCGCGTCGGTGTGAGCGTCGTGGTAGGTGTCGTAGTAGCTGTGCGCGTCTGAGTGGCCGACCGCGTCGCCGAGGCCGTAAATGTCGCCGTCGGAGACAAAGACGGCGTTCGTGAACTCGTGGGCGTTAGCGTACCCGTCCACACCGGAGACATTGTAGGCGTCGCACTCGGGCGGAATGTACGGGTTACACTAGGAGAGGACGTCGTCGTCGGGGTCAACGTCGGCTGACGAGTCGGAGTGAAAGTCGGGCTCGCAATCGGCGAAAGCGTCGCTGTGGGCGAGCGCGATGGCAGCAACGTCCACGTGGGGGTAGCCATGACGGTCGGCACGGCGGTCCTCGTCGAAGTGGGCGTTCTCGAACGCGTCGGCGTTCGAGTATGAGACGCCGTCGGGGTTTCCTGCGGTGTCGGTTGGTTTGCGGTACGTGTCGGCGTCAGAGTTGGAGTTCGAGTAGTGGGCGGCTGCGTCTCGGTCGGCGCGGTAGCCGTCGGACTCATTGTGGCGCTTGTCGTTCGATGAGAGGTAGGACTTGGAGAAACTTGCGGCGTCGCTGTTGCTGACCATGTCGGCCAAGGTGTCCGTGTGCGCCTAGGTGGCCGCGGCGAAGGCGTGAAGGAGAAGGTCGGCGATGCGGTTACGGTGGCCGACGGCGTCGGACTTGGCGTGAAAGTGTTCGAGAACGGTGGCGTTCCGGTTCGGGTTGCCGTCGCGGAAGACGTGTTCACGGCTGTGGCTGTGGCTGTGGAAGTGGGCGATACCGAGGGGGGCCTCGTTGCGACTGGCAACGTGGCGGTCGCACTGAAACGCGGAGTTGGCGAGGGAGTCGTCGATGGCGTAGGCGAGCGGGTTACGGACGAGAACGGCGTCACGGTCGGAGTCGCGGTCGCTGATGACGAACTTGTCGGGGACGGAGTCGAGGCTGGGATAACCGTATTTGTGGGCGAATACGTCGGGGTCAAAGTCCTGGTGCTCGGTATAGTCGTAGGCGATGCGGTGAACGTCGGCTGCGGAGTTAGACTTGGCGGAGGTTGGCTCCCCACTCGCACGATCATTTGGGCAGGAGGCCCTAGGTTTCCCTGGCGATCCCTAACTCGTACGGTGACCAAGGTGTCGCCGATCGGGAAGGCCCGGGTAGCAGGCACGAGTGCGCAGAACTGTACGGTACCGGTGCCCGCAGATACGAATCGCGGAGCACCAAACTCATCGACGGTACATGCGCCTCGTGAGGCTACTGCGACCGTAAAACCGCAACTCCCGTCTTGAAGAACTGCCGTGGTCGGCTGGTCGTAGCGAAAGTCGGGAAAGGTGACACCCGGCACGCCGCCGTCACATAATGCAGGATCGCCATTTCCCAACGGGCGACTGAAAAAAATTTGCAAGTCCGGCCGACCCTCGATCCCGGCAGAAATGGTCACGACAGTGCTGCCGACCGCTGCGCCTGACGCACCGGGGGCCGCCTCGACAACCAACTGGAATCCACTCCCGCCGGGTCGCTGATAAACGATCAAGCCGCCTTCGGATCCCCAGGGGGAAATGACGGTACCGTCGGCACCGGCAAGGCCTAAAAACTTCACCCGCGGTCCAAGCAAGGCACTCGCGGCAGACCGTATTTCCCGCACCATGTCGGCAACAGTGACTGCACCGTCGCCGTTGCGGTCAAAGGGCAAACAGTCCGCACCTGGATTAAATAAGACGCGCGCCACGGCAGAAACCCACTCGTCCCCCGGTTGCCACTGGCACTCAACGTTCTCAGCCCCGGCGCGCACTGTCGCGCACAGAAACCCCACGAAAGCTAGCCCCTCTGCAGCCCACCTCACCCTTTTCCGCCACGCCCGCGGTCCGGCCGTTCTCCTAGTCACCGGCGCCGTTTATCGCTTCGCGGTTCAAGTTGGTCAACTAGTTCTTCCTTGAGCTGGCGCTCGACAGGTCATAGCCGGGGAACTCGATGGCTCGGAAAAGTGTTCAGGACAGCGGCAATTTCACTTTGCAACGGGAACAATACCCCGAGGGCGATATACCCTTTTCACGTGCTCCGGCGCCGGTGACTGTCGGCTGCTCTAAACCCGAACGCTCGACATCTCTTATCCAGCCGGGTAAGAAACGCGCTCAAGCTCCAATGATGTCCGCGGAGTCCAACGATTTCCGAAAAGAAGGTAGACTGTCAGCAAACGTTGTTCACGCCAACGTTCGGCGCCTTCTCGACCTGCATCGACAACTGGAGCAAACCTTGGCACAAGGCGGTGCGCTGCGGCGGAAACCAACTCCGGTGGCCGAACAGCAAGGCCAGTTACGCCGGTTGGTGTTGTGGGTCTCGACCCTGCGGGAGCGTGCAGCACCCCTGCTATCAGCATCACCGAAGGTTGATGACGGGAGGGGTCCGTTCGCTGGGATATTCAAAACAGAGCTTCTCCAAGCACTCCGAAGACGCGTGCGACGATTGGGGTCGGCCCCGAGGAAACGGCGCCGGGAGCATACGCGGAAAGCCACGAAAATCCTCCAACGGCTGAGGCCCAGGCGGTCGACCACCGACTAAAGACCAAGTCGTTCTTAAAGGCGTGGCAAGAAAATCTTACTTTGGTACGCGAGCGAGCTTGGGAACCACGAGAACTGGGCAGTGGGCTTGTTGAAGCACTCGCTGCGCCACGCTTCCCAACATGAAACCGCGTAGACCGCTCATCCCCCGAGAGCCCAGGACCAGCAGGTCGGCTTTTTGCCTCTTTGCCTCCCGAACAATGGTGTCGACTGGGTCGCCATGGGCAATCACAATCTCTTCGGGCTGCTGGCGCAGTTGCTCGACCTGTTTGCGTGCCCAGTCCTCTCCTTCCCGTGCTATACCCGCGGCGTCCAGTCCCTCGACTTGGAACACGGGTGGCACCACGTGAATCAGCGCAAGCGTTGCACCAAATTTGCGCGCTAACTGCGATGCGAAAGTGAACGCTTTGTTCCCCACGGGAGAGAAGTCTGTGGCTACCAAGATCTTCCGCGGCACTGCTCCGCCGTGAGCAACGTCGGGCCCCCGCCTCCGCACTACCTTACGATTGCCCTTGGCCATGCGCCTCCCACACCAGCCGCATTGGACGCCACCAAGACCGGTACGCTCGATCCTGAGGCATCGACGACGTCATTTAGAACCTCGACCTCTACTCGCGCTACCCCACTGCGCACAATTCCCAGTGCGCGGGCCGCGGCGTAGGAAAGATCCAGATCTCGCCCGCGAATAAAAGGTCCGCGATCCGTGATCTCCACGACAATGGACCGTCCGTTGCGAGGGTTGGTTACTTGCACTTTCGTCCCCAACCGCAACGTGCGGTGAGCGGCGGTGAATTCGTTTGCGTCGAAAATCTCGCCATTCGCTGACCTTCGACCATGGAAAGTACCTCCGTACCATGACGCTCGCACAGATGCCGGCTTTTTCCCTCCGCGAGGAGCTTTGGAGTGTATTCTCTTTTCCGCACCCCTAGCCCCTGCGTCGAGCCGAGCTTGGGCCCACAAGGGTGAAACAAGCATGGTGAACACCCCGATCAGTGCAAGACACCACGAGAGCTGATCGTGCGCCTCTTTTCTCATTGGTCCCCTCCATTTGTCTTTTGCGACGCCTGGAGAGGTTGTCCGTCATGAGGGAAACCGCTTGCGCGCCGTTTCCCTTCATTCCTCTCCTTGAAGGCCGACGAAGTTAGCTGACGGGTTCGGGTTCAAAGAGTTCCCCTACTCGACACTCAAAGCTGCCGAGATTCACCCCGTAGTTCTTGGGTCCTCCGCTCTCCTTTTAAGAGATTAGGCCTGGTCGCACGAACTCTTCTCGCAAATTTACGGAAACGCCGCAACCCCAAAATGCTCCGCTCGGCCTACCAACGCAGCAACCAAGAATCCACAGAAACCCGATAACCGTCGCTATTTTTACCAGGCGTCATTCTCGTGACGTCTCAGCATGGGACAACGCTTCGCTGCCACAAATTTAAAGCAAGTGGCACACACAATGCACGTCGCTTGAGAACCAATCTTCCTTACCAACCAAGGGGGATGTATGCCGAGCAGTGAACAACGTGAAAAAAACCTGCCTGTTGCTGCGTTGCGACGACGTCTGAATATGACTCAGGAGGAGTTCGCCCACGCGATCGGCGTTACCGTGTCCACGGTGAATCGTTGGGAGAACGGGCACATCACCCCGAGTCGACTGGCGCGCCGGGCGATGGAGAACCTGCTCAACCAGCTGGCGGAACGGGAAATCCATTCATCGGACAGCGATAGCGGTAACAACAGCGCGAGTAACGGTTCGAACGCCGCGCCGTGAGGTCGACGAGGCCACAAACGCGGGACTACCGCGCCCGTTCTCACCAGTAGCTACCGGTTAATAAATCATTGCGACGACGCGCGCAGGCGAACCGCTGCGGTCGGCCACGGGAGGAGGGAGTGCAATCAACTGGACCCTATCTTCCCCGAGCAGTTGTTCTACGTTGACCAAGCCCTCCACGACGGGGATACCCGCTCGAAACAAGGGGATTCGTTCTGCCCAGACCTCTTCCGGAGGCCGGTTCTGGGAGAGGAGTTCTGCGTAGCGCTGAAAATCACCCAACGAAGGCGCATCTGTGGCTACCGCGCGCACCTTCCGGTTCGCCAACCACAACGCCGATTCTCGGCTAATCGTCGGATACTTTGGCCAATCGGAGTTGGTAGAAGGCGGTGTGTAACCAACGAACAGAATCACCACATCGCCACTGTCGATCTGGTAGTTTTCCAGGTCTGTGGCTTCGATCTGACTACGTTGACCTTTCCACCGCAAATCCAAAACCCGTGCGGGTCCAACAAGTTTTTCCAGCCCAATCTGGTCTACTCTTTCTCCATGCTTGAGTAACCTGCCCGGAGCATCAACGTGGGCTCCCGTGTGAGAGGGCAACTCATACACCACCAAACCAAACGAATGGTCTGGCGTCGGCGGCACTACGGGTCGGAAGCGCAACCGACTGGGTAACCCAAGGAATTCAACGACGCGCTGCCCAAGCTGCAGTTCTAGTGTATTCGCGGAAAGAGGGGGCGATAGGTCGACAATCCGCTTCGGAACTGGAACTCGATCGTGGGGGGCGCTCTGGCAACCACTGAAGACGAGAGCGGCACCGACCAAAAGCATGCCGTAACAAGGTAGTGCCTTCATTCGGATCTCCGGAATAATGCGGGAGATACGCTCGATTCGCGCCATACTGCATCCCGTAAAGCGCGGATTAAACCCTTGCACACTCACACTTGCAACAAGAAACGCGGTTTTCGGGGCAAAGCTCAACATCTATTGAGTGGCAACGGAAAGTACCCTACACGGGTCGCCGCCGAATGCCCCGTGAGAGGATAACCCCATGCACATCGTTGTTTGTGTCAAGCAAGTACCAACGCCTGCGGGTCTCAAGTTCGATCGCGCAACCAAAACGATCCAAAGAGAAAACGTTCCGTTAGAGATCAATTCATTCGATGCACGGGCATTGGTGCGCGCGAAAACGATCAAGGCCCAGATTCCCGGTACCCGGGTCACCGCCCTTTCTTTGGGTCCCCCGTCGGCCAGAGAGGCCTTGGTGGAAGCCCTCGCGCTCGGCGCGGATCGAGCTGTACTGTTGAGCGATCCGCGATTCAGGGGGTCCGACACGCTCGCCACGTCTCGCGCCCTCGCGGCGTTTTTGCGCGCAAACCCTGCGGACCTCGTTCTTTGTGGACGGTATAGCGTCGATGCGGAAACCTCGCAGGTTGGGCCAGAACTCGCAGAACTTCTAGGGCTTCCGCATGTGTCTTTGGTGTACAACATCGACTCAGTGGCTACGGACACGCGCTCGGTAGAGGTCGAACGGGAAACCGACACCGGCTGGGAAAGGTTGCGGCTCCGGTTACCGGCGCTCCTCACCGTTACCGAGGGAGTGGCGCCGGAAGAGTTCCCTACCAAGTCCGATCTCGAGCAAGCTCGGGCTAAGTCGATCGAGGTGCTCTCGTGCGACGATCTGGCTCTCAGTGAAGCGGAAGTTGGCTTTTCTGGCTCCCCAACTTGGGTCCGCAGCTTGGAAGAGGTCGCGCCCACACGACGCCAACTGATGATCGACGCTTCCTCTCCGGCCGAGGCGGTGACGCAGCTCGTCACGATCTTAGTCGACGAATTCGGTCTGTTTTCCGATTGGAAAGTCCCGGAACCCCCACGCCTTTCCACACTTCCCACCTCGCCCCTTCGCACAGACCCAGCGGACATTCTCGTGCTCGGAGAAGTTCGTGATGGCAGAATCGAACGTGTCACATGGGAACTCGTCGCAAAAGCCACTGAGTTAGCTGGCTTCACACAGGGGATCGTCCACCTCCTTCTGCTTGGCGAAGCCGTTGGTCCGGAAGCCCTCCCAGGTGAAACCTACGGCGTGGACCACATCCACTTTGGCTCGTCGCCCCATCTGGCCACCTACCAGCCATGGGAGCACGCAGCCTGCCTGGTCGACACGATTCAGCGGCTACGCCCGCGTTTTGTGCTTGGTCCCTCGACGGCATACGGCCGCGACGTCCTTCCTCGCGCTGCTGCAGCGCTGGGTCTTGGATTGACTGCTGACTGCATCGATCTTGGGCTCGACGAAACTGGCTCCCTCCTTCAGTACAAGCCTGCGTTCGGGGGCAGCATTGTGGCCACGATTTCCTCACACACCATCCCGGAAATGGCCACGGTTCGCCCGGGCGTGTTCTCGGCCGTTCCAGCTCAGTCTCTGCAAAAGGGCACCCCCATCCAGGAACGTATCGACTTGCGAGCGCCGCGCCATGCCTTCTCGATCCAACGGGTCGGCGGCGGGACTCTACCGGACCTAGGTGCCGACCTCGATCATGCGGAGATTGTCGTTGGAATTGGCAAGGGAGTTGGAGCCGATGGAGTCGAGAAGGTCCGCTCGTTCGCTCAACGGCTGGGCGCGGCAGTGTGTACTACACGTGACGTAGCTGACGAGGGCTGGCTCCCGCGTCAGCTTCAAGTTGGTCTGACAGGAAGATCGATCGCACCGAAATTATATATCGCACTGGGAATTCGGGGCGCGTTCGAACACATGGTGGGGGTTCGGAGGGCCGGGATTATCGTCGCGGTCAATCGCAACGCACGTGCTCCTGTGTTTCGCCACAGCGATCTAGGTTTAGTGGCCGACGTGCACGAGATCTTGCCGCTCTTTGACCACGCGCTGGCGGAGGAGCATGCTCGCCGGACCTGAGGTGGGGTAACTCCAAGCGCCCGAGGAACGCGAGGACTTGGTGCAGCATCGGCGAATCGATCCCGTTGTGCTTGCACTCGTCGTGGCCAAAATCGGGATTCACCTGGCGTCGACGCTGCGTGACAATTGGTTTCGCGACGAGTTTTATTATCTCGCCTGCGCGAGGCGGCTCGACTGGAGTTATGTCGACCACCCAGCATTTTCGATTGCTGCTCTCGCCGCACTCGGCAGTCTTGCAACTTCGTTGATCACTCTTCGACTGCTCACGGCCGCCCTCGGCGGGCTGTGCATCCTCGTCGCAGCGGATCTTGCCAGGCAGGTACAAGGATCCACGACAGCCATGCGCCTAGCGGCTGTTGCTCTCCTGCTCTCGCCTGGGTTTCTCGGATTGTACAGCTTTTATTCGATGAACGCGTGGGAGCCGTTGTTTTGGTTGGCGGGAGCAATTTGTTTGATCCAACTGAGTGACCTTCCCGCAGACCGCAGACGGTGGCTCGTCCTAAGTCTGGGCCTGGCCATTGGTCTGCACAACAAATGGAGCATGCTTTGGTTCGCGGTTCCCGCGTTGGCGGTGGCTGCCCTGCAGTGGGGGCGCTGGCCGGGTGCCTTCAGCGGATGGAGTGTCTCGATCGCGGTAATCGCACTCGCAGTACTTCCGCTCGTGTGGTGGCAAGCCACTCACAGCTACCCCACGTTGGAGTTTATGGCCAACGCCCAACGTTTGAAACTCGTGCACCGCGGAGTAGCCGCTTTCTGGCTGGACCAGCTGTTGGTGTTTGGCCCACTTGTCTGCCTGCTCGGCCTAGCCGGTTCCTGGGGATGCCTAACCAAGGCGGGTATGCGCCGCCGGTCCCTACCCGTTGCAACTGCAATCCTGGCAGTGGCTGCACTCCTCACCGCGACGCCGGGAGCACGGAGTTACTACATGGCTCCAGCGTATGCGGTCATCGTTCCGCTCGGGGCAGCGGTCTTTTGCAGCTCGCCTCTGTGGCAACGCAATCCAGTCGCCGTGGGGAGCCTGCTTGCACTGCTCGCGCTACCAGGCGTCGCGGGAGCTCCACTTGCTTTGCCTCTCCTGACGCCCGAGCAAACGGCAACGTACGCTACCGCCTTAGGCATACAAGCTCCGCGCGAAGAACAAACAGGCGCCAGCGCACTGCCGCAGCATTTGGCCGACCGTCACGATTGGCTCGAACAGTCGCAGGCGCCCTGGAATCGTTGCCGCCTGCCACGCGGGCAAGCGTCACGATCATGACCTCGAATTACGGGCAAGCTGGGGCACTCGAGTTTTACCGGAGTCGCTACGGACTACCGGATCGTATCGTGAGTCCGCACAACAACTACTGGTATTGGGCGCACCCGGAGGAGTGGTCCACCCACTTCGTCACTGTGGGTTTCCCGATCGTGGGGCTGAGCCAGTTTTGCGACCGCGTGGTGCCATTAGCGGTGGTTCAGTGTCAGTGGTGTCGCCCTGGAGAAGACGGCGCTGTAGTGGCGTATTGTGAATACTCCAGAAGAGACGCCAAAGCAGTTTGGCAACAGTTACGCCGTTTTCTCTAGCGAGCGACCGATCGGGCAGGACTGCCAGAGACCGACTGGGCAAGGCCTCAAGCTCCCGAGGCACGGCGCACAACTCGTGGAGAAAGCCGGACTCTCACGGAGGGCTCTACCGGAGTGGCAACTACTCGAACGTTTCCAGGAGATCCTTTGCGGCAGACTCCTGCCGACCAGTATGCGCCCCGCGCCCTTTCCGGCGGTGATCATTCATGCAAGACGGCAACCGCTGCTCCCGAGCTCTCCGATCCCAACGACTGGCGGAATCTGTCCGCGGAGTGGATTCCCTAAAAGGGGTTGGGGCTGCTCTTCAAGTCCGTGTGTCCCATCAGGAAAGAATCCACACCGCGTGCACACTCCCGACCCTCCCAGATGGCCCACACCACCAGCGATTGGCCTCGGCGCATATCCCCACAAGAGAAGATTCCGGGAACATTCGTCATGTAATTGTCGTCGACGGCCACCGTGCCTCGGTCGGTCAAGGCCACGCCCAGCTGTTCCAGCAAGTATGTTTCGGGCCCGACAAACCCGAGCGCAAGCAAGACCAGGTCGACGTCCAGCGTGAACTCGCTTCCAGGGATTTCTCGCATCGCCATCCGACCATTTTCCTTTACCCACTCCAGGCGCACGCCATGCAGTTTACGCACGTGCCCGCTCTCGTCCCCAGAGAAGCGCTTGGTCAAGATACTCCAATCCCGAATCACGCCCTCTTCGTGAGAGGACGAGGTTCGCAAAATCATCGGCCAGTAAGGCCACGGAGCCACTCCGTCGGTCCGCGTTTCGGGCGGTTGAGGCAGCAGTTCGAACTGGTACACGGCAATGGCTCCTTGGCGATTCGAAGTGCCGAGACAGTCCGAACCCGTGTCACCGCCGCCAAGAATCACCACGCGCTTCCCTTTTGCGGTGATTTGGTTCGGCACCTCGTCTCCCGCTACACGCCGGTTTGCCTGAGGCAGGAATTCCATCGCCAAGTGGATCCCCTTCAGCTCGCGACCAGGAATCGAGAGGTCACGAGCTTGAGTCGCCCCGCCCGCAAGCACGACCGCGTCGAATTGCTCCCGCAGCTCGCGAGCCGATATATCGACGCCCACGTTCGTATTGGTGCGAAACGTGACCCCTTCCGCTTCCATTTGGGCGATGCGGCGATCGATCGTGTCTTTCTCCAATTTGAAGTCCGGAATGCCGTATCGCAGCAGGCCTCCAATGCGATCGGCACGCTCGAACACGGTGACCCAGTGGCCCGCACGCGCCAACTGCTGCGCGCAAGCCAGCCCCGCCGGGCCAGAACCTACGATGGCCACCCTTTTGCCGGTGCGTCGGGCGGGCACTTGAGGCACGACCCATCCGTGTTTGAAGGCGTAGTCAATAATCTGCTTCTCGACCTGTTTGATCGTCACCGGGTCGTCGTTGATGTTCAGCACGCACGCTTCTTCGCACGGTGCGGGGCAAATCCGCCCGGTAAAGTCAGGAAAGTTGTTCGTGGAATGGAGCCGCTCGATCGCTTCGCGCCAGCGCCCGCGGTACACGAGATCATTCCAGTCTGGAATGATGTTCCCCAGAGGGCAGCCCTTGTGGCAGAAGGGAATGCCGCAATCCATGCAACGAGCTGCTTGGATTTGCAACCGCTCTTCTGGATGCTTGCCTTCGAGCTCACGCCAATCCCGCAGCCGCTCTTTCACTGGCCTGCGAGGCGGCAGCTCTCTTCGATATTCGAGAAAACCTGTGATCTTGCCCATGGTTTTTTCGCTCCCACGCCTCGGTATTCAGATGCTCGCGAGCTTGGCAGCCTCTGAGTCCAAGTGCTGCTTGCGCAACACCTGCTGGTACTCCACCGGGAACACTTTCACGAACCGACCCGCGTACTCCTTCCAGCCGGAGAGCACTCTCCACGCCACCGCGCTGTGCGTGTACGCGTAGTGCCGGCGAACCAAGTCATGGACCACCTGCAGGTCCTGCTCGTCCAAGGGCACGATGTCCACCATGCCCATGTTGCAGCGAGTGGCAAATTTGCCGTCCACATCCAAGACGTAAGCTAGACCGCCGCTCATTCCCGCAGCGAAGTTCCGCCCGGTGGGACCAAGGATGACGACCGTTCCTCGCGTCATGTACTCACAGCCGTGATCCCCCACTCCCTCGACCACGGCGGTCACGCCACTGTTCCGCACACAGAAACGTTCTCCTGCCATTCCTCGCAAAAACACCTCGCCACCGGTGGCACCGTACAAAGACACATTGCCCACAATGATGTTCTCTTCGGCAACGAAGCCGGCGTTCCTGGGCGGGTAAGCAACGATACGGCCTCCGGAGAGTCCTTTGCCAAAATAATCGTTCGCGTCCCCTTCGAGCTCGACAGAGACGCCGTTGGCTAAAAAGGCGCAAAAGCTCTGCCCTGCAGAACCCACGAACTTAATGCGGATCGTATCCGGGGGTAAACCTTTCTCGCCATACCGGCGGGAAATTTCGGCCGAGAGCATCGTGCAGACTGTTCGGTTCACGTTCCGAATGGGCATCTCGATTTCCACCGGCTCTCCCCGTTCCAACGCCGGTGCAGCTAGGCGAATCAGTTCATTGTCGAGTGCTTTTTCAAGACCGTGGTCTTGTTCTTGGACGCAGCGAATCGGAACGGTCGGCGGAACGTCCGGCTTGTGGAGAATCTGACTCAGGTCCACTCCACGAGCCTTCCAGTGGTCGATGGCCTCGGCGGCGTCCAGCATGTCTACGCGACCGACCATCTCGTCCACCGTACGGAATCCCAGCTCGGCCATAATTTCGCGCAGTTCCTCGGCCACGAACATCATGAAGTTGACCACATGTTCGGGCTTGCCTTGGAACTTCTTGCGCAGCACTGGATCCTGGGTCGCGATGCCCACCGGACAGGTATTGAGGTGGCACACACGCATCATCACGCAGCCGGAGGCCACCAGGGCGGCTGTCGCAAAGCCGAATTCCTCCGCCCCAAGCAAAGCCGCAATCGCTACATCGCGCCCGGTTTTCAACTGGCCATCGGTCTCGACGCGGATGCGACCACGCAAGTCGTTCATCACCAACACTTGTTGCGTTTCGGCCAACCCTAGTTCCCACGGAAGTCCGGCATGTTTAATCGAGGTCAGCGGGGACGCCCCGGTGCCTCCCGAGTCGCCGCTGATCAAGACGACGTCCGCCTTTCCCTTGGACACGCCAGCAGCGATCGTACCGACCCCAACTTCCGCAACCAGCTTCACGCTGATGCGCGCACGGTTGTTGGCGTTTTTCAGGTCATGAATCAGTTGAGCGAGATCTTCGATCGAATAGATATCGTGATGCGGAGGCGGAGAAATAAGGCCCACGCCCGGGGTCGAGTAACGAATACTGGCGATGTACTGGTCTACCTTGTGGCCCGGGAGCTGTCCGCCTTCGCCCGGCTTCGCGCCTTGGGCCATCTTGATTTGGATTTCGTCCGCGTTGACCAGATAGTGACTCGTAACCCCGAACCGTCCGGAGGCCACTTGTTTGATGGCACTCCGGCGGGAATCTCCGTTCGGATCAGGCGTGTATCGCACTGGGTCTTCGCCCCCTTCGCCGGTGTTCGATTTCCCACCGATGCGATTCATCGCGATTGCCAACGTCTCGTGGGCCTCCCGGCTAATCGAACCAAGCGACATGGCCCCGGTTTTAAACCGCTTCACGATCTCGGTGGCGGGCTCCACCTCGCTTAACGGGATTGGCTTCCCTGGCTTGAACCGCAACAAGCCACGAATCGTGCAAAGTTGCCGGCTCTGTTCGTTCACCAAGCGAGAGTATTCCTTAAAGAGCTGGTAATTCCCTGAGCGGCACGCGTGCTGTAGCTTCGCGATCGTATCCGGGTTGTACATGTGGTACTCGCCTCGTCGCCGCCACTGGTATTGGCCTCCGGGATCCAATTCTCCGTCCAAGTTCGAGGGCACATGATAGGCGTCGTGGTGCCGCATCGCGCATTCTTTTGCGATCACGTCGAGACCCACCCCCTCGATGCGCGAGGCGGTCCAAGTGAAGTACCGGTCGATCACCTCACGGTTCAGTCCCACGGCCTCGAAGATTTGCGCCCCTCGGTAGCTTTGCACCGTGGAGATCCCCATCTTGGTCATCACCTTGAGGACACCCTTGTTCGCTGCCTTGAGGTAGTGCTCTACGGCGGTGTCCTCGTCGACGCCCTTGATCCTACCGTCTCGCACCATGTCGATGATCGTCTCCAGAGCGAGATATGGGTTTACGGCACCCGCACCGTATCCAATGAGGCAACAAAAATGATGGACTTCGCGCGGCTCGCCCGACTCCACCACGATTCCGCAGCGGGTTCGCGTTCCCTCACGGATGAGGTGGTGGTGCACTGCAGCGGTTGCAAGCAAACTCGGAATCGGCGCCCAGGTTTCGTCGTGGCCCCGATCGGACAAAATTAGAATATTGTACCCTTGCTCAATCGCCTCCGAAGCTTGCCGACACAGGTCGTCGAGGGCCCGCTCCAGTCCTTGGCCCCCGTCGGCCACACGAAACAGCGTGGGCAAGACTTTCGAGCGCAAGCGTCCGGCAGCAATTCGACGAATCTTCTCGAGCTCCACGTTACTGATGACCGGGTTCTCGAGTTCGAGTTGATGGCAATGAAGAGGGGTTTCCTCGAAAAGATTCTGCTCGGAACCGATTGTGGACTTGAGCGACATCACGATCTCTTCGCGGATTGGGTCGATTGGCGGATTGGTGACCTGCGCGAAGAGCTGCTTGAAATAATTGAAGAGCAGCTGGGGCCGATCGGAGAGCACGGCCAGAGGTGTATCGGTACCCATGGAGCCAACTGCCTCCTGACCGTTAATGGCCATCGGAGCCATGAGCATGCGCAAATCTTCAAGCGTATACCCGTGAACCTTTTGCCGCGTGAGCAAAGTTTCCGGGTCGTACATTGCTGGGAGGTCCCGGGGCTCGGGCAAGTCATCGAGTTTCACTAGGTTTTCCGCGAGCCACTGCCGGTAGGGCCGACGGCTGGCAATGGCTTCCTTGATCTCCTCGTCACCCACAATTCGACCTTCCTCGGTATCCACGAGGAACAGTCTCCCAGGCTGGAGGCGGTCTTTATGGAGCACGTTTTCCGGCGGGATGTCCAACACCCCGACTTCCGAGGCCATGACCACAAACCCATCGCGGGTGACGACGTACCGGGACGGACGCAACCCATTCCGGTCGAGCACCGCGCCGATGAGTCGCCCGTCCGTGAAAGCGATCGAAGCGGGACCATCCCACGGCTCCATCAGGCAGGCATGGTATTCGTAAAACGCCCGCTTGGTCTCGCTCATGCTCTCGTGCTTCTGCCAGGCCTCCGGAATCATCATCATGATCGCGTGCGGCAACGAGCGCCCTGTGCGGACCAGAAGTTCCAACGCGTTGTCAAACTTCGCAGAGTCGCTTCCGGCTTCGTCGATGATGGGGAGGAGCTTTTTGATATCGTCCCCAAATAACGGCGAAGAAAAGAGCTTCTCGCGGGCGTGCATCCAATTTTCGTTTCCTCGCAGGGTGTTGATTTCGCCGTTGTGCGCCATCAATCGGTAAGGGTGCGCCCGCTCCCAAGAAGGGAAGGTGTTCGTGCTAAAGCGCTGGTGTACCAGTGCTAGTGCCGATTTGACCCGAGGATCGCGAAGGTCCGCGTAAAACAAAGGAATTTGCTGCGGCAACAACAAACCCTTGTAAACGATCGTCCGACTGGACAAGCTCGGGACGTAGAATGATTCGGAATCCCGGAGGCCAGCTTCGCGCACTGCCCGCTCGACACTTTTTCGGATGACGTACAGTTTGCGCTCGAGCTCTTCCTGGTCACGCACATCCGGTCCTTTGGCAATAAAAACCTGCCGAATTTCCGGCAGACTCTGACGCGCTAACGGGCCGCAGTGATCAGGATACACAGGCACCTGCCGCCACCCAAGCAAGCGCTGGCCGTTTTCACGGATGGCCTTCTCGAACAATCCTAAACAAACATTCCGTTCATTGAGGTCTCGAGGCAAGAAGACCATCCCGACCCCATACTCTCCAGGGGCAGGCAACGAGATCCGCAGATCCCGAGCTTCGTCACGGAAAAACTCATCGGGAATCTGCAGCAACATGCCCGCACCATCGCCAGTCAGCGGGTCGCACCCACACGCCCCTCGGTGCGTGAGGTTTTCCAAAACCTGTAGGCCTTTGAGGATAATATCGTGGGACTTCTGTCCTTTGATATTCACCACAAACCCGACACCGCACGCATCGTGCTCGAAAAACGGGTCATAAAGACCTTCCCTCTTGGGCCTACGCAACATTGCCATCAGCTCACACCTCCAACGAGTTTGTTATCGTCGTCGCTTGCTTCCGGGCGCCCTTTTCTGCCGGTCCTGCGGCTGGCTCCCGCGGCGCCATCCCCGAGTGGCAACGCTATTTGAGTCCGTTCCATGTTCGTCGATAACACCACCATGGTCTCGGTTCGCTCTACGCCCTCGATGGACCGAATTGCGCGGATCAAATTCTCGAGCGTCGACGTGTTCTCCGTCTTGACCTTGAGCAGGAAGGTGTGCTGGCCGGTCACATGGTGGCACTCGAGCACCTCGGGCAGCTTGGCAACTTCCTGCTCGAAATCGGCAATCCTTCGCGGGTGCCCTACGGACACACCAATAAAAGCCGTCACATCCTTACCTACCCGGCGTGCATTGATCACCGCCCGGTAACCGCTGATCACCCCATGATCCTCGAGCTTTTTGATCCGCTCGATGACCGAGGGCGCAGAGAGACCAACCTGCTCTCCCACCTTTGCAAGCGGCAACTTGCAGTTGTCTTGCAGCAAGTTCAGGATTGCCAGGTCAATGGCATCGAGCTCGAAATCCCCGCTTCCTAATTTCATAAGGCCTCAGCGTGAAAACGCCGAACACAGAAGCAGGAACGAGCCGCTCTGTCAACCTTTCGTTCGGAGAGATCTGGATTGAGCCTAAGGCGAGGGGTCGGCAAGGACCCGCTCAGATCGACCGAAACGCAATGGCAACGCGGGGTTTCAGCGGCCGGTCCACCGTGGGGGCCGCTTTTCACGAAATGCTGCAACCCCTTCACGGGCGTCTTCACTCATGAACACGCGGGCGGATAACTCCAGTTCCAGGTTCAGCGCACTTTTGAGGTCTAAGAACGTACTGCGCTTGGCCGACTCTTTCACCGCACGAATTGCCAACGGGCCATTCAAGCAAATGGTCTCCGCCCATTCCTTGGCCTTGGCTATGACTTCCGAGCGAGGGACCACCACATTGACCAGCCCCATCTCCCAAGCACGCCATGCGGAAACACGATCGGCCAACAACAGGAGTTCCATTGCGTGGCACCAGGAAAGTTGCCGAACGCTATGGACGGTAGAGCCCCCTCCGGGAAACAACCCCCGGCGGGGCTCAGCAAGTTGCAGCCAGGCTTCCTCGGCCATGATGCGCAAATCCGTGTTCCAAAGCATCTCCAAACCGCCGGCAGCACACACCCCGTTAATGGCCGCAATGACCGGTTTGTACAGGGTAAACTCAGTCCCGTCTGGAAGCGGGGCTCCATCACGCAGTACAGCCACGAGGGCGTGAGCCATCGTGTACTTGGAGCCTTCCACCTGCTCGGAGGCCCCTTCCGCAGCAAGGCGTTCCACGTTGGAGGTCACCATCGGGATGAACTTCTTCAGATCAGCGCCGACGCAGTAAACGTCACCCACCCCTGTGAGAATGGCTACGTACGCGTCGTCGTCGTCGCGGTAGCGCAACCAGCAATCCGCGAGCTGCCCAAAGTGCTCCAAATCCAATGCGTTCCGGGCTTCTGGGCGGTCGATCGTGATGGTAACGATGTGGCCCTGCTTTTCGTAATGGATCGGCATAGCGTGCAAAGGCCACTATCCACGCCGCCAGTCAAGTATGGTTCCCGGCACCGAGGCGCTCTTCAACCCCCAGCTAGTGGCGGAAACAAGCTCACCTGCTCCCCGCCCTGAAGCACGGCATCGAAATCGCTTTGCTGCCCGTTGACCACGGCAATCTTCGCGTGATTTGTTGGAATGCCCAGTGCCGCGACCACGTCTCCTACCCGTGCCCCTGGGGGCAAGTCGAGAACGACCGTGTCGTCCAGCGCACCCGCTGGCAGATACTTTCTCAACGAAGCATGAAGCTTCACATGCACCTGCATACGCAGCCCCGTAGTGAACGAGAGTTAACGAGCCGCTGCAGCCGGTTGGATCGCAGGTGCGTGGCCCGGGGTACGCAAGCCGCAAAATTCCTCGTAGTCAATCAGCTCGGTAATAGTCGGCTGCTCTCCACACACTGGGCACTTCGGATCGCGACGGAGTTTGTGGATCCGCACTTCCATGTTCAACGTATCAAAATAGGCCATGCGCCCAACGAGCGGCCGCCCGACCCCAAGGATCAACTTGATCGTCTCCAGAGCCTGAACGCAACCAATCAGTCCTGGCAGCACACCTAACACTCCAGCTTCTGCGCAACTTGGAGCGGCGCCAGGTGGCGGCGGTTCAGGAAACAAGCACCGGTAGCATGGCCCCTTCTTCGGGTAGAACACGGCCGCCTGGCCCTCGAACTGGAAAATACTACCATGCACATTGGGCTTGCCCAACATGACGCAGGCGTCGTTCACTAAGTACCGCGTCGGGAAGTTGTCGCAGCCATCCACGATGACGTCGTAGTCGGCAAACAGCCGAAGGGCGTTTTCCGAAGATAACCGCTCTTGGTAGCCGATGACCTTCACATCCGGGTTCAATGCCTGCAACGTCATCCGTGCCGACTCTACCTTTGGCATCCCGATGCGGTCGTTTGTGTGCAAGATCTGGCGCTGCAGGTTGCTGAGGTCCACTACATCGTGATCGACAATCCCAATGGTACCCACGCCGGCGGCCGCCAAATAAAACGCCGTGGGCGAGCCCAAGCCGCCAGCACCAATGAGAAGCACCTTCGCATCCAGAAGCTTTGCCTGACCTTCCTCGCCGACCTCGGGCAATAAAAAGTGGCGGCTGTAACGTGTCAGTTGCTCCGGGGTAAACTGTCGATCCTGCCGCCACGCAAATCCCTTGTTCTTCCAGGCCGTGAACCCGCCCGCCATCGAGACCACGTTCTCGTATCCCATCTCGCGCAGTTGTTTGGCTGCAAGCAGCGAGCGGGTTCCGCCCGCACAATAGGCGATAATTGGTTTCGACTTATCAGGCACAACTTGTTCGATTCGAAGCTCCAGGAACCCCCGCGGAAGCGACACCGCCCCAGGCAAGTGTCCCTCGCGGTACTCATCCTTCTCCCGCACGTCCAAGAGCAGCCAGTCGCCTCCCCGTTCCAACTCTTGCCGTACACGGTCAACGTCCCATTCAGGAACGAGCCGTTTCGCCTCTTCCATCAACTCGCGAAAGGTCTTCGCCATCGAACTCTCCTTTTTTCTACGCACCCATTGGCCGGTGTGAAATCACACTACACAACGGCGCGACGACTGCAACCTCTGCTCGCTGTCCCGAGAGAGAAGGTTCGGCCCAAAGTTCTCGATCGGAATTCACTCGCGTGGAAGCCAAGCAGAACGTTCTCGATCGAAGACGCTGGCCTCTCATCCGCCTTGAGTTCCCTTGACTCGGCGCACTTGACTTTGGGTTCTATAGCCAGTAAGCGGGCGCCGTCGCAGAGCACACGCAGGTTCGATTCGATCTGTGTGCGCTAGAGCTCAGCGAGGGAGGAGGGGTAGAGCAATGGTTGCCGTGATGAACTTCCTCGAGTCAATCTTCCGATGGCTCCACGTGCTGTTCGGAATTTTGTGGATTGGGCACCTGTATTTCCTGAATTTCGTGAACGCGAACTTCGAAGCGACGCTCGATGCGGAAGCAAAAAAGAAGGTGATTCCCGAGCTCCGGCCTCGCGTGTTGTTTTGGTTCCGCTGGGGTGCTGCGTTTACGTGGATCACCGGCGTGCTCTTGCTCTTGTTGGTCTACTACCATGGCGGGGCGCTGTTCGATGGCCCCAGGGGCTGGTCCTTCGGGGCAGTACTGATGATTGTGCTCGTGTTCGTCAGCCCGTTTATCTACGACGCGTTAGTGAAGTCGGTGATGAAAGAGCTACGAACCGCGTTTATCGCTGGCTTGATTCTTTCGGCAATTCTTGTTGCCCTCTTCGAACACCTGGGCGGGTTTGGCGTTCGCGCATATGCCATCCATTTGGGTGCAACCTTTGGCACCATCATGGCCTTTAACGTTTGGTTCCGAATTTGGCCCGCCCAGCAGCAAATTATTCGCGCGATCAAAGATGGTCAGCCCGTCGACCCTGCACTGGTAGCACTGGCCGGACTACGCTCCCGGCACAACACTTACATGTCTGTGCCGTTATTGATGCTGATGGTGAGCCAGCACGCGGTGACCTGGATTGGCTTTGGCAACCCGATCGCCATCACTCTCGTTGTGCTGGCAGGCTGGCTGCTCGTTTACCATTTCTACGACCGCGCAGCCCAGCTCAAGGGCTTTTGACCTTAACCGTTCTCGTTTGGCTTCGTCCGAAGTCAGCCGTCGCCGAAGTGGAACTCGACGGACGCTTCCGCGCGCGGCTCCAGCCGAACGCGTTGCTCGCGTTTCCCAAAGACCTCGTGCCAAACAGCAACAGTGTATTCCCCTGGCGGCAAAGGTCCAATTCGTGCACTCCCGGCACCGTTCGTTACCGCGCCAAACGGGTGAGGTAAGACAACCACATGGGCGACCATCCAGGGGTGTACGTCACAACCAACGGTAACTGCCACTTCGGGCACAGTGAAGGTCACACTTCTGGAGGTTCCCGTTCGGTTCAGCATGAAATTCGCCCCACGATTTGCCTTGGCTTTGATGTGAACGTTGTGAGGCTCGGGGTCGCTGTTCCGAAACTCGACTGGCTGCCCAACCGTAACAACGGCAACCCTCGGAGTATAAAGGCAGCCTTTTTGGTCGATGACCATCGGTTCTTTTCGAGGCGGGAAGGAGAGGCCTTCTAGACCCGCTTCCACCCAAACCACTGCGTTTGCAAGCCGGCCGTTTTGCACGACGACGGCGCGATCGTAAACTGGCTCCTCGTGCAGCTTTGCGCACTGCGGGGCACTTCGCATCACGATCGCCTTTGGTTCCGGGGGCGTTCCCGAAAATTGTACCGATACGTTGAAATAACCCGCCGTCTGCGGGTCGATCACAGGCGTCGCTACTGTCTCCCTAGAAGCAGCTTCTTGGTCGCGGCTGCATCCAGAAAGGATGCAGAGGAACAGGACAAACCCGAATCTCGAAAGACGCCGAGGTACTAAAGACGACATGCTTTCCCTCACACACCGGCGCTCGCTCGCCACTTCTTCCTCCATCTGGTACCGGTGTTGTTCGTCTGGCACGTAGGGCAGTACCCTAACCACGTAACCAGCCGGCGGGTCACACGAAATCCCTCGCTCTCCAACGTTTTCGCAGTCGGCGTTTCGACAAGGGGCACATCCATAATGCGACCACAGCGTTCGCAAATAAAATGATCGTGCGCTTCGACCGTGGCGTCGAACCGTAAAATCCCGTCTGGCATCCGCAATTGCAGCAACCGCCCCTGGTCTGCCAGCTTTTCTAAATTGCGGTACACCGTTCCACGGCTGATGGATCGCAACCGCCTCCGGGCACGCGCGAACACCTGCTCGGCTGTAGGGTGGTCTCTAATTTCGGCAACAGCTTCCCACACAACCTGCAGTTGCCGAGTATGCCGTTGACTGGACGTGATCTTCACAGCAGATCTTGCGCTAGCGACTCCCGCACCTCCACCGGGAGTTCCGCCGATTCACGATAGTTCGGGTGTTCGATCACGAGGCGCGCAGGTACGGAAGGGTCTTGCAACAGCTTTGCCGTTTCCGATGGGCAGGCAAAGCGCACGTATTGCACTGCACTGAGTTTGTCTTCCTTTGCCCGACCGGGTTCGAACAAGCCCTTTAACTGCAGGCTACCGACTTCGAGCCGTACACATTCGTCGATTCCCATGAACCGGAGGAGTTCCTCGCGCACCCGCTCCAACTCCGTAATCTCCAAAAACATCGTGGCGCTCAATTCATTCGGTCCTGGCAAGAGGGCGTTGTACACGGCGATCTCCTCGCGCACACGATCCAAGTCCACGATGTGCTCTGCGCGAAGCATCTCCTGGATCTGAAACCACACGGTATCGTGGTTCTCGAAGACGAAGCTCACCCGGTCGCCCACGGAAACCCGGCGACGCTTTTTGAGTTCGATGATGCGGGCCCGCACTTCGGAGCGAATGTCTTCGTACCGTGCAAGCCCGACGATTTCGTCAAGAGTGACCGGAACAACGGGCATGGTTCTTTGCTGTTTCTTGAACCTTGAACAACAAACTGGCCGGTGTGCGACCAGTTTTTTCGCGCACACCGGCCAGCGCAATTTTTCCTACGACCCGGCTCAGGACGCTGCCTTCAGGGAATCGAGCCCTTTCTGAAAACGGCCGGCGTGCGACTTCTCCGCCCGGGCTAACGTTTCGAACCACTCGGCAATTTCTGGAAAGCCTTCCTCCCGGGCGGTCTTTGCGAATCCCGGATACATTTGAGTGTATTCGTAGGTTTCACCCTCGATTGCCGACTTGAGGTTCTTTTCGGTGTCTCCAATGGGTACGTTCGTCACCGGATCTCCGACTTCTTTCAAGAAATCCAGATGGCCGAACGCGTGCCCGGTTTCCGCCTCCGACGTATCGCGAAAGAGACCACCGATGTCCGGATATCCCTCGATGTCTGCCCGGCGCGCAAAGTACAGGTATCGCCGGTTTGCTTGCGATTCTCCGGCAAAGGCGGTTTTGAGATTCTCGTGGGTCTTCGTGCCTGCCAAACTCTTGGCCATACCTACGCTCCTCCTTATTAGGAATTTGTCTCGATAACAATTACCGGCAGAGCGCCAACCTGTCAATTGGGCAAACTGGCTTATCCAGCCAGGGCACGCACACTCGGTCGCCCTTGCAGGGCGTGGAGCCACCGTTGGACAGCCTGAAGGCTAGAGTCGAGTTCGATCCCCAGCGATGGCAGAGCCAGAAGACCGGGCACGAAGGCTGCGTCCGCAAGCGAAAAGAAGTCACCCGCTACGAAGGATCGACTTCCGAGAGTTTGTTCCAATCGGCGCAACAGGTGAAGGATTTCTGTCTGCAATCGCCGAACTTTTTCCTGATCGCGTTCCGCCTCGGGACGACGTAGTTCCGCCTGCACAAGCTCCACGCGTGGCGTAAAGAGCATGTCAGCCATGTCCTCCATCATGCGCACCTTCGCTCGGCCCCACGAATCCTCGGGCATCAACGGAGGATTCGGGTACTCTTCGTCGAGGTACTCGTTGATAATCGTGGAATCGTACACGACCGCTTCATCGTCCACTAATACGGGCACCTTCCCGAGCGGGTTTAGTTTCAAAAACTCGGCCGCACGTTGCTCACCCTTACGAAGATCGACCACTTTCGTTTCGAATTCCAGCTCCTTTTCCGCCAAGACTATGCGAACTTTCTGCGCATAGGGACATTCCGGGAAGTCGTACAGCACAATCATGCCTCAGTCCCCTCCGAACCGTAAGTTGATGCCCGTTCTTCGCAAAAACTACGCGGACTGTCCACATTTCCACCACGGATTTCTTTACGTATTGGCGACGTGCAACCAGGCGTGGTACGAACTGCGCACCAACGGGCCCGATTCGACGTATCGAAACCCCATAGCTAGGGCTTCCTTGCGCAATTCCGCAAACTCCTCGGGTGGCACGTAGCGCACCACTGGCAGATGACGTGCAGTCGGCTGCAAGTACTGCCCCAACGTGAGGATGTCGCACCGAATCGCCACCAAGTCGCGAAGGACTCCAAGCACCTCGGCTAGCTCCTCTCCGAGGCCAAGCATAAGCCCGGTTTTTGTCCGAACGTCAGGGCGGATTCGCTTTGCTCGATCCAACAGCTCTAACGACCGCTCGTATCGCGCTCCGGGTCTTACGCGCTTGTACAACCGCGGCACTGTTTCCACGTTGTGGTTCAGCACGTCGATCGGCGCTTCGAGTACCGTCCGTAACGACGCCTCGTTTCCCTGGAAGTCTGGTATCAATACTTCGACGGAACATCCGGGAACCGTTTCCTTGATCGCCTCCGCCGTGCGTGCAAACTGGCTTGCGCCGCCATCGGGCAGGTCGTCACGATCGACAGAAGTAATCACTACATGCCGCAAGCCGAGAGCCGACACCGCCCCAGCAACCCGCCGCGGCTCCTCCGGGTCAACCGACAGCGGGCGACCATGTTTCACCGCACAAAACCCACAATTCCGGGTGCACACATCACCAAGCAGCATGAACGTGGCCGTTCCGTGTGCCCAACACTCCCCGATGTTCGGGCAGCGGGCTTCTTCGCACACGGTGTGCAGCTTCCATTCCTTTACGGTCCGCCTGGTGGCAAAAAATTCGTCGCCTACAGGTGCGCGAACCTTGAGCCACGGAGGATGTCGACGGCGCACTTCCATTTATTTTGGCCTCGCTTCCATAAACTTGCGCCAGTACACCGAAAACACCTCCACAAAACAAGGAACCACGTCGCTTATCTCAGGAGCACGCTGTAACTCCAGCGCCAAGCTCGTCACCGCCAGCCCTGGCGTGCGACATACAACGATCTGCTGGAATGGGTCGAGCGAGTTCCTCACGTTCAGCGCCACCCCATGGAAAGCGACCCAACGGCGAATCCCAACTCCGACCGAGGCAATCTTCCCACGCTCCGTCCATACTCCAATTTGTTCTCGATCCGCCCAAGCGCGCACGCCAAACCGTGCGCACACTTCCACGACAACATCCAACAACAACTCCACATAGGCCCGCACACTCGGCCGCCGTAGTCGTACAATCGGGTAGGCAACGAGCTGGCCAGGACCATGGTACGTTACGCCTCCTCCTCGCCCGACCCGGAATGCGGGAATACCGAGTTTGCGATCAGCACCGCACAAATCATTGTCCGACGCACCCCGCCCGAGCGTGAAAACGGGGTCGTGCTCTAGCACGAGCAGGTAATCCGTCGCGTCTCCGCTGAGCTTCCGAGCCACGAGCTGCTCTTGCAAAGCCAGCGCGTGTTCGTAAGGCACGCGCCCGAGCATCCAGACGGCTAGCTGCCCACCCACACTGTCCGTCGATTTAGTCTCGCCGCGCCAACCCGCGTCCACGTTGATCCACACGCGCTTCGAACCTTCGGCGCCTTCAGCATATTCGCCAGACGGATTGTTCGGCACTCGTGCTTCTGTCACGGTCCGTCTTCACCCAAGGTGCTCGTGAAAGAAATCCACGCACCGCCGCCACGCATCCCGAGCTGCCTCGGGACGATATGCGTCCGGACGGGTGTCGTTAAAGAAGGCGTGCCCCGCGTTGCGGTAGATTTTGATTTTGAATTGTTTTCCCTCCCGTTTGAGAATCGCCTCCAACTCTTTGATGTCCGATCGAGGAATCAGCGGGTCTTCCTCCCCATAAAGTCCGAGGAAGGGGCACGACAGGCGGTCCGCTACTTCCAAGGGGTCCTCTACCTTGTTGGGAGCCTTTTCGCGCCATCGCAGCATGCCATAAAAGCTAACGCAGGCGGCAAGGCCCGACCCTAAGCACGCAGCCAGAAATGCGTACTGCCCACCCAGGCAAAAACCAATGATTCCAATCGAGCTTCCCCGGACCTCGATGCGACTGCGCAAAAACCTCACGGCCGCATCGATGTCGCCTAAGACACGGCGATCATCCAGTTTCTTGATCCAGTCCTGCACTTCTTCCGGGGAACGAAGGCGAGGTGCTCCCTCGCGGGAATAGAGGTCCACCGCAAACGCGAAGAAACCCTCATCCGCCAACCGGCGTGCAATGCCCCGATAGTGGTCCGAAAGCCCGTGCACATCGTGGACGACGATCACGGCAGGCATCCGATCGTGCTTCGGTAACCACGCGCCAAAACCGCGCAGCGTCTCGCCTTCGCGAACAAAGGTCATTTCTTCGGTTCTCGGAACAATTTCCGCCATACCACCTCCTCTGGAGCATTTGGCAAGTCCTCAGTTTAGCTACTGGGAAACGCGAACCAGCGCGCCCCATCTGATCGCGACGTGCCAAAGACAATCTCCCGGACAACACGCGCTGTCAACGGTGCCAAGGCAAAGCCGGAACGATAGTGCCCGCAAGCGACGATCAATCCAGAACCTTGCGGCACACGCGCGACCACGGGACGACCCACGCGGCTTCCCGGGCGAATGCCGCAACGCACTTCCACGACCGGCTCGTGCTGCAGCCACGGAAACGCAGCTAAGCTCCGCGTCCGAAGACGGGCAAACGTCGACGCAGAAATCCTAGGCGTGCCTTGTCCTCGCTCCACCGTGCTGCCCACAATCACGAAACCCTCGGCTTGGGAAACCGCATGCATCGCGCCCGCCACCACCGCAGCCGAGCCTGCGCGTGGATCCAGCACCCGGTACGCCATGCCTCGCACAGGATGGAGGAGCAAGGGAAATCCCAACCGATCGGCCCACTGCACCGTTCGGTACCCACAAGCTAACACGAGCTCCGCTGCCCGTACGGTCATCGTGGAAGTCACGAGCTCCCAGCCTCCACGGACGTGCCGAATCTCACGGACGGCGCTGTCTTCCCACATAGCCCTATTGGCCATGCAAACCTGCCGAAGGGCACGTAGTAACCTCTCGGCGGCCACGGTAGCTTCCGACAGGAACCGAATGGCCCCACGGAAGGTAGACGGCCTCTCAAGGATTTGCGCGAGCTCCTCCGGACCAATCCAGTCGCACTCCGCATGAGCCACCTGTGCCTCCTTCCAGACCGCTCGCAACCGGGCCTCTTCAGCTTCGTTCGCAGCAACTCGAAGCACCGAGCCCGGCACGTAATGCACCGCCACACCCGCCGCTCGCTCGATACGGGCGACCCAGTCTGGGTACAGGCGCAAGCTTTCTCCGATCGCTCGTCCGGAACGCGTGGTTTCCAGTCCATCCTGGCCAGCAATCAGCAATCCGCTAGCCGCGACACTTGCCTTCCCGGGCCAGCGGGAGTCATCGAACACCGCCACACGGAGCCCGGCTACGCAAAGCTCGTACGCAATGGCGCTGCCGACGATGCCGCCTCCGACGACGGCTATGTCCCATGACCTCAATTGGGCACCGCACTCCGTCGGATTGCTTCGATTTCCTCGGTTTCTTTTGGAACCGCAGCAGTGAGAACTTCGTGCCCTCTCTCGGTCACCAGGACGTCGTCCTCGATCCGGATGCCGATCCCGCGGAACTCCTCAGGTACATCGCCACAGTCCTCTCGCACATACAAGCCCGGCTCGACGGTAAGCACAAACCCCGGCTCCAAGTTCCGAAACTGTTCATCGATCTTGTACGCACCCACATCATGAACATCCATGCCGAGCCAGTGACTGGTTCGGTGCATATAGAACTTCCGGTATTGCTCTTGCTCGATAATCTCCTTCCGGTCACCTTGGAGAAGCTTCAGTTCGAGCAAGCCATCCACTAACACCTCGATGGCTCGGCGATGCGGTCGATCGTAGGGGACACCGGGGCGGACTTCCGCAATCGCCGCCTTTTGGGCCGCCAGCACTAGCTCGTACAGCGCTCTTTGCGCGGGAGAAAAGGCGCGCCCTACGGGGAACGTGCGGGTGATGTCGGAACAGTAGAAACCGTACTCCGCCCCGGCGTCGATGAGAATGAGCTCGCCCTCGGCCAGGAGTCGGTTGTTGTGGGTGTAATGCAGCACCGTTGCGTTGGGCCCCGAAGCGACGATCGACGGATAAGCCGGCCCACTCGCACCAAGACGCCGGAACGTACTGTCGAGAAGCGCTTCGACTTCGAACTCGTACATCCCACCGCGAACTTCCTCCATCGCACGTAAGTGCCCTGCAGCCCCGATGCGAGCCGCACTCTCCAAGAGTTGCACCTCCTCTGGCGCCTTACGTAAGCGCATCTCGTGCAGGACTGCTGCAGGGTCGCGCAGCACGACCGGACCGTGCCCGCTCCGAGGACGCAGTTGCTGCCACTGCCTCATCCAACCGACAACGCGCTGGTTGAACTCCCAGTCACGCCCGAACCGAAAGTAGAGTTCGTCTCGACCACTCACGAGCTCGCCAACAACCTGATCGATTTGGTGGATCGGAAACGCTCGCTGTGCACCAAACTGGGCGGTAGCACCTTCCACTCCGGCATGGCGCCCCACCCAAACTTCCCGTTCGCGATCGAATGGGCGCACGAACAACACGTACTCGTGCTCTGGATGGCCGGGGAGCAGCAAACAAGCTGCCTCAGGTTCCGGGAAACCCGTGAGGTACAGCAGGTCGTTGTCTGGCCGGTACGGAAATTCCACGTCGTTGGAACGCACTGCAACCGGCGCTGCGACGAACAACGCGGCAGCAGCATGACCGATACGATCCATGAACTGCCGCCGCCGCTGCGCGTAGATTTCCAGAGACAACAGGGGTGGCGGACTCGTTTCCACCCGCGGAATCTGTAGCATATGGGCTCAATTAGCAGCTTGTGGCTGCCGACGCTCCAACAGCGTGCGTACCAAGTCTACAGGCACCGGAACAATCACTGTGTTGTTCCGTTCCGTTCCCACTTGAGCCAAGGCTTGGAGCAACCGCAACTGGATGGCCACCGGCTCCTTCTCCATGATGCTAGCCGCCTCGGTGAGTTTCAGCGCCGCCTGGTATTCTCCCTCAGCGTTGATGATTTTCGCTCGTCGCAGACGCTCCGCTTCGGCTTGACGGGCGATCGACCGCTGCATTTCGACGGGCAAGTCGATGTGCTTGACCTCCACCGCAACCACTTTCACGCCCCAAGGTTCTGTGTGTGTATCGATGATTTCCTGCAACCGCGCGTTGAAACGCTCCCGTTCGGCCAAGAGTTCGTCGAGGTACGCTTGGCCGCAAACACTCCGTAAGGTCGTTTGGGCAATCTGCGAGGCAGCATACAAGTAGTTCTGTACTTCGATTGCTGCTCGATTGGCGTCGACCACGCGAAAATACAGGACTGCGTTCACCTTGACCGACACGTTGTCGCGCGTGATGACATCCTGCGACGGAACGTCCAAGGTCACCGTCCGCAAATCCATTCGATACATTTGCTCGATGAGCGGGATCACATAAATGATCCCGGGTCCACGCGCGGGTGTGATTCGTCCCAGCCGGAATACCACCGCCCGCTCGTACTCTCGAATAATTTTCACGCCCGACACCAATAGGGCGAGCCCAATAATGAGTACTGTAGCTACCGAACCAAGCTCCATGTGGTCCTCCTCGCTCAACGTCGAGTCACGATACCATAGAACGCGCAGCGCTCCTACTTGTCGTCCCCACGTTTTGCGATCGGGCTTCACATTTCGAGTTCGAGTGTTCGCCGACGCACGTGAGGCATTTCTCCACTAGGGGTTTGTGCGTTGTGGGGGACCGTACCGGTCGTTAATCAGCCAAGACGAGGCACGGCGTTGAATTGGTCAGTTCTCCGCGAACGCAAGCGGCTTCTCAGCTCTCTGGGTTACACCGGTTTGGTGGCCCTTGTCGCGGCGCTTGGATACCTCACCCTCAAGATCGTCGAGTCCCCTCGAAGCGAGGATCCGGAACCGTTGTCCGACCCGGCCGCTCTGATCGAGTTCGAAGGGTTCAGCGCGCGTCCAGAGAGGGTGGGAACCGAGTGGCAACTGCGAATTACGCTGCGCCTGCGTACAGCGACAACTCGGCCACTCGATTGCCAGCTCTTTTTGGTCGCTCGCGGAGAGCAAGCCGAAAAGAAATTTGTGGGCGCGTGGCCGACACTCACACCCAGCGGCCCGTTTAGCTCCGCTGGATATTTCCGAGGCGGCAGCGTCTCGTCCGGGGCGCCACTGACCCTCACGCCAAGCTGGCAAAAAGTATCTGGTTCGATTCCGATGCCGAATGGCCCGACGACGTTTCACACGGTCACGGTGTACGTGTTTGGCAACAAAGGCGAGGTATTGCTGGCTCGTCCCTTTTCCATTTCGCATTGAGTTGACCGCCGCGAACCCGCGCTTCCCAGCCTCCAGGCAAAAGGCAACTCGAAGACGTTCGCACCAATTTTAGGGCGATTGACGTTAGCGCTCGCGCTGCAGGTCCTCCTCCAGCCGTTCTGATTCGCTTGGTGCGACGGACAATCCTGGCTGCGCCCCTGGTGTTGGCCGAATCGACAGGTACCGCGGCTGCGGCTCCCGCACGGGCCGCTCACGAGCCCCGGGCTCTTCTACGTCCTCCGCAAACGTCTCTTCAGCCTCCTCGCTTTCCAATTCTTCGAGCAACGCTTCGGCACTTTCATGCGTTTCTGCACCTTCGCGACGTGCGCGCCGTCCGTATGAATGTAGGCAGCGTTCCACAACGGCCGCGGGTGCTCCAACTCGCTTTGCGAGTTGACCCAGCGTAGGTACTTGCCCCGTGGTTTGACGGGTCATGCGGTTTGCCTCCCTTAAGACCTCTACACACGAGACGCCACCGCCATAGCTCGCTCGGCTGCATACCAGCATCGAGAGCGTAAGCGCCACTGCTAACGCCCCGAGCCACCACCACAGGGAACCGTGCTTTGCTTGTGGAGTCAGGCTCGTACTGCCAGCTTCGCCTCGGGCATGCATCATCCCGCCACTCGTTTCGCCTCCCGTCGTGCAAAAAGCAACATCAAGCTTTCTGGCATCCGCGAGTCCCACCCTGTTTGTTCCTTCCACATCTTGAGCAACGGTGCACGCGCTTGTAACAAGCGCTCGAGCCGTTGCTCCGCCACGCGACGGGTCGTGTCCGGCGCCACAACTCGAGTGCGACGCTCCTCCGTAACCACAAATCCTGTCGCCCGTAGCTGTTCACGCGCCCATTCCCGAGAAGCTTTCTCTTCCTGGAGCACCCATGCGAAGTATCCGCCGTCCCGCACGACTCGGCTAATCTCGCTGAGCGAGTCCTCCACGCGCATCCCTCTGCGGGGGTCCAGCCACCAAGCATGCGTAAACGCGCCAGAACGAAACGGTAAGGTCTCCGGTGCTCCTCCGCAGAATACAGTCTCTCCAAGCGTCCCTGAAGACTCACCGAGCCTTGTGGCAATCTGTGCCGCGTGAAGGTCTGGTTCGAGACCGAGCACGCGGCAGCCGAATTGGCGTGTAGCCCACCGAGCGCGTCCACCCAAGCCACTAAACACTTCCAGGACAAACTCGTACTTCCGGAAGATCCCCTGAGAGCCAAGAAGATGAAGCAGCTCCACCGCGTAGGGCACGCCGTGGTCGAGTCCGTAGAATGGAGATCCTTTGGGCGCAGGCATCTCCAACCGCAAGGATTTCGCGACCCCTTCGATTGCTTCCGCAAGTGCAGCGGAGTCTTTAATGTCCCCGGCGGAACTCGGGTACTGCATACCTGGCTTGCCTGACATCGTCATGCACGTTCCCTTGACTCGCCCACTCGTGCTCGCGATGAAAGGGCCCTCGTAGCTCCGCTGCAAGGGGAGCTGCTTACCAAGCAAGGCTTGATAAAGGCGAGGAGTGAAGAATGGCAGTCATTTACAAGCGGAAAGGAAATTTCCTCGAAGACTTCCGGGTTGGCCACGTGTTTCGTCACAAGGTGGGCAAGACGATCACGGAGGGGCTGTTCAACGCTTTTACCGAGTACGACATGACCACCAACCCTCTTAGTAAAAATCGTCGCTACGCGCAGCGTTATGGCTTTCACGACATGATTCTCCCGCCGGGGTTGGTGATGGCGGTCGTCTTCAGCCAAAGCGTCGAAGACATCTCCGAAAATGCACGCGCGAACCTGGAGTACATCAACATGCGCTTTGGTGTGCCGGTCTACATTGGAGACACCATCGAGGTCGAGTCGCTCGTCCTCGGCGTGCGGCCGTCATCCCGAGAGCCCGATCTGGGTGTGGTGCACGTACAAACCACGGGCCGTAACCAGCACGGAGAGGTGGTCCTGACCTACGAGCGTAAGGTACAGGTGTGGAAGAGTCGCCCCGATGCCGTGGTCCAGGAAGCCTCCCTAGCCGAAGCTCCCGTGGTTCCCTGTGAGCTTCGGCTCCCACCTTATGATCCTTCGCGCGGGTACAAAGAGCTTGCCCACTTAACGAGCCCCGACACGTACTTCGAAGATTTCACTCCCGGTGACATCCTCGAACACTCCCGAGGGAGAGTCATCACAACGGAACACATCGCTTGGACGGCAATGCTCGACAACACCTCCCAGGTGCATTGCAACCAGTTCATGATCGACCAAAACCCCGAACGTTACCTGGGAGGCCAGCTCATCGTGTACGGTGGGATTCCCTTCAACTTGTGCCTCGGGTTGTCCTGCCCAGACGTAGCTGACAACGCGCTGTACGACATCGTGTACAAGTCTGGCAAGCACACCGCACCCGTTTTTGCCGGCGACACTGTGTTCGCATCCACGGAAATCAAGGCTAAGCGAGATTTTCCGGGCCGGCCCGACCTCGGCATCGTCGATACGATTCTACGCGGGCACAAATTCGTGCGAGAGGGAGGCGAAACGAAACGCGTCGAGATCTTTTACCTGGAGCGAGAAATCGCGGTGAAACGACGCAGCCACTACTGCTGAGCCACAGCTAGGACCGGCCCGCCGCTGCTCGCCGCGACCGTCTCGTGGGACTTTCGCCACCGGGCCGGACATCTTTCAGCGCCTTCGACGCAACCTCCAGACCATGGTTCAGTAGTGCAATGACTACTTCTGTTTTGGTCACTCCCAACGCAGCCGCTAACTCCTGCACCGCATCGCCTATTTCCGCAGGAACCTTCACGTTCATCAGTCGCGCAGCGCTTTGATGGCGGCGCTTGAGGTCGGCAACTCGCAGGTCAGGATGGATCCGCAACGCTCTTTCCCTCGGCATCGTCCCCTCCTTGGCCTAGACATCATCTCCGATGTCGTGGAACGTTCATAACCCGCTTCGTTGCTCTAGCTCAAGCTGAAAATTCCGGCTACGCCGTGCTCAAGCAGCGGCGTCGAGGTCCGACGCGAACAAATGAGCGTGCAGCAACTCGAGTCCCTGCAAACTGTGGATGTCTGTGGCCAAATTGGGCACCAACACGACAGCCGTTTCTGCCGGAACTAAACGTTGAAACGCTTCCAGTCGAAGCACATCACCGCGGCCGAGCGCTTGGTACAGCTCGAAGTTCTCCGCCAGGGCTTCCGCCAAGTTCGGGTCGGCACCTAACTTGCGCATGATCCGAATGACCGCCTGACGCGACGGCGCTTTCCCCCGCACTAAGAACTCGCGATGCACGCGATTGACCACGATCGCTCTCAGGTGCACGCCGAGGCGATGAATTTGCTGCAGGAAAAATTCGGCCTCCTGCAAAACCTGCTCTTCGGAAGACGTGACGAGCAAGAAACCCGTGTCCGGTGCGCGCAGGAGCTCGTACACGCGGCGCACGCGGGGCTCGAAATTCTCGAACAAACCGGCCATGGCAGTGAAGAACTCCGACACTTCTGCCAACGCAGAAACACCCGTGGCCTCTTCGAGTCGCCGGAAGAGAAAACCGACGGTACGGTTGACCAGGCGCACAGTAGCCCAACTGGCGGAAAAGTACGGTTTGACGAACCAGCGCACGATGTTTCGATCGAGAAAATCCGCAAGCCGCTGCGGAGCTTCTAGAAAGTCGAGGGCATGGCGTGTCGGTGGGGTGTCGACAACGATCAGGTCGTACTGGCCGCTTTCGTGCAACGCACGCAACTGCTCGATGGCCATGTACTCCTGCGACCCTGCAAAACTCTGTGAAAGGTGCTGATAAAACCGATTGTTCAAAATGCGCTGCCGGATTTCGTCGCTTGGGGCATGCCGTTCCACCAACCGATCCCACGCCCCTTTTTGGTCGAGCATCATGGCTGCCAGGGTCCCTCGAGCCGTACGGGGTAACCGCACCTCCACGGGCTCGTCACCGATGGCGCTCACGCCAAGCGCATCGGCGAGGCGTTTCGCTGGGTCGATGGTCATCACGATCGTCCGCTGCCCCCGCTGAGCAGCGCGTAGGGCAACCGCGGCTGCAGTTGTGGTTTTCCCCACACCACCAGAACCAGCGCACACTAAAATCCGGTGGTGTTCCAACACATTATCCAACGGGGAATCCATGGCTTTGCAAACGGCGCGGGCCACGAACAATTTGCGCGTCCATGGCACGCAGTAAGGTTTGAAGGTGGGAAGGGCCGAACTCCTCCGCAAAGATGAACGGGAGTTCCAAGCGAGGCAGTGGAATCCTCTCGCTCAGCCTTTGAAGGTTCTCGGCATGGATGGCGCTCCAACCCTCCTCTTCCAATGCACGATCGAGTACGGCTGCCGCGAGATCGCGTTCGCGCTCCGACATCCCGGAGCTGCGTTGTCGCAGCTCCGCCAGCTTGGTACGGTCGAACCTCCGTCGGTGCAAGCGGTTCACCACCAAGTACCCCAAGGGCATCGAGAGTTCGTTGCGTAAGCGGTCGTACATTTCGAAGCTCTCGTTGACCGGCATCTCCTCCGCCGTGGTCACAAGATGCACCGCGGTTTTTCTCGCATCCGTCAACAGGTCCATTAGCCGCTGACTCTCCCGCCCCACCAAGCCTGCTCGAAAAACTTCGTGAGCCGCTTTCGGCATGCCGAGATACTGTAAGCTGTGGCCAGTTGCAGGAGCATCCATGATCACCAGGTCCCACGCCCGTTCGCCTGTGGTCGGATCTGTCTTCTCGGCTTCGTACCAAATTTTCCCGACCGTCATGAGTTCCTTGAGGCCCGGAGCCGCGGCAACAAAGTACTGGTAGATCCGACTGGCGAACACCACGTCCAGCAATCGGCGCACGGGAAGGATCAAGCGAAGGTACTCGGCCAGCGCCGCGCTTCCTTCCACGGACATCACTGCCAAGTTCGCTTGGGCGAGCTTGGCTTCCCCGACTGGAGCCGGTTGCAATCCGAGGAGCCAGGCTGCACGCCCAGCTCCGTCTACTTCTGCAATGAGAGCACGCTTCCCTTGTGCCGCCGCCCAGATGCCGAGCAAAACGCTGAGGGTCGTTTTTCCTACCCCGCCTTTTCCCACGACGATCCAGAGTCGCCGGTCGATAAACGGTACGGGATTCTCCCTCTCCATCGAACCCTCAGCATTCTCCTTGGGACAACTTAACTTTGTGTTTCTGGATCGAAGCGCCGGAACACCAGAGTCGAGTTCGTTCCACCGAATCCAAATGCATTCGAAAGAGCGACCTCTACTTGTGCTGGCCGGGAGCGGTTGGGAACATAGTCCAGATCGCACTCCGGATCCGGCTCTTCGTAGTTGATCGTCGGGGGCAAAATTTGGCGCTGCAAGGTCAGCGCAGTGTACACTGCTTCCACTGCGCCTGCAGCGCCCAGCGTGTGGCCGGTCATCGACTTTGTCGAACTCACCGCCAGACGGTATGCATGACCACCGAAGACTCTCTTGATGGCCAACGTTTCCGTAGCGTCGTTCAGCGGCGTAGAGGTCCCGTGCGCGTTGATGTAGCCAACCGCGGTGGGTTCGATGCCGGCGTCCTCAAGTGCTCGGCGCATGCACTCCGCTGCGCCCCGGCCATCAGGGGCTGGACTCGTCATGTGGTGCGCATCGTCATTCGCCCCATAACCAATCACTTCGGCGTAAACTCGAGCTCCACGCGCACGTGCCGCCTCTAGAGTCTCGAGAACCAGCATGCCCGCCCCTTCCGCGATCACGAAGCCATCCCGTTGCCGGTCGAAAGGACGGCTAGCCCGTTCAGGTTCGTCGTTACGAGTCGACAAGGCTTTCATCGACGCAAAACCGGCTACCCCTAAAGGCGTAATGGGTGCCTCCACACCGCCTGCAACGGCGGCATCCTGAAACCCCGCACGGATGCGCCGAAAGGCCTCCCCCACTGCGTGCCCGCCGGAAGCACACGCGCTGGCAATGGCGAAGTTTTCCCCACGAAGCCCAAACCTCAACGCGATGTGAGCGGGAGCCATGTTTGCGATCAAGCGCGGAATAAAGAAAGCGCTCACGCGCTTCATGCCGCCTTCGTAGAAGTCCCGGACTCCGTCCTCCAGCGAGGCGATTCCCCCCATGCCGACACCGATAATGACAGCGGTGCGCTCAGGATCGGCCAGGGGCGACGACCAACCGGCATCGGTCAATGCTTGATGCGCACACACCACCGCGTACTGCGAAAACAAGTCGAGTTTTTTCAACTCGCGTCGTTCCATGACCACGGAGGGATCGAAGCCACGCACCTCGCCAGCGATCCGTACTGGCAGCGACGAGGCATCGAATTTTTCGATCACCCCGATGCCCGACTCGCCTGCACACAGGCGCTGCCAGTTTTCCTCCACATTGCAGCCAAGAGGGGTCAACAGGCCTACGCCTGTAATGACCACGCGGCGTCTACTCCGCTCCATGTGTTCTCTGTGGCTAGAAGAGCCTCGGAAGTGAATCAAGGGAATTCGGTACGGTGCTCACGTCGTGGTCCGCCAGCGCGTTCCTATGAACCAGCGCTGAGCGCCGAACGACGCACGCGCTCGACCGGGACCCTTTAACCCCCTGCCTGTGCCTTTCGTTGCGCCCGACACGGGAAAGAGCGCGTTTTCCGCACGCCCGCAAAACGTTCCACCGTCGTGGCTGGCGCTCGTTCAGAGGGTGTACCGCTCCCATGATCCCGTGATCAGCATCCTCTGGACGAAGGTGCCCGTTGGTTACAATCGCCTCTCGCCACCGCCTTCGAAGCCCAGACGATTATCGCCACAGAACAGCTCTCGACCAGTCTGGCTTATGCATATCCGATGCGTTCGGTCGCGCAGGTTCGACCCAGCAAACGTCAAGGAGATTCTGCATATTCACAGCAAAGAAAAAGCGGGGTGCCCCACGAAAGAGGCACCCCGCTTCGGCCGCCTTCGGCTGCCGAGTCGCTTTACCGCCGTGCGCGCCGCCGGAGCAACGCCAACCCCAGGGGTGCCAACAGCCATAGCGGCAAGCTGCTGGTGCCAGCCGGCGCAACGTGGCAACCGCCCTCGTCCTCGATGACCGCCGGTGTCAACGTCGGGCTAGGCGTAGCCGTCGCTCGCGTGGTCGGCGTGTTTGTCGGAGGTGGAGGGCTGGTAAACGTCGCCGTGGGCGGAGCGACCGTGTTGGTCGGCGTTGCCGTAGGTTGCGGAGGAGTCGTCGGCGTCGGAGTGGGTGGCTGGGCACCGCCAACACAGATGTTCCCTTCGCGGCCA
>CAZHQG010000015.1:0-24900 GCA_964534275.1 uncultured Binatia bacterium (SeqCode) | reverse complement strand
TCAAATCCTCGATGTACAACCCTGGCCCCGGTGGCGCAGGCCGCGGCTCCGGACAGCCTTGTCCAGCCGCTGAGTATGGGACCGCCCACGTCGCCGCGAGCGTTCCCACAGCCACCAACACATCGAGAAGCCCGATTCGTCTCCGCATGTCTACTCCTCCCTCACAATGGCGCTACAAAACGCGACTCGTCTACCGCAAAACGCACTCTGTCGTCTAGACCTAATCAGAATTTTCTTCCCCCAAGGTCACCACGTTGCTCTCTCCGGCTGATTCCCTCACCTCAACAAACAACATCGACTCTATCGACAACCGGCTAGCGCATTGTTGACCGCTTTGATGATTTCGTCGATGGTAATCTCCCCATCGCCGTTCTCGTCCCCAGCCAAACAATCCGCCACCGGCCGCGAACCAAGGGCAATGTTCACCATGCTAACAAGTTCGTCGATTGTGACGTCGTTGTCGCCGCTGCAGTCCCCCACGCACCCGCCTCCGGCTACGTCTACAGCGCCATCTTCGATCACGATCTGGCTGACCGGGTTTGCCGACTGGCACGGCGGCTGCCCGCTAACCGGGATGCAGGTTTGATCCACCGCAAGTCGGTCTCCGATGGACAAGAACGCGGTGTACTGTGGCCGCGTGGAGTCTCGCACTTCGGTGTAAACGTGCAGCGGCTGGGAACCACGAGCCCCAGCGGTCACGCGCAAGTCGATGGCAAATAGTTCTTGAGGGCCCGCTGGCAGCGTGGGGATTTCAATTGGGTTCGGTCCTGGAGTTGGCAAAGGATCCGGGCCGTACACGACCACGTTGATAAACGGGTCCGGCGTCCCGCCGTTCTCCGGGCACAAACAATGGGTGCGCCCACCCGTGCACCGGTAGTTTTCGACCACCACGCGAAAGTTCGAAATGGCCGAATTCCGCCGAACAGCTGCCGGCAAGCCATTCTCCCCTTCGCTGCAGTCTGCCAACACCAAGTTTGGCCCGATATCCAACGTAAAAGCGATGGCTGCAATTTCATCGATTCCTCCAGGCGCAGAGTTGGCCGGGCCTTGCTGGAATTCCACAGGAACGGTCACCACTCCGCCAACGGCACCACTCGCACGCCCCACGGTCAGCCGAGCACAGCTTGGCGGGTCGGGACAGGCAGCAACGGTTTGCCCGACACCGGTCCCCGGCGCAGTCGCCACCCAGAGAAGGGCTGCCACCACCCACTGACCGCCACGAACGGCCCTTTTTGGTCGCTTCGCCATCATCCTCACGCTTCCTTTGCCTACGGATTTTCCCTTCTACAGCCAAATCACCTGTTTGGGCAACCACCCAACGCACGATTCACCGCTTTAATAATTTCATCGATGGTGATCGATTCGTCGCCGTTCTCGTCGCCGGCCAAACACTCCGTCACTGGCCGTAGCCCCAACGCAATGTTCACCATCCGCACGAGTTCATCGATCGTGACCGACCCGTCGCCGTTACAGTCACCCGAGCAGCTGGGCACCTGCGGCGTAGGGGTCGGCGTCGGTGTGGGGGGCGGGGCACCGCCGGTGCGGTTCAACAGCACCGAAATCGTTTCTGCGTCCTGGCTCGTCGCCGCGATGTCCAGCCAACCATCCCTGTCGAAATCCGCTGCGACGATTGCAGCCGGGGCCGGCCCGACATCGAACAGCGTCGGCGCCCCAAACGAGCCGTCTCCCTGCCCACGAATGATCCCGACCTTGTCCTCGAACTCGCCCGTACAGGCAATATCGGCGTGCCCATCGCGATCGAAGTCTCCGAGAACGCCGCCGTTCAATTGCGAGGCGACGGGAAAGTTGCCCACCAACTCGAATGCGAAGCCCCCGGCATTTCGGAGCACAGCCACATCGTCCAAGTCTTGATTGACCACGGCGATGTCGACGTCACCGTCGCCGTCGAAGTCTGCGACCAAGCTCGCAACCGGTGTGTCGATGTACTCACCCTGAAGTTCTCCAGCAAATGCAAATTGCCCGGTACCCAACCCTCGCAGCAAAAAGAGCGACCCTACGCTCAACTCACCGCTCGTGGCGCTGGTGGCCACGAGGTCCAAAATACCGTCGCCGTCCAAATCTGCCGAGGTTAAAGCGACGGGCCCCGATCCGACCGGGACGGGAGTGGCAGTTGGATTAAAGTTTCCGGTGCCATCTCCGAGCAAAATCGTCACGTTGTCGTCGAGGTCGTTGGCAACCGCTAGATCGAGGGCTCCGTCTCGATTCCAATCCCCTACGGCGACAGCGACCGGTCCGCCACCAACTGGAAAGTCGCGCTCGCGCCCAAACACGCCTGCCCCTTGGTTCAGCATCACGAGCACTACGTTCGAGACTTCGCTCACCACGACTAAATCCAAATTTCCATCGCGGTTGACGTCCGCCAGCTCTAGCGCTCGGAGGCCGGCAAAGTCTGTCAGCTCGTACGACGATGCGGGTTCGAGGAACGTGCCATCGCCGTTACCGAAAAAAACCCCCACCATGTCTCCGTCGCCATCCGCAACCACCAAATCCACCTTGCCGTCGCGATCCACATCGCCAGCAGCGAGCGCTTGGAGAGCAGCTCCGGGAAACGCAAGCTCCTGGGAGCTGGGCTCGAACACGAGCTCCGCATGGGCCTGCGTCGACGCAACACAGGAAACCGTTCCAAGAACCATCACCCCGATCACCCAAGCAACCGATGCGACCCCCGTGTTGCGGTCCGCCAAAATATTCCTCCGCCAGCGCTCCATCCTGAAAGTTCGAGCCATGCACTATGCGCGGAAGCAACAGGCGCTGTCAAGATCCGTTGCAGGCAGAGCGGAAAAATTCTTGTCGGGTTGCTGGATGCAGAGAACCCTTGACCAAAGCGGGGCAACATAGAAACTGCGGCTTGCCCAAAAAGGAAGGAATCCAATGATCACGCGAGCAGACGACTTTCCAGTGCATCAAACTGCCGACCCCGTGGCGTATCCAGCGACGAGCGACCGCAACTTCTATGACCGCTACTTCTTCCACGGCTACGACAAGAGTGGAAACTGCTTTTTTGCCGTGGCACTTGGCTTCTACCCCAACCGGCTGGTTGCTGACGCCGCGTTGAGCGTCGTCTGGAATGGTCAGCAGCACATCTTGCATGCATCTCAGAGCTACGGCGGCGAACGGTGGGACGTGTGTGTCGGCCCGATCAACGTGCAAGTTCTCGAGCCGCTGCAAAATCTTCGTGTCACGATCGACAAAAATCCTTCGGGCCTCACGGCCGACCTGCGCTTCAATGCCCGCACGATTGCCCTCGAGGAGCCGAGGTTTCAGCAACGAAGCGGCCCTCGACTTTGGATGGATTACACACGCATGACCCAACTTGGTCGCTGGTCGGGCTGGCTTCAGATTGGTGACCGGCGCCTGGAGCTCGCGCCGGACAGTTGGCTTGGAGCGCGCGACCGCTCTTGGGGAATCCGCCCGCTCGGCGAGCCCGAGGGCGGTGCCCCAGCTGTACCGTGGCAATTCTTTTGGCTTTGGGCCCCGATTCACTTCCCGGAGTACTGTGTTCACTTCGATGTGAACGAGTACTCCGACGGGACCCGCTGGCACGAGTTCGGTGCCATTGTGCACTCCGAGCCTACGGCACCTGCCCCCTCGGTGCGCGCAGCTCAGGTGTCATACAACCTCCGCCTACGCAAGGGAACCAGACAGGTAGAAGCCGCCACGTTTACTCTACGCGAGCCGTCGGGAGAGCCCTTGGTAATCACCCTCGAACCGCAAGTTCACTTGTACATGGCCGGCCTTGGCTATGGACATCCGGAGTGGGGACACGGCCGCTTTTTGGGAGACCACGTTGTCGCCAGCGAAACCTGGGATCTCTCGACCCTCGACCCCAGCGTTCCCATGCACTTCCACGTTCAAAGCCTCTGCCGGGTGCGTGCTGGGCGTGAGGAGGGGATTGGCGTGCTCGAGCAATTATTTATCGGGCCACACCGCCCAACCGGGCTTACGGGCTTGTTTGATCCCGCTTCGTGATTTCTCAGCGGGGCGCACGATTTTCCGCGCCCCGATTTTCGGCTGCCGCCGATGGCTCGGCCCCACGCGCCAACCGCAAAGTTTCGGGAATTGCCCGCAACCACACAGAGAGCAACGCCAGCGTGCACACCATGTCGGCAAGGTGAACCATCGCTGGTGTCGGCGCCAAGGTTAGAGCGCCGTAAAAATCCACGACCGCCCTTCCAACCAGTACCACTAAGGCGCTCCACACGACGCCCAGGTGCGCCTCTGGACAAGCTGCAGCCGCGATGAACACAACGGCAAGCCCGGCCTCGGCCACGGCCAGCGACGCACCCAGGGGCTCGAACTGCGGTGCGCAGGGAACATCCGGACCGCACTCGGCCAAACAGCAACCAAACAGCAGCCACACCGAGCGTAAAAACCCGACGACCACCAACCCGTACAGCACTCCGCGCATGTTCTTGCCGGCCGGCTTAGCCCGTAGGTTGCGAAGAAAGCAAGCCTCAGTAGCCCTCCGCCGAATTCCGAGCGCATTCCAGCGTCGGTCTTGCAATCCGCCGCTTTCGGTAGGCATTAGGAGTTGCTATGAATCCCACCGTGTCTGGTCGCGACAGCGCAAACGCACCCCGTTCAGGAGTCCCCTTGTGGCTACCTGTTGCGCTGATCGCCGTGTGTTTGGCGGCTGGAGTTTGGTACTTGAGTTCTGGCAATCCTCCGGCTCCAGAGTCGCCAGCGCAAATATCGGACGGTCCGGACTCCACGGAAGGCGATGCGCGTGCGCGAGCGGAGCGGCGTTTGCGAGAACTTCGCGCCGCCCATGAACAAGCTTCCGGCAGTGCCCGCGAGCAGAAGGCGCCCGGACGCGAGCACCCAGGTGAGGGGGGAGCTTTCCGCGTTCCTGGCGGAAGTTCCGCTGGCGGTGCCGCCAAGGTCCGCCCGAAGATGGGAGCATCGGCGGCAGGAAGCGACGCTGGCGAGGTTGCTCCTGTCGAGCAAGACGAGCCAGACCCTGACGACATCCCCGCACTGAAACGAATGGCTCTCGAAGACCCAGACCCTGATCGCCGCTTGGCTGCAGTGACTCTGCTCGGCGCGTCCGACGATCCGCAAGCAATCCCCATTTTGGCCGAGGTGTTGAAAGATCAAGACGAGGAAGTGCGCCTAGCTGCCATCCAATCGCTTGCCGACATGACCGGAGACGTGCCCGTCGAAGTCCTGGGAAATGCAGCACTCAGCGATCCATCGCCAGATAACCGTTACGAGGCACTCGAGGCCCTTGCGGATTTAGGGGGCCCGGCGGCACGTTCATACATCGAGAAGGCGTTGCACGACCCGGATGAAGACGTGGCTTCCCTTGCTGAGAGCTTACTGGAGTTGGGGCAGGACTCCGGTACGGAAATCGACCAGGGCGCACCGGGCATGGCAGACCAGGGGCGCTGAGCCGAGCGACGCAGCACAAAAGTCCTGGCAACCGGAAGTATCAGGGCTTTACCTCCGGGTGCTCCGCATCTGGAAAAAAAACGCCCAAGGCTCGGGACGCGGGGCCCTTGGTCGGAAGGCAGAACGCTACCAGTTTCGGCAAACGCTGAATCGTTCCTGTGTACTTTCGCTGGCCGCGCTCAACTTCACGCTGGCAGCGATCCGCTACTGCACCCCGACGCCCGCGCGCTTGGGCAGTTGAACTTCCGCAGAGCGAACTCCACGACTGCCAACGGTCTTCGGACTCACTGCTGGTACGACAGCAACAACGCGACCGCCCAATCGTACGACGACTTCTCCAAGTTGTTCTCCGCGAGCGACCGGGGCGGTTACGACAGAGGGGACCTGCATCAGCAATTCCACCTGGGTCTCCGTGCCTTTGGGCACCGGAATCCGCACATCTTCTGCAGCGATGGGCACAATGGCTGGTTCGGTTCCTCCTTCGACTGTTACCGCAATCTTCAACGGGTCGCCCGCCCGAACCATCGAAACCGGCTCGTATCGAGCGAGCGTGTCCTGCAAGACGCCCACGAGTTCGCTTAACGCTGCTGCAACTTCATCCTCCCCTAACCACACCCCGAGAAGTTCCAGGCCGTTTTCTTCGCGCAGCAGGATGCCCGCCCGTTGGAACACCTTCTTCTTTTTCGGTTCCACGAAACGATCAAAAAACGCCCACGTACCGGGCGCCGGGGGCGCAAGATGCTGATTGCCCAATACCAACCTTCCGTCGTCAAATGGGATCCCGCGCAATTGCCCCCAGCCACGCACCTCCGCGCAATCCTGCAAGAGCACGTGCCCCAAGCGCGCGAGATCGTGCGGACTGGTGGTGTTGTTTGGGTCGTCACGGAAAAGCGTGACCACACGGGTCGCGTGCAACCCAAGACGCGCAGCCCGCTCGTTCAGTGCTTCGATCGCCGTCTCCCGCCCACCCCACATCGCCTCGGCCGCAGCCACTGCTGCTACATCGCTTCGCGCGAGAAAGACAGCCTTCAGTAAGTCAGAGAGAAGGTAGGTCCGCTGCCCGGACAGACGCACGGGCTCGGTCCGACGCCCTGCAAGTTCCGAGAGCGATCGAGGATCGACGCTTACCGGCACATCGAGCGGGAGAATTCCGAGTTTCGCTTGCTCGAACGCGGACAGCAGAATCAGCAGATGAACGGCGGCTCCGCCCGCAGCAACTCGATCCCCATCGGCTTCCGCCAAGATCGCCCCGGTACGTGCGTCGGCAACTACCCAACTGGCCGCAAGGGCCCGTACAGCCGGGCACGAGCACATCAGGAACCCAGCCAACCCAACCAACCCGCGCCGCCAACCTCGCATAGCGGGCAGCGCATATCATGGTTTTGCGGCAGTGTCACCGCCCTCTTCCGTTCGTATTTTCAGCGAAGCCCGCGGGCGTCCAGTTCCACCCAGCCTTTTGGCTAAACTGCAGTAGCCCACCCCCTGGGCGACGGAATTGCCTGGCACTCGGTGTTCACGAGACGCCTCCCGGTGCACGTCCCCACGGCCGGCTGCTCTGGTGGGTGTGGTCCTCTCGCCCGGCGCGCGGCCTCAGCCGCAGCGGGGCCCGTGCCGAAGCCAATGATCTCGAGAACTGCGACGTGGACCTCTGTTCTATCGGGCAGCGCGGCGCTGGATCTTTTGCTTGTTCGCGGGACGCGAAGCGAGCTCGACGTCCTTTTTCAGGCGTGCAACTTGTCGTTCCAACAATGCGTCGGCGCGCGCGAGCAACTCGGGGTCATCGGCGTACTTTTCCACCATGTACGCGAGATCGCCCAAGTCGTGGAGCAACAGGTGCACGGCCCGTTCTCGCTCGGTATCGCCGCGCAGCTCGTGAATCAGATCCAATACGACATCCTCGATTTCCGAACTCTCGATTTCGAGCGCCAGCGCAAAGGCACGGGAAAGCGTGACCCCCTGGTCGGCTTCGCGGTGGGCTCGTCGCAAGCATCGGCGCAAGTGGTTCAACCGAGCCGTGTCCAGGTGGCGCGCGACGCGCAGGGTTCGGCCACTTCGCCCCTGCAACAGTCCGGCAACCAAGGCGAGGGCGCCAAAATGGCGCGACTCATGTTGGGCCATGTCGAACCAAAACGACCGTACTTCCTCGGGCTCCGCAAACGCGCTCTCGAACTTACAGTACAGCTCCATGGTTTGGCGCTCTAAGTCCATTGCCATGCGGACCCGCGCCGCCAACTCTTCACGTGAAGCTCGTTGGACTTTAGCCGCCATAGCGTGCTCGCTACCACGCCGTTCCTTGAGAAGCTAGCTCGTGGTGGCCGCTCCCGGCAGTTGTATTCTTCCCGACAGAAGCGCAAATTCTCGCACCCAGGTTCTCCCGACAGTGTAAGGAGGGTTTCATGACGCTACGCGAACGACACTGCGTTCCCTGTACCGCGACCACGCCGCGCATCTCTGTTGCAGAGTATGGACGCTGGCTTCAGGAACTACCTGGGTGGCACGTAGTGGACGACCACCACTTGTACCGGCGCTACCCATTTCCAGACTTTGCTACCACACTGGCTGCGGTGGAAAAAATCGCCGCCGTTGCGGAAGCGGAAGGCCATCATCCCGAGATCACGCTTCGTTGGGGAGAGGTGGAAGTCCGAATTTGGACCCACGCGATTGACGGCCTCACTGAGAACGATTTTATCCTGGCCGCGAAGTGCGATGCCGCTATTGCCCCGAGCGACACGTAACCGAATGTGACGCTCTTGGAGCGAATCTCAGTGGGCCACGCTGATCAAGTGCGAGATGGTGAACACATCCTCCACGTTTCCTGGAGCGTACGGCGACCGCGCATTCGGGCCCTGATTGAAGTACCAGGTGTTCGGATCCGGCGAAGCTGGCCCTGGGATCATGATGACCGTCGCATGATTCATCTGCGTATCGATCATGGTTGCCGAGGTGAACCCCATTTCGTCCTCGTAAACGAGGTCCGACCCAGGAGCTTGCTTGCGGAAGGAGAAATACTCGATCCACACCTTCCATAGTTCCCCGCGCTTATCGTAGATGTCGGAGGCGAGCACGACCCACGCTTCCGCATCGATATACAGTACCCGCTTTCCGTAGGCGTACTGCGGCAGCTTGGTAGTCCCCTCGACAACGTATACCTTGCGTTTCTCCCAGTTGTCGCAGAAGGCGAAATCCGCGCCCCCCTCGCAGCGCTGGGGGCGAAAGTGCTCACGGTGCAAGACACCCAGCATCTCCTTGACGCCCAGCAGCTTCCACTCGCTCCACGCGATATGGCCGCTGTAACCCCAGAACGAGTCTTGGTCGGCATCTTGGCCAAACAAGGCGTCGCTGCGCTGCGCGGTAGACATCCGCCGCACTCGGCGCACAGCCGGAACGTACAGCCAACTATCGTCCTGACGCGAGGCATCGATGTAACGGAAGTAGAGGGCACCCACTCCCTTCATATCGTACGGCGAAACAACGGGCGCGAGGAGTTCCTTGTAGCGGACCCCTTCTGGGTTCGGCATTTCCGGTTTCGGATCCACAAACAAGCGCCCATTGTAATACAGGCGGCGCATGTCCCCGATGGTAAATTCGCGATCCGGGACCATGGGCGCGGTGTAGGTCAGTGGCCCACTCGGAACCTGAAAATCTCGCATCAACACGTCGTCGGTGATCAGTGGTTTGTACTGGTAGTTCCACATGATCTTGATCGCAGCGTCGGGGTCGTTCACGTCGATATTCGGAAAGGGCATACCCGCCACATAGTTCTCCAAGCGGTTGCGATCCGCCGAGAGGCGCACTTGCGCCGAATATTTCTCGGTCGCCTCGCGGTAGCGACGCGGCCACTCCACCCGTCGAGGCGCCACAATGTGGAGCTTCATGCCATGATCCACACACCAGCGGAGACCGGGTCCGATGAGTTCCCCCGCTTTCGCAACGTTCTCCTTCGTGATGGTGTCCCCGGGTTGCACGTCGGCAAACGTTGCCGCAGCGATGAACAGCGCAGCGAATATGAGCGCGGTGATCATGATGCCTCCTTCGACCGAGGTCAGAATTGAAAAGTGAGCTTCACACCCGTTTCGGTGCGGCCGCGGTTGAGCCCGCCGACACCCCACGCCTCGAACACCGGGCGGTCGGTAGTGTTGACAAAGAATCGTTGCGACAAACTCAGGATCGCGTGGTTGGTGATGAAGTAATCGAGCAAGAACATCACCTCTTGGTTGTAACTGTTCACCGGATCCAGGATGTACACCAAGAACGGCACGATTTTGCCCCCTTTGTAAAAGGTGGTAGCGGTCAGTGTCATCAAAAGCTCCCAGTCGCGCACCTTGTCGATGTATGCGAGCTGCCCAGGGCTCCCAGTGGTGGCCACACCGCTAGTGGAGAACTGCCCCCGGAATCCCTTCCCTTGACCACTCTGTGGACATGGTGGCCGCTCGTTCGGATCGCGGCACGCGATCGATGGATTGTCGATCAAATAGTGCCAGAAGAACTGCCCGAGAATCAGGAATGTTGCCTTCCGGTTGAGGGGACGAATCCAAGTCGGCCGGTCGAACCCAATCATCCCCTTCCACATGTCTCGCTTGCTCACGCCGTACACATCGTTGGCCAAGATGGCGAAGGGAGAACGGAGGCTGTAGCCCTTGGCGGCATCCAGAAATGGAACGCCGAATTCGTAAATGGTCTCCAAGCGGTACACCGTCTGCGTATACTGCTCTTCGGCATAGTTCGCTGACACGCCAACGGCGTGCACATACGGAGCGATGAACTCGATCGGAGCTTCTCCGCGCTGCACGGCAGCCCGCGCTTCTCGCGGGTCGAGCACAGCACGAAAAGAAGCACTGTTGGTGCCATCGTCGCCGGGCCAACGCTGGTAAAAATAATTCAACGTAAACTGCAGGCCCTCAGGCAGCAGGGGGGTTTCTGCTCCCGTAACCGCGCTGAACCGGACCCCGACCTGACTGTTGTCTCCGGGGTCTCGGACGTAATCGCCCTGCTGGAACAAGCGGGTCCCGCGGTAGAGCTTGGTAATGGGTCGTTGATAAAAGCGGCTCAGGATCTGGAACAAGCCACGTCCACCATCTGGTGGCGAGCGTGGATCGTCGAGCGGGTTCACGATGGGTGCGCTCCACGGCCGAGGGAGGAAGGCTTTCTTGGCAGGATACCAATCGCCCGGATTCCAATAGAATTCGACAAACGCGTTGTTGAGTGTCGCAAGCCGATCGATGTCCCACAGCCCCTTGATGATCCACAACGGAACGCGGAGTTCGTCCCACGTTTCCTGCTGGAGATGCCAAGTGAAATCCAAAGGGTTCACCCGGTCGAGCATGCGAAAATTGTCTGTCTCCCCCCAAACGATTTGCTGACGACCAAGCCGAAAACTCAATGGAAGGTGCTTGAGCTTGAGATCCAAATACGCTTCGCGCAACCGGTTTTCGAAGCGCACCGCTTCCCGCTGCTTCCTCGGGATGTCGCTCAAGCGCAACCCGATCGGCAACCCGTAGATGTCGTTCTGCTCGAACCCCGGGGTAAGGTCGTACACGCTGTCGTAAACACCGCGGTAAAAGAGATAGAGCTTTGCGCGCTCGATGCCGGGGATCTCTAGGAGGTTGGCAAGCTGGCCACGTTCGAGAAGGTTGTAGTCCACTCGCAGCTTCACCGTGTTGCGTTGCTGGATGAGCCCCCAGGTTTCGATGTCGGGGGTGCGGAATAGTTGTTGCGCACTCACGTTCCCGCTGATTTCCAGAGGCCCATAACGGGGAAGCGCCGCACTTCCACGTGCGCACACGCAGCCAACGAGCGAGAGCAACAACCACCTCCGGATCGAGCTCATACGCCACCTCCTTGCCTAGCCTGCACAATGCACCATTCGTGCCGTGCTGAGCGCTTTCTACGGAACACACCGAACCACCCAGGGCTTTGCCGTGTTTGTCTCGTTTTGCCCTCGGCCTTGGCAGTTTTTGGAATGCAAGGCCAACCGGATCGAAACTGCCCCCGTTGCTCGACGCCTCTGCTTGTGGGTATCCACCGAGGGCATGGGAACTCAGGTGACTGGAGGCGCGATTGTGGCCCGGATGCTGCGGGCCGAGGGTGTGGATACGTTTTTCGGGATCGTAGATGGGACGTACACGCAGCTCTTCGCTCACTGCGTCGAGTTGGGGATGCGGATGTACTCGCCCCGCCACGAAGCAATCGCGGCCCACATGGCGGGAGCCTACAGTCGGCTTACCGGCAAACTCGGCGTTTGCATTGCGAGCAATGGCCCGGGGGTCGCGAACATGCTCCCCGGTGTGGCCGTGGAAAACGCCGAAGGGAACCGCGTTCTCCTGCTAACCAGTTGTCGCCGAACTGGCATCGCGTACCCCGACCGTGGCGGCACCTACCAATGTTTCGACCACGTTCGCGTAATCAGCGGAATGTCCAAGTGGTCGCAAACGGTGCCCTCGGCCGAGCGTTTGGCGGAACTCCTGCGACAAGCCTTGCGCCAGTGCTTCACGGGGCGACCAGGTGTGGTGCACCTGGACATTCCTGAGAACATCATCAACGGACCGTGTACGGACGAGCCGGTGTGGCCCCCAGACGCCTACCGCCGCACAGCCCCGATCGAGCCCTCGCCGCAGTTGCTGGACACGGCCGCGTCGTGGTTGGCAGCCGCGCGGCTTCCCCTGGTGCACGCGGGCAGTGGCGTCATTCACGCGCGCGCGTGGGCCGAGCTTGTGCAGCTTCTCGAGCTTCTCCAAGCCCCGCTGACCACTTCATGGAGTGCTCGCGGGGTCGTGTCGGAAGAAAATGTCCTAGTCTGGCCGATGATCCACATCGACGCGTGCACGGAGGTGCGGAATCTGGCGGACTTGGTCCTTTGTATCGGTTCAGAAGTTGGCGAAACCGATTGGTGGGGGAAGCCCCCGTACTGGGCACCGCGCAGCCGCCAGCGTTGGATCCAAATCGACATCGATGACAGCCGTTTGGGACGCAACCGGCCGGTCGATCTTGCCATTCTCGGTGATGCCCGCCTTGCCCTCGCCGGGTTGATCGAGCGGCTGCAACCGCGCGTGTCGCAGATGAACCGCGAGGAACGTTCCGCGACGATCCATCGCTTGGCGGACCGTAAGCGTGCGGAACGGAACCAATTGGATCTCGCATTGGAGAACCGCGCTTCACCGATGGTAACGGCACACGTGCCAGCAGTGTGTCAGCGTGTGTTTAGTCCGGACGCCATTGCGGTGTTTGACGGTGGAAACACAGCCGTGTGGGGCCACTTTTTTACGACGCTGCGAAGCCCCAACAGCCAGCTCAGCACGGCTCATTTCGGCCACCTCGGCGCTGGAGTGGGTCAAGCCTTGGGAGCTGCAATCGCGGCTCCCGACCGCCCCGTGTACTGCATCATCGGCGACGGTGCCATGGGATACAGCGTGCAAGAGGTCGAAACCGCAGTGCGCTATGGGCTGCGTCCGATTTTTCTCGTCTGTAGCGACCAGCAGTGGGGGATGGTGAAGATCAATCAAATGATCGCGTTGCAGCCTTTCCGCGAACAACTCCCCAACGCTCTGGGACCAGACGGCTCGCGCACGATCGAGACCGATTTTGTCGAGACCGACTGGGCGCAAGTGGCCCAAGCCATGGGCGCGTATGGCGAGCGCGTCTCGCACCCCGCGGAGCTCGAACCCGCGCTCCGGCGTGCAATCGACAGCGGTCGCTGTGCCGTACTGCACGTGGACGTGGACCCTACCGCTCACCTGTTCGCGCCTGGATTGCAAGCGTTCAAGGACATGCATCAAGAACCCCCTGGCCGCTACGACGATTGATCCTGCGCGTAGAGAGGTTGGGGACCGATGACCGAACCAAAGACGGCCCGCCGTGTTCTTGTTACAGGCGCCGCGGGATACATTGGCACTCAACTCGTGCGGCGGCTCGTTTCCGAGGCCGACGTGGAATTCGTCGTGGCCACGGACATCCGCAAACCGTCGGTGCCGCAGCATTCAAAACTGCTCGTCGATGTTCGCGACATCCGCGATCCTGGGTTGCGTGACGTGTTGACTGCGAACCGAGTCGACACGGTGGTGCACTTGGCATCCGTCGTCACGCCTCCGCCGGGAATGTCGCGGGAAGAAATGTACTCCATCGACGTCGGCGGCACCAAAAACGTCCTCGATGCAGCACTGTCGGCTGCCGCTCGGCGGCTGGTCGTGAGTAGCAGTGGCGCTGCTTACGGGTATCATCCCGACAATCCGGAATGGATCGACGAGGATGCACCACTGCGGGGGAACGAGTCGTTCGCGTACTCCCATCACAAGCGTCTGGTGGAAGAAATGCTGGCCGAAGCGCGCCGCCAATACCCTGAGCTTGTTCAGCTTATCTTTCGTTTTTGCACCATCCTCGGCCCGTCCGTGAACAACCAAATCTCTGCCTTGTTCGAAGGACGGTTCGTGCTGGGTGTGGCGGGCTCCGCGGCTCCGTTCGTGTTCATCTGGGACGAAGATGTTGTCGAGGTGCTTGTACGTGCCTTGTGGTGGCCGCGCAGTGGCATTTTCAATGTCGCTGGCGACGGTGCCCTGCCCCTTCCCGCCATTGCACGGCGCATCGGGAAGCCGTACGTAGCGGTCCCACGGTGGCTACTCGAAGCGACGCTTGCCGTCCTCCACAAGCTGCGATTGTCGCAGTATGGTCCCGAGCAAGTGGACTTCCTGGCCTACCGGCCCGTACTGGCCAACCGCCGGCTGAAAGAGGAGTTCGGCTACACTCCACGGTTTACTTCCGAGCAAGCATTCGACCTCTATTGGCAAGCACGCCAACGCCAACGGTCGTGAGCGCATCCCTCCTCACCGTTCGGCAACCTCCATGGCCAGCGCCGACAAAACGTCGACGAGTACGGTGCTGATGCGCCAAGCCGTCGGAAGATGCAGAAACTCGTTCGGCCCGTGTGCGTTCGAGTTGGGGCCAAGCACGCCGGTGACCACGAATTGAGCGCGCGGGAACATTTGTCCCAGCATCGCCATGAACGGAATGGTCCCACCCTCCCCCATAAAGCACGGCGGCGCGCCAAAGTAGTTCTCGGATGCGCGGCGAAGACACTCCTCGAGCCATGGCTCGGAAGGCGGAGCACTCCAACCAGTTGCGGCCTCCGAACACTGGAAAGAAACCCGTGCGCCGTAGGGTGGCTCGCACTCCAGCGCCTGCTTCAATGCTGATGCTGCGGCCGTTGCGTTCACTGAAGGAGGCAAGCGCACAGAGAGCTTGAGCTGGGTCATCGGCCGCAACACGTTCCCTGCACTTTGGGGCAAAGGAATACCCGCGGCACCGGTGATTTCCATTTGAGGCCGCCAAGTGCGGTTGAGCAGCAGTTCGACCAAGTTGCTGCTTACCGGCTGCACCCCAGGCAAAAACGGGATTCCAGCCAAGAACTGCTCTCCAACCACATCCGCCATTGCTCTGGCCTCGCGCTCTCGTTCCGGCGGAATTGGAGCCCAAAGTTCTGGAACCAGCATTTGCCCGGTGGCCGCATCTTCGATCCGTGCCAGAACATGTCTCGCAATCCGAAACGATGACGGCACCACGCCGCTGCCGGCTCCGGAGTGGATCCCCTCGCGCAGCACCTCCACGGAGAGAAGCCCGTTGACAAGCCCCCGAAGGGATACGGTGACCCAAAGCCGCTCGTAATCCCCGCAACCGGAATCGAGCGCCACGACGAGATTCGGACTGCCAATCCGCTCGCGCAGCAAGTCGAGATACGCAGGCAAATCTCCGCTACCGCTTTCTTCGCTCGTTTCGATCAGTGCTACGCAGCGCGGGCGCGGCAAGCGGTGCTCCGCTAAGCACGCGAGCGCTGCAACGATAGCAAATGCCGAGTACCCGTCGTCTGCGCCGCCCCTGCCGTACAACCGGTCGTCGCGGATCACAGGCGAGTAAGGGCCCAGCCCTTCCTCCCATCCTTCGAAGGGGGGCTGTTTATCCAAGTGTCCGTACAACAGCGCTGTACGATCGACGTCCCCAGGGGCTTCGAAAACCAACACGGGCGAGCGCCCCGGAAGCTGCACCACTTCCACACGCACACCACTGACCCCCTGGCGCTGTGCCCAATCAGCCACCAACTGCACTGCTTGATCCAGCAAACGGTTCTCCTGCCAAGCTGGGTCGAATCCCGGCGACTGGTTGGGAATTCGAATGTAGTCGCACAATGCCGACACAATGTGCCCACGCCAAAAATCCTCCATCCACTGCGCGATCCGCCTAGCCTCCATCACTCGCTCCTTGCTGGACCAGATCCAGCTATGTTGCTCCAGCCTTCTAGTGCACCGAGAGATTGTCTAGAAGGCCCACCCATGTCCTGGTCGCGGCGGCAATTCCTCAGACTCTCCGCGCTGGCAGCCCTCGCAAGCTGCACCCCCAGCTCGGACGACTACACCGACGAAGACAAGGAGCGCTTGCGTAAGCAACAGCTCGCGGAGGGGCTGGCTTCGGGCAGCGGGCCGTTTGGCCCAATGGTGTTCCTGGGCTACCGCGATCTCGTCCGCCTGGGGTACTTCCAGCTTGGCAGGGACGGCCTCTTGGAAACCACGATCGACCTCCCGCCCGTCGTCGATTTCCACGCCCATTTGGGTTGGTCGTACTTGTTTGCACCAAAGGTCGATCTTCTGCGCCGCACTCCGCGCACGCAGTACCTTATGGACTGTGACGGACACGAGCCGCCGTGCGAGCTCGATCTAGACGTTTACGTCAACAGCAATTTCACCGACTCGATGCTTCGTGACTTGCGTTGGGAAACCATCGCGAGTTTGCTGTTTGGCAGCCGGGCAGCATCCACGCATACGATTCCCAACCTGCTTGCTGAAATGGATGCGCTCAAAGTACGGCAAACCGCCGTGCTCCCGATCGCGGTACCCCTGCCGTTCAGCGGGGACCCAACGTGGTATCAATTGGATGCGATCGAGCGCGCTCATGCCCGTGCGCGACTGATTCCGTTTGCTTCCGTGCATCCGCAAGACTCCCGCGCGATCGAAAAACTTCGATCTTATCACGCAAGAGGGGTTCGCGGGGTGAAACTCCATCCTGAAATGCAGCGCTTTTACCCCGATGCAGAGGAAGCCATGGGGATCTACGCGGAATGCGAGAAACTGGGCCTGCCGGTCATCTTTCACGCCGGCCGGTCGGGCATCGAACCGGAATTCTTGCGCCCTTATGCGCTCATCCGGCGATTACGGCGCCCAGTACGGGAGTTCCCTGGCGTGAAGTTCGTGCTCGGCCATGCCGGGGCGCGTGACAGCGCAGAAGCCGCCGAACTTGCCCGGCAGCATGAGAACGTTTGGCTCGAGCTTTCGAGCCAAGGCCTCACCCGTATCTACGAGCTCTATCGTGAGCTAGGCAGCACCAAATTGATCTACGGCAGCGACTGGCCCTTTTACCCGCAGGCAGTCGCGCTGGCAAAGGTCCTGCTGGTAACCGAAGAAGATCCTGCCGGGCGCGAGCGGATCCTCTCAGGCAACGCTCTCGCGTTGCTCCGTCTCCAACCTGAAGGGCCAAGCTGAGCATTCGAAACAGCGGCAGTCTGTCTCTCCCTGAGGACAGGGGTGTCGCACGCATGCAACGCATTTCGTCCGTCGTAGGTGCGCTATTGGTTGGCATGGCTTAGCGACGTGGAAAAACCAGCCGCGGCGCAATCGTTGCTACGCACTCGTGCGTATGCGGCTGTTGCTTCTCGAATCCAGCTCTTCCTTTTCCAGAGCCTTGGGGGCTGTGGCGGCTTTCGTGCTTTCACAACCGACTCTTACTCAAGCGCTACCGGCCGAGAGCACCGCGAAGGCGTCCAGCGGTATCACACTGATGACTGGTACATTATGCGTTGTGGCATGGATCGTCGTGGCTATTTGGCTCCACCGCCGAGTCGCAAACCGCGCTCTCGTTCGCGAGAGGCAGCTCCGAGAGTTTCTTGCAATCGTCAGTCACGACCTGCGTGCACCGCTCGCCAATGTGCAGGGATTCCTCGAGATCGCGCTGCATTCCCGCCTCGATGACGAGCAGCGCGAATCCATCTTGCGCGCCCTTGCAAATGCGCGTCGAGCGGGCAGCCTGGTGGCAAACCTGCTCCAAGATGCGGCGCTCGAAGCGAAGGCGAGCCCGTTAAAGAAATCCAGCGTGCAGGTAAACGACGTTGTCGCTGCAGTGGCCGAGTGGGCCGGTGCGGCCGCAGAGCTCAAGAAGATCCGTCTTGCGGTGCATCTCGGCAACGGCTTGCCCGCCGTCTTCGCCGATTCGCTTGGGCTAAGTCGCGTTCTTGCGAATTTGATCGACAATGCCGTCAAATTCAGCCCGGAGGGGACCGTGGTCAAGGTAGCCACTGGCCTCCGCGAAGAGCTGGTATGGATAGCGGTGGAAGACAGCGGCCCAGGCCTACCGCACGCCAGCTCGCAGAACCTTTTTCAACCCTTCTATCGCTCTCCGACCCACCCGCAACACGGCGGTACGGGTCTCGGCCTCTACATTGTGCAACGACTGGTCGAAGAAATGGACGGACGCATCCATGTCGAGAGACTCCCCGGACGCGGCTGCCGGTTTACCGTGCTCCTTCCCGCGGTTCGAGACGCGCTTGCCGCGCAAGCTTCTGGCGATTCCCAGAGCCGATGCATCGGCACTAAAGTTCCCAGTGCGCAAGTTGCGTGAGCAGCGCAGCCGACACCGACGAACAACAGCGGCTAGATTTTGTATCGCTCCAACAATTGGCGGGCGATGACCAGGCGTTGGATTTCGTTCGTCCCTTCCCCAATGATCATCAAGGGCGCATCGCGAAAGTACCGCTCCACAGGGAACTCCGCCGTGTACCCGTAGCCCCCCAAGATGCGCATGGCTTCCGTAGCCACCTCGAGGCACGCTTCGGAAGCGAAGAGCTTTGCCATGCCGGCTTCCAGATCGGCGCGCTCTCCGCGGTCTTTCTTTTCCGCCGCCTGGTACGTGAGCAAACGGGCTGCTTCGATCTTGGTCGCCATATCCGCCAGCTTGAGCTGAATCGCTTGGTGTTGGGCAATCGGCTTCCCAAACGTCTCCCGTTGTTGCGCGTAACGAATCGCTTGCTCGAAGGCCGCGGTCGCTACCCCCACCGCTCGTGCGGCGATGTTCACGCGCCCCACTTCCAAGCCGCTCATGACCTGGAAAAACCCTTTGCCCTCCGTGCCGCCCAGCAGGTTTGCCGCCGGGACCTCGTAATTCTCCAGGTGGACCTCACACGTCTCGATTCCCTTGTATCCGAGCTTCTCGAGGTCGCGACTGACGCTCAACCCAGGACCCTTCTCGCCGAGAAACAAGCTCATTCCACGATACGGCGGTTCGGCTCGTGGATCGGTTTTCGCCACGATGGCATACACAGTGGCCGTGCGGGCGTTGGTAATGAACATCTTGCTGCCGTTCAGCACGTATACGTCTCCACGGCGCACAGCGGTGGTCCGAATTCGTTGTACATCGCTGCCTGCGTGAGGTTCCGTGAGGCACAACGCTCCGCGGTGTTCGCCCCGAGCCATTGCAGGGAGGTAACGCTCCCGCTGCTCTGGGGTGCCATGCTCGCGCAGAAGGTAAGCCACCATCAAGTGGGTATTCAGCACGCCGCTCAAACTCATCCAGCCGCGTGAAAGTTCCTCCACGATGCGAGCGTAGGTAGCGACATCGAGCCCGAGCCCACCGAACTCGGAAGGAATCGTCGCCCCGAACAATCCTAGTTCCTTCATCCGAGCCACCAGAGCATGCGGATACTCGTTCCGATGCTCGAGCTCGCTAGCGACAGGCATGACCTCGCGCTCGACGAAGCGGCGCACAACAGCAACGATCTCTTCCCTTAGTTCGGCGGTGCTCATCGGGTTAACTCCTTCCAGTGCGAAACTGTCTGCAGCCAGCGGATAAAGCAAGAGGACGACGAATTCCGCCGCGTGCGACGCCGGTTGCAACTGGCCGCTTGGTTCTGCGCACCCGTTTTCCTTGCAGCAAAGTCGTCTCGCTGGTAGTCACGATCGACGTTCGATGATCGCTCGCCTCCTGCCGCTTCTCGCGCTCTGCTGGGCAACTCTTGGCGCCGCGACGCCGACACCGACCGCTGCTCCGACTGCGGAGTTGTACCCGGCCACACAAGATGCGCTTACGCAGCGCGAGCGCCCATTGTCGCCAACGAGCACATTTTGGCGCCTGAAATTTTTTGTCCGCATCCAGAATCTCACCGAAGGCGCTGGGATCCGGATCCTGTTGCCCGTGTCGGACACCAGCCAAGAAGTGCAGCAGCGTACGGTCCATGCTCCGGGCTTTCGCTTCTCCGAGGAACCGAGCAATCCGAACCTCGTCGGGATCTGGACGAGAACCAACGGCTCCGAAAGCGGAGAGATCGAGCTGGAGTACGAGTTTCGTGTGAGCGACCGCATCGTCGACATCCCTGCAGCCCCTCTACCACGGAGTGCCCCTTCCGATCCCGCATTGCGCCGTTGGCTCGAACCTACCGCACTCATCCAAAGCAACGAACCTGCGCTGCGCCAGAGGGCGCGAGAGGTCGCTGGTAACGTACAAACTGCGGAAGAACTTCTGTGGAATCTGTTTCAGTTTACCGCAACCGCCATCCGCGGAAGTTCCGGTGGCTCGCGGGAAGATGCGTTGACCGTGCTCTCACGTGGCCGCGGCACGGTCACCGGCAAAGCCCGTCTTCTCGCCGCTTTGCTTCAGGCAAGCGGCGTTCCGGCGCGGGTTGTAGGGGGACTCAGTTTGGACGACGCCGCAAAAAAGCGTGCCACCATCGCGTGGGTAGAAGCGCATGTTGCGGGCACGTGGGTGCCGCTCGATCCCAGTGGTGGCCACTTTGGCTGGCTACCCAATCGGTATTTGGCGCTGTATCGGGGCGACCTACCTCTCATTGTGCATCCGGCAGGGGCAAGCGTGGACTACGGTTTTCTCGTGCACCGGATGCGCAAAGAATCCGCCGAAGCAAACCAAGCTGCGAAAGCACGGGTGGTCGTGCCCATGCAGCCATTGGCCCGCACCGTTTCTGCGTACGTAGACAAACCTCTCGCAACCGTTGTGATCCTCACGGATGAAAACCCACCGGCGGCTACGAGCGAACGCATCCTGCGCGAGGCAAGCGAGTCGCAAATTGACGTCGTCCTTTTAACCGTTCCCGCTGCTCCGCGTTATTTCCGGCAACAGTATCTGCAACGTTTGCTGGCCAACAACCTGGCTCTGGTGCACAGCGCGCACGTTCTCGTCTTGCACACGAGCGACGACACGGGCCTCTACGCAGCGTTAGTTTTGGGCGAAGCAAGTCTCAAACTTGCTGACAGCCGCATCCTGGTGGTTGGCCGCTTCCCGCAGGGCGTCGGGAGAATCCTTGGAGCCGTGTTGTACCGGCTGCTTGACGCCGGGGAAGTGGTGTTGTTTCCAACTCCGCTGAAGCTCTCGGCGGTTTGGGCCATGGCGCGAGCCAACGTGCTCGACGGCGTGCCGCTCGACGAGGAAGCCCGAAAGTGGGCAGCAAAACCCATCGTGCTCAACTACCTGACCTACGAACGGCTAAGCGAGTGGCGGCGCACGATCGTCGCCGCGTGGGCACGCGCGGTTACCGCTCAGGTGCCGTTGCAAGCCCTGACGTTCATTCTGGTGCTGCCGGTGATCGCCGCGCTGGTGGTGGTCATTCGCACCGTCGTCGGCGTGGAAACATTCGGCACGTTTGCCCCGGTCATCGTCTCCCTGGCCTTTCTCACCACGGGCCTCAAGTGGGGTTTAGTCATTTTCATCAGCATCGTTGGCACCGGTACGCTCGTACGTGCGGCGCTTCAGCGGGTGCGCTTACAGCTTGTGTCCCGACTCGCAATTTTGATTACAATTGTCGCTGGAATCATGGCGGGGCTGGCCGTGCTCGGAGCTTCGTTCGGGATCGGAGCCCTGCTGAACGTCAGCATTTTCCCGATGGTGATCATGTCGAACATGATCGAGAACTTCGCTTCGTCGCGTGCCCAGTTCGGTACGCGAGAAGCCGTTCGCCTTACGGCGAATACCTTGCTGGTCTCCTCCATTTGCTACGCGGCCGTCGAGTGGGGTGGCTTGCAGTCGCTGTTGCTGAGTTTCCCCGAGATTCTGGTGGCGGCCATCGCGCTGGACATCGTACTCGGAAAGTGGCGGGGACTTCGGTTGGTGGAGTACAAGCGGTTCTGGTCGCTAGGGAGCGAGCGTCAAGCATGGCCTTAACGTTGGCGGCGCGCCTGCGGCAAATTCGCAAGGAAGTTCTCGGGCTCAATCGGCGCAACCACGAGCACGGGATTGCTTCCAATCCCGCCACGCTCGTTGCCTTGGTCGACAACAAGTTGGCCACGAAGGAGACCCTCGCCCGGCACGACATCCCCACGCCAGCGACCTTTGCCACGTTCACCTCGTTAGGCGCGCTGAGCGGCTTGGAGCAAGCGCTGGAAGGCCGAGAGAGTTTCGCACTCAAGCCCACGCGTGGGGCGGGCGGCGAGGGGATTCTCCTCATCGTAAGGCGAGACGGCCCGCGGTACTACAAAGCAAGTGGCGAGGCTTTGATCCTGCGAGACCTGCGGAACCATGCCGCAGAGATTCTGGCCGGCGCGTACGCGCTCGACCAGTCGCGGGACAGTGTGCTCATCGAGCAACGGCTATCGCTGCATCCGGCATTCGAGCCGTTTAGCTTTCGCGGCATCCCCGACGTGCGGGTCCTGGTGGCGCGCGGGGTGCCGATCCTGGCGATGCTCCGGTTGCCGACGCGGCATTCGGATGGCCGCGCCAACTTGCACTTGGGCGGCGTCGGAGTGGGGGTGCATCTCGCTTCTGGCCAAGCGGTGTACGCGATCTGGAGAGAGCAAATCGTGAGGGCACATCCGGACACGGGAAGTCCGCTCGTGCGCCTTCTGGTACCCGAGTGGCCTCGCATCCTGCACATTGCCGCGGCGTGTCACGATGCGGTACCGCTTGGGTACTTCGGTGTCGATGTTGTGGTGGACCCTGAACTGGGCCCCTGCGTGCTCGAGCTCAATGCCCGGCCTGGACTTGCCATTCAGCTTGCCAACCATCTGGGCTTGCGTCCCATTCTCGATGCGCTTTCCACTCGCGCGGCGAATTTGCCCAGGGCCACTGCGGACCGCGTTGCCCTGGGTATCGAACTTTACGAGTGGGCTTCGCGCCGAAACTGACTCGGTGCGCTTCCCGCCCTGGCAGATACGCCATGGTGGTAGTACCTAGTACGGGCTTCGTGCGGAAGCTGACTCGGTGCGCTTCCCGCTGCGGGCTCCTCGAGTCGGACCCGTCTCTTGGCTGTTCCAAAGCAGCGTCGTCTCCCGCTCAAATGCCACTCGGGGACCACGGCCGCGTCTTGAAGTCTTGCGGCTCTCGGTTCGCGCGTCAGAGCCCGGCGCTACCAGCTTCCTACCGCTCCCATGCCAACGCGCACCTGCATACCAAGGACTCCGAGCCAACCCCCGCGTTCCATCCCACCCCGCCTCGAACCCACCCCCACGGCCCCAATCACTCAATCTCTCAATCACTCAATCTCTCAATCTCTCAATCACTCAATCGCTCAATCCCGAGAACGTGTGCCTTCGGCCCGAACCCGGGATCGCAACGGCAACCCCAGCCTCCCGTTCCCCCTCTCCTCGAACCCGCCCCCACGACTCCAATCTCTCAATCACTCAATCTCTCAATCTCTCAATCACTCAATCACTCAATCCCCGGACCGTGTGCCTTCGCCCGCGAACTCGGCACCGCAAACGGCAACCCCAGCCTCTCCTCCCACCCCTGTACCATTTCTGACGATGATCAGAATCAAGCGTAGCTTGCTGCGAGCAGTCGCGTTACGAACACGGCCGCTTGGGTTCGGCTTGCCGGGAGTGCCAACCCTTCCCCCGCGCCGTTGCGAGAGCCTGGAGAGGACTTGCGCTCCGGCAAGTGCCCCATCGTAGAGTTCCAGTGGGAAGTTGCGCCAGCGTTGCTTGCACTGGTGGGCAGCGCGTGAGTGCCAGTACAGGGAAGATCGAAGCGATGGGGCGAACCAGGCAGAGAAGGAAGCAGGAAGGAGGAGAGCAGGATGGAACAGGAGCTTAAGGTGTTTGTGGGCATCGACTGGGGTTGGGAGGAGCACCAGCTCTGCGTGCTCGATGCAGAGGGCAAACTGCTCCTTAAGCGCAAGATTGCTCACGAGGTGCGTGCGCTTTGAGGGAGTGATCGAGGAGGTCCTGGCGCTGGCGGCGGGCAATGCTGCCAGCGTTGGGGTGGCCATCGAGATTCCCCATGCGCCCGTGGTCCAGACGCTGGTGGACGCAGGGGTGAACGTGTTTGCGCTCAACCCCAAGCAGCTCGACCGCTTCCGCGACCGCTTTACAGTGGCGGGGGGCGAAGGACGACCGGCGCGACGCCCACGTGCTTGCCAGTGCGCTTCGCACCGACCGGCATGCGTTTTGGCCCGTAAGCCTCGACAGTGCCGAGTGGGCAGAGCTGAGGGAGGAGAGTCGCCATTACGAGGAGCTGCGCGGAGACTTCACTCGGCTCACCAACCGCTTGCGGCAGATGGTTGGGCGTTGCGTTGCCCCACTGCTCCGCATTGGGGATGTGACCGAGCCGTGGATGTGGAACATCCTCAAGCGCGCGCTCGGTCCTAAGGGCATGCGTAAGCTTGGGCAGAGCACCATCGAGCGCATCCTCGCCCGCCACCGCATCCGCCGCATCAGCGCCAAAGAGCTTCAGGCCACCCTTTGTGCCCGCTCGTTCCCCCCTGGCTCCTGGAGTGCGGGGGGGTGGTGCGGCGCATCCTTGCGCTACTGCCCCAACTGAAGCTGCTGCTGGAGCAACTGAAACAGAGCGAGCGCAGGCTGGACCGATTGCTGCAACGCTGCGCCCAGAAGAGCCGTGATGCTTGCCAGTCGTCTCTCTCGGCGCGGCCCCAGAACGAACACAGTGACGTGGAGATCCTGCGCTCCTTACCAGGGGTGGGCAGAATCGTATGCGCCACTGTGCTCGCTGAGGCCCATGGAGTGTTGCTCCAGGGCAAGCGTACCACGTTGCGGGCCCTTGGGGGAATCGCCCCGGTGACCAGACGCAGCGGCAAGGCGTATCCTGTAGTTGAGCGGCGTAGAGCGTGCAACCGGCGTCTGGCCAATGCCTTCTACCACTGGGGGCGCACCGCAGTGGAGCACGATCTGGTGTGCCGCCAGCACTACCCGCGTTTGCGCCGACGTGGACATGGGCATGCGCGGGCTGTGCGCGGGGTGGTGGAGCGACTACTCGACGTGGCTTTGCAGATGCTGAAGCATCGCACACTCTACGACCCTGCTCGCCGTAGACCGCTCCACACCGTAAAGTTGCTCAAGGACGAACAACCTCCCGTCTGTGCCGACGCTGGCTCTGGTATTGGAAACGAAGCTTCTACGTCATGCGCTCCGGGGACGCAGAAGCAGACCACTCAAGGCGACGTACTCGGTCGCCAACTAACCCTTGACTAACGGTGGGAAGTCCTCTCCTCGAACCCGCCCCCAC
>CAZHQG010000014.1:0-104116 GCA_964534275.1 uncultured Binatia bacterium (SeqCode) | reverse complement strand
CCACGCCACCACAGGTTGCGGTGCAACACGTCGCAGGGGCGTTGCGCGAACCGCCACTACGACTCTGGAACGCGAACCATCGACTTAGGAATGCGACTCGGCACCACGAAAATACCCCCGGCACGACTACAACGCCTCTCCCGCCCCCCAATCCCTCAATCCCTCAATCCCTCAATCTCTCAATCTCTCAATCTCTCAATCTCTCAATTTGAAAACTCTCCGACCCCCCTGCTACAAGCGGCCGCTCAAGTGGCTACGAAGGATCCTCATCCGGGAATGGACTACAAGGAAACCTTGAATCTGCCCAAGACGGATTTTCCCATGCGGGCGAACCTGCCGGAGCGCGAGCCGGGGTGGGTACAGCGCTGGGAACAGGAGCGCCTATACGAGCGACTGCAACAGGAGACCGCAGGGCGCCCTCTGTATGTTCTGCACGACGGTCCGCCTTACGCCAACGGGCACGTGCACTTGGGCACGGCGCTGAACAAGATCATCAAAGACATGGTGCTCAAGGCCAAGTTGCTTTCCGGCTACCGAGTGCCGTTCGTTCCGGGTTGGGACTGCCACGGCATGCCCATCGAGCACCAGGTCATGAAGGAGCTCGGTTCCAAGGCTCGAGGGATGAGTCAGCTTGAAATCCGCCGTCGCTGCCGGGCTTACGCCGAAAAGTTCGTCAGCATTCAGCGGAGCGAGTTCAAACGTCTCGGCGTGTTGGGTGATTGGGAACGCCCGTACCTGACTATGTCGCCGGAATACGAGGGACACATTGTGCGGGTGTTCCGCGAGCTGGTGCAAGGAGGGTACATTTACCGCGGCTTGCGCCCGGTGCACTGGTGCACGGTTTGCGGCACCGCACTGGCCGAGGCGGAGGTGGAGTACAGCGAGCACGTTTCGCCCTCGATTTTTGTGCGTTTCCCGTTCGTTGGCACTGCGCAGGATGCACAACAAATGGCCAAGCGCCCCGAGGATCGGGCGCGACTGGCGGAAAAATCCGCCCACATTTTCGTGGTGATTTGGACCACCACACCGTGGACCTTGCCGGCCAACCTTGCCGTGTGTCTGAACCCACATTTGGAGTACGTTGCTTTGGAGGTCGACGGTGCCTTGTACATCGTGGCCGAACGCTTGGCGGATGCGTTTTTAGCTGCCGTGGGAAAAACGGCGGAACGACGGATTCCCGTCGACCTTACTTCCTTGGATGGTCGGGATGTGTTTCGTCACCCGCTGTTCGACCGCCCGTCGCGGTTGGTCTTCGAGTCGCACGTCACGGCCGACGTGGGCACTGGTTGCGTGCACACGGCACCTGGCCACGGGTACGAGGACTTTTCCGTAGGCCAGAAGTACGGTTTGCCGGTGCTCACCCCAGTCGACGGGACGGGACGGTTTACCGACGAGGCTGGGCCGTTTGCCGGAAAGCCGGTATTCGAGGCGAACGAGGATGTGGTCCGGGCCATCGACGAAGCTGGGCATTTGCTCAAGGTCGAGCGATTGCGGCACTCGTACCCGCATTGTTGGCGCTGCAAACAGCCGCTGATTTTCCGCGCCACGGAGCAGTGGTTTTTGCGCGTCGATCATGCCGAGCTCCGGCAGCGGGCGCTGGCGCAAATCGACAAGGTTTCCTGGCTTCCCTCGTGGGGGCACGACCGGATTTACAACATGGTTCAACACCGCCCCGACTGGTGCCTTTCGCGTCAGCGTGCCTGGGGCGTACCCATCCCCGCGTTTCGCTGCGTGCAGTGCGGGGAGTTCACGTTCGACCCGGAAACGATTCAACACGTGGAGCGGCTGTTTTCAGAGCGCGGCTCGGATGTGTGGTACGAGCTCCCGCCGTCGGATTTGCTGCCGCCCGGCAAACAGTGTGCTTGCGGCAGCCGCGAGTTCGAGAAAGACACCAACATTCTCGACGTGTGGTTCGATGCGGGTTGTTCTCACGCCGCCGTGTTGGAGCAGCGCCCGGAGCTACGCTGGCCGGCGGATTTGTACGTGGAGGCGGTCGACCAGCACCGCGGCTGGTTCCAAGTGTCGCTGCTGACGGCAGTGGCGACGCGCGATGCCGCACCGTACCGCGCCGTGCTGACCCATGGGCTGATTCTCGATGAAGCTGCGAAAAAAATGTCCAAGTCGCTGGGGAACGTGGTGGCCCCGGAGGAAATCATTCGCCAGCACGGAGCCGAGGTCCTGCGTTTGTTGTTTGCCTCGGTGGATTACACGGCCGACGTATCGTTTTCGAAGTCCTTGTTGAATCCGCTGCTGGAGTCGTACCGGAAGATCCGGAACACCTGCCGGTTCTTGCTCGGCAACCTGTACGATTTCGACCCCGCGCGCCACCGGGTTCACCTAGAGAACTTGCCGGAACTGGATCGTTGGATTTTGCACCGCGCCGCGGAGTTTCAGCAGCGGGTGCGCCGGGCATACGACCAATTCCAGTTCCACTTGGTCGTGCAACAGTTGGTGAACTTTTGCGCGGTCGATCTTAGCGCATTGTACCTCGATATCGTGAAGGACCGGCTGTACACGTCGGCCGCCGACGCCCCCGCCCGGCGTGCAGCGCAAACGGTGCTGTACGAGTTGTTGGATTCGTTGGTGCGGGTCATGGCACCGATTCTTTCGTTTACTGCGGAAGAACTTCTCGGGTACGTTCCTGGGAACCGTGCGGAGAGCGTGTTTTTCTTGCAATTCCGGGAGGACTTGCCGCGTGACGACGCGTTGTTCCAGCGCTGGGAACGGATCTTCGAAGTACGGGCAGCGGTGACCAAAGCGCTCGAGGATGCGCGCCGAGCGGATCTGATCGGGCACTCCCTCGATGCGCTTGTGCGGCTGTCTGCGGTCGGCCCGCTGGGGGACCTGCTGCGAGAGTATCTCGAGGAGCTCCCGGCTGTGTTCATCGTGTCTCAAGTCGAATGGAGCGACCAGTTGCCGACCGCAGCGACAAGCCCGGTGCTCCCGGAGTTGCGTGTTCAAGTCGAACGGGCACGAGGCGAAAAGTGTCAGCGCTGTTGGAATTACAGCCCGACCGTGGGCCAGCACAAAACCCACCCAGGGTTGTGTCGGCGGTGCGCGGCTGTGATCGAGACCCTCGCTCATGGGTAAGTACGCCTCGGTGGTTGGGTTGGCAACCGCAATTGTATGCCTCGACCAGTTCACCAAGTGGCTGGTCGTTACCAACATCCCACTGCACGCGGTGATCGAAGTCGTACCCGGATTTGCTGAGCTCACGCACGTGAAAAACACCGGAGGAGCGTTTGGCTTTCTCGCAGGCGCCGACCACGCGTGGCGGTTGCCGTTTTTCATCGTCGTTTCCCTCCTGGCGATGGGGCTCCTCTGGCAAGTCGTGCGCAGCACGGACCCCAAAGAATTGGCCACGCTTTTTGCGGTAGGCAGTGTCTTGGGCGGGGCCGTGGGCAATTTCATCGATCGCGCACGCGAAGGCGCGGTGACGGATTTTATCTCCTTGCACTGGCGGGAGTATTACTGGCCCGCGTTCAACGTTGCCGATTCTTTTATAACGATCGGTGTTGCCGTGCTCGTGTGGCAATCGATCTGGGGGCACAGGAAGAAGCCGAGCGACGGGTGACTCGAAACCGGCTCGTCTGCCACAGGCGCTCGCGGTTGCCTTTGCAGCGCAGTGGGTTGGCGGCGGAGGAGGCGCACTTGGTTCGAGTCCGGCCAGCGATGCGGTGTCTCCACGGGGTCGGAGAGCGCAAATGGTGGGCAGAGATCATGGTGTGCTGCGTGCCCCACACGGGACACGAACGCTGGTTGCTTGGCTGGGGGGCGGAGGGGGGGCGGGAGGCGTGTTTCGCGCAGAGCCGGCGGGAGAAGTTGACTCTGCGCGCAGCATTCCGTAGGGGATAAGCATGACCGACGAGGGTGCGGGGCATCCACCGGAAGAGTTACAAGGGACGCGCGAGAAGATCTTGGCGGCAGCAGCCCGTCTGTTCGCTGAGCGGGGGTACGAGTCGACGTCGCTGGCCGAGGTGGCGCGAGAAGCAAAAGTCAGCAAGGCCCTCATTTTTTGGCACTTCGACAACAAAGACCAACTGTACCTCAGTGCCTTGCGGAAAAACTTGGAACCCTACCACATCGATCGCCAGGAAATTGCGGGCTTGGACGAGCCGCAGCAAATCGCCCAGTTGGTGGATTCCTTTTATAACTTTGTGAACGACCACGTGTACTCGGTGCGGTTCTTCATGTCGGTGATGCTCCGCGGCGAGTTGCCCGGCCGTGGCGCCCAGGCTGAAAGTGGGCGGGACGGGCTTCGTAGGGTGAACGAACTGTACCACGCGTTCCGCCAGTCGTTTGCGGAGATCATTCAACACGGGCAGCAGCGTGGGGTATTTGACAATCGCCTGGATGCCGAACGCGAGGCCGCATTGATCCTGGTGACACTGGTCGGAGTTCTCGTGCAGCAGTTCATGCTCGGGGAGTCTCCGGAGCAAGCCAAAGCGCTCATCGACCATTACAAGCAAAGCTTGTTCGAGCGCTTGCTCAGCAAGTAACTGCACAGCGCCGCGCGAGCCGATGCGCCGAGCAAAAACGCCATCGGGTGCCTACCTGGTGGCAGGCACCCGATCCGGCACGGGCCGGCCGCTCCCCACACCCTCCCAACGTTGTCACTCGCTGCCGGCGCTTCGCGTGTGAAAGCGGGGATACCGCTCTCTCAGGAACATCCGCTGGTCGCCCCGCAGTTCATGCACTTGTAGCAACTGCCGTTGCGCACCATGATGGCACCGCAGTCGTGGCAACTCGGGGCGTCAGCTTGCGGGCTGAAGCCCAGTGCTGCCACAGCCGGAGCGTGGCTGTGTTCTGTGTGCGTTGCGCTTCCACTGTCCGCTGGAGCCGCCTCTGGGGTCAGGACGATGCCCATTTGGCTGCGCTGCTCGGGGCTCAAGAAACGGGAGCCTAGGAAACGGAAGATATAGTCGATCAACGACTTCGCGAACGGGATGTCTGGGTTTTTCGTGAACCCTGACGGTTCGAAGCGCACATGGCTGAACTTGTCCACCAACACCTCCAGGGGCACCCCGTACTGCAAGGCCATGGACGTGAGGATGCCGATCGTATCCATCAACCCCGACACAGTGCTGCCTTCCTTGGCAATCTTGATGAAAATCTCGCCCGGTTTGCCGTCTTCGTACAGGCCCACGTGGATGTAGCCCTCGTGCCCCGCGATATCGAACTTGTGGCGGATCGACTGGCAGTCGTTCGGAAGACGGCGCCGAACGGGACGAAACTCCGGCGTGGTTTCTTTGTTCGCAGTGCGAGAGGTGTTCAGAGGTTGGGTGCGTTTGCAGCCGTCGCGATAAATGGCGACCGCTTTGAGTCCCAAGCGCCACGCCGCCATGTAGGCGTCCATGATGTCTTCCACGGTGGCCGAATTCGGCATGTTGATGGTTTTGGAAATGGCTCCCGAGATGAACGGCTGCACGGCGCCCATCATGCGCAAGTGGCCCATGTAATGGATCGAGCGGCTTCCGCGGGCGGGTTTGAACGCACAGTCGAACACCGGCAGGTGTTCTTCACGCAGACCAGGCGCGCCTTCGATCGTGTCGTTCTCGTCGATGTACTCGATGATTTGCTGGATTTCGTGCGATTCGTACCCCAGGCGCTTCAGTGCTCGCGGCACGGTGGAGTTCACGATTTTCAGCATCCCTCCGCCAACGAGCTTCTTGTATTTGACCAGCGCGATGTCGGGCTCCACTCCGGTGGTGTCGCAATCCATCATGAATGCGATCGTACCGGTGGGTGCGAGCACGGTGACCTGGGAGTTGCGTACGCCCGTGGTTTGGCTCGTGTCGACTACCTCGTCCCACACGCTCCGAGCCGCTTTGAGCAAGTCGAGCGGAATGAAACTCGGGTCGAGTTTGTGTGCATAGCCGGCATGTTTACGGAGCACTCGTAGCATCCCGTCACGGTCGGCCGCGAAGCCGTCGAACGGCCCCATGGCTGCAGCGATGCGGCACGATTGCAGGTACGCCTCGCCGCACATGAGGGCAGTCACTGCAGCAGCGTACTGCCGCCCGGCCTCGGAGTCGTACGGGAGCCCGAGCGACATCAGCAGTGCGCCGAGGTTGGCATAGCCGAGGCCGAGTTGCCGGTAGCGCCGCGCGTTTTGTTCGATCTCCGGGGTGGGATAGCTCGAATGGTCGACAATGATGTCCTGCGCGAGGATGGTGATGTCGACTGCGTGGCGGAACGCCTCGGTATCGAAGTTTCCCGCGTCGTCGACAAACTTCATCAGGTTCAACGACGCTAGGTTGCAGGCCGAGTTGTCCAAGTGCATGTACTCGGAGCAAGGATTGGAAGCGTTGATGCGGCCAGCGTTGGGGCACGTGTGCCAATCGTTGATGGTCGTATCGAATTGCATCCCCGGGTCCCCGCACACCCATGCAGCTTCGGCAATCATCCGGAACAAATCGCGTGCCCGGAACTCTTCGCACACTTCACCGGTCAGGACGTAACGCGTGTGCCACACGCCATCGTTCTCGACCGCGCGCATGAAGGCGTCCGGCACACGCACGGAGTTGTTGGCATTTTGGAAGAAGACCGAACTGTAAGCGGGACCATCCAGCGAGCCGTCGTAGCCGGCGTCAATGAGTGCCCAGGCCTTTTTTTCCTCTTCCTCTTTGCAGCGAATGAACTCCACGATATCCGGGTGGTCGATGTTCAGCACCACCATTTTGGCCGCGCGCCGAGTTTTGCCGCCCGACTTGATCACTCCCGCCGAGGCATCGGCCGCTTTCATGAAGGACACGGGACCTGAAGCGGTGCCACCTCCGGCGAGTTTTTCTTTCGAAGAACGGATGCGCGACAGGTTCACGCCCGAACCCGAACCACCTTTGAAGATAATTCCCTCGTTACGGTACCAGTTGAGGATGGACTCCATCGTGTCTTCCACCGACAGGATGAAGCATGCTGAGCACTGTGGGCGCTCCTCGATCCCGACGTTGAACCACACCGGGCTGTTAAAGGCCATCTTCTGCTCGAGCAGCAGATGCGTGAGTTCGGCGGAAAACGCTTCCGCGTCTGCCTCTGTGGCAAAGTAGCCCTGTTCCCGGCCCCAAGCGGTCAGTGTGCGCACCACGCGGCCAATCAGTTGGCGTACACTCCGCTCCCGCTCCGGGCTGCCGAGCGGGCCACGAAAGTACTTGGAGACGACCACGCTCGTTGCCAGCTGCGACCAGGAGCGCGGAATCTCCACGTTGTCCTGCTCGAATACAACTTCCCCCTTTTCTCCGGTGATCACCGCCTTGCGAAGTTCCCACTCGACGCAGTCGAACGGATCCACGCCCGGCTGCGTGAAGTACCGCCGCACATGGAGCCCACCCTTCCCGGCGGGCCGTGTAGACCCGAGTGTCAGAGCCTCTACTCGTTCGCGCTTGCGCTTGTGCGTTCCGTTTGCCATTTGCTGCTCTCCTCTCCGCTTCTCCGTCTCTTCTCTCGCGCAACCTATTGTGGCGGGCGCAAGCGTATTCCACAAGATGTTGTGGTTGTCAAGCTTTGCGGAAATACCGCCACAATGCTGGGAAACCGGCGGACATTTGGATCGCCATGCGAGTGGGAAGGCGTGGCTGCAGGAACGGCGCCCGCGCGTTGTGGAGGGGCTCCAGCACTAGCTTGCTCGAGGCGAACGGGGTACAAGGGCTAGGCGATGGCCAGTCGAGAGGATGAATCCCCGTTTCGCTCCCTGGCAGGGGCACTCCGGGCCATTTTGCGGCGGATGGACGCAGGGCAAGACCTGGAGGTCTACCGCCTTTGGGTGGACTGGGAACGGGTAGTGGGCGAGCGCTTCGCGGAACGAGTTCAGCCGGTGGAGTTTCGAAACGGCGTGTTGGTACTGGCCGTGGCAACGACAGCGTGGCGGCAGGAGATGGAATTCTTGAAACCCGAATTGCTGGCGCGGATTCAGGCGTACCTCGACGACCAGCGGGTGCGCGACCTCGCGTTCGTGCTGCGCCGGGCGCCGGCGGTGAAACGCAAACCAGCTACGAGCCCCCCGCCGCCCCAACCGCAGCCGCCGTTGGAGGAGTGGGATGACAGCGAGGCTCTTGCCAGTGTGAGCGATCCGAGGCTCGCGGAGGCCTTTCGGCGCCTGATCGAGGCTCGCAGGCGTCGGCAACAGCGTGCAGGGAGTACAGGCGAGGTGCCGGCGCCGCCACAGCCCGGCGAGGCGAAGAGCGAAGAGTAACGACCACGATGGAGGGTGTCCGGTGTCCGTACGTTTTCCTGAAGGGTTTCTCTGGGGCGCGGCAACGTCGGCGTATCAAATCGAAGGAGCGTGGGACGAAGACGGAAAAGGCCCGTCGATCTGGGATGTGTTTACGCACAGCCCGAACAAAATCCTCGATGGCAGCACGGGCGACGTGGCTTGTGATCACTACCATCGGTACCGTGAAGATGTCGAGCTCCTCGCGCGTTTAGGGCTCGGCGCGTATCGCTTTTCGATTTCGTGGCCGCGGGTCCTGCCGCGAGGCGTGGGCGAAGTCAATCCGCGCGGGTTGGACTTTTACGATCGTCTCGTGGACGCGTTGTGCCAGCACAGGATTCGTCCGTTCGTGACGCTCTACCACTGGGACCTTCCGCAAGCGTTGCAGGAACAAGGCGGATGGGAAAACCGAACTACAGCCGAGGCGTTTGCCGAGTTTGCGGCGATCGTCGCGCGGCGGATTGGCGACCGCGTACACGCCTGGATCACACTGAACGAGCCGTTGTCTGTGGTGGTTGCTGGATACTTGTTGGGGCTGCACCCACCCGCCAAGCAAGATCCCAAAGCCGCAGCACAAGTGTCGCATCATCTCAATCTTGCTCACGGCCTCGCGGTGCGAGCGCTTCGATCCCAGTGCTCCAGCACCCCGGTCGGCATCACGCACGTCTCGTTGCCTGTGTACCCGTCGAGCACAGCGCCCGAAGATGTCGAGGCAGCGAAGCGGTGGGATACACTGGTCAACCGCTGGTTTTGGGAACCTAGCTGGAAGGGACGCTATCCGGCGGAAGCATGGGACCTGCTTGGACCGCTCGTTCCCGAGATGAGGCCTGAGGACGAGGCGATTTTGAGTGAACGGAGCGATTTCTTTGGTCACAACAGTTACACACGGGCCGTCGTACGGGCTGATCCGGCCGTGCCCCTGATCGGAGCGGTTCAAGTTCCGCAAAGCGGTCGGCCGCACACGGCCATGGGGTGGGAGGTGTACCCAGACCACCTGTACGATTCCCTCGTACGGATCGCTCGCGATTACGCGCCGCCAGCAATTTTCATCACGGAAAACGGGGCCTCTTACCCGGACGTGGTGGAGCAAGGCCGCGTAGCCGACTCGGAGCGGGTGGCTTACCTGCGTGCGCATTTGCTGCGCGCCGCGCGGGCGATCCAAGCCGGAGTGCCGCTGAAGGGGTACTTTTGTTGGTCGCTGCTCGATAATTTCGAGTGGACGTTTGGCTACACACAGCGTTTTGGAATCGTGTACGTGGACTACGCGACGCAGCAACGGATCATCAAGGACAGCGGGTATTTCTTTGCGTCGGTTGGGCAAAACAATGCCGTCGAAGAAGGAGAAGAGCGCTAAGGGCGCCGTTGGCCGCTCTTCTCCACCGATCTCGGCGGGCTGCCTTGTCACGCGGGTGCGGGATGGGGTGACGGAGGTGTTGTTGGTCCATCCTCGTGGTGCGACGTTTCGGAAGCCGCTGTTCGGCATTCCCAAGGGGGAGGTGGAACCTGGAGAAACTCCCGAGGAGACCGCGCTGCGAGAAACCCGAGAGGAAACCGGACTGATCGTGCAGATCCGGGAAGACCTGGGAACCGTGCGCCAGCAATCCGGGAAAGTCGTGCACGCCTTTTGGGCCACGGTCGATCCGGCAAGCGAGGCGGCAATCGATGAGCGAGGCCGCTGCCGGTTTGCCGACGCCACAGAGGTCGATAGCTGCCGGTTTTATCCGCTGGAAAAGGCAGAAGCATTGATGATTCCCGCGCAACGCGAGTTTCTCCACCGATTGCGCCAGCGCTTGCAGCAGCCAGTCCAGCCGCGTGGTAGCGCCTGACACGGTGGTACTCTCGCAGTCCGACGCGTTCCCAACGGATCGTGCACTGGGGAGCCTGTTCGTCGGCCCGACGCGGGTTCTCCGCAGCGTCGCGGGCGATCCTGGCCACGGAATCCGGGAAGCAGGTGCGGTCAGGGAGTAGCCGGCTGGGGCTCCGAGTGTGGAATGCGCGAGCGCGTGGGCGAGACCACCGGAATGCACGACGGTTTGCGGCAGCGCGCCGGGAACTCAGCGAGGTTGGTGGCGGCTCTTCCGCGACAGGGAGGCGTGTTTTCTGGAGGTCAGGGCGATGAGCGCAATACTCGCTTGCAAGGAAAAGCAGTAGCCGGTAGGTACCCTCGCTCGCATTCGTTGCGCGAGCGCGGAGGTTGGAGCGCAAGTGTGCGGGCAAAGGACCAGGGATGCACGGACGGAATGCTGCTTTGATTCGGAAGTACTACCCGCAGTACCAGTCGCCAAAGCGGGCGTACGAAGCGGTGCTCGACGAGCTCGTGCAGCGCGACACCGTTTGGTTGGACATCGGTTGCGGGCGGAGATTGACCGGCAACAGCGCGTTGAACGAGGAGCTTTCGCGGCGAGCGCGTTTGATCGTTGGTTGCGACCGGGATCCCCATTTGCGGCGACATGAAACGTTGCGGCACTTGGTCCTTTGCGATGCTGCTGCGCTGCCGTTTCGCTCTGGGACGTTCAATTTGGTGACCGCGTCCATGGTAGCGGAGCACTTGGAACACCCCGAGCAAGTCTTTGCGGAAGTCGCCCGGGTGAGTGCACCGGGAGGGCGCTTTGTGGTGTTCACTCCGAACAAGTGGAACTACGGCATGATCGTTGCCCGCCTAACCCCCCATTGGTTCCACCTCGCGTACAAGCGCCTGACGTTCTTCCTGAATCGCCGTGAATGGCGGAGCTTCGAAGACGATGTGTTCCCTACGTGGTATCGTGCGAACACGGCCACTGCGCTGCGATCTCTTGGCGATCAGGCGGGGTTCCGCGCCGTGCGCCTTACTAGGCATGGCCTGGCCCACTCGTTTGGTTTCGTGAAACCGTTGTATATCTTGTCGCTATTGTTCGAACGACTCATCGATCGGCCTTCGCTCGAATTCCTGAAAGCGGACCTTTTGGCTGTGTTCGAGAAGCCAGCAGAGCAAGTGAGCCGCGAACGCGCGCAGACAGCGCGCGCGTCTGGGTGAGTTCCAGCGGGCACCGCGGTTTCGACGGTGTACGTGAGCAAGACGCACCGTCTTTTTCGTGTGCCGGTCAGGCCAGCGCTTGCAGCCAGCATTGGGAGCGGGTAGCTGGTGTCTGGTGGAAAGGAGGAAGGCAAATGCCTGAAGCGAAAATCAAGGTAATCAAAGATGGGCCTTACGAAGTCCATGGAGACGTCGAGTTACTCGACTCGCGCCGCAACCCGATCCCAATTCCGGAGCGGCCTTTTTACCTGTGCCGATGCGGCCACTCTGCAAACAAGCCGTTTTGTGACGGGTCGCATCAAGAAAAAGGCTTTCGCGCAGAGGATCCCAAAGTTTCGTAGTTCTTCCTGGAATCTTTTTAGGAGGTGATTGCCATGGCCATCAAAGTGGGCGACCGTTTACCGCTGCAGCTCAAGTTGAAAGAAATGACGGAGAACGGGCCGCGCGACGTGAGCTTGGAAGAGGTGTTTCGAGGCAAGAAAGTCGTGGTGTTTGCAGTTCCCGGTGCGTTCACGCCAACGTGCTCGGCGAAACATCTGCCCGGATTCATCGAGAAGGCAGACGCCATCAAAGCCAAAGGCGTGGACGAGATTGTGTGCATTGCCGTGAACGATCCCTTTGTCATGGGCGCCTGGGCGAAGGCGAGTGGGGCTGCGGGTAAGGTACGCTTGCTCGCCGACGGCAACGCGGAATTCACCAAGGCGGTTGGCCTCGAGCTGGACGCAAGTGCTTTTGGCATGGGCTTGCGCTCGCAACGCTACGCGATGATCGTGGCCGACGGCGTGGTGCAGGAGCTGCTCGTCGAGCCCGGGCCAGGGCTGAGCGTGTCGAGCGCCGAGTCGGTGCTGGCAAAGCTATAGATCGCATTGCGAGTCGCAGGCGCGCCGTTTCGCTCCCTGCTGCCGAATCCCATCGGCTGCTGCCGGAGGAGCGACAAGGCGGCGAGCGGATTCGAACCGCTGCATCGAGGTTTTGCAGACCTCTCCCTTAGCCACTTGGGTACGCCGCCATGAAGCAGTTGTGCGCGTCCGGTTAGCAACGAATGCTCAGCACTGCAACGCAAACGCAGCACTCGATCGTGGCGCACGCCGTGCGCGGACGGCTGTCGTCTGGTGCCCTCCTGCTGCGGAGCGGAGAAGCGTGAGGCCAAGCCAAAGCTGCGGCTTTGCAATCACGTGTTCGATCGTTTAACCAGCGCGTTCATGCAGGAACTTCGCGGAGCGAGGATATGAGCAGGCAGGTGCCATTGCGGCGTTGGTGGTGGAGTGCGCAGGTGCTCGTCGGTGCCTGCGTGCTCGGAATCGTGGGCTGTCGCGGTTGCGAGCATCAAGCCGAACCCCCATTGCTCGTTCCCCCAGAAGGGCAGTTGCCCAAAGCAGCCCAAAGCGCTGACACCACGCCCGCAGCACAGGCGCAAAATTCACCGCCTCCACCCGGATGTCTGGTCATCCTCACGCCGGACGTGGAACGCGGTCCAGCGCCGCTCGAGGTGCGCTTTACGGCGGAAGGGCTGTGCTCCGACGCCGAGGGTGAGTTCGAATGGGATTTTGGCGATGGCACCGAGCCCATCAAAGGAGTGAAACCCGAGCGCCCACCAGACAAGGCAGATTACGCGTTCGTTCGCTCCCAGCACGTGTATTCGAAGCCCGGCGAGTACATTGCGAAAGTGACGCTCCTTGATCCGCAAAATAACGTCTCCGACGTTGACGAGTACCCGATTACCGTCGAAGAGCCGTGAGGGATACCGGAACACGTATCCGGCGACGGTTCGCGCGGCTGGATGGACCGCGCATGCCCACTCGCCAAGAGTCTTTGACTTGCCGTTTGTGCTTCGCTACAAGCTGGCGCGTTCGCGGGTGTAGCTCAGCTGGCTAGAGCGTATGCTTGCCAAGCATAAGGTCGCCGGTTCGACCCCGGTCACCCGCTTCCACCCGGCTTCCCATTGCGGAAGCCGGTTTTGTTTGTACCGCCGGAACGGCTTGGTTCGCCGCCGAAAAGCCCTTGGCCTGGCGGAGGCGTGAAGAGCCTGGTTCGAGGCTTGCGACATCGACGCGGCGACGGCCGGGTCCGGCCGTCGCCGGAACAAGGCTGGACCGTCGCAGGCATCGATCCGGAGACCTGCACGGGTCCGGTGACAGGTGCGGTTCGGCAGTACTTGATGCTGCACGGAGAGTGGGTCATTGTGGTGCCACTACGAACGCGGGAGTGTCCTTATGTACGTGTCCGAACTTCTCGAGCGGTGCCGAGTGCTGGCAGAGAGGAGCGCCCGATTGTACCGACAACTCGCTTCACGATTTGCTCACGACTTCGATCGGCGCGAGCTTTGCCACGAGTTGGCCTTCCTCGAAGAAACGCACGCGAATGTGTTGCGCGAAGAGGCGGAGGCATTCCGACAGCGCGACGAAGCTGGCGATTTTTTACCGGAGCTCGGGCAGCGTGTGGAAGCCCTCGAGAAACAACTGGCTGAGCTCGAAGCACGGGCAGCGGACCTGCAGAGCCCCGACGACGCGTTTGCCACCTTGCTGGCCCTCCAGCAGACGAACTTGGAGGAGCTGTACGATGAGTTGGTCCTGCAAGGCGATCCCACGTTCCGTGTGGTCGTGGAACGTCTGGAAGGGGTGATTGCCGAATACCCGCGGGCGCAAGCGGTCCGGAGCCGACTGTCGCGGCGAAAAGCCTGAGGTTCGCTGCCAACCCCATGGGTGCTGGCGCTGTGCCGCAGCCAAGCTAAGCTCGAAGCCCCGATGGCGCGATTGGATGAAGTGTTCCGGAATCGCACGAAACGAGCAATGGTGACCCGTTGGATCGCGTGTGTCGCTTGTGGTGCCCTGTTGGTGGGTTGCGCGGCCAAGCGGACGAAAACTGCCGCGGAATACTTTGCCAGCGCGAACGACCATTTTCGCAACGGCGCATTCGCGGCCGCGACGGAAGAGTACCGGGAGCTGCTGGACCAGCACCCCTTCAGCGAGTTTGTGGAGGAAGCGGAACTGCGCATCGCCCACGCACAATACCTCGACGGGCGGTATGCGGAGGCAATCGTGTCGCTGAGCGATTTCCAACGCCGCCACCCCACGAGCCCGCACTTGCCCTTGGTCGGGTATCTGCTCGGGATGTGCTACGCGCGGCAAATGCTGGATGCGGATCGCGACCAATCTGCGGCGCAAAATGCGCACACGTACTTCCTGACCGTGGTCCGCCAGTATCCCGAGAGCCCGTTCGCGGAACTTGCACGGCACGAACTTGCCCGCTGCCGCCAGCGGCTTGCGGAGCATGAGCTGTACATCGCCGAGTTTTACGCCCGGCGTGGGAACTGGAAGGCTGCCGAGGTCCGGATCGTGGACCTGGCAGCGCGCTACGGCGAGACGGAAGAAGCGGCGCGAGGCTTGTTGCAGCTTGCCCGGCACTTCCGCAAGACGGGTCTCTTGGACCGTGCCGAGCTTGCCTACCGCGCGGTCACGCAGTTGCGACCAGGTTCACCCGAAGCGGTGGTCGCGCAACGTGCCCTCCAACGGCTCGAATCTCGCACCGCGAGCTTGCGGGCAGACCCGGTGGACACGTTGCTTGCACTGAACGGACGGACCAGGGTGGACGAATCGTACGAGACGGCACTAGTGCCGGGTGCGCAAGCTCCGCAGTTGCCTTCGCGTGCAACGGGGTTCCCGGCTCCGGCGCTGGGAACCGGTTTCGACCCGTTCGGCAGAGGCCGCTCGTATTACTGAGGAGGGAACCCGTGCCGACCGTGCGCGTGAACTCCGAGCCGCGCTTACCCCTGAAGCACGCAAGGGTCTTGGTGGTGGGTGTGGGCGGCTTGGGATGTCCCGCTGCGGCGTTGCTCGGGCAAGCCGGTGTTGGGCGTGTGACGTTGGTGGATGGTGACGTGGTTGCGCTCTCCAACCTCCATCGGCAGCTCGTGTTCGACGAAACCGATCTTGGGCAGAAAAAGGCCCCGCGAGCGGCAGCGAAACTTGGGGCGCACTATCCCGCGACGTGTTTTACCGCTGTTGCCGAAACCCTTTGCGAAGCGAATGCTCAGGAAATTTTGTCCGAGCACGATTTCGTGATCGATGCGACCGACCGGTGGGCAACGAAGCTTTGGTTGCACGACGTGGCGCTTCGAAGCCGGCGCCCGCTGGCGCACGCCGGTGCTGTGGGTTGGCACGGCCAGGCGCTGACGGTGGTGCCCGGCACTCCAGGGTGCCTACGGTGCCTTCTAGGGGTAGAGCCCGGCATCGAAGATCCTTCGTGCCAGGAAGCCGGCGTTGTTCCTGGCGTTGTGCAAACGCTCGGGGTGAGGCTTGCAGCCGAGGCCATCGCGTGGTTGTCGGGTTGGGACGAAAGCTTGTTGGTTCAGCGTTTCTTGTACGTCGATGCACAGCGCGGCCTGCAGCGCGTGCGCCGCTTTGCGGCTGATCCGCACTGTCCGGCATGCAGCCAAACGTATGACCAGCACGCGAACGCGTTAGTCTAGCGGATGCACCAACGCTGGCCTGGGAGCGTCGGCGCTGCTGGGTCTTTGGGTGCGGGCGTCGCTCTCACGCGGGAGCGAGAATGGCGACGGTCACGCTCTCGACTGGAGGACGTTGGTGGACGCGGATGCGGGAATGCGGGTGTCCCGCAAAGACAGGCACCGGCTCGCGCGGTGATCGATCTTGCGCGCTGCAAGCGAACCCACTACCACACCCCAAACATCGAGCCCTCAGGCACTTGGAACGATCCTGGGGCAAAGTGAAGGAGGAATCCATGACCGTTCGGGTACGAATTCCAACTCCGTTGCGGCGTTTCACTGGCGGGCAAGAGGAAGTTTCGGCCACCGGCACGACCATTGGGATGGTGGTGGACGACCTCGAGCGGCAACACCCGGGCATCAAGGAGCGCATTTGCGACGAGCAAGGCAAAGTGCGCAAGTTCGTGAACATTTACGTGAACGGCGACGACATTCGCTTTCTCCAAAGCCTCGACACGCCGGTAAAAGAGGGAGACGAGATTTCGATCGTTCCAGCAATTGCGGGGGGAAGAGCGTGATCGATCTCCCCGCCGGAGTGCGTCCGGGACGAACCCTACGTCCACGCAAAGTCGAGTCGGTGCTCGATTTGGTCGGAAACACGCCGCTGGTGGAAATTCGCCGCGTCCGCGACGGCGTGTCGCCGGGAGTTCGCATTTACGCGAAACTCGAGGGGTTGAACCCGGGCGGCTCGGTGAAAGATCGCCCGGCCGTCTGGATGATTCGCGACGGGCTGCGGTCGGGACGACTCCGGCCGGGCAAAACCATTATCGACTCTACATCTGGTAACACAGGAATCGCCTTGGCCATGGCGGGTGCTGTGCTGGGGTATCCCGTAGAGCTGGTCATGCCTGCAAATGTGAGCCAGGAACGCAAGAAAATCGTGGCGGCCTACGGAGCCAAGGTGATTTTCAGCGATGCGCTGGAAGGTTCCGATGGAGCGATCCGTCTTTGCCGGAAAATCATTGCCGAGAATCCAGACCGCTACTTCAAGCCAGACCAGTACTTCAACGAGGTCAATCCGCTTGCGCACTTCGAAAGCACAGGCCCGGAAATTTGGCGCGACACGAAGGGCCAAGTCACCCACTTCGTTGCCGGCATCGGTACGGGCGGTACCATTATGGGCACGGGTCGGTTTTTGAAGAAGCAAAACCCGAAGGTGCAAGTGATTGCGGTGGAACCTGACGACGCGTGGCATGGCCTCGAGGGACTCAAACACATGGCCAGCTCGATCGTTCCGGGCATTTACCACGAAGAGGAGCTCGACCGGAAACTAGGCGTGAGCACCGACGCAGCATACGAGATGGTGTATCGGTTAGGCGAGGAGGAGGGATTGGTTACAGGTCAATCCTCGGGTGCCGCTATGGTGGGTGCGCTCACCGTCGCCCGCGAGCTTCGCGAAGGGGTCGTGGTGGTGATCTTCCCGGATTTTGGCGATCGGTATCTGAGCACGAACCTGTGGGTAGGCTGGCGAGAGCGACGGGCACGGTTGGAGCGCGTATTGGCCGAACAGGGCATCGCATGACGCTTGCATCCTTTTGGGACGCAGACCAACTCGAGCGCTACGGGCGCCAAATCCTTGTTCCGGGAATCGGTGGCCGAGGGCAACAGCGGCTGGCGAACAGTCGGGTAGTGGTGATCGGCACTGGCTCGCTGGCGGAACTTGTTGGAACTGCGCTTGCGCGCGTGGGGATTGGAACCATCGATGTCGAGCCAAGCCTTGCCAGGCAGCTGCAAGGGTCCGCTGCGCCGGATTGCAAAATTACGGCTGCGGAACCTCCACAAGTGTTGTCGGGCAGCACCGAACTGGTCATCGATACGGCGTTATCCGCTCTGGATTGGCACCGGCGGCTAGAGGAGCTGGCGCAGGCGCGGTGGATTCTTTGGCTGCGGGAGCAAGCCGGATGCGGTTACGTGGCGACTTGGCAACCCAAAGGCAAGCAGGAGAGCTGCCCGTGTTGGGTGTTTCGTGACACTCAAGGAGAGGAAACCGTTGCCACGAAGTTCGAACAGTCCGCGGCAGTGGCCTGGGCGGCGGCGTGGGCGAGTGCCTTAGCTGTGCGGTTGCTTACGGACGCCGAGCTTTCCGGGCCTCCGAAACTGTACTGGTATCGTGTGCGTAGCGGCGAGGTGGCGGAACGTCTTTCATCGGGAGGGAACCGCTGTGAGTACCGTAACGCCGGACCAGGCTGAGCGTTCCGAACTGGTGGCGACCGAACGCGGCGGCAGTGTCGCGCTGGTCAAGAGTGTGTTGCTGTTGCACGGCATCACCGTGAACGCCGCAACCAACGACTGGCTCAGGGCCAACGCACACTGCGTTCCGTATGCGCCGAACCGCTACCGCGTGGAACTGCAGTTGGGAGCCACGAGGGTGCTTGCGCCGCTCGTGCCCCAACGAAACCTTCACAGCGAAGGGATTCACCTGTTCCGCACCTCGAAGCGCCAGTGGGAGCTGAGCGGTAGGGAGGTACAACTAACCGTAACGTTGCCGCCCGCTCCGCGGTTTTACGCGGTCCGCACGAGTTCGGGCCGAACTGTAGGGGCATTTGCCCACATGTACGGTAGTGTACTGGTGCTGGGCGGGACGCAGGCATGCGGGTACGGGATTTCCGAGGGTGCGTGTCGTTTTTGTCGCGTGGGCTCCCGCGGCGAGAACGAACGAACATTTGGGATTACGCCGCACGAGGCAGCCGAAGCGGTGCGTGCGGCGGCGGCCGAGCGGCCTTTACGGTACGTGTTTTTGCCCGCCGCCTCGTTCGATGCCGAAGATGGGGGCGTGCGCGAAATCGAGCCCTTGGTCAAAGCTGTGCGCCGGCACTGTTCCGCGTTCGTGCTCGCGGCCTTGCACCCGCCCCGACACATGCGTTGGATCGACCACGCGTACGCGACTGGGGTAGACGGGATCAGTTTCAACCTAGAGGTGCACGACGTCGCGTTGTTGGAACGTTTCCTCCCTGGCCGTGCCCGCTACCTCGGCCGGTCGCGGTACCTCCAAGCGCTTCGGCACGCGGGCAGAATTTTCCCGCGGGGCGCGGTTTGGAGCGAAGTGATCGTCGGAATTCGTCCGGTCAGCGAAGAGATTCGGTTGCTGTACGAGCTGATGAGTGACAACGTAGTACCCTTTTTGGTGCCGTTTCGGGGCCACCATGCAGGGCGACCTTTAACGGTTTCGGATAGGAGCTTTGTCGCAGACGTCGAGCTTCTCCTACAGGAGTTGCGCAGGCACCTCGTGCAAGCATCCCTGCGTCTTTGCTGGCTTCCTGAGTGGCCTCATCTCCTGGGCGCCGCCGATGGTGCACAAGACGCACGCCTGGGAGCTCCGCTCGCTTCGCCGGGGAACGGCGGGTGGCAGGCCTTCTTGCGAGAACTCGCGTTGCGAAATGTTGCTCGTCTCCGCCGCAGCCTCCGGGTGCGCGAGCTTGGAGAGCACGACGCGGACACCTCGGTGTAAACGATGAAGACTCCTGGCCCTGGCTCCGCAGCCGATGCACCTCCGGCACCTCGCTTTTCAGTGGACACGCGGCCTTTGTGGCGGATCGTGCTGCCCTTGGCTGCGTACGTGGGACTGTGGGGATTGGCGGTCGCGATTCTTTGGTGGGGGATGACGGCGGCACCTCCGGAGGGGCTGACCGAGCAAGGACAACGCGCGCTGGCTGTGTTTTCCGTGTGCGTGTTGTTTTGGGTGCTCAACGTTCTTCCCTTGATGGTCACGAGCCTCATGGCGATCGTGCTCATCCCGCTCACAGGAGTGTTGAGCCCCTCGCAAGCGTACGGGTTGTTCGGGAACGAGGCGCTGTTTTTCATTCTTGGCGCGTTCATCCTCGCTGCCTGCCTCATGAAATCTGGTCTCAGCACACGCATCGCCCTGGCGGTGCTCGATCGCTTCGGGCGGACTCCTCGCGGTTTGTTGCGCAGCGTGCTGCTCCTCAACGTGGTGATGGCGTTTTTCATGTCGGAGCATGCGGTTGCTGCCATGAACTTTCCGATCATCGCGGAAATGACCAAGGTGCTTCGCTTGCCCGGGCGCCGCAGCCAGTACGGCAAGGCACTGTTCTTGGCGATGGCATGGGGTTCCACCATCGGCGGCGTGGCCACCTTGCTTGGCGGTGCTCGTGCGCCTCTGGCGATCGGGATTCTGCGGGAGACGACCGGACAGTCGTTTACGTTTTTCGAGTGGAGCGCAGCGATTTTTCCACTGGTGATCGTTCTTGCTGTGGTCGCGGATCTGCTCCTGTTGTGGTTTTTCCCCATCGACATCGACAGCGTGCAGGCGGCAGACGAAGTCTTGCATGAACGCCGCTTGCGCTTGGGCCGCATGCGCTACCAAGAACGAGCGATCGGCCTTGTGATGCTTGGCACGCTCGGGGCGTGGATTTTCCTGGGCGAAGAGTTTGGCCTCGCCAACGTTGCGATCGCGGCCGTGGTCGTGCTGTTCTTTTTGCGGCTGGTGCGCTGGACGGAGATCGAGGGGTACGTGAACTGGGGAGTCCTCTTGATGTACGGGGGGGCCATTTGTCTCGGGTCGGCGCTGTCACGTTCGGGTGCGGCAAATTGGCTGGCCCATGCGACCCTGAGCGAGTGGGCGTCGAATGGCACCGTGGTGATTTTGTTGCTGTCGGCCATTTCTTTGCTCCTCACGGAAGCCATGAGCAATTCCGCGGTGGTGGCGATGTTGCTGCCCATGAGCCTCGGGATGGCGGGAGAATCCGGGCTGGATCCCCGAGTGTTAGCTCTGACGATCGCGGTGCCGGCTGGACTGGCCACCACGCTCCCGATCGGAACGCCGGCAAATGCCATTGCGTACTCGAGCGGGTATCTCTCGCTCCGCGACATGATCGTGCCTGGAGCTGTTTTGGCATTCTGTGCCTGGGTGTGCTTTAACATCATGGCCGTGGTCTACTGGCCTTTGCTGGGGCTCTACATCGGGGGTGGCCGGTGAGGCATGTGGTTCTGTTGGTGTCGCCGCGGCTGGGGTGGACCCGCGCGTTGGCCCGAGCGCTGGAGCTGGCGCGACAAGCGCAGGCGACCTTGGTGGCCGTGGCTGTGGTTCCAGAGTCGGACATCGAGGAGCTTGCGCGCACGCTGACAGACGTCGCGTTCGTGGGGGAGAAACTCAGCGCTGATGTCGCAGAACATGTGCGCCAGGAGCAAGAAACACTGGCGCAGGAAATGTTGCGCCACATCGAGGAAGAAGGGCGTGCTCATGGCGTCGCCGTGGTCACCGAGATTGCGCGGACGGAGCTGCACGACGCTGCAGAGAGTGCATTGGCACGCTATGCCCCGGAATGCTTCATAGTTGCCGTGCCCAAGCGCCCGTGGCACGAAAAACTTTGGGGACGTACCCGTGCGATCGATTGGGCGGAAGACTTCGCGGGTACATTGGAAACTGTGGAAGAGGAAGGGAGTTGACGCATGCCGGACTTAGTGCCCGTTCATGGAGGATTGGATGCACCAGTGAACCGAGTGGTACCTCTGTCGCGCCGCAAGCAGTTCCTGCAAGAGGCCGCAGAGTTGCCCACGGTAGAAGTCAGTCGCGCAGACTTGTCGACGGTGTATCGCATCGCCGATGGGACCTTGTCGCCTCTGACGGGTCCGATGGACGAAGAGACTTGGCATTATGTGCTCGACCACGACGCACTGGATTTTGGCTTTCGGCACTATGCTTGGACCGCGCCCATTTCCTTCCCGGTGGCCGACGAAGAAGCCAAGCGCATCCGCGTTGGGCGTCCTGTGGCCCTCGTACACGAAGGGGAGCCCGTAGCGATCGTTCGGGTGACGAGTTTGTTCGAGTGGGACAAGCCAAAGCACATCGAAAAGTTTTACGGCACGCGACGGACGGACCATCCCGGCGGCCGGATGATTCTCGAGGATCCGCGCACCAAGCTGCTCGGCGGTGAACTTTGGGCGTTACCCCAAGTGGTCGACCCGGAGTACGGCGAGTTCGTGCTGTCGCCGCGCCAAGTTCGAACGTTGATTGCCGAGCGACGCTGGGAACGCGCTCTCGCCTTCCAAACCCGGAATCCGCTACACCGAGCGCACGAGTACGCTCTCGTCGCCGGCGTCGAGCGGCTGACTCGCCAAGGATACTTTGCCGGAGTGGTACTCAACCCGCTGGTGGGAGAGCTGAAGGAAGACGATGTTCCCGCGCGAGTGCGGATGCGTTGTTACCGTGCGCTCCACGACCTGAATCTGCTCGGGAAAGGCGACAAAGACGAAGCCCTGTGGCGGGAGCTTGGATACGATCTGACAGAGGTGTTCGAACTAGTGGGTTTGGACATCAAAATGTTGTACGGCGGGCCGAAAGAGGCGGTGATGCACGCGATTTACCGCCAAAACCTTGGCTTCACGGACATCGTCATTGGGCGCAAGCACGCGGACGCTCCGTACGACGACGGAACACCGATCTGGGGAGACTTCGACGCGCAAGAAATTTTCCAGCACCTTCGCGGCGATTTACGCATCCAGCCCTGCAACATCGGCTTTGCAGCGTACTTCGAGAGCGTAGGCCGGGTCGACTTGATCGAGAACCACCCGGGCGAGAAGCCGGTGTCGATTTCCGGCTCGAAGATTCGCGAAATGTTGACTCGGGGGGAGCGGCCGGACGAGCGAATTCTTCGCCCGGAAATTGCCGACATTTTGATCGCGTATTACCGCGAACAGGCCGCCCGCAAATCGAACGAACGCCAGCGGCGCTAGGCGGCCCGCACCCCCGGATTCGATCGGAGTTTACGGCGCGACGAGCCGATATTTTCCTGTCGGCCCACCCATGTTGCGTAGCCACTTCCACCCGCGCGAACGTGCCGGTCGTAGCAGCGCCCCGGTGGGTTGCCCGTGGGGCCTCGCGCTGATCTAGGCGAGGTGCGCGTCAAGCAACATCATCACGACGTTGGGTCCGAACGCCGACGCAACGCGTCGCCGGTAGATTTGGCTCCGCACGGACACGGGGCAAGCCGTCACGCCCCCCAACGTGCGGGAGCAGCATCCGCGTTGATGGTAATGGATTGGGCGATCTGGCTTAGCATCTTCGTCCGAGGGCGGCCGGCCGTTCGCAAGACGTGTTCTGACCACTGTTGAACGAGTTGGCGATCTATGGCCGGAGCGGCGACAGGCTTTTTTCAACACGTTGAGGCGTCGTGTCCTCCGGAGTAGCGGCGACATCGGTGCTGCGCGCTAGAACCGGCAACCGATGGGAGCGCTGGAGGAAACGGTCGCTGCATGCTGTCCGCGGTGAACCATGGAGCGAAAACACTGATCCCTTTCCCATACGACGACACGGGGCGGTAGCTTCCGGCGAGGCAGTCCCGCGTTAACTCCCTGCCGGCAGCTCCACGGGTGAGACCTAGTCCCCCCTTTGGTTGACAAACACCGAAGTTCTGAGCCAGAACCGCGTGCGAGGCGTACGTTTCGGGCGTGGGTAAGACACGCGGAGGGCCCATGGCATACCAGATGTGGACATGGGTGGTCTTGAGATTCGCGGCCGCAGCGTTGTGGAGCACCGCAGCGTTGCCGGTGGCTGCGCAAACCTGCCCGGGAAGTTGCAACGGGGACAACCGTGTGACCGCTGCGGAACTCACCCGCATGGTGGCGATCATCTTGCGGTGCGATGGGAATCCTGCTGGTTGCCCGGCGGTGCCCGGCGGTGGTTGCCCGGCTGGCGATGTCGATGGTGACGGCCAGATCACCGTGACGGACATCCTGCGCGTAGTGGACAACATCTTGCGTTACGACACTGGTTGCCCGCCTCCGCCACCGACGTTCACGCCCACGCGGACGGCAACGTTTACCCTGTCGCCCACCCTGAGCGTGACGAACACGCCGTTGCCGATCACCGAGACGCCGACGAACACTCCGCGCCCGACGGACATCCCGCGTCCCACCGATACGCCCACTCCGGAGCCGACCGCGACGAACACACCGGTACCGACGAACACGCACACGGCGACGCCGACGATCACCAACACACCCGCGCCAGCAGTGTGCGGCAATAGCGTGGTGGACCCGGGTGAAGAGTGCGACGACGGCGGCATTTGCACCGGTGGCGATAATGCTGGAACGCCGTGCACGTCGGAGACCGACTGCATCGGTAACGGAGTCTGCATTGGTGGGATCAAGGTAGGTACTGCGTGTCAGGGTGATCTGGACTGTCCTGACAGCCGGTGCCTGCGCTGCAAGCCGTTTGGCGGTGATGGTTGTGCGGCTAACTGTACCAGGGAGCAGCGGGTGGTCGGGTTCATCGGTCGGCCGAGCCGGGTGATTGTTCGCCCCGCTGGTGTGCTCCAGATACCGTTTAACCTGAGGGGCACTCAGGAATGGTTGGTGGGCAAGCCGCGCGATGGGGTAGTGCCAGTGGTTGCCAAAGCAGCCTCCTTGAGGCTCGAGCCAGTTGAAGTTCAGGGAAACTGTGTGTGCATCAGCAGCGTCGAGGCAAGGACTTGTGGTGGCACGTTGTTCGAGGCGAACGGGCTTCTAGCGGAAGAATGTACTTTCGATCCCAGCATTTGCTCCCGGGAGGGAAAGCCGCCATGCGCGCCCGTTCATGGTCCTGGGAACGGGTTTTCCGGCCTGATCGGCTGCGACGGCCTAGCGCCCGCTAACATCAGATGGGTGCAAGATGCAGGTGGCCGGCCGCCGCCACCACCTCCCACGCCCCCAGTTGGAGCGGGCCCGCCGATCGTTACGATGCATAGCACGGGTCCAGCCGGAACCTCGCTATTTTTCGCGACTCGTCGCATTGGAACGTTCCTCGGGAGTTGTGCACCGGTCCCGACGCCCACGCCCGGCGGAACCCCGGTACCATTTCCCCCGGGACCTGACGGCCGGTACTGTACCGACGATGACCCCGAGGAAGGTCGCGGGAGCGCGAACACCATCCCGCTTGTGAGCGGGCGTGCCGAAATTTGGATCGAGAACTCGTACAATCCTGGTCCGCCTCCACGAATCGAATACATTCCTCCGACGCCTCCTGCCGTGGTAGAAGGGGCTCCATTCAGATGCGACCAACTCTTTGCGCCGAGCCCCTCACTCGAGGGTGGCGCATTGGCTGGCGGTTTCACGGCGCTCAACACGGAGCAGCTAGGCAACCTTATCTTTACGAATCTGTTCGCGTATGTGGGACCGACCGCCACTCGAACGCCCACGGCGACGCCGACCGGACCGACCCGCACAGCCACTAGAACTGTTACGCCAACTCGCACGCCGAGGTGATGAGCTGGACGCTGGATCGGAAGAGTGGATCACCGGTTCGGGGCTGCTCGTTCCCCGGAGCTGCGCAGCAGGGAACGGAGCAAGGCGCAAGCTCACCCGGTACCTTTGGGGGACTCGAAGGGCGGAGTCGATCTTTGCGACCGAGGGACTCGCGCTGCCCACGATCCTCGGAACCGCCCCGCGGACGACCCGGAATCGCAGATACTGAAACGTTGCTTTTCACCCATCAGGTGAGTGTTTGGATCCGGAACGGCGGGTCCACCGATCCGGGCGGCCATCGATGGTTGGAAACTCTTGACAAAGGTAGCGAGATGGGCTCTTCGAAAATCACGCGAAAATCTCAAAGGGAGGGAAGGGCCATGACAGCAAAAAAGTGGTTGGGGTTCACTCTGCTTACAGCGGTGTTTGCGCTGACTAGCGCACCGGGTCCTGCATCAGGTGCGGTCGACAAATGCCAGAAGCAGATCGAGACGATAGGGAGAGCCTTCAAGGACCAGGTCTACAAGGCGATACAATTCTGCAAGGACACGTACCGGGCCGAGGTTGCGAAGGCTTTAGCTGCTGCGCAAAAAGCGGGGGATCCAAATGTCTTCGCTTCGACGCTCCAATTGAATCTGGAAAAGAAAGCTCCGGTTTGCGGAAAGAAACTCGAAAGTGTTCTTGGAACTCCCAATGGCTTAGGGGGAATCGCGCAAAAGACGCAAGCAGAAAAAGCTTATAAGAAGTTGAACGATCTGGTCGTAAAAGGCATCTGCAGCGACTGTGACCTCTTCGCGCTTGGTCACCTCGTCCCCGCTGGGTGGGGGGACGCGTGGATCCGTGCACTGTTGGTCGCGGAGTTGAAGTGGGCGTACGAACAGGAGCTCTCGCACGTGGCCGATTTGCCTGCGGTGTTCTCGGCCTTGATTGACCCGGACGCGGGTGGCCCTCCAGACTGTACAGGAGTGTTGGAACCAACAAGGAATTACTGCGCTGTGTTGGCAACTCCTCCTTGCCAGTCTTTGACATGCACGTTGAACAGTACCTCTTCTGAGGTGAACAACGACGTGTGCGCACTTTCAGGCGTGCTTACGGGTTCCTTGAGCGGGACCTTTATCCAGGAATACTGTCAGTTCCCACCTTGGACTGGCTGCGACCTGTTCGTGATTGGAGCTCCCGCGCGGGGAATCGCCCCGACGACTCTAAATCCGCTTTCGGTTGCGACACTGTGCCCCGCAAACGTGCGGACGATGGGGTTTGTGAAGGGTCCGGGTACCTGTACCATCGATTATGGCCCCGCTGGAGGGCCTGCTACCACGTCGTTCACTGTTAGCTCGGTGATCAGTCCTACTAGCCCGAAGGACATCAGCATTTGTGAGAGCACTGGCGCGGGTTGTCCACTTGGATTGCTGTCGTGCCCCGTGGCTCCGTCGTGCGCTTCGATTTCCTCGGCTCCGGGTTGCGCGAAGAGCGCGCTTCCTCCACCGCTACAAATCTCGTTCGGGCCTGGCACGGTGGCCCAAGGCGACTCGGTTCTTGCCGCGCAGATGCAAATTTTGACAGTGGTGCCGGCGGGTTCCTGTACACAGGGAGCCGCAACCAACATGGACTCCCTATCGCTCGTCCTGACGACCGGGACTTCGGCGGCGACAGTAAATGGAGCGTGGGGAAACGCTTGCGGTAGTGATCCTCCAAATTCCTGTGACGACAGTAAATCCATTACCGGATCAGGTAGCACGTTCGCTTCTTTGGCCCCGAATAGCGTTGGTTCTCCGGGGAACTACCTGGATGGCAGTGACCTCGCGAACGGCTGCGTGACGGGGAGTGTCGCTAACGCTTGTCATCCGTCTGGGTCTCTCGTGTCGAACTGGAAGTTGTGCTGCCAGTAGGAAACGCAACGATCTGCTTCTCAGAGGCTGCAATATTCCATCGGACACAGGGGTCCCGCGTGATGCGGAGACCCCTGTGCTTTATTCGCGACACAGACGGTCGTACGGTGTGCTGGTTTGTTCCGTGTTTGGAGTGATGGGTCGGTCGAACTTGTGATGCTCTTGGGGCTCCAACAAGCACACGGCTTCGGCCGCAAGCTCCTCGGTCGCGCCCACCAGGTGGATTGGCGTCGTTGGCCGTTACTCTTGCGGCAGTGTTCGGTCTTGTTCATTGGCTCGAAAGATGTTCGGTGTGAAATTGTGAGGGCAGTGCGAGGGGTGGTTCGGTCGGTCACGAGTTAGTTCCGCCTGCAAACGCCTTGAGCTCCACGTTCGCAGTGTTGGCTGCTTTTGGAGCAAAGCTCGATCGACGGCACAGGAAACGCCGCTGGTGTCGGCGTCCCGCGGGCATGGCTGTTGATCCCTGCGCGTTCGAACGGTTCGGAGAAATCCGGCGTGGTTTTTACAAGCCGTCGGTGCGAGTTACACCGGCACAGACGTGCGGATATCCACCGACACGCCGAAGATTTCGCTCACCAGGTAATACAGCGCCATGAGTGTAATGAGCAGTGTGGCCAAGGCACCCACTGCCACCCCTGTGAGGATCGCCAGCGACAACACGGACCCAACTGCCACCAGCGGCGTCAGCCATGCCGAGGCATCGCCGAGAGGACCCCAAAACGCGATGAACCGGCGTACCGTAACGGCAGCATCTGCTGCTTGGAGCAGCATGGTGGCGAGTCGTTGCAAGTCCATCATTGCCCGTACCTCCTCGTGGGTAAACTCGGTGACCTATTCGGTCAGTCGAGTGTGTCCGCCCCGATCGAGAGAATCAAGACCCCGTTCGACTGGCGTGGCCCGCCTACGAGCAGCGTTCCGTGGTTGCGCAGCGCCAATGAAGTGTCCACGATGGGCCGGGCTCCCTCGATGACAAGAACCTTCATGGCGATCCGCCCACTGCGAAACTCGCGGGGAACCACGATCACGTAACGCCCTCCAGGAATGTCGAAGTTCGCTTTCCCTCCCCAGGGAACGCGCTTCCTCTCTTCCTTCACAAGCTGGTACGAGTTGTACGGAAACAAGCTGTGAAACTGCTGGCGCAAGGCCACGAGTCGCGGATCGAAGCCGTGCCCGGAATTGCTTGCCACAACGGCACCGATCCGGATCTCTACTGCAGGTACAGGCTCCAGCAGCATCACTGTGGGGCTGCGGCTACCGACCTGAGCAACACTACTGTCTGCGCCTGCCAGGTAACATAGCGTGCTGGCTACCACTACCGACAACTGTTTCACCGATCGTTTCCTCCTGCCAGCGGAAGTTCGTCGCTTACCCAGAGCACCGTGGTGTGGTTCTGCAGATCGTCGATCACGGCTACGGAGCCAACGTCAGCTTCAAGCGAGTCGATCCATGCTGGCGGCTCCGCCCCTGCAACCATGGTTCCGCCGGTTGTCCCCACCGGAGCGTTCGTTCGCAAGTAAAGCGCCGTCGCGAGCGCGGCAATGGCGAACACCGCAAAGGCTGGCCACAGCACTTGCGGTTGCCAGCGCCAGGCGGCAGCCGCCTCGTGTAGCCGTCGCCACCATGGGAGCGGAGGCTTTCGAAGCTTGCTCTCGATTCGCTTCCACAAATCTTCGCTTGCCACACCTGCGAGGCGCTGCTCGATGTGCTCCCTCAAAACCAGTTGGAGCCGTTCGAGTTGGCGAATTTCTCCATCACAGAGCGCGCACTGGGCTCCGTGCAGTGCCACCGCCCGCATCCGCGCCGCATCCAACTCGCCATCGACAAACAACGGGACGAGCTCTTGCGCTTCGCGACAGCTCAACAATTCGACTTGGGGAGACATCCGTGCACTCCTGATTTGGCTGGTACCGGCAAGCACTTCCTCACAGTAAATCCTTCAACTTGCTCTGGAGTTTCTTGCGGGCGTAGTGCAGGCGGCTCATCACGGTACCTTTCGAGCACTGCAACACGCGGCTGATCTCTTCGTAAGATAAACCCTCGATTTCCCGCAGGAGTATTACGGCTTTGTGGTAGGGCGTCAACTCGGAGATGGCCTCGGCTACGCGAGTTCCAATCTCGCGGGATTCCACTTGGCGCACCGGGTCCGTCTTGGCTTCAGGGTCGGCCAGGACTTCGTCGTACGGCTCGTCGGAGTCCGGGAAGCCAAATTCATCCTGCAAGCCAACCGTGGGATTGCGCCTACGGTGGCGGCGGAGGTCGATGGCACGGTTGACCGTGATGCGAAACAACCAAGTGTAAAAGCTCGATTCGCCCTTGAACCCCTCGAGGTTCTCGTAAGCTTTCACGAAGGTGTCCTGCACGATCTCCATGGCGTCGTCGACATTGTTGACCATACCGAGCGCAATCGACATCACTTTCTTTTGATACCTCTCGAAGAGCTCCCGAAAGGCTTCTTTGTCTCCACGTCGGGCTTGCTCAACCAGCTCCGTATCGGTTCGTTCCACGGTAACACCTGGCGAATGACGCACACGCGCGGATTCTATTCAGCTCAGCGGTGCGCTGCGGCCCAGTTGCTGCCCACGCCGATGTCGACCACCAGGGGAACGCGTAGCCTCACTACGCTTTCCATGACCGAGCGCGCGAGGGATTGCATCGCTTCCACGTCGCTCTCGGCAACCTCGAAGACGAGCTCGTCGTGCACCTGCAAGGTCATGCGCGCAGCAAGTTGCCGCTGGCGAATCGCGTCGTCGAGCTGAACCATCGCCAGCTTGATGATGTCGGCTGCCGAGCCTTGGATGGGCGTGTTGAATGCGATGCGCTCGGCGGCTTGTGCCGCTGCCCGATCTGGGCTGGCAAGCTCGGGGACCGAGCGCCGGCGGCCGAGTAAAGTGGTGACAAACCCGCGCTGGCGAGCCGTTTCGACCACCTGATCGAGGTACTGCCGCACCCGCGCGTAGCGCGTGAAGTACTGATCGATGTAGTGCTGGGCCTCGGACACCGGGATTCCTAGCTCCTTTGCCAAAGATGCAGCTCCCATCCCGTACAGAACACCAAAGTTGATCATTTTGGCAACGCGTCGTTGGTCGCGGGTGACGCTGGCTGCGTCGATTCCGAATACCTCAGCGGCGGTGCGCGCATGCACGTCCTCGTTGTTGTGAAACGAGGCGCACAGGACCGGGTCTTCGGAAAAATGCGCTAACAGCCGCAACTCGATTTGGGAATAATCGGCAACGACCAGTTTGTGTCCTGGGGGAGCGGTGAAGCACTGGCGAATGAGCATGCCCTCCTCACCGCGAACGGGAATGTTTTGTAAGTTTGGTTCCGTGGAACTCAGCCGTCCGGTGGCAGTGACACACTGGTTGAAGGTGGTGTGCAACCGGCCGGTGCGCGGGTCGACCGCAGCGAGCAGCCCCTCCACGTAGGTGGAATGCAACTTCGCGACGCTGCGGTACTCGAGAATCTTGGCGGGAAGCGGATGAAGGCTCGCTAGACGGGTGAGCACGTCCACGTCCGTGGACAAACCGGTTTTCCCCCGACGGATCCCGCGGGTCGGCAAGCGCAACCGCTCGAACAACACCTCCCGGAGCTGTTGCGGCGAAGCAATGTTGAACTCGGTTCCGGCCAGTTCGTAAATTTCGCGAGTCAGGTTCTCCATTCTCCTGGAAAGTTCCTCGCCCACGGCTCGCAGCGCTTCCGTATCCACGTGCACACCCGCAGCCTCCATGCGCGCAAGAACGCCCACCAACGGCGCCTCCACCTGTTCGAAGAGCGTCGCCATACCGTGCTTTACGAGCAGGCCGCGCAACACGGATTCGAGCGGCACCAGTGCCGTAACCCCCGCCACTGTCGACGGTACGTCGGTGCGAAAGTGCGGCAAACGCTGCCCGAGGTAAAACTCGGCGACGTTTTCCAAGGCGGCCGGAGCGGGCGCCTCCAGCAGATATGCGGCCACCATGACGTCGAACGCTCCGGCGGTTGGGCATTCTTCGGCCGATGTCTGACGGAGGTCGCGTTTGAGGTCATGAGCAACCAGGCGCGTGGCGCGCAGGTTCAACGCACGCTCGAGAAGGTCGCGGGGGGCGAGCACGCTCGCCGGCACCACCAGCACGACGCCATCGGGGCGGGCGAGCACGACGGTGAGTTCGTTTTCACTTCGAGTGGAGGCACATGCAAGGAGGCCGGCCGACCGAGCTTCTTCCAAATACGCGCCGACTTGGCTCGGTTCTTCTGCCGCACGGTGAGCGGGTTCCACGGCGGCGGCTGGACGAGGCAGCTCACGCAGCAACGAGTAGAAACCGAGGTGGAGAAAGAGTGGCCGGAGCCGTTCGAAGTCCAGCGACCGCACGGCAAGGTCTTCTTCGGTCAGCGCCAAGGGCACATCGCGCCGCACGCGGGCCAACTCGTACCCGAGCTGCGCAGTGGATGCTTGTGCGCGCAGCGCCGCCGCCACGTTGCGCGCTCCGCGAATCTCTCGGCTTTCTGCAATCTTGTCCACATTGGCCAGAATGTTCTCGAGAGAACCAAAACGGCGCAGAAGGATTTGCGCGGTCTTTTCCCCGATTCCTTTGACTCCGGGAATGTTGTCGACGCTGTCACCGACCAGAGCGATGAAGTCGGGCACTTGTTCCGGCCGAATACCGAATTTCTTTTCGACCTCGGCGGCATTGTACCAGCGGTCGTACATGGTATCCCACACACGAACGCCACCGTCGACGAGTTGGAGAAGGTCTTTGTCGCCACTGACAATGATCACCTCGCCCCCCTGCTCGACCCAGCGGCTTGCTAAACTGGCGATCACGTCGTCAGCCTCGACGCCGGAGATCATCACTAGGGGTAGACCGACACCCTCGACAACTGCACGGACGAGCGGAAGTTGTGCCACGAGCTCGTTCGGAGTAGGGGGCCGAGTGGCTTTGTAGTGCTCGAACAAATCGTCTCGAAACGTTCGCCCAGGGGCGTCGAACACCGCCGCCGCATACTTTGGCTCCACCTGGCGCAGGAATTTGAGCAGCATTTTGGCGAAGCCAAACACCGCCTGGACAGGCTCACCTTTGGGGTTCGTCAACCGCGGCAGGGCAAAGAACGCCCGGTAAACGTAAGAGGTGGCGTCGATCAGGTACAATGTACGTTCCGCCCCGGACATAGCTGAGAGCGAGGCTAACAAAGGGCTTGCCGCGGGCGCAATCGAGAGTGGCAAACCATCTTGCAGTTCCGAACCGGAGGAACTGTGGTGCGCCCACCCGAGGGCAGCCTCGTCGACGCTGCTTTGCGAAAGGTAATGGCATGCGTGTACGGTGAGCGCGCGCGCCCTTGGCGTACGGCGCGGTGCGCCCGTCCATTTTGTCTTCTTGCCTGCGGCTAGAGTGAGCCGTAGCGTGTGCTGCGCATGGACTGGGCAAAACTTCTGCTGCCGCTAGCTGCGCGCTACTGCCGGAGCGCCCAGCTTTTGCTCGCCCACGGTCCCGACTCGCCAGAGTGGATCGAATACGCGTTGCGAAACCAGGTGGAAGGTAGAACTTGGCTCGGCCGACGGCTCGACGCGTATTATTTGAACCAGTTCGAATGTCACGGGCTGCGTGCGAGCCAGGACGCAGCGCGAACGTTCTTGCGTTCTTTTGTGGAGCGGCGGCAGGCGTACAGCCTCGATACCGTCGTGCTCGACCTGGGTGTCGGGTGCGCAAGCTACGCTTGGCCGCTGCTCCGCGAAACGAAGCATTTGTCCCTTATATGCTTGCGGCGCAGTCCTCGTGAAGTGTGGTTCGGCCGCAGCGTGGTGCCTCCAGAGGTCGCAGGCCGATGCGAGTTCGTGATTGGCGACCGGCTGGACGCGGCGAGCTACCTGATGCGTCGCGAGCCAGATTTGGCCATTTGTGTGGCCCCGCGTTGGGATGATTTCTCTTTAGGCCAGCTTGCCCAGCTTGGTTCCCTTGTCCATTCGGCGCTTGCACCCGCGGGCGCGTTTCTGTTCGTGACCAGCGCTCCTCCGGAGCCAGTGCCGCGGAAAACGCAACCGTGGCGCACACCGACGGCAGTTGGGGCGGTCTTGAATGCTGCGGGATTTCAGAATGTGGATGCGACCCGGTCGGACCCCGCCCTAGTGGCGGTTGGCTGGAAGTTGCCGGCGACAGCGGGGCGCGAGCTGGGGGGCTGACAAAGGACCAGGATCCCAGCGCAGGTGCACGCCCAGCATGAGCGAGAAGTCCGCTGCCTGCGCCACACCGCTCACGTTGTCGACCCCGGCAATCCATACCGCTGCGGGTCCGAACCGCCGCGACAACCCGACTGCCAGCTCGACGATCGTACCCTCGAGTACCGATGAATGAAGTCCCCGAAACGGGCTCGTGTACAGTTCTTGTTGAAGGAACAAAGACGTCCGCTGGCTCCACAACCATTCGAACGCGACGGCTTGTTGCAAAAACGGATCGAGAGCGAGTCGCGCTTGGGTAACGCGGCCCACGGGCGCAATGCCACCGAGATTCCCGTACAGCCACACGTGCTCGGGCCACAGTTCGTAGTCGAGGGCCAAGCCCGCGCCCAAGTCTACCGTACCGCTACCCCACACGGCGCTGGTGCGCCCGGTGGGGAGCTCGATAGCTACGCGTCCCGCCAAGTTCCCGCGCTTGTGCTTCCACACTTCGCGCTGAGCACTGAAGGCAAGGTCCCCCAGTTCCAAGATTTGCCGCGGGCCGTGAAAGAGCACCCGACCATCCCGCAACACCCGGAAACCGCCGAACGAGTTGTTGGGAAAGAGTTTCCGCTCTGGATTGAACGCGCCGAATAGGTCCTCTGTGCTGTCGATGACGGGATCGAGAAAGCCACCGAAGCGCGAAAGAAACGGGAGATCGAAGGCGACTTCCCAACCCGCCCCGATACCGAGCGCACCACGGATCGCGGTGCGGTTTTGCTCGAATTTAAGCAGCGCCTGAATCCGCCCGTGGTCGGTGGCAATCACGTTGCTTTGCGTGGTCTCCACGCTGAGCTTTGCCTCGCCATCGTGGAGAACTTTTGCTGCCCCGACCGGGAAGTGGAGGAAGATCTGCCGAATCGGCTGGAAGTTGCGCACGGGTAGGGGGCCTTGCGGTTCCAGTGCAGCCGCCGGGAGAGCGCTCCAGAAGAACGTCGCCACTAGCCAACTCGCATACCATCTTGTAGAAACGGCCCCGTTGTTTGCGCATATGCGACAGGATGCTCCCACGATCCGAACCTCAGCGCCTGCTGGGATAGCGCTGGTGCCGGCAAGAAAAAGCCTGTGTTCACGGAAGTGGCTGGTGTTTCGAGCGTGCTTGATGGTTGGCGTCGTCGTCCTTCCCCGCGCGCGCTGTGCGGCACTCGAACTCGAGACCGCGATTGCCCTTGCCCGGGCCAGCGCGCCGGCGGTGCAAGCTGCTGAAGCCCGCGTGGCGGCAGCACGGGCGCATTGGTACCAATCCGGACGCTGGCGCAATCCCGAGTTGGAACTGCGGGGCGAAAACTGGCGCGTGCGGCCAGACCTGCATGCCACGAATCCCCCGCTCGACTTCTTTGCTACCTTGACGCAACTGTTCGAATTGGGTGGGAAGCGTGCCAAACGCCAAGCGGTCGCCATGGCTGAGCGGGAACGGGCACACGAGCAAGCTCGCCTCGTAGAGCGAGACGTGAGCGTACAAGCCGCCACTTGGTTTCTGACTGTGGTGCGGGCGCACGCGGAACTCGATGCCGTAGAAAACGCTGCTTCCGACCTTGGGCGTTTACGGGACATTGCCGCTCGTCGGGTCGAGCAAGGCCGAGCTCCTGCAGCGGAACTGCTCAAGTTACAGGCGGAGGAGGCGCGTTTGGGAACTGCGGCTGTGGAGTTGAAAACCCAAGAAAGTACCGCGTTGAACGCACTTCGGCAGTTGTTGGCCAAACCCGATCTGCGTGCCGAAGAGTTGTCGATGCCACGTGTCGTCGTTCCTCCCGAGGACGCCGACAGAGATCTGGTCGAAAAGCTGTTGCAGCAGCACCCAGAATATCGCGCGGCAACTGCGGAGAAGGAGCGGGCGCTTCGCGCGCTGGAACTCGAGCAAGCACGGCGTATTCCGGATCCGGCGCTCACTGCAGGGTACAAGCGAACGGAAGACCGCGACACGTTGGTGGCTGGCGTTGTGTTGCCGATTCCCGTGTTCGACACCAACTGGGGAAACGTACAGCGTGCGGTCGCGGAGTTGTCTGCCGCTTCCGCCGAGGCGGAGGCGACCGTGCTGCGGCTGCGCGCGGAACTGTTTGGTCTTCTCGCGCGTTGGCGGTCTCTGGCCGCGAGGGCCGAGCGGTTGGAGCAGGACCTGCTCGCGCCGGCTGCTGGCGTGCGTCACGCGGCGCGCGTAGCGTTCGAAGAAGGGACGGGAGAGATCGTGGCGCTTGTCGATGCAGAGCGGGTGTACTTGGAAGCTCGGCGGACGGCCATTGGTACCCGCGCCGAGGCGGTTGCGGCGGCTACCGCTTGGCGGATCTTTAGCGGAGAGACCACCGCTCCATGAGAACCCTGAACCCAGAATCCTGCAGTGCCCCGATCGACGGCTGGTGGGCTGGGGCTGTTCGTCTGGTGGTGGCAAGGTTGTGCATGGCCGTACTGGTGAGCTTGTTCGTCGCGAGCTGCCGAACAGAGCCGGAAGCGGCGAGTTCCGGCCCCGTGGCTGCCGACCAAGACACGGTGGAACTGGACCAGGCGACGCGCGACCACCTGGGAATCGAAGTCGTCGTGGCTCGGGAAAGCGTGGTGGGTGAACCGGTGATTGCCCCCGCCGTCGTGGAACTCGATCCGCGAAGAGTTGGGCGTGTCGGTGCCCCGGTGGAGGGCCGCATTCGCGAGGTGCTGGTGCAAGTCGGCGACCGGGTAGCTGCGGGGCAGACCCTTGCTTGGTTGTACAGTTCGGCATGGGAGGACGCTCTGGCACGCGCACGCACGGCCGCGGCCGCGGAGCGCTCCGCACGTGCGGAGCGGGATTATGCGGAACAGCAGCTTGCCCGCTCGCTGCGGTTATGGGCAGCACAAGCGGCCGGGCGCCAGGAAGTCGACCGCGCGCGTCTGGAGGTGGTGGTGGCGAGAAACAAGCTGCGCGCTGCCCGCACCGAGTTGGCGCGCGCCCGACGCGAGGTACGGCAACTCTCAGGAGACGCGACGATTCCAGTGGAGCCCCGTGGCTTGCCCTTGCGTGCTCCCATCGCGGGCACGGTGCTCGAACGAGAGGCAAGCCCAGGGCAAGCCGTCGTACCTGGAACGCACTTGTTTACGGTTGCCCAGTTAGATCGCCTGTGGCTCGTGGCCGAAGTCGACGAAATCGCGCTCGGAAAGCTCCAAGCGGGCATGGAGGTGGAGTTCCGCGTGAACGCGTACCCTGGGGAACGTTTTTCCGCCGTGATCGACTACATTGGCGAGGTGCTGGATCCAAAAACCCGGCGGGTCAAAGTGCGCTGCGATGTCGAGAACTCCTCCGGCCGCTTACGCGCGGGGATGTTTGCAAGCTTGTTCGTTCCCATCCGCGAACCGGAGCGGCTGCTCACGGTGCCCGATACCGCCGTGCAGGAGCTCGACAGTGCAACCGTGGTGTTCGTGCCGACTGCCGAGAACCGCTTCCAACGCCGTACCGTACAAGTTGGCCGCCGCGGTGATGGGTGGGTGGAAATCCGCTCCGGCCTGCGGCCGGGAGACCAGGTGGTTGGTCGTGGGAGCTTTTTGCTCAAGTCGGCGATCGTGTTGCGAGCGCAGCCCGCAGAGGATTGAGGACCCGCGAGCGAAGACCAGATGGGACTCATCGATCGCATGGTCGGCAGTACCTTCCGCTACCCAGGCTTGGTGGGTACTGCTGTGGCTTTTGTGGTCGTAGGAGGTTTATGGGCGTTCCACCGGTTGCCCGTCGAGGCGTTTCCCGACCTCACGAACCAACAAGTCGTAGTGGTCACCGAAGCCCCCGGACTGGCAGCGGCCGACGTGGAGCAATGGGTCACGTACCCCATCGAGGCAGCGGTCATGGGCATTCCAGGAACCCAGCAGGTGCGTTCCACTTCCAAATTTGCGCTTTCGCTCGTGACCGTCGTGTTCGATGACCATGTGCCGATTTACTTTGCTCGCCAGCAAGTAGCGGAGCGCTTGGCGGAGGTGCGCGGGCGTTTGCCGACAGGGCTGAGCCCGAGCTTGGGTCCCGTGGCGACACCGTTTGGCGAGGTGTTTCAGTATCTCGTGGAGGGGCCTTTGAACGCTCTCGAGCGCAAATCTCTCCAAGACTGGGAGATTCGATTGCGGCTTCGCTCGGTAAAAGGCGTGAGCGAGGTGAATTCGTGGGGCGGCTGGACCAAGCGCTTCGAGGTGGAAGTGGACCCCCAACTGCTCGAAAAATTCGGACTGTCGCTAAGCGAGGTGTTGGGGGCCGTGCGGGAAAACAATGCCGTGTTCGGAGGCGGGTTTATCGAGCACGGAGCCGAACGGTTCACTGTTCGCGGCCGCGGCCTGCTGTCTGGAACCCGTGACTTGGAGCGGGTGGTGTTAGCGGCGCACGAAGGGAGCCCCGTGTATTTGCGAGACGTTGCCCGTGTCTCTGTCGGGGCCCTGCAGCGTTACGGGGCCGTTACCCGCGACGGAGAAGGCGAAACGGTGTCCGGCATGGTCATTTTGCTCAAGGGCACGAATGCTGCCGAAGCGACACAGCGGGTCAAGGAACGCATCGCGGAAATTTCCAAGAGTTTGCCGGAAGGCGTGCGGATCGAGCCTTTTTACGACCAAAGCGAAGTGATTGCGGGCACAAGCCGTACCGTTGCCCGCAACCTCCTCGAAGGTTGCGCTCTCGTGGTCGTCGTGTTGTTCGTATTCCTGCGGGATTGGCGTGCCGCCTTGTTGGTGTCGGCGGTGATTCCTGTGGCGATGCTCTGCGGCTTCTCGGGGATGCTGCTGTTGGGGGTATCGGCAAATCTGATGTCCTTGGGAGCGATCGACTTCGGGCTCGTTGTGGACGGCGCTGTCGTGATGGTGGAGAACTTGGTGCGCCGGCGCGATGCCCACAAGGGCAACCGTGGCCGCACAGAGTTGCTCCCTGTGTATCGTGCAGCAGCCATGGAAGTAGCCCGGCCGGTAGCCTTCGGAGTGCTGATCATCGTGGCTGTTTATTTGCCTGTCTTCACCCTCGAAGGCATCGAAGGGAAAATGTATCGCCCGATGGTGATCACGGTGTGCGTGGCGATCTTAGGGGCGCTCCTCCTAGCCTTGACTGCAGTTCCTGTGGCCGCGCCGTTTGTGCTGGCGACAGGCACGGCCCACGTGGAAGAGGCTCGTTGGTTCCGGTGGTTGCAGCACCGTTACCAGAGTTTGCTCGGCACGGTCATGCAACGCCGCGCAGTGGTTCTTCCCGCAGCCGCGTTGGTGGTAGCCATTGCGTTGGGTTCGGTGCCCTTTCTTGGTACCGAGTTTATGCCGAAATTGGACGAAGGCTCGATCTTGGTGCAAGCACGGATGCTGCCTTCAGTGAGTCTGGCAGAATCGGTCGATATGTTTACACGCCTCGAGCGCATGCTGCGGGAGTTTCCCGAAGTGCAGCGCGTGGTGACCAAGATCGGTAGGCCGGACATCGCCACCGAGGCGATGGGAGTGTACGAGGGTGACATGTACGTGTTGCTGCGCCCGCACGAGGAGTGGCCTACGAGTCGCACGAAGGAAGAGCTGATCGACGCGATGGCCGAAACGCTTGCTCGGGTGCCCGGGGTCTCGTTCAATTTCACGCAGCCAATGGCCATGCGCTTAGATGAAGTGATCTCGGGAATCAAAGCGGATGTGGCTGTGAAGATTTTCGGGCCCGATCCTGGGGAGTTGCAGCGATTGGGCAGCGAAGTGCAAGCAGTGCTTGCAACCGTTCCAGGTGTGGCGGATTTGCGAACAGAGTTGATTTCTGGAGCCCGCGAGTTGTCGGTAGTGATCGACCGCGAGTCGTTGGCGCGGTACGGACTCACGGTGTCGGCCGTGCGCGAGGTCGTGGAAGCCGCAACCGGTGGAGTGGTGCTGACCGAGGTGCTGGAGGGTGTGCGCCGCTTTCCCGTGGTGGTGCGGCTCCCGGAGGAGTTCCGGCGGAGCCCAGAGGCTCTCGCGCAAATTCCGTTGCTCGCTCCGGCAGGGGAACGACTCCGCCTCGGGCAAGTGGCCCGGATCGCTGTGGTGGACTCGGCCGAGGCGATCCAGCGCGAGGATGGCCAGCGGCGTTTGGTCGTGCAGGCAAACGTACGCGGGCGCGACTTAGGAAGCTTTGTTGCCGAGGCAGAGCGCAAGCTCGCGGACAGTGTGCGCCTGCCTGCTGGCTATCACGTTCGGTGGGGAGGGCAGTTCGAGAACCAGCAGCGTGCAACAAAGCGATTAGGAGTGGTCGTTCCGCTGGCGTTAGGTTTGGTGACGCTCTTGTTGTACGCGAACTTTGGAAAGTGGCGCCATGCTTTGCTCGTCTTGTCCGGGGTGCCGTTTGGAATGGTCGGTGGCATCGTGGCGCTTTGGCTGCGCGGGTTGCATTTGAATTTGGCCGCCTCGATTGGCTTTGTCGCCTTGTTTGGCGTGGCGGTGTTGAACGGGGTCGTGATGATCTCTGCGATCGAGCGCTTGCGTTCCGACGGTTTGCCGCTGGCAAGTGCCGCGATGCAAGGAGCCACGCAGCGCTTGAAGCCCGTGCTGATGACCGCGTTGGTCGCTGCGTTTGGATTTTTGCCCATGGCGACCTCGCACAGTGCAGGCGCAGAAGTGCAGCGCCCCCTCGCAACCGTGGTCATCGGCGGGATTTTTTCCGCCGCCACCCTGACGTTGCTCATTCTCCCTTCTTTGTACGAATGGCTCGAACGGCGATACGAACCGACGAGGGCCTCCGGGCCAGATCGGCCCCCACGCGATTGACCCTGCGTCGTGGTGGGGCAACGGGATCGGCTCATGCCCGCGCGTGCAGATTTCCCTACGGTGGTGCCAGTGTCCGTTGCTGGTCGTATCGTGCAAGTCGCGTTGGTTCCCCCGCAAGGGCGTCTGGACGCGCTCGACTACGTCCTTCCAGAGGACTTGGCCGAGCGAACCACGATTGGAAGCCGGGTGGTCGTTCCGTTGGGGAAGCGGTTTGCCCTCGGCATTGTCGTGGGCTTTGCCGAGCATTCCGACGTGCCTGGTTTGCGCCCAGTGGCGGCTGTCGTGGACGTTGCCGGACCCGTGCTCGACCGAACTTTGGTGGAACTCGGCCGCTGGATCGCGCAGTATTACCTCGGCAGCTTGAGTGAAGCCATCACGACCATGCTTCCGGGTGGCTTGCAGGTGCGGGTCGATCGGCTGTTCCACAGCGACCCGGCCAGCCTGGAGCGAGCAGTGGATCCTCACGATCGCGCAATTCTGGAATGCATGGTGGCCCACGGACCGATCTCCTTGGCGGACTTGCGCCGGCGCTTGAAACACCTGAGCGTTGCCCGGCTACGGCGCTTGTGCCGCGAAGGCAACGTGCTGGTGACCTACCAAGTCCGCACCAGCGCACCAACGCGCCTGCAAGGTGCCAGCCTGGTGCGTGTAATCGAGCCGCTGCCGGAACCAGAAGCGGAGCATTGGCGGCGCCGGCGACCAGCTCTGTGGCGCCTCTATGCGTATCTTCACGACCATCCACTTGGTGCAGCAACGCTTGCCGAACTGAGGGCGAACTTTCCTGGCGCGGCCGCAAAAGTCCGCGCTCTGGAGGCCGCGGGGGTGGTGCAACGGGTGCTGGCGAATCCGGAACCTGCGCCCGCGCCCGTAACGGACGTTCCCGCACCGGAGGAAGTGCAGCTTACGGAACCCCAGGCTCGCGCAGTGGCGCGCATGACCGATGCGCTCGCCGAAGGATTTCGGGTGTTTCTCTTGCACGGCGTTACGGGGAGCGGAAAGACCGAAGTGTACTTGCGTATGGCGCAAGCGTGCGTGCAGGCGGGACGGACGGCGCTGTTCTTGGTGCCGGAGATCTCTCTGACGCACCAACTGGCGGTCTTGCTGCGCGCGCGCTTCGGGAACCAAGTGGCCCTGTTGCACAGTGGTTTGAGCCCGAAAGAACGGTGGCAGCATTGGGAGAAAATTGCGGCGGGAGACGTGTCGGTGGTAGCCGGAGCCCGAAGCGCGGTGTTCGCGCCACTGCGGAACATGGGCTTGGTCATCGTCGACGAGGAGCACGACACAGCGTACAAACAAGACGAGGGTCTTCGCTACCACGCGCGCGACGTAGCCGTCGTGCGTGCTCGCATGGCAAATTGCCCCGTCGTTCTTGGTTCCGCGACTCCGTCGCTCGAAAGCTACTTCAACGCGCAGCGAGGAAGGTACGAGCTGCTCGAGTTGCCGGAGCGCATCGATACCCGTCCTCTGCCAGCAATCGAATTCGTGGACTTGCGCGGCAAGGCTGCAGCCCGCCACGCTTTGCCGTTTTCGCGAACTTTGCGCACGGCGCTCGCGGCAAACCTTGCTGCCCGCCAGCAAACCCTGCTGTTTCTCAACCGCCGGGGCTACGCGCGGTTCCTTCAGTGCGTGGAATGCGGAGACGTGATCATGTGCCCGAATTGCTCGGTAAGCCTGACCTATCACCGCCGGAAGGCGGCCCTCCAATGCCACCACTGCGGGCGCACGGTGCCTGCACCGGATCGCTGCCTACGGTGTGGAAGTACGGCCGTTGCCGCGTGGGCTGCGGGCACCGAGCAAGTGGAGCAACTGCTGCAGCAGTTGTTTCCCTCTGCCAAAGTTGGTCGGCTCGATCGCGACGTCGTGGGTCGGCGCGGCGCCCTGCAAGAAGTGCTGCACCATTGGGAGCAAGGCCGATACGACGTGCTCGTGGGCACTCAAATGGTGGCCAAGGGCCACCATGTGCCGGGCGTGACCCTGGTCGGCGTACTGCTCGCGGATCTGACCCGGAATTTCCCCGACTTCCGGTCCGGAGAACGTGCTTTTCAACTCCTCGTTCAAGTCGCGGGACGTGCCGGGCGGGGCGACAAGCCCGGGCGGGTGATCGTACAAACCTACTGCCCGGATGACCCGGTGTGGCGCTGGGCCGCAAAGCACGACTATGCGAGCTTTGCCCGTTGCGAGCTCGCACAACGAGAAGAGCTCGGCTACCCGCCATTTTCGCGATTGGTGCTGGCTCGCGTCGAAGCTCGCTCCGAAGTGGAAGCGGAGCGCACTGCCCGTTTGTATGCAGAAGCCGCCCGAGCTCTTGCCGGGAACGGCGTGGCCGTCCTCGGCCCCGCGCCCGCACCGTTGCTGCGCTTACGTGGCTGGTATCGGTACCAAGTGCTCCTGCGCGCAAAGGAATCTGCCAAGGCTCGAAGCTGTGCGGCAAAAGCACGCGAGCGGGTTCGTGCCGCAGCGGCCTCTGCGTCTCGCGTGCGAGTGGTGCTCGACGTCGATCCACAGTCGCTGCTGTAAAGATTGCACGCACTCCGTGCGCCAGAGCGGGGTGCGGCAATATTGCCAGCGAGTGTGACAGGGTGGACAGCGTGCACCGGTGCTGACAAAGTTGCCGGTTACTGGCGAGCGACATGAAGTTTTGGAGCAGGGACCATGGAAAGGGAACGCGGCACGATCTTGCTGTGTACGTTGGGGGCATCGTGGGCAGTAGTGCCCGAAGTGTTTGGAGTGGTGGCACCACGGATCCTCGACTTGTTCCGCGACCACCCGCGCCGCGCCAAGTTCGCTGAGGAACTTGCCCGGCGTGGCATTCACGAGCCCACCCAGGTGTGGGTGGCCACGAGCGGCGGCACGGAACGCGGGCTTGGCGCATTGGTCGAGTGCTGGCGAGCCATTCCTTGCGCTCCGCCAATGCGGATTTGGGTGGCCGAGAACACGCAGAACCTGGCAACAGCCGAGGAGTGCGAGGAACTTCGGGAGCTGTTGTTCCGCTTGGTGTTTCACGCCACGGAGCGGGTGGGGCCAGAATCTCTGTTGTTGAGTTTGGCTGGGGGGCGGAAGACCATGAGCGCCGACTTGCAGTGGGCGGGAAGCGTGTTTGGCGCCCGTGTGTGTTTGCACGTGATCGACCACCCGCCGCTGCCAGACAAACTGCGGAATCCCGAGCCGCAGCTGCTCGCGGCACCGTTGCCGCAGGAACTTGCCGGCGCGCTGGAACCCGTATTTTTAGGACCCTTCGAGCGATCGGACCTGCTCGACGTTCCGAGCGATGCATTCGCTCCTTTGCGGGCCGAGGATTTTCCAATTGGTGACGAAGAAGTCACCCCGGCGAACGATCTCGTGACCGTCATTCGTTGGAAGCCCGAGGGTCCTGCCAATGCCGCGCCGCTCGTGTCTGCGTGGTTGAAGCGCGAGAAGGACAGGGCCCGTGTGTACGTTTCCCATCTCAAAAGCTTGCTCGAGCAGGAGTCACGAGCCAACTGGTACGGGCTTTACCGCTTGCCTCCGAAGCACATCGAGGCATTGCGCACGCGCACAGTAGACACTTCGCTGCGCACGTGGCTCCTCAGCCTTCCGAAGGCCGATTTGCACTGCCATCTGGGCGGCGTATTGGATCTCGCAGAGCAAAAAGCCGTCGGGCAAGCGGTGTGGGACAGCTTGATCGAGAGGGAGCGCAACCAAGCCCTCGAGGCCGTCGCACCCCTCCTTCGAGAGCGCTCGTGGCCCTCGACCTGGCCGCAGCACTTGGGGCAGGGACGCGAGCGCACGGCGCGAGCCGCAGCTCTGTTGGTGCACTTGTCTCTCGAGGAACTGCAGCACCGGTTGTTTGACCTCACGGAACCACGCGTGGCCTTGCGCGAGCGGCACGAGCTTGGCTTCCGCGCCTACGAGCTTCCCGGGGAGCTTTCGGGTTCCGCATTGCTGCAGCGCGAATCGGGCGTGCGCGAATATGCGCTGCAGGCGTATCGACGCCTCCGGCGCGACGGGCTCCGGTACTGCGAACTGCGAGGCAGCCCGCACAAGTACTTGGCCGGCGACGCGTTTCGGTTTTTGCACGTATTCGAGAACGCCGTGCGCCAGGCCCAACGGGAGGATCCTGGGCTCGAGTTGCGATTTCTCGTTGTGCTGGACCGCCGCCGACCGCTCACGGAAGAAAGCATCCGCTTCATCGTCGAGGCTCGCCGTTCGTTTCCGGAGTTCGTGGTCGGTGTCGATGTTGCCGGCGACGAGCAGGACTCACCGCGGTTCGAAGAGCTTGCGGCGCGGATGGATCCAGTGTTCGAGCAGTGCTTGCCGCTGACCATCCACGCCGGCGAGGGGGAGCCGGCAGACAATATTTGGAAAGCTGTATACCGGCTACACGCTGAGCGCGTGGGGCACGGCCTAACCTTGCACGAACGGCGCGACCTCGCTTGCCGCTTGCGCGACCGCGGCATTGCCATCGAACTTTGCCCGACGAGCAACATCGAGGTCGTGGGCTACTACGACCCCGGGTGCGTGGAGACGGAGGACCTTGGGCGCGAGTACCCCTTGCAAAGTTACTTGCGTGACCTCCAGCTCGATGTGGTCATTTGTACCGATAACCCGGGGATCAGCCGAACGAATTTGACCGAGGAGTATCTCCGCGCGGCCCGCATGTGTGGCGGTTTGACCCTGTGGCAACTGCTGTCGCTTGTCCGAGCCAGCTTCGAGCATGCCTTTCTGCCCGCGGATCAGAGAGCGGCCCTCCTACGAGAATGCGATGCACGGGTGGTCGAGCTGGTTACCCGGCTGCTCGAGGAGCAACACTCTTGAACCAGCCGTCTGACTCACGGCCGCACTTCTTCCTGTTGCGTTCTGGCTGCTCCGGATTCTCGGCGTTGCGATGGCGTGCTCCGACAGGGAGCTTCCTCGAAACCCGCTGGCCGGCGAGAGCAAATTTGAGTGCCGATGACAACCCGGACCGCCCGCAGCCGGCGCATTGGCGCATGAAAGTACAGTGAAAATTTGTGGGTTGCGCCACGCGGTGCCTTGCAGCTTGCGGGAATTTTGGGCAGCAAGGGAACGAAGGAGTGAACCTGTGAAGCAAAGAAGGAAAAGGAAGCTCTTCAAGACGCGCGTTGCCGGTGCGGCGGGGGTTACCCGTCGCGAGGCGCTCAAGCAAATCGGGGCAGCAGCCGGAGCAGTCGCGTTAGCTCCATGGGTGACGAGTTGCGGGGACGATGGGGAAGGCGCGCCACCGCTGACCCCGCGCGATTTGAAGGTCGATACGGTTGTCTTGGTCATGATGGAAAACCGTACCTTCGACCATTTCTTGGGGGCGCTGTCGTTGCACGAAGGCCGCACGACGGTCGACGGCTTGCAAGCCAACTTTGCGAATCCGCGTCCGGACGGGTCGATGGTGCGGGTATTTCCGATGACGGATCGGTGTGTCGAAGACCCGCCACACGGATGGGAGGCCAGTTTTCGACAGGTGAACGACGGGCGCATGGACGGCTTTGTGCGGGAGCACTGGGCGGCCGTAGGTCCGACACACGGCGACCAGGTCATGGGATACTACCAGCGCCATCAGTTGCCGATTTATTACGCGATGGCTGACGAATTCGTGCTGTGCCAGCGGTGGTTTTGCTCCGTGCGAGGTCCGACCTGGCCGAACCGCATGTACTTGCACGCTGCCCAGTCGGCTGGCCGCAAAAACAACGATTTTCCTTCTCCCCCAGGGTTTCGCTTCAAAACCATTTACGACGTGCTCGACGCTGCCGGCATCGAGTGGAAGTACTACTACACAGACCTTCCGTTTCTCGCCCTTTGGGCGAGCTTGCGCCCCCAGACCTCGCGGCTCCTGCCCCTGCAAGCGTTTTTTGAAGATGCTCGTGCCGGAACCCTTCCGTCGGTGTGCGTTGTCGAGCCAGGGTTCGGAATCAACGACGATCATCCGCCGCACGATGTCCAGCTCGGCCAGGCGTTCGTGTCTGCTGTGCTCCGTGCTCTGGGGGCAAGCCCGCAGTGGCGCCGCAGCATGTTTATTTTGACGTACGACGAGCATGGCGGCTTTTTCGACCACGTACCCCCGCCCACCGTGCCTGACGAGCGCGCAGCGGAAGGCTTTGGCGCGCTCGGGCCCCGAGTGCCGGCGTTCGTGGCGTCTCCGTGGGCCCGCAAAGGGTACGTGTCTTCGACCTTGTACGAGCACAGTTCGTACCCGGCCTTCCTGGAATTCCTGTTCGGGTTACCGCCGCTTACTCAGCGCGATGCGAACGCGAATATTTTTCTCGATGCCTTCGATCGGAGTCGGCTGGAGACCGACAACCCGCGCCCATTCCCGGCGCTACCGGTGATCACCGTGGATCGCGAGGCCCCTCCAGAGTGCGTAGCCCTTGGGGTGACCACACGCGACGCACCAGGGTTGCAAGACATCGAGCGATTCGCCAACGCCGGCGGAATTCCGCGCTCTCTCGACCGACGCCGCGACGCAGCGAACACCCTGCGGGATCTCCATGCAGAGCTGGTGAGACTTGGCGGCGCCGTCTGGCGTTCGCAGCGGTAGTGGACGCAACTTCCATGCTACCAAGCAAGTCAGCGCCCCGTTGCCTGACAGGGCCGCTGCCGGTTTCGGACGTTCCGTTACTTTCGTAACTGTGCTTGCTGCCTACTGGGGGTAGACCGGCAATTTCTTTGGGTTGGCATGCGAGTCGCTCTGGCTCTTCCACATTCGGAGGAAACATTCGATGTGGACAGTCAGAGTTCTTGCCTTTTTTACTTCACTTGCGCTGCCGGTAGTGGCCGCGGCGACCACGTTCGTCCTAGCCGACGAACAACAGCTTGCGCAGCAAGCGGACGCCATCGTCCTTGGCGAAGTCGAACGTGTCGAGCCGATGCGAGCAAACGAGTCGAGCAAGCTCGCCACACACGTTCGCCTGCGTGTCGTGGAAGTATGGAAAGGAGCGGTGCCCCCAGCATTCGAGTTGGTGGAGATGGGTGGTACGGCGGGTGGGACCGAAGCACGGTTTTTCGGAGTGCCTGAGTACCGGGTAGGCGAGCAGGTGCTGGTATTCGCGACGCAGCGACCGGACGGGCACTGGGCAACAACCAGCTTGGCCATGGGCAAGTACAGCCTGCGGCAGCGTGACCAACAGGTGTATGCGGTTCGCGACCTCGGGCCGGAAACAACGGCCCTCGAGTGGGATGGTCGCTCCTTACGCCCGGCACCTGCGCGTGCAGTATACGATCTCGAAGACTTACGTCGCTCCGTTCGCCGCACACTTGGTGGCACGTTGGGGCCACGTGCCGTGCCGCGCTCCGACGCGACATCGGAAGATCTTGGCGACACGTACACGGCGCCTTTTGCGCTCATGGGGAACCCGGGCCGTTGGTTTCAGCCCGACCAGGGCCTGCCTGTGGAGTACTTTGTCGATGAAACTGGAGACGCAACGTTGGGGGTAGAACAAACGAACGCTGCCGTAACGGCAGCGATGGCAGCCTGGTCCGTGCCCGCGACGGCCACCATCGATTTGGCCGTGGCGGGCACGATGCCCCCAGGAAAGGTGGACTGCAGTGGGCCGACGCAAATCATTTTCAACGATCCAGACAACATGATTTCCGATCCTTGGTTTTGTTCCGGAGTGTTGGCTGTGGGCGGTTACTGCGTGAACAACAACGATACCGTGGAAATCAACGGGGTCAGATTTTCGCGCATCACCACGGCAAGGATCCTATTCAACAATGGTTGGGGGAGTTGTCCGTTCTGGAACGCTTGCAACGTGGCAGAGGTGATGACCCACGAACTTGGGCACACCATTGGAATCGGCCATTCCGGTGACGGACGGGCAACCATGTTTGCATACGCGCATTTCGACGGGCGCTGTGCTGCCTTGCGTGCCGATGACCTTGCGGCCGTGAACTTTATTTACCCGGCGTCTGCGAATTTGCACGACGCGGCCGTACTTCCGCCGCCGCGGGTCAAGGTGCGGATCCGGCGCGGGAAGCCCGAAGCGTACGTGCCGGTGTCGGTAGCCCTTCGCCACGGCGATACGTGGGGAGACCGCGCGTTGTTCCGCCTTGCCGTCAGCGACGGTACCTGCCCACCTGGTACCGTTGGAGCCGCAAATTTCGGCATCTTTGCCGACGCCCCGGACCGGGTCGACTTGGCCCCTGGCACCCAGGCAAAGGCAACCGTGTGGCTGCATTTGCAATCGAACGCGTTTCACACTCCTGATTCCAAGGCCCCAGCTCGGTGCGAACTTCAAGTTTCCGCAGAAGTGCTTGCCAGCGACAATATCGACCCGTACCCGGGCAACGAGGTGGTCCCTGTTCCGCTAGACGTCATCGATGAGAACGACGTCGATCCGAAAACAGCCTCGAATCAGTTGGTCCTCGACGCACTCAAGCCGCTCTTCCTGCGGCTGACCCGGGGCAAATCGGAATTGGTCAAGATGGTCACGGTCAAAGTTCGAAACGGCGCTTCGAGCGATACGGTTTCACTGTCGCTGGACCCAGGAGACTGCCCGCCTGGGCTCGTGCAAGCGCCGCTCGTGCTCCGCAGTGCTCGGGAGTTCTTCGGGGTGGCGATGACGGGGAGCAGCCAAGCTCGAGCACAGTTGCCGGTGCGGTTTACAAGGGAAATGGTTAACTCGCTTTTTCCCGGCTCGCCCGGCCGTTGTGTGGCGCGCTTGCTGGTGTCTGGCCAGCAAACCGACGCCGACCCGAGCAACAACTCAATACCCGTGGTGATCGACTTGCAGGACGACAACGACTTGTAAGCCGCGCCGTGGAGAATGCGGAGGCGTGGCCCGGAGGATTTGCACGATTCTCAATGGGCAGCGGAAGCGTCCGCCGAGTTGTGGATGTGGGTGGGCAAGACCACGGTAAAGAGAGATCCCTTACCTGGCGTGCTCTCGAGAGTCACGGAACCACCCAGGGCGTCGACGAGTCGCTGGACGATGTAAAGCCCGAGACCCACTCCACCGTGGCGTTGGTCCACCGGTGCGCTTGCTTGACGAAACGGCTCGAAAATCTGTCGTTGCTGCTCGGGAGGGATCCCGATGCCCGTGTCGGCGACGTGAAGGACGACCCGTCCGGCATCCACCGTCCCGTCGACGAGCACAAAACCCGCAGGCGTAAACTTGAGCGCGTTGGTGACCAGGTTTTTCACGATGACTTTGAGTTTCACGGGATCGGTTACTACCGGTGGCAAGGTCGGAGGTACGCACCGCCAGATTTCGACGCCGTCCGGGGAAAGCTGCTCCACCGCTTCTCGAACTGTTAGCGCGACGACTTCGGCTAGCGAGGTGGGTCGTGCATCCACGGGGACACGCCCGGTCTCGAGCCGAGTAACGTCGAGAGTGGCATTGATGAGATCCAGCAACTGCAGCGCGTTGGCACGTAACCGCGCAATCACCTGGTGTTGCTCGCTCGTGAGTTCCCCCATGACGTTTTCCAATAGGAGGCCGCTGTAGCCAAGGATCACGTTCAGTGGCGTGCGCAATTCATGCGACATTGTTGCCATAAATTCCGATTTCAAGCGGCTGGCCCGTTCCAGTTCCTCCAACAGGCGGGCGTTTTCCAAGGTCAGCGAAGCTAGTTGAGAAAGCCCATAGGCGATGCGCTCGAGCGCTGGCGACAAGGGGATCGCGTCTGCTTGGAGTCCCACAACCAGCGCACCGGAAAGCTCGCTACCTCGGGAGAGCGGGATCAACACGGCGCCGGTAAATTGGCGGGCTAGCCGGAATAGCCCTCGGGGGATCCATTCCTCCGCATCCTCCGGTCGAATCACGGTGAGTTGCCGCGTCGCTGCTCGTTCCCACAGGCGGGGCACCATTCCCCGATGAATTTCTACGACTTGAAGCGCCTCCCAAACTTCTTGCGGCGCGGCGTGGTGCGCTGTGGGAACAAGTAGGTCGGACTTTTCATCGACCGACCAGAGCTGCGCCCACGTCCCGCCTAACGCCCAGGTGGCCACTCGGCACAGAACCGCTGGTAAGCACGGTGCGCGCAGGCCAGAGATAATCTCCTCCGCTGCCTGCGAGAGGGTTAACGCCACCCAAGCTTCCTCTCTGAGCTCTTCCTGCGCGATGCGTTGCTCCGTGATGTCGATCGCCACCCCGAGCACTTGTTCCGGCTTGCCGTCGGGGGAAAACAGTGGCCGCTTGATGGTACGCAGCCAGCGCACCCTGCCGGCAGCATCCGTGATACGTTCCTCGGGAACGACTCGCTCCTCCCCCGTCTCCAAAACTTCGCGGTCGATCTTGCGGAAGAAGTCGGTCTCCTCGTCGTAGGGGTTGAAGTCCTTGTCCGTCTTTCCGATGAGGTTTTCCACCGTAGTGCCGTAGGTTTGCGCAACGGCCTGGTTGGCCAAGGTAAAACGGCCCTCCGAGTCTTTGGCAAAGATCAGGTGGGGGTTTATGTCGATCACGTCGCGCAAAAACTTGCGTTGTCGTTCGATCTCACGCTCCCGGGCCAATCGCTGGGCCTGCTCCACCGCAGCGCGCTGGCGGTTCCGTTCGAGTTCGGCAGCGATGTAGGCCGATGCGGCGAGGATGACGACCAGGCCGAGATACTCGCGCAACCGAAATGGCGAGAGCCCGCCTTCGGTGGCATAAACCAGGATCGGGTACAGGAGCGCAAGGCTCGCGACGACCAGCGCCTGTGGGCGCACGCCCCAAGGAACCAGCGCTGCGCTGCCCATGCCCAAAGCGACAAAAATGAAGGACGACGTGTTGGCATCTCCGGTCAGGATGGCCACCGCCCCGCTGACAAGCGCACAGACGAGGACTGCACACACCCCAGCCACGGTAATTGTGTGGGGACTTCGCGAACGGTACAGCGGCAACATAAGCAGGGAGAGCGCGCCCAAGCCGAGGAGGTGGACCGCGGTCACAGCCGGGTTTTCTCCGGGGCGTGCGACAACTTCCACCACGGCGAACGATGCGAGAGCAGTGAACAAAAGCCACCCCGCAGCCCGCGCTCGCGCCAGAAGCGCGTCGGAAGCGCCGTTGCCGTTTGCGAGAACGGCTGCCTCGACTGGAACGCTTTCTCCCATGATGAACAATCATTCATGACATCATTCTCGCCGCGCGTGCAAGCGGAAACTTTCTCCTGTAAAGCCACCCGCCATGCGGATGGAGGCCCGAAAAGCGCCACACGAGCGATACGGGTCTTTTCATGTCGAAGCGGCCGAGTTTTACAGGAGCGTCATGGGTACGAGATGGCGAGCGTTGTTTCTTTGGGGCTTCGTCGTGCTCGGTGCTAGCTGTGCCGGCCGTTACGTGCGCATCGAGGAAAAGGGGGTCCCGTGTGGGGAGGCGCAGCAAATTGCCGTGGGGACGGTCCAGCGACTGGGCTACACGATCGCCGAGGTTACGCAGGCGCAGCCTGGGACTCCGGGAGTTGTCGTCGGCGAGAGGCAACTCGGCACGCGCACTGCGCGCGTGCTCGTCCAGGTGTTCTGCACGACTTTAGGAGCGGAAATCCAGGCCAAGGCGGAAGGGCAAGGTCTCGAAAACCTCGACTTTGCGGGGCAGTTCGAAAAAACCTTTGCAGCCGTGGCCTCTGCTCGGCCCACTCCTCGGCCTATGGCAGAATCCGGCGTGGACGTGGCGGTGGTGTTGGAACGGCCGAGCGCGAACGGCTTGGAAGTGGACCTTTCGTCCGCGGGTGTGCTGCCCGCGCGCGTCCGGGTCGTGAACCGAACCCAACGGCGGTACCGGCTCCACGCCGACGGGGTGGTGTTGCAAACCTTTCAGGGCTCTCGGGTGCAGCCGTTAGGCTTGGCCGATGTTGCGCAAATACTTCCCGGCGAAAAGCGCGAAGCTGCCACGGCCAAGCTGTTGCGCGACATCGTTTTGCAACCAGGCGCCGAAGTGGACGCGTACCTGCTGTTTCCCTTCGGCTCTTATGCGCGGGCCCGCGTGACTTTGGAAGATCTGGAGAACGAGGAGAGCGAAGGTTTCACGATCGAATTTTGAGACCTCTCCGGGGCGGCGCGGCTGGCTTGCTGGATCAGTTTTTCCATTGCCAGAGCCAGCTCTTCGGGCGCTACGTATCCGACCATCCGGTGCACTTCACGCCCATTCGCATCCAGGAGAACGATCGTTGGCACACCACGCACCTCGAAGCGTTCCGTGATGGACTTCGTGTGTTCGGTCTCCAGCGTAAGATCCGCACGCAGCATGGCGAAGCCCTCGGCAAGCTTTGCCACACGCCGGTCGGCAAAGGTGGTCGCTTCCATTTCGTGGCAGGGAATGCACCAGTCGGCGACAAAGTCGATCAATACGGGCTTGTTCTCTTGCTGCGCGCGCTCCAGAGCCTGCTCGGTGTAAGGCTCCCAGCGAATCGTGCCGCGACTTGCCGGCGGCAGCGCCAGCCAAACCCCAAACAGAGCTAGCGTCAATCCTACGGCATGCTGGAACCTTCGCCATCCTTTTCTTGCCTCCACATGCAACAAGCCGAGCACGAGCGCGGCAGCAATCGCGACGGCAGCGTACGCGAGCGAAACAGCCTGGCGGGGAAGCAATGGGGAGAGGAAATACACTGCCATTGCAAGCAAAAGAAAACCAAACGCGCGCTCTACCCAAAGAAGCCAGCCCCCAGACCGTGGCAGCATCTTGAGCGAACTGACCATGAACGCCAACACCAAGTACGGGGACCCGAGCCCCAGCGCGAGTGCGGCAAACAATTGCAGCGCGAGCCACAGGTCCCCTTGCTGGCTGACGAAGGCAAGCAGCCCGACCAAAACAGGACCTACGCAGGGCGCGGCCACGATGCCCATGCTGGCACCCATCGCAAACGACCCCAACACGCCGGGCATCGTCTGACCGGCGACGCGCGTGAGTGCGGTCGGCAGGCGCAAATTGTAAAGGCCAAACGAGCTTCCCGCGAGCACGAGCATCAAGCCTGCGAGACCGACCAGTACCCAGGGCTGCTGTAGCCAAGAGCCGAACATCGCTCCGGAGCTCGCCGCTGCCACCCCGAGCGCCGTGAAGCTCGCCACGATACCAGCCACGTACGCAGCGGCAAGCAGGCCACGGCGGCGCGCGCTCGCTTGAGATTGCCGACCAAAGTAAGCCACGGTGACGGAGATGAGCGGGTAGACGCAGGGCGTCAGATTCAAACCAAGGCCGAGAATCCAGGTCAGCAGCAACGTAAGCAGACGCCCGCGCTCTGCGAGAAACTCGGAAAAGTCGACGCCACCGCTCATGATGCCCGGCGAGCTGCTGCGCACGCCGGCTTCGCCGCGGTCTGCAACCGGCAACACCAGCTCGGCGCTCGCCGTTTTCGGTGGCGCGCAGGTGGTGTCGGTGCACGCCTGGTACTTGAGGTTTGCCGTTATTGGGACCTCGGCGCCCGCGTACTCAGCCGGTACCGTCACGCTTGTGGTAATGCGAACTGTTCCTTCGTAGACGTGCAGTACTTTGGTCGGCGCAAAGCGGAAGGTCCGGCCTTGCGCTTCGGGGTACCGGATGGCACCTGCCCGCACCCCAGGGGGCAAGTCCAACGTCAGCTCCGTAGGAATCAAAAACGGCTCGTCCGCTTCGTGTCCGTGAATGTGCCAGCCGGGGGCAATTTGCACGCGAACTTCTAACGGGACCGTCCCGCCACGAATGGCACTGGGTGCAGGGGATTTCACCGTGAGTTGCACGATCTCCCCAGTAGTGGCGCCCAGAACGAACAGGGCAGCGGCAAGAGCGATGGCCACGCGCACGGGCGAGTTTGCAAGCATACGCCCTAGAGTCTTGCAACAAGCGCGATTGTTACGGATAAGCACGCAAAACACCGTAGCACCAAGAGGGATCGAGAGATGCGCGTGTGGCGATGGTGGTGGATGTGGAGCGTCGTGGTGGTCACTCTTGGTGCGCCGGTCCTTGCGGTGGCCCGATCGCTAAAGCCCCTCGGCACCCTCGATGCCGCCATCCTGCCCGACGGGCGAGGAGAGCTGACATTTGCGCTCGGCTATGTACGCGACGAACGATTTCCGTATTTCACCGCTCCGGCTGCGTTGGACCGGCAAGACCGGTGGCACGTACCACGGGTAGGGTTTCGGGCCGGCGCGGCGGACTGGGTCGAAATCGAAGCTGAGTACGAGACCTTGTATCTCGACGAAAAAACCGCCCGTGGTGAAACGAACTGGCAGTACGGTTCTGGAGATGCCCGGCTGCACACGAAGGTTCGTGTGCGCGGCGAAGACGAACTGTATCCCGCTTTCGCGGTGCGCTTTGGCACCAAGCTGCCGAACGCGAACAAAGACGACCGTCTGGGCACGGACGAAACGGACTTCGATCTCTTGGCTCTGGTATCGAAAAATTTTGGCCCTGTTCGCGTGCACACGAACCTCGGAATTTTGTTGCTCGGAAACCCGGGACAGCTGTTAGGAAATCGCTTCGGGCCGGGCGGCCAAGACGACTTGTTCGTGTACTCCGTGGCGGTGGAGAGTCCGGCGTTCGGGAGCCGGCAGGAGGGTTCGAGCAAGCTGCGCTTGCTCGGAGAAATCTCCGGGCTCGCAGGGTCCCGGTTTGGGAACGACCGGCAGCGCGGCACGTTCGGTGTACACGTGTCCCAAGGCAGCTTTGGTTTTTTTGCTGGGGCGTCGGTCGGGTTCGACACCGCGAGCGAAGACTTCGGCCTCCAGCTTGGCGCAACCTATGCGTGGGATTTGGGCAAGTGGGTGGAGAAGATTCAGTGACGCCTGTTGCCAGGCAGTGCGCGGCGCGGAATGGTCCGTTTGTTGCCAGACCGCTCGCCGAGCAGGAAGAGGTTCGCCAACTTTAGCGGCCGAGCTTCGCTGAACGGGCGCGTTTCGCAGTAGCACGCGCCGGCTTTCCCTCGAGTGCGATCGGCACGCATTCCACGATCTCGAGCCCGTAGCCAGGCAGGCTGACCAAGCGCCGGGGAGTGTTCGTGAGCAGGCGAATCTTGCGTACCCCCACGTCGCGCAAAATTTGCGCGCCGATCCCGTAGTCGCGAAACGCCCGGTGACGCGACTCGGGGTCGGTGCTCGGATTGCGTGCGAGTTGCTTTTTCAGGTGTGCCAGTTCCGCTCCCCGGCCTTCGCGGCGCAGGTACACGACAACCCCCTTGCCCGCTTCGCCGATGACCCGCATCGACTCTTGGAGCAGGGCCGCCGTATTTTGTTCCGCCATGTTAAAAACGTCCCCCGGAAGGAACTCCGCGTGCGCGCGCACTAAAACTGGCTCGTCCGGGGAAATCTCGCCCTTGACCAGCGCCACGTGCTCTCCGTCGTCGACGTCCGTGTGGTACACGTAAATCTGGAACTCTCCCCCAAAACGGCTTTCGAACTTTGCTTCAGCGACACGGTGCACCAAAGAGTCGTGCCGCAGCCGGTACTGAATCAAGTCGGCGATCGTGCAGATTTTGAGATTGTGCGTCGCGGCAAAACGCTCCAAGTCCGGCAAGCGGGCCATCGTGCCGTCGTCTTTCATGATCTCGCAAATCACCGCGGCCGGACGCAAACCCGCGAGCCGTGCCAAGTCGACAGACCCTTCCGTTTGGCCCGTGCGAACCAACACTCCGCCTCGTCGTGCCATCAGGGGGAACACGTGGCCTGGTACGACCAGGTCGCCCGGGCGTGTACCGTCTCGAATAGCTACTCGGATCGTGTGCGCGCGATCTGCGGCACTCACTCCGGTGGTGATTCCGTGACGCGCATCGATCGACACCGTAAACGCCGTGCCCAACGGCGCACGGTTTTCCGCAACCATCATGGGAAGGCCAAGTTCGCGTACCCGCTCCTCGGTGAGCGCAAGACAAATCAAGCCGCGCCCGTACTTCGACATGAAGTTGATCGCTTCGGGAGTGACCTTCTCGGCGGCCAGGCACAAGTCGCCTTCGTTCTCCCGGTTCTCGTCGTCCATCAGAATGACCATCTTCCCAGCGCGCAAATCGGCGAGACACTCCTCGATGGAGTGGACACGCCCCGGGCGCTTGGGTGGCAGGCGAACGGCGGTAAACATGGTAGGCCGTATAGCGAAAGTGTCGTGCGTGGGGCTAGCCAGCGGGTGCGTTGCCGCAGGTGAGAGAACCGGGCTGTTCAAGCCGTTCCGAATGTTGAGCTCTAGTTCCCCGAACAGTGGGAGCGTTGTTGCACGTGCACGCCCGATGCTCCCTTGCAACCGGGAAAGAAATTGCGTTCTCTTGGGTTTCATGTGCAGCTCCAGGGACAGGCGGCGCGCATGCGGGTAACGGACGTTTTAGATGAAACCGCAATCGTCGTGGGGAAGTCGTGGCCAAGCCTCGAAGCAACGGTGCGAGCGCTGGCAGAACGACTGGTAGCTGCCGGGCGCCTACCCCAAGAGGTTTTGGAGGAAACTGTTCGCGGGGTGTGCGCACGGGAACGCGAAAACAGTACCGCGATGGTGGACATCGGGGTGAGCATCCCTCACGTGCGCACTGCTGGGGTTGCGGGGGTTGCCTGTGCGCTCGCGGTGGACGCGCGCGAGGTATACTCGGTTGCCTTTGGACTGCCGATTTCGATCGTTGCGCTCGTGGTATCGTCTCCGCAAACGGCTGAGCTTCACCTCGAGTTTCTCTCTGCGCTCTCCATGCTGTTTCAGTCAGCGGAGTGCCGCTCGCAACTGAAGCGAGCCACTTCCCCGCAGGAGGTCTGGGTGGTGTTGCGCGGTCACGATGGGTCCGGGGGGCGCTTCGGGTTCTAGCGCGGCTGCTATGCTCGAAACGTTTGGAGGCGCGTTGTGACGAAACTGGATTTCCTGACCCGGGCGAACGCGGAGTACATCGAAGAGATGTACGAACGATATCGGCGCAACCCCGATGCGGTCGACCCTTCGTGGGCGCTGTTTTTTGCTGGATACGAACTCGCACAAAGGGACCGCCAAGCCGCTCGGGCGCCGTCGACCGCGCCGAGCCCGCACATCGGAGTGTACAATCTCGTGCACTCCTATCGGGAGATTGGCCACCTGATTGCGAACCTCGACCCGCTTGGGCACAACTTGCCGTCCCACCCGTTGCTGGAACCTTCGGAGTTCGGGTTTTCCGATGCGGATCTCGACCGGGTGGTAGAAACGCCCATGCTGAAAGGCTTTCCGCGGGGTCGCCTGCGGGAAGTCATTGAACGGCTGCGTGCAACCTACTGCGGCACGCTCGGTGTGGAGTACATGCACACCGACGATAAAGACCAGCGCACTTGGCTCCAAGAACGCATGGAGCCGACGCTGAACCGCCCGGAACTGTCACCAGAGGATCGCAAGCAGATTCTCTCCCGCCTGACCCAAGCGGAAAGTTTCGAGCAGTTTTTGCAGGTCAAGTACTTAGGGCAAAAACGCTTCTCCCTAGAAGGTGCGGAAGCGTTGATTCCACTGCTCGATGAGCTGGTGGAGGAGTCCGCTCGCCAAGGTGTGGAGGAAATCGTGATGGGGATGGCGCACCGTGGGCGGTTGAACGTTCTCGCACACGTCTTGCGCAAACCTTACGAAATGATCTTTGCGGAGTTCGAGGGGACGCGTTTGCCCGCGCACATTCCGGGCGATGGTGACGTGAAGTACCACCTCGGATACTCGAAGGATCTGGTGACGCGGAGCGGTCACAAGCTGCACCTGTCTCTGTGCTCGAATCCAAGTCACTTAGAAGCGATCGACCCCGTGGTGGAAGGGATCGTCCGTGGCAAGCAGCATTACATGAACGATCGCGACGGGTCGCGTGTGCAGCCAGTGGTGATCCACGGCGATGCTGCGTTTTGTGGCCAGGGCATCGTGGCGGAAACGCTCGCGCTGTCGGAACTCCGGGACTACCGTACCGGCGGCACGATTCACATCATCATCAACAATCAGATCGGGTTCACCACCAGTCCCGACCGCTATCGACCAACCCGGTACCCTACCGACCTTGCGAAGTTTCTGCATGTTCCGATCTTTCACGTAAACGCCGACGACCCGGAAGCCGCCGTACAGGCAGCGCGGTTGGCTGCGGGCTTTCGTGCTCGTTTCAAGAAGGACGTGTTTATCGACTTGGTATGCTACCGCCGCCACGGCCATAACGAAACCGACGATCCGACGTTCACCCAGCCGACGTTGTATCGCGAAATCGAAGCGCATCCGACCGTGCGGAAACTTTACGCTCAACGGCTCTTGGCCGAAGGGGTGGTCGACCAGCAAGAACTCGACGAACAAGCTGCAGCGTTGCGGGAACTGTTCGAGGATGCACTGAACTACGCCCGCGACTTCATGCCACGGCAACAGGTGTTCGTGTTCGGTGGCGTGTGGAAGGGCATGCGCTGGGCAGGCGACGATTGGAGTGCCCACACGGCGGTGCCGCGCGAGGTGCTGGAAGACGTAGCCCGGCGAGCGGCGCGTGTGCCGGAAGGATTTGCCGTCAACCCGAAAGTGCGCCGGATCTACGAACAACGCATCGAAATGCTGCAAGGCGACGGGAAAGTGGACTGGGCAACGGCGGAAATGTTGGCATTTGGTTCTCTGCTGTTAGAAGGCGTGCCTGTTCGTCTTGCCGGGCAAGACAGCGGGAGAGGGACTTTCAGCCAGCGGCATGCCGTTTGGTACGACGTGCAAACCGGTGCTCCGTACGTTCCCCTCGACCACTTGGCGGAAACACAAGCCCGTTTCGCGGTGATCGACACGATGCTGTCGGAGCTTGCGGTACTGGGCTTCGAATACGGCTTTAGTTCAGCAGACCCCCGCAACCTGGTGCTGTGGGAAGCGCAGTTTGGCGACTTTGCCAACAATGCGCAGGTGATCATCGACCAGTTCATCGCTTCTGCGGAATCGAAATGGCAGAAAATGAGCGGGCTCGTGTTGCTCTTGCCACACGGGTACGAGGGGCAGGGTCCGGAGCACTCCAGCGCTCGCCTCGAACGCTTCCTGCAACTGTGTGCCGAAAACAATCTGCAGGTTTGCAACCTCACGACACCCGCGCAGTACTTCCACGCGTTGAGGCGGCAAATCCGGCGGAACTTCCGCAAACCGTTGGTGTTGATGACCCCAAAGAGTTTGTTGCGCCACAAGCTATGCGTGTCGCCCGTAGCCGATTTTACCGACGGCACGTTTCAAACGGTACTGGGCGACGTCGACCCCATCGACCCAGCAAAGGTGCGGCGCGTGATCTTGTGTTCCGGAAAGATTTTTTACGACCTCTTGGTGGCCCGGCGCGAGCGGGACATCGACGACATTGCCTTTATCCGCGTGGAGCAACTGTATCCGTTCCCGGAAAAGGAGCTGCGCACGGCGCTCGAAGTGTACCCGGAACGTGCGGAGGTGATGTGGGCGCAAGAAGAACCGCAAAATATGGGTGCATGGGACTTTATGTTCCCGCGACTCTTGCGCCTCGTTGGCAAGGACCGGCCAGTGCTTTACGCAGGTCGGCGGCCCGCAGCCAGTCCGGCAACAGGGTCGTATAAGGTGCATCAGAGCGAAGAACAGGAACTTATCCACGCAGCGTTGCGGAGGACCTATGCCCGTTGATGTCCGCATCCCGTCGCTCGGCGAATCGATCACCCAGGGAGTGATCGTGCGCTGGATCAAGAAAGAAGGCGAGATGGTGTCGGCCGACGAGCCGATTCTCGAACTGGAAACAGACAAGGCTAGTGTGGAAATCCCGGCAACTGCCGGGGGAGTGCTCCACATCCTGCAGCCCGAAGGCGCCACCGTGGAAGTGGGCGCGCTCGTGGCAACGATCGACCCCACCGCTGGGCAACCAGCGAAGGCAGCACAACCATCGCCGCCCCCACCGCCAGCGGAGCCACGACCAACACAGCCCCAACCAGCTCAGCCAGCGACTCCCGCAGCAACAGCGCCGCCAGTGCCACCGCCCGCCGAGGGAGCGCCCCCGCTGAGCCCCGCCGTGCGGCGGCTCGTCGAGGAGCACCGTTTGGATGCGGCGCAAATCCCCGCCAGTGGGAAAGGTGGCCGGCTAACCAAGGCGGACGTGTTGGCCTACTTGGAACAGCGAACTGCACAGCAAGCACCTCAGCCGGCGCCGCCTGCCGAAGCTGCAGGGCGGACCGAAGAAGAAAAGCCGCCCACAGGCAAACAAGCCGAGCCGCGGGTGGAGGGGGTGAAGCTGGAGCAGCCAGCGCCAGTACCGTCGGCTGCCGAGGAAGAACGGGTGCCCATGTCGCACCTGCGCAAGCGCATCGCGGAGCGCCTCGTCCAAGCGCAACACACCGCGGCGATTCTCACCACCTTTAACGAGATCGATATGAGCGCGGTGATGGCTTTGAGGGCACAGTATCGGGAGCGTTTTCAAAAACGCTACGGAGTGAATCTCGGGTTCATGTCGTTTTTTGCCAAGGCGTGCGTGGCGGCGCTGCAAGAAATCCCCGTCGTGAATGCGTTCATCGACGGCGAGGAGATCGTGTACCACAAGCACGTCCACTTAGGCATTGCAGTGGCGACGGAGCGCGGTCTCGTCGTGCCGGTGCTGCATTATGCCGACCAGCGCTCGTTCGCGGAGATCGAGGCGGAGATCGAGCGCCTGGCTGGCCTCGCCCGCGCCGGCAAGCTCAGTATTCAGGACATCAGTGGGGGCACGTTTACGATTACCAACGGTGGAGTGTTCGGATCGCTGCTTTCCACCCCCATTTTGAATCCGCCGCAAAGCGGGATTCTCGGCATGCACAAGATCGAAAAGCGCCCCGTGGTGGTAGACGACCAGATTGTCATCCGCCCGATGATGTACGTCGCCTTGTCGTACGATCACCGCTTGGTCGACGGCGAGCAAGCGGTGACCTTCTTGGTGCGGGTCAAGGAGCGCATCGAAGACCCGGCCCGCTTGCTGCTCGGGGTGTAAGCAGGCCGCGCGACGCTTTGTGGCAAAGCGGCGGCCGCGTACTGATCACGGCAGGCGTGACAGCGCGCAGAGGAGAAAAACCATGGCGGAGAATCGGACTACGACAGGAGCGGATCCTTGGGACTTGGTGGTAGTGGGCGCTGGCCCCGGGGGCTACATCGCAGCGATTCGCGCCGCGCAGTTAGGGATGCGGGTGGCCTGCGTGGAAAAGGCACCGCAACTGGGGGGCACCTGTCTGAACATAGGGTGCATTCCCAGTAAGGCGTTGCTCGATTCCAGCGAGCTCTACTTTCAGGTGCGCAGCGGGATGGCGGCGCACGGAATCCGTGTTGCCGGAGCGGAACTCGACCTTGGAGCCATGATGGCGCGAAAAGATCGCGTCGTGAAAGTGCTCACCCAGGGCATCGCGGGGTTGTTCAAAAAGCACGGCATCGAACGGATCCAGGGCACGGCACGCATTGCCGCGCCGGGACGCGTGGTGGTGCAGGGCGCGAATGGCGAGCGCGAACTGTTGACGAAGCGCATCCTTGTTGCCACCGGAAGCGTGCCTGCTGAGCTTCCGGGGCTCCCGTTCGATGGCGAACGGATCGTGTCGTCGACGGAAGCGCTTTCGTTGGCTTCCGTGCCGAAGAAAATGTTGGTGGTGGGCGCCGGTGCGGTGGGGCTGGAACTCGGTTCGGTCTGGTCGCGCCTGGGCGCAGAAGTGCTGGTGGTCGAGTTCCTCGATCGGATCTTGCCCGGGATGGACCGCAAACTGGCCGATCTGTTGCAGAAAAGCTTGCAGCGGCAAGGCCTCCGGATCGAGCTCGAGACCACGGCGCAAAGCGCGGAACGCACCGCTACAGGCGTGCGGGTGGTTCTCGAACACAAGGGCAAGACGTCGATGGTCGAGGTGGACTGTGTCCTCGTTGCCGTCGGACGGCGCCCGTACACCGAAGGGTTGGGGCTCGACCAACTTGGCGTCGCGCGGGACCGACGGGGCTTCATCCAAGTGGATGCCGATTATCGAACCAGTGTCCCAGGCATCTTCGCGATTGGCGACGTAATTCCGGGTCCGATGTTGGCCCACAAGGCGGAGGAAGAAGGCGTGGCAGCCGTGGAGCGAATGTGCGGGATCGCCGGCCACGTGAATTACGATGCCGTGCCCAACGTGGTGTACACGAACCCGGAACTTGCCGGCGTTGGGCTCACGGAAGATGCCGCGCGGGAACGTGGCCTCGAAGTGCGCGTCGGCACCTTCCCATTTCTTGCCAACGGGCGTGCGCGGTGCCTGGGGGAAACCGAGGGACAAGTGAAGGTTATTGCCGACGCGAAGACCGATCGGATCCTCGGCGTGCATATCCTCGGTCCGCGCGCTTCGGATCTCATTGCCGAGGCAGCACTCGCGATCGAGTTTGGTGCCAGCGCGGAAGACCTCGCGCGTACCTGTCACGCGCACCCGACCCTACCCGAAGCGTTGCGCGAAGCGGCCTTGGCTGTGGATGGCCGCCCGCTCAACATTTAGCGGCGCACCGTGGCCCCACGACAACGCACGGAACCACACGCCCATGACAATCCAAGGCCGGCGCGGCGGGTCACCCTGCTGAACGGCAGTGCGGAGCCATCGGAGCATCGTGGTCCGAGGGCCATGGTGTGCGTTGCCGCCGCCGTGCGCCCGTCGGAACGCACGCCTGTGTGCGCCAGTTCTAGGGCGAAGCATCCGCAGCGTGACGGATCCCCACGATCGCTCCTCAATGCCACTGGTAAAGGCAGATCCCACACCCACGGTGCATCTCGCACGGACGCACCGTCCGTTGGGTCCGCGTGAATACACAACCGTCGCGGCTGGGGCAGGCTTGTAGTGTGCTTCCCACCCCCTCCCAGCAGCGCGCCATCGCTGCCTTCCTTGCCCGCGAGACGGCGAAGCTCGATGCGCGAGGCCGTCGAGCGACTCAAGGAGTACCGCACCGCCCTCGTCTCGGCCGCGGTGACGGGGAAGATCAAGACGGAAGGATGAAGGATAAAGGCAGAAGCGGAAAAGGGAGGGATTTGGCAGAGAGGACCCGGGAGTTTGCGGTGAGGGTGGTTCGGCTTTATTCCGCCCTCCCTAAATCAACCGAGGCCCAAATCATCGGCAAACAGATGCTTCGTTCAGGGACATCGGTCGGGGCTCGTTACCGTGAAGCGTGCCGCGATCGTTCGGATGCGGAGTTCGTAAGCAAGATCGAGGGCGGGCTGCAGGAGCTGGAGGAAACGCGATACTGCTTGGAGCTGCTGCGCGATGCTGGGATTATGAAATGGGACCGAACGAAAGATCTCGATAAGGAAGCGGATGAGCTGACGGCAATTTTTGTGACCCTGGCCAAGCAGCGAAAGGCAGCACCATGAGCCCTTCATCCTTCATTTTTCACCCTTCATCAGTAGTCAGGAGGTGCGCCCATGAGACAAGTCGTATTGTACCCTGGCGAAGATGGCTACTGGGTGGCGGAGTGTCCGAGCCTTCCCGGTTGCGTAAGCCAAGGGAAGACCAAGGAAGAAGCGATTGCGAACATCCGGGAAGCGATTGTGGCCTACGTCGAGGCGCTGGAAAAAGGAAGATGATCTGCTGGAGCTGCCGGAGCGGTTCGATACGATCGTGGTGACGGTGTGACGAGCTGCCTTGCACCGCCGGCCAGGACTGAATCCAGGCGCTGGAGCGTGCGGGCTTCTAGAGTAAGCGACAGGCGGGGAGCCGCGTCGTGATGCGAAGGGATGAGCCGTTCACTCAGGTGGTGGCTCTGAACAAGAGGAGTTGGATCCGGCAGTACATCCGGACGCGGTTTCCGAACCTCCCGACGCCTGAGGACGCTGCGAGGTAACTTCGGGGCTCGCACGCTCCCGCGCCGATTGTGAACATGCCGACCCCCGCGACAACGGCTCGCCCGCGGCGCGGTTCAAGGGTGGGGCTTGCGGCCGGGCGAAAGTTCCGAAGAAGGTGCCGTACAGGGCTTAGCTCCGGTTGCAAAGAGTTCTGTTCCATCCGTGTCCATCCGTCCGCAGGGGGCGGGGTGCTGGCCCGAGAAACGGGGTGCGCTGGTGGCCTTTCACCGTCCGGCGTCTTGTGCGATATACGTCGACCTTCGGAGGAGTTCGGTGCGCAGCCGTGATAGCTAGGTCCCGCGCAAGAGACGGATCGAGAACCCCGTCAGGTCCGGAAGGAAGCAGCGGTATCGATTTCGTCCCTGTGCCGCGGGGAAACCTAGCTATCACTGCTGCGCACCTGCATCGCGCTCCGGAGTTCTCGCGTTTTGTAGGCCTGTTGTAGCCCTCCGCAGCGGAGGCAATCTCGCTTTGGCACAATGAGTTACCTGGTCCTTGCACGCAAATGGCGGCCACAAAGGTTTGCGGACATCCTGGGTCAAGAGCATGTGACCCGCACCCTGCAAAACGCCATCCGCGCCGGGCGGGTCGCCCACGCGTTTTTGTTCACCGGCGTCCGCGGCGTGGGAAAAACAACTGCTGCACGGGTTCTCGCCAAAGCGCTGAACTGTGCTGAAGGGCCGGCACCCGAACCGTGCAATGCTTGCGAGAATTGCGAGGAAATTGCGAGCGGGCGTTCCCTTGACGTGGTTGAAATCGACGGCGCTTCGAACACTGGCGTGGATGACGTGCGCGCCATCATCGACAACGTGCGCTACCAGCCAGTGAAGTGCCGGTACAAGATTTACATCATCGACGAAGTGCACATGCTTTCGACCAGTGCCTTCAACGCGTTGCTGAAAACGCTCGAAGAGCCGCCCGCCCATGTGAAGTTTATTTTCGCGACGACCGACCCGCACAAGGTGCCGGCAACGATTCAGTCGCGCTGCCAACGTTACGAGTTCAAGCGGTTGCCGTTACGTCTCGTAACACGACAACTTGCCGAGATCGCTGCCAAGGAAGGGCTGGAGATCACCGAAAAAGGTCTGTTTCTCCTGGCGCGCGAGAGCGAGGGGAGCATGCGCGATGCGCAGTCGCTCCTCGATCAAGTGCTCGCGTTCGCTGGCCCCAAGGTGGAGGACGAACAAATCCTCCACGCCTTGGGCATCGTGGACCGCAGCGTCATTGGCGAACTGGCCGATGCATTGTTGGCACGAGATGCCGGCCGGGTGCTGCAACTGGTGGAGCGCGTGTACGAGAGCGGGCAAGATCTGCGCCGCTTCACCCGCGACGTCGTGGAACACTTCCGGAACTTGGCCGTCGTACACGCGGGTGCCGAGGACCTACTCACCGAAGACCTTCCCGAGGAAGAGGTGCAGTTGGTGCGGCAACAAGCGCAAGCGACCTCGTTCCTGGATTGTGAGCGGATGTTCCGCACCCTGTTGCAAGCAGAAGCGGAGCTCGGGCGCAGTCCACTCCCCAAATGCACGTTGGAAATGCACTTGCTGCGGCTGACGATGACCGAACCTCTGGTGAGCTTGGCTACCCTGGCGGAGCAGTTGCAGCAGCTCCGGAAGCAGGGAGTTGCGAGGGAAACGGAACCAGGGGAATCTGGCAAGAGCGCTCGAGGGATGGCGGACGCCGCTGCGCAAGGTGGCAAGTCCGTGCCTCGCGCGCGCATGGTGCCTACCAGGAGCGAAAACGAATCTGTCGTCAATGCAACGCAGCGAACACGGGGGGCCGACGGTAGCGCGGGCGGTACTGCATGGCAGGGATTCCTCGAGTTTGTGGCGAATCGCCACCACTTCGCGGCCGCGCATTTGGAAACCTGCGTTGGCGCGGACTGGGAAGGGGATGTTTTGCGGGTTCGCGTGCCCGCTGGCATTCATTACCAGTACCTCACGCAAAAGGGACGCAGCGAGGAACTTGCCAAGCTGGCGAGCGAATTTTTCGGGCGGCCGGTGCGGGTCGAGGTGAACGCAGTGAAGCTCGAGAAAGCTTCTCCACCCGGCGGTGACAAAGGAGAAGAACAGCCGGCCGCGGATACGCGCAAAGCAATTTTAGATCATCCGGCGGTACGGCAGACGATGGAAATTTTAGGGGCGGAGTTGCGCGAGGTGCGGGAACGCTTCACGAAGTGAGACGAAAGGTACAGTGATGGCAAAGGGCATTGGCGGTCTCGGCAATTTGTTCGAGCAAGCACAAGAGTTGCAGAAACGCTTGGCCAAAATTCAGGAGGATGTTGCTTCCCTGACGGTCGAGGCGACGGCTGGTGGCGGAATGGTCACCGTGGTCATGAACGGCAAGCTCGAGGTCGTACGAGTTACGATCGATCCACAGGTGGTGGCGGCGGGGGACGTGGAGATGTTGGAAGATCTGGTGCGAGCAGCCGTGAATCAAGCCATCCGCAAGGCACAAGAATTGGTGGCCAACGAGATGCGGAAGGTGACCGGCGGACTCAAGCTCCCTGGGTTTTCGTTCTGAGGTGAGTCGTTCGATGGGTGCGCTTCCTCCTCCTTTAGAAGAAGCAATTCGCGAGCTTACAAAGTTGCCCGGCGTCGGGGAGAAAACAGCGATGCGCCTGACGTTCCATTTGTTGCGCGTAGAAGCCGGTGAAGTGGAGCGCCTCGCGCAGGCACTCCTGGACTTGCGCCGTTCCATTCGGCTGTGCTCCCAGTGCTTGGGCTTCACTGCCGAAGATCCGTGCCGGCTGTGTCAGGACCCGCGCCGCGACCCTGAGTTGTTGTGCGTCGTCGAGCGGCCGGCCGATGTGGTTGCCGTGGAACGTTCGGGAAGCTTCAGAGGCCGGTACCACGTCCTTCATGGCTGTTTGTCGCCGCTGGACGGAGTTGGTCCCGAACAACTGCGGATCCGCGAGTTAATCGAGCGATTGCAGACGGGTGCCGTGCGCGAAGTCATTTTGGCGTGCAACCCTACTGCCGAAGGTGAGGCCACCGCGCTGTACTTAGCGAAGCTGATCAAGCCGCTCGGCTTGCGCGTCAGCCGGATTGCGCACGGGCTTCCGATGGGTGCAGACGTGGAATACGCGGACAGCGTCACCTTGGGAAAGGCCATCGAAGGACGCCGCGAGCTGTAACTGCGGCGCGGGCCCACGAGGGAATGTAAGATGCAGGTCCAGCTCGACTTCGGCCGTTCGCGCATCACCGTCGCGCTTCCGGTTTGGGCCGAAGCCGTTCTGCTAGAAACCAAGCGCAACCCCGCCGTGGCAAACCCTTCTGCTGTCGTGGCGGACGCTCTTGCCGCTCCCATCGGGACGCCGCCATTGGCAGTTCTCGCGCGCGGGAAGCGCCGTGCCGTCGTGGTGGTTTCGGACAAAACACGGCCAGTCCCCTACCGCGTGTTGTTGCCGCCACTGCTGCGGACGCTTCGAGACGCGGGACTACCGGCGGAGCAAGTGGAAATCCTTGTGGCCACAGGGTTGCACCGTGCGAACACGGTGGCCGAGTTGGAAGAAATGTTGGGCGCCGACGTGGTGCGTACGTATCCTGTCCGCAATCATGTGGCTCGGGACGACGACGCTCACGAGTACCTGGGCACGACAAGCCGCGGAACGGAAATTTGGATCGACCGCGGCTATCTCCGTGCGGATTTGCGCATTTTGACTGGTTTGATCGAACCGCACTTGATGGCCGGATACTCCGGCGGCCGGAAGGCGCTTTGTCCGGGGCTTGCCGGCGTGCGCACGATGCGAAGCGCACACGGCCCTACAATGCTCGAGGGACACGTCGGCCCGGGCATTCTACAGGGAAATCCATTCCACGAAGATTTGTTGGAAATTGTCGCCCGTGTCGGCGCTGACTTTCTTTGCGATGTGACGATCGATCGCATGCGCCGCATGACCGGCGTGTACGCGGGCGACGTGGTGCAGGCGCATCTTGCCGGTGTCGAAGCGCTGGAGCAGCAAGTTCTGGTGACCCTTCCGGAATCTGTCGACATCGTACTCACGTCTGCGGGCGGTTACCCGCTCGACCAGACGCTGTACCAGGCAATCAAGGGCTTGGTTGCGGCTTTGAACATCGTGCGTCCAGGCGGGGCGATCGTTCTGGTGGCCGAGCTTTCCGAAGGCGCTGGCAGCGCAGAGTTCGTTCGCTTGCTCCTATCGGCTTCGTCGCCGGATGCGTTCATGGAGCAGTTGCTCCAGCCAGGATTTTTCCAGGTCGATCAGTGGATGGTGCAGCACCTCTGCCAAGTTTTGCGCAAGGCCTCCGTGTGGATTGTTTCTCGCCACAAAGTCGTGGAGTTTCCTGATGGTTTTGCCATCCGCTGGGCAGCGTCCGCCGAAACAGCACTGGCGGAAGTTAAGGAGCGGTTTCCTCAGGCGAGGTCCGTGGCCGTGATTCCCGAAGGGCCGTACACGTTGCCGACCGTGCGGGGCGTGAAAATGCCCTTGGGCGCCGCGTGGAAGCAAGCCGCTTGATCGCCAAGGGGCGCGACGGTCAAGCCAGCCGGGCCGGCTGCAAACCCATCCGGCGGCGTGCGGCGTTGCAGCTAGAGCAAGACGGCTCGCTACAAAAGAGAGCCGAAGGGTCTTGCTCCAGCGCGGCATGGGCCAAGTGAAGCAAGTAGCGCAAGGGTATTTTTCGCGCCGAACCCGTTGGCAAGGCGACTTCTCGCACTTGCGTTGTGTCGATGAGCGGCTCGAGCTTGTCGAAGCCCCGGTTGCAGCCGGGATAGTGATCGATCACCGAGCGTTCCACGTACCCGCTGGCGTTGATGCGCAACGCCGTGCGGCGCGTGAGGTCGCGCGGCAAGCGCGACTCCAGAGCGAGATGCAAGGCAACTGCGGCGCACAGGTTCGTGCCGAGCAGCACGATCCCACCGCGGTGCAGGTTGAGCTTCTTGATGGGTCCGAGCGGATTGTTGTCGCGATGGGTCGACAGGAGTTCCCGCGCTAACGGTCCGAGCGCAAGAAAGGAGTGCGTGGGGTGCTGGCTGCGAAGGGTTCCCGGGAAATGGCGGAACACCTCGGCAACGGGATCGTCCGCCGGTAAATCGGCATGGAACGGGGTCGGAGCAAGAGGCGGTCGGGGCGTTCCGGATTCCGAAGTCACCGCCACGATTGTGCCCGAAGTAAACGCCGGCATGAGAATGGTCCCGGAACCTACGGCCTCGACGAGCAGTTCGCACAAGGCATGCGCGTCCCCCGGCGCCCCCAGCCCAAGCCCAGGCAGATGGGCATGAACGACAATGTTTTCGCCAGCCAATTCCAACCGGGCCAAAGTGCGGCGAAGTTCCTCTCGCGTCATGGGTTGCAGACTCTAACCCGAGTGTCCCACCAGGGCAGCGAGTTGCGCAAGCTGCTGCAGTGCAGTCTGGGCAGTGGCTGGGGGAACCGCCTCGAGGCCGCAAGCTGGCCCTATATGCAGCGACTCCAATTCATAGTTGTGCAAAATGCGTTGGAGGTGGTGCGCTTCGTCTGCCAACGGAAGCGTGGCTGTCTCTGGGCGTAACAGTCCCAAGTACAGTTCCTGGCTGGCGCCGACGTGTGGGATGAGGTCGAGCAAGTCCGGGTTGGAAACCAAGTCGACCCCGACAACGTCTGCGGGGAGCGAGTGGAGTTGGGCGTAAAGGGCCGTGGCTCCTTCGCCCCAAGTGGAAACCACTAAACGGCACCGGTCGCGGCTTGCCCAAAAAGGTTCCAGCAAGTCGCGCACGAGGCGGATCGCTTCTGGGGCTCGCAAAAGGGCAGGTTCTTCGAGTTGAATCCACTGCGCGCCCGCGTCGACGAGCGCGGTAAATTCTGCCAGCAAGGCGGTCGCCCACGCCTCTGCCAGCGCCTCTCGGCTGGGGTAAGGGCCGGTACCGGTCGTCGGTCCGCTCAGGTATGCGAGCGTGAATGGCCCAGGGAGCACAGCCTTGACGGGAAGTTGCGTGAGGGCTTGCGCATCCCTCCAGTGAGCGGCCGCCGTGCTGCGCGCGTAATGAATGTGGTCGCGAACCACAGGTCTAGGAACTTCGAGTCCTGCACCAAAGTAATCCGTCGGCTCGCCGGCTTCCACTCCGTGCACGCATTCGATTGCCAGCCAAACCGGATCGCGTGCCGAGAAAAAGCCGTCGGTCAGCACTCGGTATCCGAGGTTTTCTTGAAGACGCAGCAAATCGTGCAGCGACGCGGCAAGGTCCCCAGGAAGAGAGCTGTGGTTGTGCAGGAGGATGTTCACGTTCATTGCTGAGGCGTGAGTATCAAGAAAGCGAGCGGCGGCAAAGTGAGGACCAGGGAGTATGGCTGGCCGTGTGCAGGGGTGGCTTCGGCGACGACCCCGCCGCCATTCCCCAGATTGCTGCCGCCGTAGTGTGCAGAATCGCTGTTGCACCGTTCTGTCCAGAACCCGCCCACGGGGACGCCCACGCGAAACTGGAATCGGGGGACAGGCGTGAAATTGCACACCACTAAAGCGAGGTCACCGCGGGAACTCTTGCGTAGGTAGCTCAGCGTACTTTGTTCGCTGTCGTGACAGTCTACCCACTGAAATCCTGAAGCCTCGCAATCGAGCTCATGGAGCGCAGGCAAGCTCCGATACAGGCGATTCAAGTCGCGCACGAGACGTTGCACGCCGCGGTGAGGTTCGTATGCAAGCAAATGCCATTCGACGCTGCTTTGGTGGTCCCACTCGCTCCACTGGCCGATGTCGCTCCCCATGAACAGCAGCTTCTTCCCTGGCTGCGTGTACTGGTAGCCGAGAAGCAACCGGAGGTTGGCGAACTTCTGCCAATCGTCGCCAGGCATTTTCGCCAGCAGCGAACCCTTCCCGTGCACGACTTCGTCGTGCGACAGGGGCAAGAAGAAATTTTCCGTGAAGGCATAGAGCATGCGGAACGTGAGGTCGTTGTGGTGGTACTTGCGATAGATCGGGTCCCGACTCATGTACCGCAAGGTGTCGTTCATCCAGCCGAGGTCCCACTTGTAGCCGAAGCCCAGTCCACCGAGATACGTTGGCCGCGAGACCATCGGCCATGCTGTCGACTCTTCGGCGACGGTGACTGCTCCAGGATGGAGCGCGTACACGCGCTCGTTGCACAGCCGTAAAAAGTCCACCGCGTCGAGATTCTCTCGGCCCCCGTAACGGTTGGGGATCCACTCGCCGGGCTGGCGCGAGTAGTCGAGATACAACATGCTGGCAACCGCATCCACGCGCAACCCGTCGATGTGGTACACCTCGAACCAAAACAAGGCGTTGCTCAACAAGAAGTTGCGAACTTCCCACCGACCGTAATTGAACACGAGCGTACCCCAATCAGGGTGCGCGCCCAGTCGCGGATCGGCATGCTCGTACAAGTGGGTGCCGTCGAAATACGCGAGGCCGTGCTCGTCGCGGGGAAAATGTGCCGGTACCCAATCGATGAGCACTCCGATTCCGTTGCGATGCAGCGTGTCCACGAGGAACATGAAGTCCTGCGGGGTGCCGTACCGGCTCGTGGGTGCGAAGTAGCCGGTGGTTTGGTAGCCCCAGGAGGCGTCGAGCGGGTGCTCGCTCACCGGTAGGAACTCTACGTGCGTGTACCCCAGGTCGAGAACGTAGGCGGTGAGTTCCTCAGCGAGCTCCCGATAGGTCAACCAACGATGGCCTTCGTGCGGAACACGCCGCCAGGAACCAAGGTGGACCTCGTAGACCGCCATCGGAGCGTGCAGCGACTGAACTTGCGCGCGTCGCTCGAGCCAGTCCTGGTCTCCCCATTGGTAGCCGCTCAGCTCCCACACTCGCGAAGCTGTTCCGGGGCGGAGTTCACTGTAAAACGCATACGGATCCGCTTTGGCTGCCCTGTAGGGAGTGACCTTCGATTCGATCCAAAACTTGTACAGGGCTCCGGGTCGAACGCCCGGGATAAATCGCTCCCACACCCCAGCAGCCGGAACGAAATGCATGGGGTGCGCATGCGGATCCCACTGGTTGAATTCGCCAATTACGGAAACCCGGCGCGCGTTGGGCGCCACCACCGCGAAGTACACACCAGGTTGGCCGTCGAACTCCACCACGTGGGCGCCCAGCTTTTCCCAGCTCCGTTCGTGGCGTCCTTCCGCCAACAGGTGAATGTCAAAATCCGAAAGAAGGGAATGCCTCGACGCTGCGCTCATAAAACCCGTTGCGGAGAAAAACGAGCACGCACTCTTAGCCCGTCGACGACTAGGTGCAAAGGACACTCCGTTCCTTCCGACCAGAGAGCCGGTTCACTTCGCGCTAGCGGCACCGAAGTGCTGTTCGAGTACATGGCGCAGGTGAGCCGGACGGAACGTGGAAAGCGCGTAGGCTCCCCACCGCGCAAAACGTAGTTGGCGTCGGTCGCTCTCGTTCCCAGCGGGCACGAAGCAAAGGCCAGCATCGATGGCGCGTTCGGCAAACACCTGGCGGACTCCCCAGGGGACAGGATTGATCCATCGTGCACCGATCTCCAACGCTTGTTGGATCGCGCTGAGGACCGGCAAGCAGTCGTAATTGAGGATCCATTGGGGCCTGTGCTGGGCACACATTCTCAGAGTGGTGCGGGAAAACGAACCGACGATGACCGTGTTGTGATGAAAAGCGTCCACGACCTCGGCGAGAGAGAGAAAACGGGCTTCGTCGAGCGGCTGCTTGATATCGAGATAGATGGGCACGCGGCTACCCACTGCCTGGAGAATCACGGGCAACGTGTCCAGTGGAGGTAATTCTTCGAGCCGGTAGCTCCACGGCCGCAAGCTCAGGAAGCGCACGTCGGGCCAGTGCAGGGCCACGAAGTGGCCGTCTTTGGTGCTGACAACATCGAATTCCACGATGTCCGCCCCCTGCTCGATCGCCAAGCACATCGCGGCTGCCGTGTTCTCGCAAACTCCCGGAGCACGGCAGCCGCGATGACCAATGATTTTGGGCATCTCCATCTTCATGAGTTGCGCCGGTGTTGGAGTGTTCGACGAGACAATTCCGACCATTTGTGTCGAGATTAAAAATTGAATGAAGAAACAAGAAGGGCGTCATTGGACCTGGCTGTGTCGGCCTGTTCGGGCTTTCATGGACCAAGGAACTGGACGGCGGTTTCTAGCTGTGATGTTAAGAGCGAAGGAGGAACGAACGATGAAGCACACACTGATCGCATTTGCCCTCGGGCTAGGCCTCGCTTGGGCGGCACCCCAAGCTTGGGCTGTGGGGAAAGGGCCTTGTGCAAGTGACATCGAAAAATTTTGTCACGACGTAAAGCCGGGGAAGGGACGGTACCGGGCTTGCCTCAAGGAGCACGAAAACGAACTGTCCGAAGCTTGCAAGAAGCATTTGGCGCAACCGCGCAAGCACATGAAGCGCCACAAAGGCGCACACTAGCGGCGTCTCGCTCGCTGGTTCGCGCAGAATAGCCGTTTCGGTCAATCGCCGCCGTCCTTTCCAGCCCGGCCAGCGCGCAGCAACACCCGGAGACGCGTGTACAGCTCTCCGGGTGTTTGTTGTTTCATCTTGCACGGGCACCAGCTTGCGGCAGCAAAACGGAGGGGGAGGGATTCGAACCCTCGAACCCTTGCGGGTTGCCGGTTTTCAAGACCGGTGGTTTCAACCGCTCACCCACCCCTCCAGTCCACCGCACGCTAGCCGATTCCCTCGATGCGTTCTAGGAAATCGGAGGGTTTCCGGCTGCGAACGCGGATCCGGAAACGACCAACTCAGGAACAGCCGCGAGTGTGGCAATTTGCACCACGTCAGCCTCGCACTCGCGCGCTTGCGGCTCGCTAGGGTCTGAGCGGATCCAGGCGACTTTCAACCCCACAGCTCGAGCGCCACGAACGTCTTCTTCGTAGTTGTCGCCGACGAACCAGGTGGCTGAGGCATCGGTGCGAACAGCCTCGATCGCAGCGCGGAAAATGGCAGGATGTGGCTTGCGCCGACCGAATCCAGCGGAAATGACGACTACGTCCAGCAACGAGCGGAGGCCAAACTTGTCGAGAATGCCCAGGGCGGTGGGTTCGTGGTCGAAGTTCGAAACCACCCCGAGTGCGTATCCTGCGTTTCGCAAGCTTCGCAGCACGGTGGTCGCGTGCGGATCGGGACGGGTGCAACTGGCTAGACGCGCCATGTGTGCCTCGACCAGTCGCGGAGCGATCACCGCTTGTTGCGCTTCGTCAGTCCCAAGGGCCGCAAGCGCGCGGCGAAAGCGCACGACGGAGGGAACTTCCAAATACTCGGGGGCACGTTGTGCGGCAAGTTCTCGGGTGACCTGGAGCAACGCGGCGAGGAACGACTCGAACGGACAGCGGGGAAGATATTGTCGGACCACAGGCTCTAGCCACCGCATGGTCGTTCTCCAGGGCTGCCCGCCGATCTCCACCGTTGGGACTTGCTCCTGGAAGTGCACCAAGGTGCCGAAGAGGTCGAACAATACGGCTTTTGGCATTGCACTCCAAGAGGTCTAGCGGAGTTGCCGGGCTACGACGACCACGAGGCCGAGCCCGCTCGCGAGGACGAGCAGGTTGGCCACCACCGCCATTTGGTGCAGTTGGCGGAACTGTTTTCGCACGGGTGCGTCTGCGGCAGCTGCCGGAAGTTCGCGCCTCAGTGCTGCCGCACGCGGATGGATCACCACCCCGGCGACGAGGGTCAGGGCCAGCATGATCGCCGCAATCATGCTGGCCCAACGCCACGAGGGCTCTCCCGGGGCGCTGAGCGTCAAGTACCACGGCGCAGCCACCGCAATCGCTCCGCACACATAGCCAACCAGGTAGTAGGCGGGAAAGATTCGCGACACGACGTCGCCAGCGGTTGTTTGTGGAAGGGTGCGAAAGAGCGCGGGAGCCACCACAAACGAGTGAAAGACGATGGTTCCCAACCATACGGCAAGGGCGAGCAAATAGGCCGTGGCCACCGCGGTACGCATCACAAACCTCCGTTGCCCCCTAATGTACGATCCGAACGCTGGGGCCGCTCCCTGCTAGCGGTTTCCGCCCCGCAAAGCCCTCGTCGGGTAGGTGGTAGAATCCCACTTCTCGCTCGCCAAACTGCCAGCACAGCAACACCTCTTGCCCATCGATTTCGCTGGGGAAGTCCACAAGCCCCAAGTCGAGCCCTTTCACCTCGCCTCCCATGCCGGCAATTTGCGCCATCGCTTCGCGGATCGCCTCCAGATTTCGCTCGAGCTCCGGACGGACAGCGATCAAATCTGCGGCCCTGATCTCGTCAGGGTGCTTGCCGAGCTGGCGAGCGGTCGCCAGAACGGCGTCGCGTAGTTGGTGTGCGTTCTGCAGTAAGTGGCCCATCACGACTTCCAGGGCGGGAATGAGTTCGTTGACTTCCTCGACGGTAAAAAGCCGGCGCATGGGACGGATCTCTCCATCAACGTGCGAAGTTTGGACGAAAAGCCATTTTCGAGCAATGCTCGGTCCGTTTTGTGCCCGCGACCGCGCTGAGCGACGCGCACGCGATCGATGCTCGTTTCGGCACCACGCGTCGATCAGGATTGCCGTCGCCGGCGAGCTGGCGTGCGATGTACTTGCCACGTGTTGTGTCGCGCCACGGGTCGGTCGAGGAAAAACGTGCCTTGTCAGCCCTGGAAGGCGGTATTAGTTTCCGCGCATGACGTTGGAAGACGAAAGAGAAGAATCGAAAAAGCAGCGCTACATCGGATTCGAGGCCGACCTCGGGGAGGTGAACGTTCCCGAGGAACTGCCCATTTTGCCGCTACGCGGGGTGGTGATTTTTCCCGCGGCCATTGTTCCTTTGCTGATCTCGCGGGCCTCCTCGCTGAAACTGGTGGAGGATGCACTGACGGGCGATCGGCTCCTTGGCCTCGTGAGCCAGAAGAACCCGGAAGAAGAAAGCCCGACTACAGAAGGTTTGTATTCGCGTGGTACCGCCGGGCGCATCCTTAAGATGCTCAAGTATCCGGACGGTAGCGTGCGAATCCTCGTCCAAGGATTACGCCGGATCGAGCTCGTCGAATTTACGCAGGCCAGTCCATACTTCCGGGCAAGGGTCCGGCAACTCTCCGACGTGAAACCGGAGTCGCCGCTCCTGGCTGCCATCCAGACTCAGTTGGTCAATCAGTTCTCCAAGTACGTCTCGATGATCCCCTACCTGCCGGATGAGTTGCAGGTGGTGGTGAACAACATCCGCGACCCGGCCAAGGTGACGGACCTGATTGCCTCGAACCTGAATATCGGCGTGGAAGAAAAGCAAGAGCTCCTGAGCACGCTCGATGTCAAGCAGCGTATGGAACGCTTGCTCATGATTCTCAAACGCGAAATCGAGCTGCTCGAGCTCGGGCACAAGATTCAGGCGCAGGTTCAGTCGGAGCTAACCAAAAACCAGAAAGAATTTTACCTGCGCCAGCAGATGCGCGCGATTCAAAAAGAGCTTGGCGAGTCCGACCCACGCGCCGCCGAGGTCGAAGAGCTCCGCAAAAAGATGGAAGAGGCCAAGCTCCCTCCCGAGGCACGGAAAGCGGCGGAGCAGGAATTGGAACGGCTGAAAATCATTCCGCCGGAGTCTGCGGAACATACGGTGGTGCGTACGTACCTCGAGTGGCTGGTGAATTTGCCCTGGTCGGTGTCGACCGAGGACAATCTGGACATTGCTCACGCTCGCCAGGTGCTCGACGAGGACCACTACGATTTGGAGAAAATTAAAGACCGCATTCTCGAGTTCCTCGCGGTGCGGAAATTGAAACAGGATTCCAAGGGGCCAATCCTTTGCTTCGTTGGTCCTCCAGGTACGGGTAAGACTTCTCTCGGACGCTCGATTGCCCGAGCCTTGGGGCGAAAGTTCGTCCGTTTGTCCCTAGGCGGTGTGCGTGACGAGGCCGAGATCCGCGGGCACCGCAGGACCTACATTGGTGCACTGCCTGGCCGGATCATTCAGAGCATTCGCAACGCAGGATCGAACAACCCGCTGCTCATGCTCGATGAAATTGACAAGCTGGGTGCGGATTTCCGTGGGGACCCCGCGTCCGCGTTGCTCGAGGTGCTGGATCCGGAGCAAAATAATGCGTTCGTCGATCACTACCTCGACGTGCCGTTCGACTTGTCGCGCGTGATGTTCGTGACCACCGCCAACTTGCTCGACCCGATTCCGGCGCCCCTGCGCGACCGCATGGAGGTCATCGAACTCGCAGGGTACACCGAAGAGGAAAAGCTGGTCATTGCGCGGCGACACTTGATCCCTAAACAGACGCGGGAAAACGGCCTGCAAGAAGGGCAGGTCTCGTTCACCGACGAAGGGATCCTGCACATTATCCGGTACTACACGCGTGAGGCTGGGCTGCGGAACCTCGAGCGCGAGATTGGCAGCATCTGCCGGAAAGTCGCGCGTGCGATCACAGAGGGGCGTACCGAACCAGTGACGGTCGACCCTGCCAAGGTGCGGGAAATGCTGGGGCCGGAGCGATTCTTCTCCGAAGTTGCCGACCGCACTCAAGAACCAGGAGTGGCCGTGGGTTTGGCGTGGACGCCGAACGGTGGCGACATCATTTTCATCGAGTCGACAAAGATGGTTGGCAAAAAGGGCTTGATCCTTACCGGCCAACTGGGCGACGTCATGAAGGAGTCGGCACAAGCGGCCTTGAGTTACATTCGCGCGCATGCGGCAAGCCTGGGCATCGCTCCGGACTTTTTCGAGAACCTGGACATTCACATCCACGTTCCTGCGGGCGCTGTGCCGAAGGATGGACCCTCTGCAGGTGTGGCGTTGGCAACTTCGCTGGCGTCGCTGCTCACTGGCCGGCTCGTACGTCACGATGTGGCGATGACCGGCGAAATCACCCTCCGCGGGAAGGTGTTGCCGGTGGGCGGGATCAAGGAGAAGGTCCTGGGTGCGCGTCGGGCTGGTATCAAGACCGTCATTTTGCCGAAGCGGAACGAGAAAGACCTGGAGGAGGTGCCGGAGGCGGTGCGCAAAGAGATGAACTTCATCTTCGTGGAAACCGTAGACGAAGTTCTCCGGCACGCTCTCGAGCCAGCCGCTGCCGCCCAAAAGAGGGCCGCGGCTTTGTAGTCGCGGCGCCGCCTTGGTGGGCTCCGGGGGTCCCGCCGTTCCGCGAGCATGTTCGTATTGATGGCCGCTGCCGAGGTCGCCCCTTACGCACGAACGGGTGGCCTCGGCGATGTTCTCGGCGCCTTGCCGCGCTTCCTCAAACGCCGTGGTGTCGACGTGGCGGTCGTGATGCCGGGGTACCGCTGCGTGCGTCGCGGCGACGTTGCTTGGGAGCCCACGGAGTGGGACGTTCAAGTGCCCATCTCCGATCGTTGGGTGTCCGCGCCCGTGTGGCGCACGGAGATGCGCGACGGTGTTCCCGTGTACGCCATCATGGCCGACCAATACTTCGACCGTGCCGAGTTGTACGGCGAAGGAGGCCAAGCATACACGGACAATGCAGAGCGGTTCGCGTTTTTCAGTCGGGCGGTGCTGGACTTTGTGGGTGCGCTGGGTGTTCCGGACATTTTGCACGTTCATGACTGGCACGCCGCGCTGGTGCCAGCATTTCTCCGTGCGGACAGCGCGCGCTACCCTTGGGGTTCCAGCGTACGCACCGTCCTAACCATCCACAATCTCGCGTACCAAGGCTCCTTTTGGCCTTTAGACTGGCACTTGTTGTGCCTCGACCATCGGTACTTCTCCTTCGATGCGTTCGAGGCGTGGGGCAACATTAATTACCTGAAGGCAGGAATTATGTTTGCCGACTGGCTCACCACCGTCAGCCCGACGTATGCCCGAGAGATTCAACGCCCCGAGTATGGCTGCGGACTCGATGGCGCTCTGCGGTATCGCTCCGCCCGTCTTACCGGAATCTTGAACGGAGTGGATTACGAAGAATGGGATCCGTCCTCTGACCCGGCGCTTCCTCGGTCGTTCCGGGCCGACGATCTTGGCGGCAGGGTGGCTGCCAAGGCGAGTGTGCAGCGCGAGTTCGGATGGGCTGCCGACCCGAACACGCCGCTTTTGGGCACGGTTTCGCGACTCGTAGCGGAGAAGGGCATGGGTTTGCTGGCCGACATCGTGCCGGAGCTTCTCCGCCGCGGAGTGCAACTGGCCGTGCTGGGTACAGGGAACCCCCAATGGGAACGAACTTGGGCAGAACTCGCCTCTCGGTATCGCGACCGCGTTGGTGTTGCTTTGCGCTTTGATGAAACGCTGGCGAAGCGCATGTACGGGGGCTGCGACCTGTTTTTGATGCCCTCCCAATTCGAGCCATGTGGTTTGGCGCAAATGTACGCAATGCGCTACGGGGCCGTGCCCGTCGTGCACGCCACCGGTGGACTCGAGGATTCTGTAATCGATGCCGACGAGCATCCCGACGCAGGTACAGGTTTCAAGTTTCGGCCGTGGACTGCGGATCGCTTCCTGGAAGCCATCGATCGAGCACTGCGCGCGTACCATGAGGCGGCTCGCTGGCAAGGAATCGTTCAGAGGGCCATGCGGGCAGATTTTTCTTGGTCCCGTTCCGCCGCCCAGTATCAGGACCTTTATACCCGTGCGTTGGGTGCCGAGCCCTCGGCGTGATTCCTCCGACCCACCCGACGTTCGCGGCACGTCTGCTTCTTTCCCAACTCTTGGAGGCCGAGTAGGACCGGCACCCCAAGTGGGACCGAAAAACAAAGTCCGTGTACGCTGTATGCTTCGCTTGGCCTCCCCTAGAGCTAGTGGCTTCTGGCGCCTCCTCGCGTTGGCAGCAAAGAGCTCTGCATACGGAAACAGGTATTCGACTCTACGCAGGCAACGCACGATCGCCAGGGAATTCACTTGCCATCTCGCCCGCGTACGCTCCGACGCAGCTTTCCTCGAAGCTTGCCGGCATTTGAAGAGTGGCACCGTGCATCTCGAAGCGAGGGCGTCGGAATTGCGCGGCGTGCACAAGCGTGGGACGCCAGAGCCACGAAGACGGAGGGGCGAGCTTCTAGGTCGACGTGGAATGGCGGGGCCCATCACAGAGCGACTCCGTCGTCTTGCGATGTGTGAGGAGGCACAGAGTATTCGAGGGAGGGGGACAGCGACCCAGGACTGCGCGGGCAGATACGCTCCCACAAGTGGGAATCCCAACCGAGTCCGGTTTTTGAGTCAGGATACAGTGAGGAGCTTCGCGGTGTTCTTTGCGGAGCGTTGCCTTTTGGTGCCAGTCTTGCTTGGGTACCGTGGAAATCGCCGCGAAAGAGAAGCGGTACGAACGTCGAGAAGGAGCAAGCGGAGATGCGGAGCTGGAAAACACCGAAAGGTCGACAAGTTGTGCGCAGTCGGGTTCTTGCAGCGGCCTTGGCAGGTGCCTGGCTAGGCTGCGGCGTGGCTGCATGGGCGGCGGATCAGGTGTCCGAGGCTGCCATGAAAGAGGCCAAAGAAATTTGGCAGACCCGCTGTGCCACGTGCCATGGTCAAGGCGGCAAAGGGGATGGCCCCGCGGGTGCGGCGCTGAACCCGAAGCCCAGGGACTTCACTTCGGAAGAGTGGCAAAAGTCTGTTACCGATGACTACATCCAGAAGATCATCGTCGGCGGTGGCCAGGCGGTTGGGAAAAGCCCGTTGATGGCAGCAAATCCCGACTTAGCCTCGAAGCCCGAAGTGGTGCGCGGGCTTACTAAGATCGTTCGCGAGCTTGCCGGCAAAAAGTAGCTGGCTCGTCCTTGGTTCCTTCCGCGCCGGTTTCGAGAGCGAAGCCGGCGCGGGTTGATTTTCTGCCCTGGGTCGGTAAGGCCAGGCCCTATGTACGCGATGCTGGTGCGTGAGCTTGGCCAACCCGAAGTGCTGGAGCAGCACGAACTGCCAGAGCCCAGTCCAAACGTCGGGGAGGTCGTCATCGACGTTCGGGCCATTGGTTGCAACTTCGCCGACATCTTGATGGTTCAGGGCAAGTACCAGGTGAGGCCGCCGCTGCCGTTCGCTCCGGGCAGCGAGGTGGCCGGTGTGGTGCGCAGCGTTGGCGCTGGTGTCGACCACGTTCAGCCGGGCGACCGAGTCGCGGCGATCCTCGAGTGGGGCGCGTACGCAAGCGTGGTGGTCGCGCCAGCGCAGTTTGTCGTGCGGTTGCCGAGCTCGATGTCCTTTGAAACAGGTGCCGCGTTTGGGGTCGCTTATTTGACGGCCTATCTTGGCCTCGTGCACCGTGGTGACTTGCGGCAAGGCGAAACATTGCTCGTGCATGCGGCTGCGAGTGGCGTCGGACTGGCAGCGGTGGAAGTTGGGCGGGCCTTGGGTGCGCGGGTGCTGGGTACAGCCGGGTCGGAGCAAAAATGCGCGGTAGCGACTAAACACGGTGCCGAGACCTGCTTCGACTCTTCGCGCGAGGACTGGGTGGAGGCGGTGCTCAAGGCGACGAACGGACGCGGGGCAGACGTAATTTACGATCCCGTTGGCGGAGACTTGTTCGACCGTTCGCTGAAGTGCTTGGCTTGGTGCGGTCGGTTGTTGGTCATCGGGTTCGCTTCCGGGCGAATCCCCACCATCGAAGCGAATCGGATCTTGCTGAAGAACATCGCCATTGTCGGCTTGCACTTGGGCGCCTATCGGAAGCACGACCCGCACACGTTGCGGCAATCCCTGCAAGATCTGTTTGGTTTGTACGAAAGCGGCTTATTACACCCACAAATTGGTGCGACGTTTCCGCTCGTGGAGGCAGCCCGGGCATTGGCATTACTGCAATCGCGTGGCACCACGGGGAAGGTGGTTTTGATCCCCTAGCTGGCAGCGCGCGTCTGGTGGCCTGTTCGGACAAGAATCTCGTTCAGCGGCCGGTACACGACGCTGCTACCTTTCGCTGCTCCTCCGCCAGGCGGGGCGTAATCCGAACCGGCAGTCCAGCGCCCCGTTCCAGGCGGCGCAGGTCCGCTGGCAGGTGGGCGACGTTGGCAAGGGCGCGTTCCCGAACCTCTTGAAGTGCGGGGGCGCGTTCAGTGCGCGCGCCGTTCTGCAGTACGCAGCGTAAGAGAGGTTCTGCCGAGGCCACAGGGGCCGGCTCGTCCGCGAGCGCGATCCAATCTTCCGTGTACGTGCCACTTGCATCGCTCACGCGCCAAACTTGTTTGCGGCCGGGCAACGTGACTTTTCCAGGGCTGGTTTTCACCTTGCCTTTTGCTTGGTGGTCGGTCACCACCTCGACAAGTTTGTAAACTCCGCCGAGGTTCGGCGCATCGGACGAAGTCGACAGCCGGGTGCCGACGCCAAAGGCATCGATTGGAGCCCCGAGCCGCAACAGTTCGTCGATGCGGTACTCGTCCAAATCCCCGCTTGCAAAAATGCGGGTGTCTCGGAGGCCGCCGTCGTCGAGGATCCTACGGACCTCGCGGCTGAGGGCAGCCAAGTCGCCGCTGTCCAGCCGCACGGCTTGCGGGCGCAAACCAGCGGAAACGATTTTGCGAGCCGCCGCGACCGAGTCGTACGTGTCGATCAGCAATGTCGTCGACCCGGGAAACGTGCGCATGAAGTGCTCGAACGCCGCTAATTCGTCATCGAAGGACATCACCCACGAGTGTGCGATGGTACCAAACGTGGGCACGCCAAAACGCAACCCGGCCTCTACGTTCGAGGTGCCGGTGCACCCTCCAATGTACGCGGCCCGTGCCGCATACATGGCTGCCTCGCTGCCGTGCGCTCGCCGCGACCCAAACTCGATCACAGGTTTCCCCCGCGCCGCGCCCACGACGCGCGCTGCCTTCGAGGCGATCATCGTTTGGAAGTTCACGGTTGCAAGCAGGAACGTTTCCACGATTTGCGCCTGCAGGATGGGCGCAGTGACGCGCACGATCGGTTCGCCTGCAAATGCCGGCGTGCCTTCCGGCATGGCCCAAACCTCTCCCGTGAAACGAAATTCCTCGAGGTAATCGAAGAAATCCTGCGGCACCGAGGCGAAACTCGGATGGGCGCGGAGATAAGCAATGTCCTCGTCGGTAAAGCGCAGCTCTTCCAGGTATTCGAGAATTTGTTCGATGCCTGCCACGAGAAGAAACCGACGGTCGGCAGGAAGTTCGCGCACGAACAGCTCGAATGTGGCAACGGCCCGAATGTCGTTGCAAAAGTACGCCGCTGCCATGGTGAGCTCGTAAAGATCCGTAGCAAGGGCAAAAGAGCGAGACTTCACGGCTTGACCTTTCGCTGCCTGAGGAATGCTCGTGTGGTGCGGCGACCGTTCGTTAGGAAAAAGCCGGTAGCACTTCGCGGGCAAAGAGTTCCAAGCTTTCCGGCTGGTTCACATCTCCAAAAAGGCCGATGAAAAACGTGACTCCTTGTTGCTGGCGCAGACGGAATGCTTCGACAAGTTGCGAGGGAGTGCCACGAAACGCACCTTTCTCGATGTCCCATACGTTCCCGAGCAACGCCTTTGCGGTGGCGGTTTTGCGCTCCAGGTCGGCATCATCCTTGCCGATGATGAACACGCACTGCTCGGAAACCTCGATTTCCTCGAAGTTACGGCCGATGGACTCGCAGTGCGCCCGCAGCGCTTGCAGCTTGCGTGGCAGTTCCGCTGCCACGTTGTTCGGACAGTTCCAGATGTTTGCATGCTCGGCAACCACGCGGAGGAGTTTCTTCTCCCCTGCGCCGCCGATCAAAATTGGAGGGTGTGGACGCTGTTCCGGCTTCGGGCGGTTGATCGCGTCGGCAATGGAGTAGTATTTCCCCTGAAACGTCGCCCGATCTTCCGTAAACATCCGTTTGATCACGTGCAGTGCTTCATCGAGTTGCTCGATCCGTACGCGCACGGGGGGAAACGGGTAACCGTACGCACGGTACTCCTCCTCCATCCACCCAGCGCCCAGGCCGAGAAGGAAGCGGCCGCCGCTCACGTGGTCGAGAGAACTCGCCATTTTGGCAAGCAGCGCCGGGTTCCGATAGCTGTTGCACAGCACCAATGTACCCAAGCGAATTCGTTTGGTGATGGAGGACAAGGCGGACATCAGCGTCCACGCCTCGAGGTGATCTAGATCCTCGAGACCTCGCATCCACATGTGGTCGACAAACCAAACCGAGTCGAAACCACACTCTTCTGCGAACAGCGCCGTTTGGCGAATGGTTTCCCACCGTTGTCCCGCCTGCGGCATGAACAGCCCAAAACGCACCGGTTTCATCGTTCACCTCCCTCGAATCCGCTTGCCTGGACTCATCCGGGCTCCCAACCCTCTTGTTCGATCCTTTGTCCTGGTTTGCTGTGTTCGCGGTCTACCCGTGGGCTGGATCACAGCGCACCGGTAGCCGGACTGCAGGATGCTACCGTACTTGGCCCTCGCTGTCAGCGGTGGCGAGGGGTTTGTTTGCCAGCACAGGATGCCCCGCTGCAAATCAACTGCGGAAATTCGGGGTTTCCTCGTCCACGCTCCCGTCGCCCGTCTGGAAACGGTGGAAAATTCTTTACGGATTGCCGGAGTGGGTAGGATTCGAACATTTGAGGCCGGAAATCGAGCCGTTCGACCCAGATTTCTAGAGCGATGCTTCTAGAACATCTATTCTACGACTGTGTCTCGGAACAGCAGTCTGGTTGTGACTTCGGGAGGAAGGGCAGCTCTAAGGGCGCGAACGCGAGAACGGCTGTTTAGCGTCGCGCGCACGGCATTTGCGAAAAAGGGGCTTGCCGCAACGAACTTGAAAACGGACATCTTAGAGCCGGCTGGGGTATCGGTCGGCTCGTTCTATCACCAGTTCCGCGACAAGACGGAACTTTTTTTGGCCATTTTGACGGAGCACGAGGAATCCTTCCGGCGCTTACTACGGGCAGTGCACCGCCTAGCCGCACGGCGCCCCGCCCAAGAGGTCGCGTGGCAGTCGTTTTCCACGGTGCTCGACATGGTGGAAGAGCACGAGGACCTCTTGCGCATGATGGCACGGGAGCGGGAAAGTCATGACCCTCGTGTGCGTGCATACTTGCGGCGCAACGACCAAGCGTGGGTGGAGGCCTTGTCGGAAGATTACCTGCGCAGCGGGTTGCTCGTGTCAAAGGACCGTGCACGGGCCCGGCGCATGGCCGAGCTCGTGCTCACGTTTACGTGGGGTGCTGTGCTCCGCTACTCGAGCTGGACGCCCGATGAGCGCCGCCGGCGCCGGTTGCAATGGATCGACGATTTAGTTGCCTTTTGCCTCGGCGGAATGGCCGCCATTTTGGGTGAAACGCGCGACAGTTCGCAGGACCCTGGCTGGGAAATCGAGGAGGTGTGACGCATGCAGTTTGGAATTTTCTACGAGCATCAGTTGCCGCGCCCATGGGGCGAGGATGACGAACACCGTTTGCTTCGGGAGGCGCTGGAGCAGGTGGAACTCGCGGATCGCTTAGGAATCGATTACGCGTGGGAGGTCGAGCATCACTTTCTCGAAGAGTACTCGCACTCGTCGGCTCCAGAGGTGTTCCTGGCTGCGTGCAGTCAACGCACGCGGCGAATCCGCCTCGGACACGGCATTGTGTTGATGCCGCCAAACTACAATCACCCCGCACGCGTAGCCGAGCGCATTGCCACCTTGGACCTGATTAGCGACGGGCGGGTGGACTGGGGCACGGGCGAGTCGAGTTCGCGAATCGAGCTCGAAGGATTCAACATTGACTACATGCAAAAGCGCGACATGTGGGCGGAGGCAGTGCGGGAAGCGGCGAAGATGATGGTGGCGGAACCTTACCCAGGGTACACCGGCCGCTACTTCTCGATGCCGCCCCGCAACGTGGTGCCCAAACCACTGCAGAAACCTCATCCGCCGCTGTGGCTAGCTTGCTCCAATCGCGACACGATCCGACTGGCAGCGCGCTTGGGAATGGGAGCCCTGACCTTCGCGTTTGTCGATCCCAGCGAGGCAAAGTACTGGGTGGACGAGTACTACAACACCTTCAAGCAAGAGTGCGAGCCCATTGGCCAAGCAGTGAATCCGAACGTCGCGATGGTCACAGGGTTTATGTGCCACGAGAACAGCGAAGTCGCCCTTGCTCGGGGCATGGAGGGGTTTCGCTTTTTCGGTTACGCGCTGATGCACTACTACATCACTGGTACGCACGTGCCCGGGCGCTTCAACATTTGGGAGGACTTCAAGAAAAACTCGAGCCCGGATACTTGGGGCGGCCCAACCGGAGGCATCGGCAACCCGGACGAAGTCCGGGCAAACTTGGAAAAGTTCGAGGAAATGGGTGTGGACCAGGTGATCTTCATCCAACAAGGGGGCCGCAATCGGCACGAGCATATTTGCGAATCTCTCGAGCTCTTTGCGGAACGGGTCCTACCTGATTTCAAGGAGCGCCACGAGCGTCGAATGCGCGCAAAGGCGGAGGAGCTTGCACCGTACATCGAAAGGGCAATGCAAAAAGTGCCGCCGATCGAGAAGTTGGATCCTGTGCCTCCGGTCGAGTCGTATCCCGTGTTGTTACAAAAGGCGGGTCTGGACGTTACCGACGCGACGATTGGTAAAAAACTGGCTGCATCGGTCTCTGGAGCGGTCTCGTAGCGTCGCAGGCAACTTGTGGGTGTCGTTCGCGACTGGTTGAAGAACCGCCGCCGGAGTTTCCGCATCCCACGGGCGACGCTGCAGAGCAATACGGCTCTGGTGAAGGACTCGTCAGGGTTCGGGTTGCTTCCGCAGCGGGCGGCCAACCTGCATCTTTTGCCGCGCTGTGACATCCCGAATCGCTCTGCGTGCCTCCGCCGCAATCTCCGCCGTGGGCGCGGTTCGCAACGCATCCATGAAGTGCTGATACGCGAGGGCGGGCTCGTCGAGGTCGTAAAGCAGCACACGGCCGGCGCCAAGGTGAGCGGCTGCGGTGACCGGAGCGGTTGGGTGCTGCCGCAAGATGCGCAAGTACAAGGCTAGCGCCGAACGTGGCGAGCCGTGCATACGCAGCCATTCGGCGAGATCCAGGAGATCGTTTGCGTCCACTCCCTTGAGAGGGGTTGTCGCGTCGAGTTGGAAGTAAATCCTAGCGGCCTCTTCCATCCGGCCGGCGTCCAGGGCAGCCCGCAGGGCCGCAACGCTAGCCGTTGCCTCGCGTGCTTTCCCAAGTTCGGCGGCCGGCGGTCGGAGTTCTTGTCGGTCGATCCACCAGGCGCCCAGGAGGCCAGCGAAAAAGCCGCCGATATGGGCGCCAAACGCGACGCCGGTTCCGTCGGACCCATACGTCAGCAAAAACGGCAAGATGTTGTCGAGTACCAGGTAAAAGCCCAGGACCACGCGGGCAGGCAGGTACACCACCCGCATGAAGAAAGGAAACAACACAAGGAGCAGCCGCACCTGGTTGTAGGGGAACCAACGGAAATAAAACCCCAGAACTCCGGAAATTGCACCAGACGCTCCGACGAGCGGAATTTGCGACGACGAAAAAAACACCGCGTGAAACAAGGTCGCTGCCGCCCCTGTGGCGAGGTACCACAGGACAAATCGAAGGCGGCCGAGTCGGTGTTCGACGTTGTCCCCGTAGATCCACAGAAACAGCATGTTGCCAAACAGGTGCAAGAACCCAGCGTGCAGGAACATGGAAAAAAAGAGATCACTGAGTTGCGGTGCCGCCGGACGGAACCCGTGTTCGAAGACAAACAAATCATACTGCGACACTTGCGCGAGGATTTGCCGCAGGGGGGCGCGGTGGCCGAATTCGCGTTCTAGAATTTCCGCGTACTCGCGAAATCTTGGGTCGCTCCAATCTGCAGGAACGGCGCTCAGAGGGACAGTAATCCAGAAGTAAATGGCAACGTTCGCGGCGATGAGGGCATACGTCGCCCAAGGGATTCCACGCGGGTTCGGTGCGTCGCTGAGCGGTAGGATCATAGCGGCGCTCGCGTCTCCCTGCGCTCACTCGCCGGTAAACTTTGGCGAGCGCCGTTCGAGAAACGCCGCCACCCCTTCGCGGAAATCGGCAGTGGTGAAGCAAGCCACCATTTCCCGATCAGCGTTGTCCACGGCAGCAGACAGTTCTCCGAATTGATCGCGCCACAGTTGCCGTTTCATGATCCGAAGCGAACGCGGCGAGCACTGCGTGGCAAGCTCGCGGGCAAGAGCAAGAGCCTCCGTAAGAAATGCATCGTGCGGGTAGACGCGGCTGACCAAACCGATGGCCAGCGCTTCGTCCGCGTCGATGAAACGGCCGGTAAACAGCAGGTCGACAGCGCGCGTGTGTCCCACGATCCGCGGCAGGAGCCACGCCGATCCATGCTCCGCAATCAAGCCCCGGCGCGGAAAGATGAAAGAGAAGCGCGCCTGCGAAGACGCAACTCGCAGGTCGTAAAACAACGGGTACGACGCTCCTAGGCCAGCAGCGACGCCGTTGATCGCTCCGATCACAGGCTTGGTTAAGCCCATCGGGTACGTGTACTCGCCTCGATACAACGGAGGAATCGCAGGGTCGAATTCGACGGCAAGTTCTGGTGGCGGTTGTAACGGGCTAGCGGAGCCGGACTGCACTTCGCGCAAAAAATCCATGTCTGCACCGGCGCAGTATCCGCGCCCAGCGCCTGTTACCACGATGACCCGCACGGTGGGGTCTTGCTCCGCTCGCCACATGGCGTGCCGGACCTCGAATCCCATGCGCAGGGTCCAGGCGTTGAGTTTGTCCGGGCGATTCAGCGTGATGAACGCCACCGGGCCGTCCACTGCATACAGAATTTGCTCGTACCCCATGGATCCCTCCGCCGTCGGCCGCTAGCGCGCTGCATTGCTCCGCGCAACCACGACCGCGTGAGTTCGCTCGAGATTCCCCCTGATGAGCGCGCCACTTCCGAGCTCGCGACGTGCCGGAGTGCGGAACCTCACCAGCCGCGAAGATCCACGGGCCACGCCTCTACGATCGTCTCACCCTCCAGCACGTACATGCAAGAATGGTAAGCCACGGTTGGGTCGACGTGAGCGGGCCATACCCGGATCTTGTCGCCGACTCTGGGCATGACCGAGGGAGAAAAGGTGACATGCTCATCGGAACAAAACAGCACGTGCGCGCCATCGATGCTCGGGTTCCCGTGATCCATGCCGAGCGCTTTGAGCCCGCAATCCGCAACCGCGTACCCGTTGCCGACGGAAATCACTGTGGCCCAAACGAAGAGGGCTTGGCGAAACGGCAGGCAGAGGCTCGCGTACTGCGTGTCCATGAGAGCGTAGGATCCCGCTTGGATTTCGGTAGCCCAGCGATTGAGGTCGAACGTTCCCGTTCCGCCGGCAGAAATGATTGGACCTCCCACAGCGCGGTGGGCCGTAAGCAGCCGCTCCATCGCTTGCTGGCAAAGCTCCGAGCGCACGCCCCGATCGACCACACCGACCGCGTGTCCTTCGTACCCCATCACTCCGCGCACCTCGAGGCCACGGCGTCGCGCTTCTTCAGCAAGCTCACCGGCTTGCTCGGGCGCGCAGCCGCAACGTGGCAGCCCGACGTTCACGTCGATGAGTACACGCTGGATGCCAGCTTGAGCTGCGGCCAGAATGGTGGCTGGGGAATCGACTGCGACGGTCACCGGCCAGTGCCGCAATCGGGCGAGGCGGTCGACATCCAGCACTTCGTTGGCCAGCAGAATGTCGTCGGAAAGGCCAGCGAGTGCCAAACCTTCAGCTTCGCGTACAGTGGCACAGCAGAACGCTGTGTGCCCGTATTGGCGCTGGAGCTTTGCGAGCGAAGTGCATTTGTGCGCTTTTACGTGAGGCCGCAAGCGCGTGCCGGGAAGATGCGCGGCCATGGTTGCAAGATTTTCGGCGAGCACCGCGGCATCGACAACCAAGGCCGGAGTGGAGAGATCTTCGAGCCGCATCGTCTGCGAAGGCTACCGTTGGGAAACGAAGGTCTGAGCAAATGGGGCATCGAGATCCACCTCTGCGCTTTCCAGAACCCGCGCGAGCATGGAGTAAAATCCGACCACTAGACAAAGCTCGATGACTTGCCGCGGGGATAGCTGGCTTGCGAGGTTGGTCCAGATCTCGTCGCTCAGTCGCGCCTGCCGGAGCCAAGCTTGCGTGGCAAGTAGAACGATGCGCTCCCGAGCCCCAAAACACGGGTTTTCGACTTCGCCACGCTCGATGGCCTGGATTTGCTCCTCGCCAACGCCAACCAAACGGGCGAGGGGTACGTGCTGTCCCCACTCGTACGCACAGTCGGTTTCCTGAGCCACGGCAAGAATGGCCAGCTCGCGTAACTTCGGGTCGAGCTCGAGCTCGTTCAAGATCGCCGTGCCGAGGCGTAACCAAGGTCGGAACAGCGTAGTAGCGTGGGCCAGCATCCGGAACACGTTGAGCTGCACGGGCAACTGCGCCAGGGTGTCGCGGATTTCCGCAGGCAGCACGGCTGGGTCAGGATAAGGCAAGCGTGCCATGTCTGTTCCTCCTTCGTCGTCGGTCAGGCACCAAGGTCCATCGCGCCGGGTTCGCGAGCGAGTACCATGCTGGGGCTTACGGCACTTTGTACCCGTAGAGCCAGCGGGAAATCCCCGGGCCGATGTTGCGTACTGTGTGCGGAGTGCCCGCCGGGATCAGTACTTCTTCGCCAATTGCCGGACGAAACACTTGGCCGGAAAACTCGAGCTGGATTTGTCCCTCGACGGGCATGACCAGCTCGTCCGTCGGATGCACGAAGTTGCGCCACACTTGGCCAGGCGCGTCGACCCACACGTCGCAGGTAAAGCCGCGCTGGCTCCAGTCGTTTCGTACCGCCTCGATATCGACCATCGCGAGATCGCCTACACCCGTTGGGCGTGGGTGAGCGCATCGACCCGGGCAAAGTAGTCGCGAAGCGCAGGATGGCGGGACAAGGTTTCCGCGCCCAAACGCGAGTCGGTGATGCATTCCGCTTGGCACACGATGGCAATATCGGCCAGAGTCAGCTTGTCACCCACGACAAAGCCGGTTGGTTGTTGTAACGCCTCGATCGTGGCAAACAGCCGCTCCACGTCGCGTGCCAGTTGCTCTTTCGGTTTGCGCCCGACACCCTGGGTGGCCGTGACCTGTTTGAAATTTTCCCGCAGCATTGGAGCCATCATGGTTTGCACGTCGGGCGGCAAAGTGCCGGCAACCTTGGGGAAGTTGCGATCGAAATCTTCATCGCCAAAACGCAGGCACATTTCGTAAAAGTACAGCGACTCGTCTGCCCAGTCTTCGAGCGCCAGCACCAAGGCCCGCTGCGTGGGGTCCGCCGGCAAAAGCGGGGGCGACGGCACGCGCGCCTCCACCGCGAGAGCAATGTCGGTCGAGTCGCCGATGATCTCGCCATCCCATTCGATGAACGGCAACTTGCCGGTCGGGTTTCGTTCCGCAATGCGCGGCACCTCGGCCAGCGGCCATTCGTAGACTTCGAAAGGAATGTTCTTGTACGCGAGGATGCGCCGTACTTTGTCGCAAAAGGGCGATACCGCAAACTGGTACAACGTGAGCTGAGCCATGCTCTTCCCCTTCTTTGGTCGTTACACCGTGCCCGACTGCGCCGCTTCGTGGGCGCGGTGGAAAAGAAATTCCGCCGCTTGCCCAAACGTGCGGAAGCGCTCGTCCTTGGTTTGCCCCACGTGGTAGCGGTAGTAGATTTGCTGGACGACCACGGCCATTTTGAACAAGCCAAACACGTAGTAGTAGGGCACGTTGCTCACATCCACGTTGTGGCGCTTCCCGTACCGTGCCACTGCTTCAGCCCGGGTCATGAACCCCGGGGTGTTCGAGGGCATGACCACCGGGCCGCCAGAAGTACCCGGCGGAGCTTCGCGTTCCTCGACCCAGGCGGTCAACAAGGTCCCGAGGTCGCAAAGCGGGTCGCCCACGGTACACATGTCCCAGTCAAATACCGCCACGCAGCGGCCCGGGTCGTCGTCGGCTAGCATCATGTTGTCGAGTCGCCAGTCATTGTGGAGCAATGTAGGACGCGGAGACGCTGGCATATGCGCCTGCAACCACTGGTGTACCTCGCGGGCAATGGGTAGGTCCTTCGTTTTTGCCCGCTCGAAACGTGCCATCCAGCCATCCACTTGGCGGGCAAGGAAGCCCTCGGGCTTGCCTATTTTGTCGAGTCCCACGCTCGCGGGGTCGACGGCGTGGAGGTCTGCGAGAGCGTCGATGAGCACCTCGCTGATCTTCCGATTCACTACGGGATCTTTGCCGCCTCCCCACTTCTCGGGGATCACGCGTCGGACCACCGTGCCGTAGCGTCGTTCCATCACGAACAACGGCGCCCCGATGATACTAGGGTCCTCGCAAAACAAGTATGCTCGGGGAGCCAGCGGGTACGCTTGGTACAGCACCGACAGGCAGCGGTACTCGCGTGCCATGTCGTGGGAGCCAGGGGCAACGGGCCCGAGCGGCGGTCGGCGCAACACGTACTCCACCGAGCCGTAGCGAAGCAGGTACGTGAGGTTGGCATGCCCCCCGGCAAACTGCACGATTTCCAAAGGACCTTCCGATCCCGGCAGCTTGCCGCGCAGATACGCAGCTAAGCGGTCGTGGTCGAAGTCCTCGTCGGGCCGGATGGGGATCGTTTCCGGTGGATCGACAAGTTTCGTTTCTTCCATGCCTGCTTTACCTGGTCGTTCCCCTGGTGAGAATCAAGGGCGGGTGCGGCCCTTCATGGCATAAATGCGGTCGATTTCGATGCGTAGGAGCACCGTGCGGCGCTCCCTCCCTGTGGCGCCCGGACGGCTGGTGCGCTCGCTGTTGGGCACAACGTGGGCGCGGCCATGCACGATCGCTACAGCGCCATCGGGCGCCCACGTGGTGAGCGCCACGTGGGGATTGCGCCGGATGTCGCGCAGCCGTTGCGCGTCCGTGTAAATCGTCGAGAAAAGCTCACCGCGAACAAACTCGGCATGGACTGGTGCGATGTGCGGCCGACCATTGGCGCCGACGGTCGCCATCGCTTTGAGCCGGCATTGATTCCAGAAGTTCACAAACTCGCGGGCAGTCATTTGACGACCTTCGTGGCCAAACGTGTCGCGAACCGCTTGCCCGGCTCGTTGCAAGCTGCTCGCAAGCAAGCGCTCGAGTGGCGCAAACGCTTCCGTGGGCCACAGATCGGGATTCCGTTCCTCGGGCGTCGCGCCTGCCAGGATGGGCTGTTTGTCTTTGGGTTGTTCTTCACGACTCATACTGCCTCCTCGGTTCGGCGTGCGCACCGCATGCCGCGAGCTTGCCTAGCGCGAACACGCCCGTCGATGCGAGTGCGAGGCTACAGAGGAGCAGTGGCCCGCACGCGGTGCTCGGTTTGGCTCAGCGGCGGGGCTGGCAAGAGGGGCACGCGATTGCCTTTGCTTCACAGGTTACGGCAGGGCAGTCCCCGACGAAGTCGTGGGTGGATGGTACGCTCCCGCTCGGGAGATACGCGCACACCACGTTGGCTCCCTTTGCTCAGCGCGAGGTGTGCTGATACCATGCGGGGCAAGTGCCGACCGGGTAGGGTGGAGCAGGCGATGTTGGACTGGGAAGAAGCCGTTCAGGAATTCGAACGCAGCCTCGTCGCAGAGCGCAATGCATCGCCGCACACGGTGCGAGCGTACGTCGCGGACCTCCGCCAGTTTGCCACCTTCTTGCGCGAGCGTAAGGAAACGGACTCCGGCGCAACCCGCGTCGACGCGGTAGAACGCGACGACGTCCGCGCGTTTCTCGCGCACCTCCTTGCGGGGCACCGCAAGACCTCGGTGGCGCGCAAGCTTTCGTCGTTGAAAACGTTTTTTCGCTTCGCTCGCCAGCGTCGTTGGCTCGAGCACGATCCGGTGAGCGTGGTGCAGGCACCGCGAAAGGAACAACAGCTCCCGAACCACCTGACGGTGGACGATGTGTTTCGCTTGCTCGATGCTGTACCTGGAGACGGGCCGGTGCGCGTGCGCGACGCCGCGATGTTCGAGGTCCTGTACTCTTGCGGGCTGCGGGTGAGCGAGCTCGTGGGTTTGAACTGGGAGGATATCGACGGAGCGCTCGAGCTTGTGCGGGTACGTGGGAAAGGAAACAAGGAGCGGATCGTTCCCATCGGGCGCAAAGCCTTGGCTGCGCTCGAACGTTACCGCGCCCAGATTGGGCAGCTTTGCCGCCGTGGTGTGCGCGACGTGGGGGCCGTTTTTTTGAATCGCAGCGGGCGGCGGTTGACGACGCGCTCCGTGGCACGGCGCCTCGAATACTACGTGCGAGCCGCCGGGTTGGCCAACAAGGTGAGCCCTCACGCGGTTCGGCACAGCTTTGCGACGCACTTGCTGAATGCCGGAGCCGACTTGCGCGCGATTCAAGAGTTGCTTGGCCACGCCAGCTTGTCGACCACCCAGCGCTACACGCATTTGAACCTCGACCACCTCATGCGGGTATACGACAAGTCTCATCCGCGGGCCGGTTAACTCCGCGTGTGATGGAGGGATGAAGGATGCAACCCTTTCATGGAACGACAATTTTGGCTTTGCGCCACCGCGGCCTCACCGTCATGGCGGGGGATGGCCAGGTCAGCTTGGGTCCAACCGTGGTAAAAACACAGGCGCGCAAAGTGCGGCGGCTGTACCGCGACTCGGTCCTCGCCGGCTTTGCGGGCGCTACGGCCGATGCGTTTACCTTGTTCGAGCGATTCGAGCGCCAACTCGACCAGCATCAGGGGAATCTTCGCCGCGCCGCGGTGGAGCTTGCCAAAGATTGGCGCACCGACCGCTTGCTGCGCCGTTTGGAAGCGCTGCTGCTCGTGGCCGATCGTGAAACCATCTTGATGCTTTCCGGAAGCGGGGACGTCATCGAGCCGGACGAACCGGTGGTCGGCATTGGCTCCGGCGGCCAGTATGCGGCGGCGGCTGCCCGCGCGCTGATGAAGCACAGCGAGCTGTCTCCCGCAGATATTGCGCAAGAAGCCATGCGGATCGCTGCTTCCATTTGCGTCTACACGAACGACAATATCGTGTTGGAGCAACTATAAAGCGCCGACGGGGCGCGGTCGGGCGGCGTTGCGCTCTGGCGCCCACGTGGTAGCAGAGGTGTCGATATGAGCTACATGACCCCGCGGGAAATTGTCTCCGAACTCGACCGCTACATCGTTGGCCAGCGGAAAGCCAAACGGGCGGTTGCCGTGGCGTTGCGCAACCGCTGGCGCCGTTTGCAAGTGCCCGAAGAGCTGCGGGACGAGATTACGCCAAAGAACATCATCATGATCGGCCCTACAGGAGTGGGAAAAACCGAGATTTCCCGCCGCTTGGCGAAATTGGCGCAAGCCCCGTTCATCAAGGTGGAAGCCTCGAAGTTTACCGAGGTGGGGTACGTGGGGCGCGACGTGGAATCGATCATTCGAGACCTCACGGATCTCGCCGTGAAGATGGTCAAGGACGAAGAAGAAGAAAAGGTGCGCTTGCGCGCCGAAGAACTTGCCGAGGAACGCATCCTCGATTTGCTTCTTCCCGGCTCGCGCGAGGATGACGCGCAAGAAGCGACCCGCGAAAAGTTCCGCAACATGTTGCGTGCAGGACTGCTCGACGACCGCATCGTAGAGATCGAGGTCACCAAGTCGTCGTTCCCGATGGTCGAAGTCTTCGCCCCTCAGGGCATGGAAGGAATGGAGTCGCAGCTGAAAGAACTCTTTTCCTCCATGGCGCCAAAGCAAACCACCAAAGAACGCATGCGGATCGACGACGCCTTGGACTACTTGACCAACGAAGAGGCAAGCAAGCTGATCGACATGGAGTGGGTGACGAGGGAGGCAATTCGTCGGGTCGAGGAAACCGGCATCGTGTTTATCGACGAGATCGACAAGATCGCAGGCCGCGAAAGCAGTGGTGCACCGGACGTGTCGCGGCAAGGAGTGCAGCGCGACTTATTGCCGCTCATCGAAGGCAGCACCGTAAGCACGAAGTACGGAATGGTCCGCACCGACCACATCCTCTTCATTGCATCGGGCGCGTTCCACATCGCCAAGCCCTCGGATTTGATCCCCGAATTCCAAGGCCGGTTCCCCATCCGCGTGGAGCTCGACCCGCTCACGAAAGAAGACTTCGTGCGCATCCTCACCGAACCACAAAATGCCATCCTCAAGCAGTACGTGGCGCTCTTGGCCACGGAACAGGTCAAACTTTCTTTTACTCAGGATGCTGTGGAAGAAATCGCCGCCATCGCTGCCGAGGTGAACCGGTCCACCGAGGACATCGGTGCGCGTCGATTGCACACGGTGGTGGAGCGTTTGTTGGAGAACCTTTCCTTTGACGCTCCGGATCTCGGCGGCCAGGAGGTCGTCATCGACGCGAAGTACGTGCGGGAAATGTTGGGGGACATCGTGAAGAACGAGGATCTGTCCCGCTACATCCTCTGAGCCCGGGGGACCGATGCAAACACGCGCGCGGAATGTCGCTGAGCTGATTGCGCGAGCAGACACGCTGCTCGAAGCCCTGCCGTACATTCGTCGTTACGCAGGCACGACGATGGTAATCAAGTACGGCGGCCACGCCATGACCGACGATGCCCTGCGGGCAAGTTTTGCGCAGGATATCGTGCTGCTGAAGTACGTCGGGATCAACCCGGTCATCGTTCACGGCGGTGGTCCCCAAATTAACCGCGTGCTGGACATGTTGGGCATCGAGCCGCAGTTCGTGCGGGGAATGCGAGTGACTGACCCGCAAACCATGGACGTGGTGGAAATGGTCCTAGGGAAGATCACGAACGAGATCGTGACTCTCATCCAACGGCAAGGGGGGCGTGCGGTGGGCTTGAGCGGGAAAGATGGCGAGTTGATCCGGGCTCGGAAACTCACGGTCACAACGGAGGAAAGCGGCCGTCGCACCAAGGTGGACATCGGCCTCGTGGGGGAGGTGCAGGCCATCAATCCCGCGGTGATCGAGGCGCTCGACCGGGCAGATTTCATTCCCGTGATCGCCCCGATTGGTGTGGGAGAAGACGGCAAGAGCTACAACATCAATGCGGATCTCGTGGCTGGCGAGCTGGCTGCGGCGCTGCAGGCGGAAAAACTCATTTTGCTCACCGATGTGGAAGGCATCCGCGGAGCCGATGGCCAAGTGCTCTCGACGATCGACGTGGAACAAGCGCAGGAACTCGTGCGCTCCAAGGTGATCGATGGGGGAATGATTCCAAAGGTGGAATGCTGCATCGACGCACTGCGCCGGGGCACGAAAAAGACCCATATTGTCGATGGCCGCGTGCGCCACGCTGTGCTGCTGGAAATTTTCACCGACGCCGGGGTGGGCACCGAAGTGGTGTTGCGTAGCGACGCCGCTGCAATTGCACGGCGCCGCCCTGCTCGCTAACCGAGGGGTTTCCCTCGACGCTGCCTTGCTGGCCATGACAAGTGCCGACATTATCGCCCGGAACGACCGTTATTTGTTTCCTGTGTACCCTCGCGCACCCCTCGCGTTGGTGCGCGGACAGGGGTGCCGTGTGTGGGACGCGGACGGTCGCGAGTACTTGGACTTTTTTTCCAGCACGGTCGTGACTGCTCTCGGACACGCCCACCCGCGGGTCACGGCCGCAATTTGCGAGCAAGCAAACAAGATCCTGCACGTTTCCAACTTGCACCACAGCGCCCCGCAGGGAGAACTCGCGGAACTCTTGTGTACGCACTCGTTCGCGGACCGCGTCTTTCTGTGCAACAGCGGCGCCGAGGCCAACGAGGCCGCAATCAAGCTCGCGCGACGGTATGGCTCCGACAAGGGAGGGGGGCGGTACGAGATTATTACCATGTTAGGGTCCTTCCACGGTCGCACCCTGGCCACGTTGACGGCCACAGGCCAAGAAAAAGTACGTCAAGGGTTCCAGCCACTTCCCGAGGGGTTTCGATACGTGCCGTTCAACGATTTACGGTCGCTCGAGGCAGCCCGTTCGCCGCAGACCGTGGCGGTGATGTTGGAGTTGGTGCAAGCCGAGGGCGGCGTGATTCCGGTGGATCCGGAGTATCTGCGAGCCTTGCAGCAGTGGTGCAAGACCCACGATCTTTTGCTGATTTTCGATGAAGTCCAAACCGGAATGGGCCGCTTGGGAACGTTGTTCGGCTACGAGCTGTTCGGCGTCGTGCCCGATATCATGACGCTCGCAAAAGGTCTTGGGAACGGTGTGCCTGTGGGCGCGATGCTGGCGCGGGCCGAGGTGGCAGAAAGTTTTGGATTGGGCGCACACGGATCGACGTTTGGGGGCAACGCACTTGCGTGTGCCGCTGCCGTAGCCACGGTGCGAGCGCTTCTAGAGGAGGGCGTTCTCGAGAACTGCCGGCAGCAGGGGGCGTACTTGCGCGGCAAACTGGAGGAAGTGGCGCGTCGCTGCCCGAGAGTGAGAGAAGTGCGGGGGCATGGGCTGTTGGTGGGGGTCGAGTTGACAGGCCCCGCTGGACCCGTGGCGGACGCGTGTCGCGAGCGCGGCCTGATCGTGAACGCGACTGCCGAGCGGGTGGTGCGCTTGGCTCCTCCCCTGGTGGTGTCTGCCACGGAAATCGACCGCGCGGTAGCTGTGCTTGCCGAGGTTTTGCAGGCATGAAACGCGACTTCTTGAGTTTGCTCGATTTGTCTCGCGACGAGCTGGAAGAAATCCTTCGACTCGCGCGCGAGTTGAAGGCCGACTGGCAAGCTGGCCGCCCGCACCCGCTCCTGCACGGCAAGGTGCTGGCAATGATTTTCGAGAAGCCGAGCTTGCGCACCCACGTGACCTTCGATGTCGGCATGTTCCACCTTGGCGGGCATGCGGTGTACCTCACCCCTGCGGACATCCAATTGGGAAAACGCGAAACCGTTGCCGATGCAGCCCGGAACCTGGAGCGTTGGGTCGACGTGATCATGGCGCGCGTGTACGACCATCGGACCCTTGAAGAACTCGCGCGCTGGGCGCGAGTGCCTGTGGTGAACGGTTTGTCCGACCGCTTGCATCCCTGCCAAGTATTGTCGGACTGCTTTACGCTCCGCGAATTTCGCCGCGACCTTGCGCAGCTCCGCGTGGCCTTTATCGGCGACGGCAACAACATGGCGCACTCTTGGATGAACGCGGCAGCGCGCTTTGGCTTCGAACTGGTGGTTGCGTGCCCGACCGGATACGAGCCGGATGCCGAGGTGCTTGCCGGCGCGCGTGCGGCCGGGGCTCGGGTGACCTTGGTGCACGACCCGGCTCAGGCGGCGCACGGCGCCGACGTGATTTACACGGACACCTGGACCAGCATGGGGCAGGAAGCCGAGGCGGAACAGCGCCGACGAGCGTTTGCGGACTATCAAGTCAACGCGGCGCTCGTGCGCCTCGCAAAGCCTGATGCCTTGGTGATGCATTGCCTGCCTGCACACCGCGGCGAAGAAATTACCGACGAGGTCATCGACGGGCCGCAATCGATCGTGTTCGACCAAGCGGAAAATCGCCTCCATGTACAAAAGGCCATCTTGGTGTGGCTGGTCCGGCACCACGACGAGCAGCGCACGGCGCGTGGATGGCGGCCCACGAAGGAGTAGCCTGCAATGGAAGCACCGAAAAAAGTGGTTTTGGCATACTCGGGCGGGCTGGATACGTCCGTCATCCTTCGCTGGCTGGTGGATACGTACGGGTGCGAGGTGGTGGCATTTTGCGCCGACCTGGGGCAGGGCGAAGAACTCGCTCCGGTCGAAGAGAAGGCCCGGCGAACCGGTGCGAGCAAGGTGTACATCGAAGATTTGCGCGAGGAGTTCGTGCGCGATTTTGTGTTTCCCATGTTGCGCGCCAATGCGGTGTACGAAGGCGCGTACCTTCTCGGGACCTCCATTGCCCGCCCACTGATTGCCAAGCGCCAAATCGAGATTGCTGTTGCCGAAGGAGCCGACGCCGTGGCCCACGGGGCGACGGGCAAAGGGAACGACCAAGTACGATTCGAACTGACGTACTACGCGTTGCGTCCCGAGATTCGGGTCATCGCTCCGTGGCGTGTGTGGGACTTGAATTCTCGCTCGAAACTCCTCGAATTCGCCGAGCGCCACGGGATTCCGGTCCCCGTGACCGTCGAAAAACCGTACAGCACCGACCGGAACTTGTTCCACATCAGCTACGAAGGCGGGATCCTCGAAGACCCCTGGCGAGAGCCCTACGAGGACATGTTCCAACTCACCGTGTCTCCAGAAAAGGCACCCGATCAACCCGAGTATGTCGAGATCGAATACGAAGAGGGCAATCCGGTCGCGGTGAACGGCGAGCGGTTGTCTCCTGCCACCTTGCTTGCACGCCTGAATGCCATTGCTGGCCGCCACGGGGTGGGCCGGGTAGACATCGTGGAAAACCGGTATGTCGGGATGAAATCGCGTGGCGTTTACGAAACCCCAGGGGGCACGCTTCTGCATTTGGCGCATCGTGCCGTGGAGTCGATTACGCTCGATCGGGAAGTCATGCACTTGCGCGACAGCCTCGTGCCCCGGTACGCGGAAATGGTTTATTACGGATACTGGTTCGCTCCCGAGCGGTTCATGCTGCAGGCGATGGTCGACGAGGCACAGAAGGCCGTAACGGGTACCGCGCGGTTGAAGTTATTCAAAGGCAGCGCCTCGGTGGTGGGCCGCAAGGCACCGCGCTCGCTGTATCGCCCCGACATTGCCACATTCGAGGCAGACTCGGTCTACCGCCAAGCCGACGCCGAGGGCTTCATTCGGCTGAACGCCTTGCGCTTGAAGATTGCGGGCCAGGTGCGCTCGCGCGCCTGAGCTTCGAGGAATCATGAAGGTCGGCATCGTTGGCTTCCCGCGCAGCGGAAAGACAACCATTTTCAATGCGCTGACGGAGCAAGAAGCGCAGGTTGGAAGCTTTGCCGAGCCCGGTGCGGTGCACCTTGGCACGATCAAGGTGCCGGACGCTCGCGTGGATGAACTCGCGCGACGTTTCCGCCCGCGCAAAGTCACCTATGCGGAAATTGTCTTTGTGGACTTTCCTGCGCCACTGGGGTCGTCTTCCTCGTCGGCGTTGGACCCAACCACGATCGCTCAGATGCGAGACGTCGATGCTCTCGTGCAAGTCGTGCGTGGGTTTGTCGATCCGCTGACCGCTGAACCTCCCGCACCGGTACGAGACCTGGAAGCGTTCAAAAGCGAACTGGTCCTCAACGACTTGATGATCGTCGAGCGGCGGCTGGAACGGCTGAAAAAAGAGAAAGGCAAGGAGCGCGAACGGGCCTTGCTGGAGAGGCTGAAACAAACCCTCGATGCGGAGCAAGCGCTGCGTCGGATGGAATGGACCGCTGAAGAAGCCACTGCACTGGCTGGTTTTGGCTTCTTGTCGCGCAAGCCGTTCATGGCGGTGTGGAACGTGGGCGAGGAGCACGCCCGAGAGCCGTTGCCTCCCGAGATGCAAGCCTGGCTGGAGCAGGAAGGGGTTCCAGGGCTGGTCCTCGCCGGCCAAATCGAAATGGAGATTGCCAAGTTGCCGGAGCAAGACCGACCGGCGTTTCTAGCCGATCTCGGGCTCGCGAGCTCGGCACGCGAGCGTTTCATTCGCATGGCGTACGAACTCCTCGACTTGATCAGCTTCCTCACTGCCGGCGAAGACGAAGTGCGCGCCTGGACCATCCGCCGCGGAACAACTGCAGTGAAAGCCGCCGGCAAGATCCACAGCGATATCGAGCGGGGGTTTATCCGCGCCGAAGTGGTCGCCTTCGAGGACTTCGTGCACTACGGGAGCGAGGCGAAAGCCCGGGAAGCAGGGAAGCTGCGGCTTGAAGGGAAGGACTACGTTGTTCGCGACGGCGACATGATCCACTTTCGCTTCAACGTGTGAAGCGTGGATGCGCCCGGCACACGCAGTCGCTTCGTGTCAACGCGCGCTCCGCTTTGCTGGCTTTCCCACCGCGGTGAGAAACATCACGCTTTTTCCCGCCGCGTGCGGAGAGAAAAAGGCCGTTACGTCGTCGTCGAAAAAGGTGAGTCCGGTTGCGCCAATTCCGAGCGCGAATGCGGCAAGATACATCCTCCCGCCGGCAATGCCTCCTTCCAGTTGAGCTGCGCGGTACCCTCGGTTGCCCAGCGCCGGAAGGATCGTGTGGAGATCGGCGAGCATGTACACGTTCGCTGCGGCGTCCGCGGCCAGTGCCTGGCCAAGCGCAAGCGCCCCTGCTTCGTGCCGAAAATTTCCCCTGGCTAAGGGAAGCAAGCGGCTGCCGTCGGCAGTGCTCGCATAGGTTCCCGCTTCGAGCCCCTGCACCGCGTGGGCGATGACATAAGCGCTCGTCAACCGCGCCTGAGCTTGGAACTCCGCAGGCACCCGTGTGCACGCGGCCCGCAGGATGGTTCCGAACACGTCCGCGCGGATCGGCTCGCGTGCAAACTGCCGGGTCGAGCCACGCTTCGCGATGACGTCTTCGATGGGTGCGGAAGGGAGCTGCGGGAGCGCCGGAAGAAGCGTGGCGGCGGCGACCGCACCGGCGCTGATGTTGCGGGCACCGCGGCGCCAGGCGCGCACCTCGTCGGCATCGGACAAGGCAGAGGCGCGGTGCATGGCGACAATTTCCGGGTATTCGATTTCACGCGGCGAGGACGGTTCCACCGCTAGCTGGAGCGCGGGTACTTCCTCCCGCCGGGTAGGTGCGGGCACTCCCGAACCAAGCGCAACCAGCGCGAGAGCAGCTTCGCGACGGCCATCCACCCCGATCAGGTGGTTCACGTCGTCGTCCACGAATCCCACAAGCAATCGATGCCGGATTTCGCCACTCGTTGCCGCAGCGAGCAGGTTGGCGAGGATGGTTCCGCAGTCCCAGAATGCGTGCCGGTACGTGCGCGCGCGGTACTTCCAAGCGTTGCGCCAGAACGTGCTCGTGAACACGAGCCAAACTGGCGCGTCGCGAAACTCCTCGGGTGCCGCGGCTGCAGCACACAGGTTCCCGCGAAAGTCACCGCGTCGTAGGCAGCGGAGGGCAAAGTCGTGAGGGCCGAAGTGGTACACCCCGGCGTCCAAGCCAGGAACATGAGCGCAGACCACGTACGTATCGATGTGGTGCAGGTTCCCCGTACAGGCAGCAGCGCGAAAAGGTACGCGCATGCCACCAAGGTCGCGCCAGCGCATGACTCCTGCGCTCAAATACAGGATGCGCGCGAGCGCCGCGGCGTCCACCTTGCCACGCAAGGGCGACGTTTCTCCCGAGTCCAACACCGCTGCCAAGCCGGGCCGTGTCGATCGTGACCAGGTTTGGGGTAACGGCAGTGCTGGGAGATCCCGATAGATCTTGAACGGGCGGGGGTAATTCGACCAGTCCAGCGTGTGCGGACCTTTGCGAACGCTTTCCCAAGAATGGCTTGTGACCCGATGATAATGCCACGCCGCCGTGACTGCAGTGTTCTGGCTCATTCGAGCGTGCAGTGTACACCGCGAGCGAAGGCAAGGAAATTCGCGTGCACTTGGTTTTGGGCCCTGGGGCAAGGGGGAGCCCCGTTCGAAGGCGTTACCGTGTTCCGGTGGGTCGAGGTGCGTGCTACAAGCCCAGGCCGAGTTCGGTGGCCATGCGGGTCGGTTGCGCGTTCGTAGGAGTGTTGCTGATCGCTGGGCATCTTTGGGCTCCTGCGGGCGTGGGGGCCGAGCCCGCAGCGAGCGCTGCTCCGGTGCTTGCGGCGGAACAGTCGCCACGCGAGAAGGCAAAGGTGCTCGCACAGCGCGCAGTGGAGCTCCTGAAACGCGGCGAAGACGCCCCCGACCCCACGACGAAGCGGCAGCTATACACAGAGGGTTTGCGTTTATCGGAAGAGGCCTTGGCGCTGGATGAACAGAATGCCGACGCGCATTTTGCGCGCTTCGCCACCAAGGGCAGGCTGTTGTTGCTCGACGGGGCCAGCCCGAACCCTCTGAACCTCATGCGGCTCAATCGCGACCTCGACCGCGCCTTGGAACTGAATCCCAACCACCCAGACGCGCTGACAGCGAAAGGAGGGCTGTACCGGCAGTTGCCGCGCCTGCTGGGCGGCAACCAACGCAAGGCTGAAGAGTGCCTGACCAAGGCAATTGCGCTCGAACCGGAGCATGCGGTCGGAGCGCGAGTGGAATTGGCGCAGCTGTATTTCGATCGTGGCGACCGGGAGCGAGCAGTGGAGCTGCTACGCGCCGCAATTGCCATCGCCGAGCGCGACGGAAAGCTGCGCCAGCGCAACGAGGCGGAAGCGTTGCTTCACCGTTACGTTGGCGTGATTCGTGGAAACCCGTAAGGAAGGAAAACGCATCGTGCCAGCGAAGCCCTGGAGCCAGGCTCGCAAGGGGAACCGACGACCGTGGGTTTTGCGATTCGCGCTGCGCTCGCGCTTTCGTTGGCCACTGCTGGCGATGGGCGTTTGGGTGCTGTGGCTTGGCGGGTGCACGCCGTGTCATCGGGGGCACCACCACGGGGCAGCAAACCGGGACGTTCACGGTCCAGCCGATGTGGAAGCGTACATTCGGCACTTGGAGTCGGCGGAGCGAGACGCGTGGCAACGTCCCGACGAGGTGATTGCGTACCTGCAGCTTTCTCCGAGCGCCTGGGTTGCCGACGTCGGTTGCGGGCCGGGCTACTTCACGCGCCGGCTGGCGCGCGCCGTACCCAAAGGCGTCGTGTTTGCCATCGACGTCGAGCCACGCCAGCTGGATCGCTTGAACGAGCATCTGACACGGGAAGGACTGGCGAATGTGGTGCCGGTGCTAGCGCCGCCGGCAGACCCGCGCCTTCCGCCGCGGCTCTTCGACTTGGTGTTCGTTGTGGATACGTACCACCACTTTCCTGATCGGGTTCGGTACCTCGAACGACTGCGAGATGCGCTCCGGCCTGGCGGGCGCATCGTGATCGTCGACTACCACAAGCGAGAGTTGCCGGTGGGACCGCCGCCGGACCACAAGTTAGACCGCGAGGTGGTGTTGGAAGAGGCCAGTCGCGCCGGGCTCGTGTTGATCGACGAGCCGACGTTTCTGCCGTACCAGTATTTCTTGGTGTTTCAACGCAGCACTGAAAGAGACGCCTCCCCCCAGGGAGAGGCCGGCGCGCAGCGCCGGGTGAGGGTGGGTTGCGTCGTGGATTGACGTTCGACCCACTCCCTCACCTTTCATCCTCTCCCTCGCCCTAGCCAGGGCGA
>CAZHQG010000013.1:0-110213 GCA_964534275.1 uncultured Binatia bacterium (SeqCode) | reverse complement strand
ACGGCGTAGTGGAGCGCCTGCGGTCGGGCATTGACGTCATCGACATCGGCACGGGGCAAGGGCATGCTATCAATGTGATGGCGCGCGCCTTTCCCAACAGCCGCTTCGTTGGCGTGGATTTCTCGGCTGAAGGCATCGAGGCCGCGCGGGCCGAGGCAGTGAGGTGGAAGCTCTCCAACGCGCGCTTCGCAGTTGCCGACATCACGGCTGGGCTGCCCGGGGAATTTGATCTCGTGACCGCGTTCGACGTGGTACACGACCTCGCCAAACCCCAGGTCGTCCTGGCCAACATCGCTCGCGCCCTGCGTCCGGAAGGCGTCTTCCTGATGATGGACATGGCGGCCTCAAGCCGCTTGGAGGAGAACCTCGATCACCCGATCGGGCCGCTGCTGTACGGGGCGTCGGTCATGCACTGCATGACGGTCTCGCTGGCGCAAGGTGGTGAAGGACTGGGAACCATGTGGGGAGAACAGATGGCGCAGGACTACCTGAACAAGGCTGGGTTTTCGAATGTTCAGGTCCACCATCTGGAAGGTGACCCCATGCACGCATTTTACGTGGCGCGGCTTTAACCGGCGGTCCAACCTGGCGCTGCAGCGGCCCAGCTTCACCGGCCGCTGCGCGCCAGGACGTTAACCACCTTGGCCCCCGATCTCGTCGCAGCCAGCGAGCAGGCGGGTCACGGCGGCGACGATTTCATCGATCGTGATCCTTCCGTTTCCATCGCGGTCACCGACGGGGCAGCGCTCGAGGGGCAGGACCTCCAGCGCAATCGCCACCAGGCGCACGACTTCGTCCACGGTGACCTCACCCGAGCCATCGCAGTCGCCTGCGCACGACAACGGAGTAGGGCTCGGCGAAACGGGCGTAGCCGACGGCAGCGGCGTGTGCGTTGGCGTAAGCGATGGGGAGAAGGGAGGCGTCACGGAAGCAGTGGCAGAAGGAGTAGCCGTCGACGTTGCGGGCGGCGTGACGGTAGCCGTGGGTGTCGCCGTTGACGGACTGTGCGGGGTGCAACCAGGAGGTACGGTGGGCGAGGTCGTGCCTGCTGGTCGAGTGGGAGAGGGCGTACAAGCCGGCAGCGGGTCGCCACTGTTGGAGTTCCGCAGCGGGATCGTGAAAAATCGAGTGTGGGAGATGCACTGCGAGTCGGTGGCGGTGATGAACAAGTAAGGTGTCGGTTGGGGCGTTGGAAACGGAGGAACCGACCGACTCCAGCATAGGCAGGCTGGAAGAGTGCCAGAGAGCAGGCCGGTTTGATCGAGTTCCAGTCCGCAGTAGTCACTGCGCCCCATCGCCCAGGTGACCGGCGCCTGTGCATCGGAAGTTGTGAACTGGTGTGCATAGGGAGTATCAGGATGCGCAGGCGGGAGTTCGAGGCTCCCTAGAATCGAGAGCGGGGGCGGATCTGGATAGAGAAAGCGAACCGCATCGATGTCGTCTGCTCGGAAGCTGGCGCAGCGCCCGTCAAAATGAGCTTGTACGTACATCGTGGCGTCGCGCAGCCGTTGGTTTGGTTCCGGCACCCGTTCCGACGAGTGGCCAAGGCCGATCGCGTGCCCGAGTTCGTGGGCCGCGATTTCAGCGACGTTGCAAGGAGTCCACACAGCGCAATCTTCCCACCCGTCGGCAAACGATACAGTTGCGCAGCGGATGCGCGCGAATGTTTGCCCGCTTAGCACCTTGGTTTCGTTCAAGTTCGCGCGATAACTTGTCAAAGCCAACATGCCCCGGCAGTCGATGGGGGGAGGGATCACGTCGTCAGGGTCGCGAAATCGCACCTTGAACGATTGCCCGTTCGGGTCGGGACAAGTCGTGCTCAAGTCTTGCAACGCACCACCGCCGGCCAGTCGAAGGGAAGAACCTTCCACACCAGTCCACGCTTGCAAGCCTTGCCGAACGACTTCCTCCGAAAGCTCGGGTCCGAGACGCAAATCGCCCCGGGCGTCCACGGCAAAGGCGATCGAATCTCCAAGGTCGCTCTCGAACAATCGCGCGAGAGGCCGCCCGAATTGGAAGGGTGCAGATGTCGTGCGGCGGAGCCACTGCCGGTGAAAGTGGGGCGCCCGGGCATTGGCGCGTCGTGCCCGGACGTGCTGCCAGAACTCCGTCCAGGACCAGTTGTGTCGACCCTCGACTCCAGGAGAAGAGAGCAAACGCGGCTCGTAGGTCGTCTTGGCTTGTTCGCCACTGGGGACGTCGATGCGCAACACACCCAAGTCCAGTTGCAGTAGCCCCCAGGTGCCGTTTGCCTTGCGTTGCAAGAGAACGACGTAGAGTCCTCCAGAGAAAAACGTCGGGGCGCCTTCGAATACTTCCACCGTGTCTCCTACAAAGCCACCAGGAATTTCCAGTTCGAGCCGATCGTCCGTGAGCGCACCCGAGGCCACGCTGAGAACCTCGAACGTGATGCGGGTGCGGATTCCACCCGAAGCGGTCGGCAAGCTGTGCGCTTCGGTAGGGCGAACCACCGCGATTACGTCCGCTGCGTCGATGAGTGCATCGAGTGGCACCGGTATCACTACCGCCCCGTGAACTTGTCGGGGGAGCAGTGCGAAACACGCGGCCACGATGGTGGCGAACCGACGCAAGGAGCCAATCATCTTCCTCATGCCAGCACGGCAGCACAATCAATGGAAGAGGTGTTCGGTGCTCGGCCGCACGAAGCGCTGCGAAGCGTTCACGCAACGGGTCGATGCAAAACGGTGTGGCTTTGCCGTGCGCATCGAAGTACAGGCAACAACGATGACATTCGAATCTCAGGCGTTGTTCGAGGTTCCAACCGGTACGAAACATCTCGAGGTGCGTGCGAATGGCTTGCGCTTCCACGTGGTTGAGTACGGCTCCGGAGAGCAACTGGCGCTTTGCCTGCACGGGTTTCCCGAGTGTTGGTATTCGTGGCGGTGCCAAATGCCGCTCCTGGCGGAGCTTGGCTTCCGGGTTTGGGCTCCGGATCTTCGGGGATACGGAGGCACCGACCGTCCGCGTGGTGTGGATGCGTACGCAATCGAGCATTTGATGCAGGATGTTGCTGGGCTGATCGACGCCAGCGGTGCTCGCCGTGTCATCTTGCTCGCTCACGACTGGGGCGCGGTCATCGCCTGGTACTTTGCCATGCGGCGGCTACGGCCGTTGGAAGGGTTGCTGATCTTCAACGTGCCGCACCCCGCAGTCATGGAACGCGCCCTGTGGGGACGCCAGCTGCTTCGTTCTTGGTACGTGCTCTTCTTTCAGCTGCCATGGATTCCAGAGCGTACCCTCGCGGCTTTCGATTACCGTGCGATTCGAGACGCGTTTCTCCGAATGTCGCGGCGCCCGGAGCGGTTTCCTCCTGAGGTATTAGAAGTGTACCGGCGCAATGCAGCCGAGCCGGGCGCGCTCACCGCGATGATCAACTATTATCGTGCGCTGGTACGAGGGGGCGCCGATCGCCAGCGGCGACTCGGCTATCCACGGATCGACGTGCCCACCCTCATGGTATGGGGCGAGGAGGACGATGCGCTCGGGAAGGAAACGACGTTCGGAACGGACCAATACGTCGCCGACTTGGAGCTCCATTATCTCCCGGGCGTCTCGCACTGGGTTCAGCAAGAGGCGCCCGAGGAGGTCAATGCCGTGATCGCGAGCTGGCTGCGACGAAAGGGGCTCGCCGGCGGCTAAGGCACACACGACAGAGGTAGGAGTTCTCGTTTTGCGATCCACCAAGCTTTCGACTCTCGCAAACGCAAGCTCGCTACCTTTGCGAAAAACCCTGTGTGAGTGTTCAAAGGCTTGGACGCAGGTCGCTCGCCGAGATGCTCGGTGTTGGATGGATCTCCGCGCGACCGCTTAGCTTGGGTCTTCCGGAACTGGCAGCACATGCGCGTCGGACCGCTTGGCTGGATCACCGTGATTACAACCACGACGACCACGTGCTCGTTCAGCGGATCGCTGCAAGGATGCGCATGGTCTTCGATCCCAGCGGTCATAGGGGGACCAAAAATGGGACGGGTAGCCAATGATCTCGCCGTCCCCGCAGTCGCCCCGCCGACCGCAGCCGTTAACGGCACCGTACCGTGTTCCCGGATGCCGTGCACGGAGCGAGCGTGCTGATGGCGCATACGCCGGCGTCGCCCGCCGCTTGGGTGCTGCCGAAAACCAGTGAGGCCCGCAGTGGGCCGACGGGCAACGCGACGGTGGTATTGCGAGCGATCGCTTGGACGGTAAGCTCTTTCGCATCTTTGGGCTTGTACTGGAGTTGCTTGAGCCCGCGTGCCGAGCCAACCGTGCAAACGGGTGGGTCGAGCGCCGTGGAGCGATTGCGATAGAGGGTACGCTTTGCTGTGGCGGTCCAGCCATCTCCGGCTTCGCACCCGCCCGCAGCCGCAGCTGGAATGGGCGTCGTGAAGCGGCTGACGTCGAAGACGGCGGCAGCACCGGCACCGAGGTCCTCGATCAGGAGTTGCGCGCCGTCCGTGTACGGCGCCGACGCCGGGATGCCGAGCGGAAAGAACGCGCCCGCCTTCACCCGGAGGCTCTGACGACCGGGTCCCGCATTGATGCCGCCAATTTTGATATCGAGACCTGAGAGGTACCCACCGCCCGTACAGACGGGGGTACTGGGCGGCGGGACGCACCCGCCTGACACCGCTTGCGGCGGCCACCAGTTGCCCGACATGACGATCATCGTAAGCAACTTCAGCGTATTCTCGTAATAGGCCTCCGCATCGATCGGAGTGCTCACGACGAGGTCCCAGATGCTATTCAGCCACGCTTGATTCGTGGCGTCGGCCATTGCCGCCACACCCAGCGGGGCGACGAAGGCCATCGAGCGGTAGTTCGCCCCGGGGCTGAGGGAGCCGTCGAGCTGATACCCGGCCCGAATGACGGCGGGGTCGTCGCCGGTGGCGGAGCGAAACCATGCTGTCATGCGCTGCGCAGCGGTCTTTGCCCGCGCGTCCCCAGAAACCAAGTAGTCGGTGCCGAGGCGCCAGGGGTCGCGGCAGGCGTTGTAGTCGTACGCGCCATCGTTTGGCCCTTCGAGGAAGTACGGCGCAACCGGATGCGGCGTTCCCAGGGGGTCGGCGATGAAGTCGGGAAGCAGGCCTGTGGTGGAGCTGTAAGTGGTCTGCAGGGCATCGACGACCGTGTACGTGTGGTTCAGCACGTCGGTCCAGACGGCATCCCCGGTGGCTGTAGCAAAGGTGCGCAGATGGTCCGGCATGAAGTCGGATGACCGCGTCGCATTGTAGTACGCGGGCTCGGCCGGCGTCGTCCAATCGCCGAGGCGCACGTAGCGGCCAGTCGCGTCAAGTTCCCCGAACCGGATGGCGTTGAGGAGCTGGTGGGCTTCGGCAGCGTAGTCGTACGCGCCGCAGCTGCCCCACTGCTTGTCCGCGAGCAGCAATGCATACGCGATGTCCAGGTCGCCGTCGGAAGCGCTATCGCCTCCCTGGGCATCCACGCACGAGATGCGCTGGTACCAGGACATCAGGCCCGGAGTAAACACCGAGGGGTGTTCGTGGAAGTAGGCAAGCATTCCGTCGAAGATCGCGCGCGCGTCGGGGTCATAGCCGGCCATGAGTACGGCGATGATCATGCCGTAGCCGTGCGCTTCCGAGACCGTGAGGTTACCAGGGCGCACGCGGCTGTAGACGACATAGCGACCGGCACCGCAGCTCTGTCGCACATAGCGGGCCTTCCAAGCGTCGTAGAAAGTTCGGACCGCCTGATCCAACACTGCGGGAGCCAAATGGTTGGGTGTAATTGCACCGCCCACGTAGGAGAAGGGGCGCGAGCCAAACGGATGGTTGACGGCAGCAACCGGCATGGTCGCCGTAGCGAGCGTAAGCGCACCTGCCACGCTTCCCAACCAAATGTTCGTCCGTCGTCCGATCTTCGCCATCGTTCGTACCCGCCGCCTTCTGAAGTCGCGTCGCAACGCGCTCGCCTTGGTTAACCCGACCGCCCAGCCTTGGGCAAGCAGAAATCACGGCGTGATCTACGCTTTCTGCAAGGGCGGTCCTGCGCACACAAAGCGGTAGGAGCGGAGGCGATGCGTGCTGCGTTAAAGCAGCAGGACCTCCACGGTCGTTCCGGCTTCTAGACCTTCTGCGTTTGCGGGAATTTTCACGAGCCCGTCCGCATGAATCAGGTTGAACACAGAGGCGGACTTGCCCGGGGAGGGCAGGGCATAACGCGTGCCGTCGCGCTCCTCGAGGCGTACGCGGATGTAGTCCTCTCGTCCCGGTGCTGACGCGACCGGCTCGGCCAAGGTAGCACTGATGCGCGCGCGGGGTGCAAACGCCCGCTCCGGAGCCTCGCCACCGAGGATGCGGACCAGTGGCACGGCGAACAGCATCCCGACGACTAGCGCTGACATGGGATGGCCCGGAATTCCGAACACAGGCTTACCCTGCGCATGAGCGAGGATGGTGGGTTTACCCGGGGCAATCGAGATCCCGTGGAAAGCCACCGAGGACTTGGGAAAGGACATGATGATCGAGAGGGCCATGTCTTTCGCTCCCACGGAACTCCCCCCGGAAAGCATCACCGCGTCGTGCGTTTCGAGCGCCTTCGCCAAAGCGCTTCGGAGCGCATCCGGGTCATCGCGCACAACCCCGTAATCGGTGACGTCCGCGCCAGCCTCCGCCAGCATCGGCACCAACGCATACTCGTTGATGTTCCGCACTTGCCCGGGGCGCGGCTGCTGCTCAGGTGGAACAATTTCGTCGCCGGTGGCTATGAGAGCTACCCGAGGCCGGCGGAACACCCGAACGGAGACCACCCCCGTGCCGGTGAGTCCTCCGAGATCGAAGGGGCGAAGGCGCCAACCCCGCTCGAACAGCACCGTGCCGCGTTTCACATCCTCTCCTACACGCTGCACGTTTTCGCCTGGCGCTACGCCACGGCGGATTTCCACGCTCCCGTCTGGTAGCTCTTCCGTGTACTCGAGCATGACCACCGCGTCGGCTCCGGGCGGAAGCATCCCGCCGGTGCTGATGCGCATCGCGGCGCGGGAAGCCAACGGCGTGCGCGCGTGCTCGCCCATCTCGATGGTTCCTTGAATCCTCAAATATCCCGGCTGGCTTTCGGAGGCGCCAAATGTGTCGGCAGCGCGCACGGCGTAGCCATCCATGACGGCGCGGTCGAAGTGCGGCACATCGGAGCGGGCTCGCACTGGACCCGCAAGAACTCGCCGTGCCGCTTGTTTCACCTCGATCACTTCCGTCTCTCGTACCGGACGCACGGCCGCCAACAACTCTCGGGCCCGCTCCGTAGAGACGACGCGGAAGAACCCTTTTGCTCCGGCTAAATGCGATCCGCGTTCCACGGTCGGGGGCAGTTAGCAAGCTAGCCCGGTGCAAGCTACCGGCGGTCGGCTCCCGTAGTGGCTTGCTGCGGATCTGCCAACGGCAGGCGACGATGATCCAGAACTGGGAGCTCGCGGCGGACTCGCGCCAAGTGATCGAGGTCCACTTCTGCGTAAATCACGCATTCGCGATCAGGTGCTTGAGCGAGAACGGTGCCCCAGGGGTCGACAACCATCGAGTGACCAAAATTTTCCACGCCACCCTCGGCCCGGCCGATTTGGTTTGGTGCCACAACGTAAGTTTGATTTTCGATTGCACGCGCCCGCAAGAGCGGTTCCCAGTGTGCCGCACCGGTGACAAACGTAAACGCCGACGGGATGAGCACGACGTCTGCCGAACGTTGAGCGAAGAGCCGGAAGAGCTCCGGAAAACGCAAATCGTAGCAAATCGCGAGGGCAATGCGCCCGAGAGGTGTCGATGCCACGACCACTGCGTCCCCAGCGCGTCGCCGAAGGGATTCCTGGATTTCGACCCGTCCGGGAACGTGAACGTCGAATAAATGGATTTTCCGGTAGCGCGCAACCTCGGCACCGTCGGGCCCCAAGAGCACGCTCGTATTGTAAGGGCGGGGTGGCGAAACCCGTTCCAGCACGGAGCCGGCAAGCAAGTGGATGCGCAACGACTGCGCAAGCTTGGCGAGGCGGTCGAGCGTCGGGCCCGGAATGGGTTCGCTCGCGTCCCATTCTTCCTCCGGACGCCCTCGCCAAAAAAACACCTCCGGTAAAGCAACCAGCCGAGCACCCTGTAGTGCAGCCTGCCGGACAAACGCTTCCGTCTTATCGAGGTTGTCCCGCTTGTCGCTCGTCGCGCACAGTTGAACGGCCGCGACCAAATACTGCCTGGGTTCGGACATGAGCCGCACGGTACTGACCAAAAGCGCCCCGTGCAATGGCGTCCAGCCTCGAACACCTCTCGTCCCAGGGAACAGAAAACCAATGCGGAACTTCCGGTTGCACAAGCACGCCTCGCTATGGTAGCGCGCACAGGTACAAAGACGGAACCGATATGGCACGGGTCATCAAGCGTTACGGCAATCGCAAGCTGTACGACACGGAGACAAGCCGGTACATCACCCTCGAGGGAATCGCTCACCTCGTTCGCGAAGGCCACGACGTCCGGGTGGTCGACAACGAGACCGGAGAAGACCTCACTGCGGTCACCTTCGCCCAAATTATTTTCGAGGAACAAAAAAAGCCGCGGCCGCTCGTAGCGTTGCCGGTGCTTCGGTGGTTGATCCAACAGGGCGGTGAAGCGCTGCAGGAACTCCGCAGCAGTGTGGAGCGAGGGCGGGAGGCAATCGAGGAGTTCGCACATCGCAGTATGCAGCAGCTCACTGCAGCGCGAGATGCGAAAGCCAACGCGGGCAAAAAACTTCTCGAAGACCTTCTGGAAACGCCGCAGCGGCAGTTGGAATTGCTGCAACAGCGGATCGACGCCCAGGTGCGGGCTTCGATGGAGAAGCTCACGGCGCACCCGGCCGTGCGAAAAGAACTCAAGCGGATCGAGGCGAGCTTGCACGCCGTGGAACAACAAATTGCGCGGCTACGTTCGGGAACGGCCCCATCGCCAGAGAAGCCGGTGTCCGGACGACGCCGTGCGGTTCGCCGGAAGGCGGTGGCAAAGAAAAAATCCGCGAAGAGTTAGTTGCAAACGCACGTTGCAGCTTTCTGGGTGTTCTCGTAAGAACAACTGCATGCGGGTTCGTCCGGGTCAAATTCAGGCACTCGCCCAAGCGATCGTCACCGCCCTCGTAAAGAACGAGTTCATCGAGCCGAAGGTGGACACGGTCACCCTCCAGCAGCGCGTGGTCGAGCTGTTGCAGCAGAATTTCGAAGAAGAAGCTGCGTTGGAACGAGAAGCCGAGCAATTGGCCGATCAATACTTGCGCGGCCGGGAAGACTTGGACCACCGCAAGGTCATCATGGGCATCAAGGAACGGCTCGCGCGCGAGCGCGGCTTCGTACTCTAGCGGTGGGGAGCCTGACGCATGCAGTTTTCCGAAGGGCGTAAGTCGTACCTAGCGCACCGCATTTTGGAAGCGTTCGAAAAGGAAGGGTTGGCGAAAGTGCGCAATCAGCGCCTTGCGCTGAACGAAATCAAGCGCGTGCTGGAACTGGATCACCAGGTCGACGAACAAATCGACGCCCTCGTGCGGCGCAAGATCGCTTCCCTGTCGCGCCGCGTACCACCTGGCAGCCGCGAATGGGACGTATTGTACCGCCAGTACTACGAAGAAGAACTCCGCAAACGGCGGCGGTAACAGCGGCCTTTAGGGTTGGAGCAGAGTTCCAGGCGGTTGCATGGGCACCCACACAGTAAAGGTGGAGCCTTTGCCAACCTCGCTGGCAACGCTGACCCTCGCGCCGAGCAAGTCGGCAAAGAGGCGTACCAAGTAGAGCCCCAAGCCTGCACCTCCAGCTTGGTGCTCCGGATGCAACCGGCGAAATGGCTCGAAAATGTGAGGCAGCGCTTCGCTGGGAATCCCCATGCCCGTATCAGCGACACGAATCGCGATGCCCTTGTCGACGCGGTTCACCGAGATCTCCACGCTGCCACTCTCTGTATATTTGAGGGCGTTCGAGAGCAGGTTCTTTACGATTACCTTGAGCTTGGCTGCGTCCGTGTAAACCAGTGGTAGGGCAGGCTCCGCGTGCCATCGCACAGTGACTCCAGGTTTGTTTTGCATCTCTAGAGTCTCGGTGCGGATTTCCTCCAGCAGGGATGCCGGGTCGACCATCGTCAGGTGCAAAGCGCTGCGGCCCGCTTCGCTTCGGCTGACTTCCAGGGTCGAGGTCACCAGCTCCAACAGTTGGCGTGCCGAGTGGCCAATTCTTTCGACGACCTCCTGTTGCGGCGGGCTGAGCGGCCCGAACACACCTTCGAGTAACAGGTCGTAATAACCCAAGATGACGTTGATGGGGCTACGCAACTCGTGGGAAAGCGTGGCAACGAACACCGCACGCATCCGATCGATTTCTTGCAACTCCGCGAGCAAGCGGCGCCGGGTCTCTTCTTCATGGTGCTGCGCTGTGACGTCATGACACATGGACATCATACCAGCGAACGAACCATCAGGATTGCGAAGAGCGGTGGCGTTCCATTCGCACACGATGGTTCGCCCGTCTTTGGTCACGTTTTCCAAGCGCAGAGGACCGGCATAGTCGCGCTGCATCAGCTCCTCGAAGCCGCGGCGAGAGAGCTCACGCAAGTGTGGCGGGGTAATGACCTCGACAGCGCTTTGTCCGATGACCTCCTCCGCGCGGTAGCCAAAGATTTGCTCGGCAGCCCGATTCCAATACACGTAGCGCAAGTTCTTGTCGCTGATGATGCACCCGACAGGCATCCGATCCAGCAAGAGTTGCAAGCGCGCTACTGCCGCCTCGCGTTCCGCGGTTTGTTCGAGCAAAGCGGAGCGGAGTCGCGCCGCACGGGCTGTGCCGAGTACCGACAACAAACCTCCCACGGCAGGAACGGCGAGCAAGTGCAACTTCCTGGGCTCGTCCGCAAAGTGCGGGGCGAAGGTCAAGGCGATCGCATACAGTACGAGGTCGTACGCGACAGAAGCGTACTGCATCCGAGCGCGCCAAGGCACGAACACTGCCGTGGCCATCATTTTCACCGCAAGAAATCCAGCGATTCCCGCAATTGCGGTTTCTGGGCTGAGAACCTGCAAGACCAGAGCGGTTGTGAACGCGCTCTCTGCCGCGAAGAACACTTCCAGCGGACGTGCCTGTAGTCGGGGGTAGCGCATCGCCAACAGAAGCAAGGCTGGGGTTAGGACCTGCACGGCATAAGCCGGCCACACGGCCAAGACCTGGGCTGGACGAAACCACAGTTGCACCAGGATATACGCGGCCATGATTGCGAGCACAGCTTGCGCCACCGGACGAATCGAAAGCCGCATCGCCTCCGCGAGCGCTTGTCGGTAACGCTCGCTGGCATCGCCCCCGCCGGCTGCACCTAGTAACCCACGGGCAAGGGCGAGCGTTTGCCCTGCAGCCGTTACAGTGGTGGAGCCTGCCTCCAAAATTGCCCTCCGATCATCGCAGTTAGCGGGTGACCCCCAATGCGAGTCGAGCCCGTCCTCGGTCCGCGAAATTCTGTGCCCTTGTATGACGCCGGCAGCGAGTTGTAGTCAAGACGTTTACAACCGCTGGTGGTAGCCATCAGCGTGGGTCTCGCCGCCGCTGGGCCCGTCGCAGAACAAAGCATAAAGAGGACCACGCGTTGCGGGTGGAGAGATCCAGCCCCCAAGGGCTTAGGAGGGAGATGCCGCCTAAAGGTTAAGCGCGCGCGGTGTGGGCCATGGATCAGCGAGGACCGCATTCGGGGCAAGACGTTTTGCCCGTACTGCTTTACACCACTTGCCGTGCTGGATGCTGGCGATCCCAGTATCTTGGGGGTAACGGGAAGCATTGGCGGCATGATCCGCCGAAATCACAAACGGACGGTCTCTCCGGGCGTTGGCAAGTTGAAATCAAGGGCATACTACCTTTGCGGCAATCCAAATGACCTGGAATTGGTTCAGGGAAATGCTCGGTCACGAACAGATCAACGCGGATATCTCTCTTTCCGGACCAAACGGGCTCGCGACAAACCCGAGCGGACGCTTTCTGCCCTCGAAGCGAGAAGCCCCATGGACCGTTGGCGCTTGAAGGGCGTTCGTTTGCCGTAGAATTTCGTGCGCCTGACGAAACTTTTCTTGGCGAGGTTAGCGGCCTTCGCTAGCCAGTGGTGCGCCCTCGCATGAGTCATCGGTTACGATTTTCAACGCGGTTGCTCTACGGTGCTGGCGAAATTGCCGTGAGCATCAAAAACGCGGCCCTGAATCAGTTCTTGTTATTTTTCTACGTCGACATCGTGCACGTCTCGCCCATGCTGGTGGGCATCGCGGTATTTTTTGGCCGCTTTTGGGACGCGGTGACGGACCCTGTCGTGGGCTACCTCTCAGACACCACGCGCTCGCGTTGGGGGCGGCGGCGGCCGTACGTGCTCGCGGCAGTCTTTCCCGTCGCACTTGGCTTTTACCTTCTCTTTGCCCCGCCCACATGGTCGGAACTTGCTGTGTTCGCCTACCTGGTGGCGGTGTACATCGGGTTGATGACAGTGTTCACTCTTTACGCCACGCCGTATCTTGCTTGGGGCGCCGAGCTCTCGGACGACTACCACGAGCGCACTTCGATCGTGCAGACGCGTGCCTTGTTTGGAGTTCTCGGCAGCCTTGCCGGAGCGAGCTTGCCGGTAGCCATTGCATCTCGCTTTTCCGATGCGCGCGAGGGTTTCGCGGTTGCAGCCGCGGTGCTGGCAAGCGTGTGCTTAGTTACCGGCCTTCTGACTGGACTGGGCGTGCGGGAGCAACGCTCTGTGGAACCACCCAACCGTAGCTGGCAGCACTTTCGGACCGGTTTGCTGCAAACCTTCGCCAACCGCGACTTCCGGCACATTTTCGGTGTTTTTTGTGCCATGACGCTGGTCGTGTCTCTGGGCAACGCAGTGCAGTTGTTCGTGATCAAGTATTGGCTCGGATTGTACGACTTCTTCCCGGTGATCGCGTTGAGTTTCGGGCTTGCGTTTGTCGCCTCGTTCCCCTTGTGGCGGCGGTTGTCCCAGGTGTTCGGGAAGCATCAGGCTCTTTTGTACGGCTTGGGAATGGGCTGCCTGGTACCGTGGGGTTGGTTCGTCGTGCCCCCTGGCAACGCACTCGCAATGGTTGCCTTTGCAGCACTCGGAGGTGCCTCGAGCGGTGCAGTGACGCTGGCGATGTCGAGTGCGATTGACGTGATCGACTTCGACGAACTGCAAACGGGCGAGCGTCGCGAGGGAGCGTACTTTGGGATTTGGACGCTCGGCTTGAAAACCATGAGTGCCTTAGGTGCGCTCCTCGGAGGGGCTGCGCTGTGGGTGTTGGGAGCTTCGGGAGTGGAAGGCTTGGATGCCGCAACCGCATGGCGACTGGTATGGCTGGTGGGCCCTCTGCAAGTCGCTGCCAACGTGTTCGGGTTATTGATGATGCGGCGCATCCGTTGGGGGCACGCAGACGTTCTGCGGCTACAAGCCGCACTGGCCGAGCGGCGTCAGCAGAGAGGGCAGGTCGCGGGGTGACCGAGGCAACGATCAGACCACCTCTCGATAAAAGAAAGCCATGAATGCGCCCAGCAAAACGATCAGCGCTCCCCAGGCGAAACGAAAATACCGAGTCGGAAGCAGTCCCCGAAGCAAGAACCACCGAATCGTGCCGGCAAGCAACCCAAGAATGCCGAGCACCGCGTGCTGAACGTTGATCAAGTTTGTCAGTTCCTGCGTCGCTCGCACCGACGCGTGGGCGTGACCCAGCAAGAGCAAACTGCCCCCGATCATCAGCAACGGGAGCGTCGGACCGAGTGGGCGCTGCTCCGTCGGGCGGCGCGAGTCGCGCCGCCCGAGCCAAACCAGCCATAGGACCAACAAAGCGCCAATTTGATGCTCAAGAACCACTGGGTCGCTCACTGCTTCCCAAAACCCGACCTGGCGCAGCACGAACACTTCCGGATCCGCAAAAGCCGAAATGAAGACGGCAAACGGCACGAACACGTAAGGCCAAAGCCTCGTTGCCCAACCCGCCGCGCGGGTTGCACTCGCTTGCACAAGCCAAAAGAGGCCCATGACGATGACGCCGACGCCCGACCAGTTGTGCATGAACTCCGAGTACAACAGGTCGAACCGATTGCGTTCCACGTCCCCCACAAACAGAGTTGGATCGACAAAGGACGCACTTGGCAGTTTCGGTGTGATCAGCGCGGCAACCTGTTCCCGCGTGAGTGACACGGCTCCCTCCGTGCCCGGCGGTGATACCGACGCGACGATCCCTGCAACAGCGATGGCAAGCACACCAGCGGTGGCCTCGATTTCAAGAGCTCGGAGAAAGTCCCGGCTCGCGGTGCGCCAAGCACCGTGCGAGTGGGTACGCGCTGCCTCTTCCATTTTTGGCACTGCGACCAGGAAATTGAACGCCCCGGCCGCCAAAATCACCGCAACGAGCACCAGCTTCAGGATTAACGTGAGCCCGTAGGCGGAAAACAACAAATCGTAGATCGATGGGACGAATCGCACTGCAGCGATCGTTCCGCTTACGAACACAAAGGCCGCGGCCGTCAATGCGACCGGGGAGAAGCGGCGTAGGGCTCCTGCCCAAGCTGCCGCGTTGTCGCCGGCAAACGCATCCATCAAAGACGGGCGCTGGAGCCATAGTTGCAGCACCGTGCCGATCCAAGCGCTGAGCGCCACCAAATGGACGAAGTGGATGCCGACCGCCAGCGCTGTGCCGGTGGGCTGTGCTGCCGCGTGGGTCACCGACGCCTGCAATGCGGCCGCAAGCAAATAAAGGCCGAGCTGAATTAGCGCACCGGCCGCGGTGCTAAGGAAAAAAGCAAAACCCAACAAGACCAAGGTAAAGACTCGCGCGACAGCGAGCTGGCCTACGTTGGTGCCAGTGCTGAAGTCGAGCACCAACTGCAGGGGCACGCCTCCAAAGACGGTTCGCCCTTCCAACTCAGCGACTTGGACGAACAGGTCCAGGAACGTCGCAGTTGCCGCCAACCAAGCCGCCCAGCGTCCCCAAAAGCCCGCGGTTGCGCGGCGCCCTTCACCGTCGCTTCCATGCGCGATCGCGGGGCCGATCCACCGCCACCAAAGGCTCCCCCCTGCGACGGTTAGCCCGACAAGTTGGAGTGCATGGAGCAGCGAATGTTCCACAGAGGTGTTGCCTCGGTGTCGGTCTATACAAGTTCAGTTCGGAGGTAGCACCTCGAAGGTGATGCGGCCCGGGGCGCTGTGCCCGTCGCGGGAAAGTACGCGGTACTCGACGACGTATTTTCCAGGGGGCAACGGCGCGAGCTCGACGCGAAGCTCCGTACGGTCGTCGGGGTTCACCGCGGGCGGACCTGCGGTCAGGCTCTTGCGCTTCTTTGCTTTGAGATCGCTTGCGGGGAAGACCTCCACCGCATGCAATCCACGATCGAGCAACTCATTGAACCATAGGCGCACTACCTTGGGTGGCGCACTCAGAGCTTGTTTGTCCTTCGGCTCCGAACGCACAAGCAGGGCATGAGCCCACGCAGCGAACGGTTGCATTGTCACGGCGACCGCGAGCACGAAACAAGCCAGCCCGTTGGATGCACCCGCTCGGGACTTCGAGCGACCAAATCGTTCCCCGAGGCAGGGGAGCGTCCTCCGAGCCAACACGGAGTCTCGCCCGCGTGCCCAAGGCTCGAGCGACCCGGCCCTGCGCGATGCATGTCCTCGCGAGCGCCGACGCTCCATCCACGAGAAGCAAGCCATCATCCCCCCGCACGCGACAACACTGTTGCGAACCTGTCGCAACCAATCCCTCTCTCTCGCCATCCTCCACCTCCCAATCGAGCGCCACCAAAATGTTTTTCTCTCCACTTCGACGACAGCGAGGGCTCCTTTAACGTGTCCCTGGTTCTCGAGCCACTACGGAACCCATCCCCTCTGGGTCAGGCCGATGGTCTTGGTGCTTCGAGACACTGGCCTCCGTTGCACAGGAATCGGGGCATCGTGCCTGATTTCATGCATACCTCACGGTTCCTACTAGCGACCCTCGCTGGTGCTCGGTGGTTTGAGCGTTCGTGGGCGACGTCGTCCCGCCAGTCGCGTGTTTGCGCGTAAGGTTCGGTGGTGAGACGCACACGCGGTCAAACAAGAGATCCGGCCTCACGAGCGTTGTCAAGCGCGGCCTCCTCGGCATTTGCCTCCGCTTTCGCAGCAATGGCTCGTACGAGGTCGCTAAAGATGCGTCGGTGCAGGGGATACAGTGCATACCAGTACAGCACACCCGGAAGTCCCCTCGGTTCGAACAAAGCTCGTTGGACGAGCCGCGTACGTTTGCCTTCGGGAAACATTTCGAACTCGAGCCAGGCCCGGCCGGGGGTCTTCATTTCGGCTCGGAGGCGCAAACGTCGGTCGGGTACGAGGTCTTCCACGCGCCAGAAATCCACGGCTTCCCCTGGCAACAATTCTGAGGGGTGCCGGCGTCCGCGGCGCAAGCCCGGCCCGCCGAAAAGCTTGTCCACGAACCCGCGAAGCCGCCAAGCCCAATTCCACACAAGCCAGCCGCGGTCGCCTCCGAGGGAGCACACGGTGCGGAAAACGACATCAGGCGGCGCTGCGACCATGATGCTCCGCTCTTCGCGCATCAGCCCTTCTTGGTCGGCAAACGTGTAGGTGCGAGCCTCGCCCAGGGCGCCACTCCAGTGGGTTTCGACGTCCAATTCCGAGACGTGCGCCAGCGCTAGCCGCAACGCTTGGCGATACTCCATGAGTTCGATCTCGGGAAACAATTCGCGTGCTCGAGTGGTGTCCGCGACGAGGGACTGCACGATTCCCTCCACCAGAGGCACGGCAAGGCGGTTGGGAATTGGAGTGACCAGGCCAACCCACAACGCGGCAAGCTTGGGAGCAAGCACGGGCGTCTTAAAGATGTACCGCTTGAGTCCCCGCTCCTCAGCGTAAATCTGCATCATCGCCCGAAAGCTCAAAGGCGGAGCGCCAATTTCTACAATTCCGAGAGGCGAACGCTCGGCGGCACTCACGAGGTACGACAAAACGTCGTGGATCCCGATGGGCGAAACGAGGTTGTCGATCCACCGAGGTGTCGTCATCACCGGCAGCCGCTCGGTTAGATAGCGGACCATTTCGAACGAGGCCGAACCGGAGCCGATAATTGGGCCTGCGCGGAATTCCGTGCAGGGAGTCGCCTCACGCAAGAGCTGCCCCACTTCCGAGCGACTACTCAAGTGCAAGCTCGAGGGTTTACCTCGCGGAAGCAAACCGCCGAGGTAAATTACGTGAGCAATCTTCGCTTCTGCTGCACAGCCGCCAAAGACGCGTGCGTTGGAGCGGTCGACTTCAGCGAACCCGGCACCTTCGTTCATGGAGTGCACGAGATAGTAGGCAACGTGCACCCCGTTCATCGCGCGGCGAAGGGATTCAGGATCGGACACACTTCCCTGGTGAACCTCTACCTGCTCGCACCATGGCCGCGAGCCCAACCGCCTCGGATCTCGAACCAAGACGCGTACGCGGTGTCCGCGTGCAAGTAAGCGTGGGGCCAAACGGCCACCCACGTAACCGGTCGCTCCGGTGAGCAAGATCTCCATGAGAGGGAGAGTATGCGTTTCCCCGGCTGAGTCCACAACAGATCCAGCCCAAGAAATCGTGAATGCTCCCGCGGAGCGCGTGCCTTTGGAGACCTCCGTACCTGATCCCGCCTAGAGCTAGCTGCTGAGCGATGCCCTGTGTCGGCGCCGATCGTTGGTCGGCGCGCTCGTGTCTTCTGGGTGCGCACCAAAAAGGAGCCACAGCTAGGGCTGTGGACGGTGCACAGAGTCAGGCTTTCCGTGGCTCTGCCGCGAGCTTCGCTTGGTCCCTATCCGTTCAGATGAATCAGCCAGTCGGCGGCGAACGACGCACGATCCCCGGAGCGCGACAACCGTTCACGGTTACGGCCGAGGGCACCAGGAGCCGTGCCCGAGCGCTGCCGCTAATGCTTCGGGTTCCTCAGGCAAACAACTCTTCGTATCCGATGGGAAACTGTTTGCACAGGGCGATGACGTCGTCTGCCACCGACTGCAGAACCTTTTCGTTGCCGACGTTTTGTAGTGCTCGCGCAATGAAGTCGGCAATGGCTTCCATCTCGCGTTCTTTCATGCCGCGAGTGGTTACGGCCGGGGTGCCGATACGGATCCCGCTCGTGACAAATGGGGAACGCGTCTCGAACGGGACGGTGTTTTTGTTCACCGTGATGTGAGCACGGTCGAGAGTTTCCTGGGCGATCTTTCCCGTGAGTTCCGAGGGACGCAAGTCGATCAGCATCAAGTGATTATCGGTACCACCCGAAACAGCCCGGAAACCACGTGCTTGAAGAGCGCTGCATAGCGCCCGTGCATTGCGCACGATTTGTTCTTGGTAGGCTTTGAACTCCGGAGACAGCGCTTCCTTGAAGGCGACGGCCTTGGCGGCGATCACGTGCATGAGCGGGCCCCCTTGGTTTCCCGGGAATACGGAGGAGGCGATGCTTTTGGAATACTCCTCTCGGCACATGATCATGCCGCCGCGCGGACCGCGCAGGGTCTTGTGCGTCGTGGTGGTTACGAACTCGCAAAAGGGAACGGGGGAAGGATGAATTCCGGCCGCGACCAAGCCAGCAAAGTGGGCGATGTCCGCCATGATGGTGGCCCCGACTTCATCGGCGATTTTGCGGAACGCAGCGAAGTCGATTTGCCTAGGGTAGGCACTGTAGCCGACGACGATCATCTTGGGCCGGTGTTGGCGCGCAAGTTCTGCAACCTGTTCGTAGTCGATCCGCTCGTCGTCTTGGCGGACTCCATAGGGGACCACTTTGAAGAAGCGCCCCGAGAAGTTGACCGGGCTGCCGTGGGTCAAGTGCCCCCCGTGGGAAAGGTCCATCGCTAGGATCGTGTCTCCCGGTTGCAGCTGGGAAAAGTACACAGCCATGTTCGCTTGGGATCCGGAGTGCGGCTGTACGTTGACGTAGTCGGCTCCGAACAGTTGCTTCGCGCGGTCGATGGCGAGCTGCTCGGCCATATCCACGTACTCGCAGCCACCATAGTAACGCCTGCCCGGATAGCCCTCGGCGTACTTGTTTGTCAGGATCGAACCCTGCGCCTCTAAGACGGCGCGGCTGACGATATTCTCGGAGGCAATAAGCTCGAGATTGTATTCTTGTCGCTGTGCCTCCAGACGCAGCACCCGGTAAATTTCCGGATCGACGCGGGCGAGTTCGCTCATTTGCTACCTTGCTTGTGCGCTTCGATGTAGTCGATGACGTCCTGCACGGTGCGAATCTTTTCGGCTTCCTCGTCGCTGATCTCGAGGTCGTACTCTTCCTCGAGCTCCATGATCAGCTCGACGATGTCCAACGAGTCGGCACCAAGGTCCTCGATAAACGAGGCGGATGGTGTCACTTCCTCCTCGCTCACACCCAGTTGTTCGCAAATGATTTCTTTCACTCTGGCCTCGACAGCAGATGCCATGGCTTTTCTTCCTCCTTCTTCACCGCTCCTCTTGCCTGGCGGTAACCTCGTGAGGAGGAAACCGCAGGCAGGGGCACCTAGTTACCGACACAGAAGTTACATGTACAGACCGCCGTTCACGCCCAGGACTTGGCCGGTGATGTAGGCCGCGGCAGGCTGTACAAGAAAGGCGACTGCCTCTGCAACCTCTTCGGGTTTGCCCCACCGTGCGACAGGAATGAGTTGCAGGTACGTCTGCTTCAAACTCTCGGGCAATTGTTCCACCATGTCGGTCGCGATGAACCCAGGCGCGACGACGTTGACCGTGATGTTCCGGCTCGCAAGCTCGCGGGCTAGGGACCGAGAAAACCCCTCGATGCCTGCTTTGGCGGCAGCGTAAGCGGCTTGCCCAAGATTTCCCATTCGCCCGGCAACGGAGCTGATATTCACGATGCGGCCGTAATGGGCGCGCAGCATGAAGCGCACCACTGCCTTGCAGCAGAGAAAGGTGCCAGTGAGATTGACTCGGAGTACGCGCTCCCACTCCTCTTCTTTCATGCGCAGCAGGAGTTGATCGGAGGTGCCGCCGGCGTTGTTGACCAGAATATCGCAACGGCCGTGGCGATCGAGCAGAGCGCGGACCGCGCTGTCCACCGCGGCTCCATCGGTCACGTCGAATTGTACGGCCTCTGCTCGACCGCCTTCCGCCGTGATTGCCGCGACCGCGGACTCGGCGGCTGCCTGATTTTCCTTGTAATTCACCACCACGTGTGCGCCTGCACGAGCAAGCCGCAGCGCGATGGCGCGTCCGATCCCGCGCGAAGCTCCAGTGACGAGGGCGACTTGTCCTGCCAGCGTTGCGCTCATTGCCCAACCTTATCGCGGCCAAGCACGAGCGTCTCCCCCGGAATGCTTTGCCACTGCGGCTGCACCCGCTTTGCCAAGTTGGTGAGGACCTTCCCTGGCCCGACTTCCACCGCGGTTTCTGCGGGGTACTTCGCAAGCGTGTGGAGACACTCTTCCCATCGTACTGGCTGGGTTACTTGCTCGACAAGCAACTTGCGGATCTCACCTGGATCGGCCGGATATTCCTGAGCGGTGACGTTGGCAACGATCGGGAAAGCCGGCGGCGTGAGCCTCACCGAGGCCAATACCTCGCGGAGCCGGTCTGCGGCCGGTGTCATGAGAGCGCAGTGAAATGGCGCGCTCACTGCTAAAGGCACGACTCGTTTTGCTCCCGATGTCCGAGCCTTCGCTGCCACCCTCTCCACAGCAGCTCGGTCCCCAGCAATGACGATTTGGCCCGCGCCATTGTAGTTCGCGGGTGCCACGACCTCTCCGTGCATCTGCTCTTCTTGGCACAAAGCCGCAATGGTTTCCCGATCGAGTCCAAACACTGCCGCCATGGCGCCACGGCCGACCGGTACGGCCTCTTGCATTGCGCGCCCGCGTTCTCGCACGACACGCAGGCCGTCTTCGAGCTGTAATGCTCCGGCAGCAACCAGTGCGCTGAACTCGCCAAGGCTGTGTCCAGCACCGGCGACCGCCTCTAGTCCACTCTCGGTTTGCAATACGCGGAGCAGTGCAGTGCTCACCAGCAACAGAGCCGGTTGCGCGTTGGCCGTAAGCGTGAGCTCTTCCTCTGGCCCCTCGAAGCAAAGCTTGGAGAGACGAAAACCCAAAATTTCATCCGCAAGCGCGAACAGCTCGCGGGTATAGGGAAACCGGTCGTACAACGCCTTCCCCATGCCTACGGCTTGCGAGCCTTGGCCGGGAAAGAGCAGCACTGCGCGCATCAGCTCGCGCCGATGTCCAGGACTTTTCGCCCCCGGTACATCCCGCAATGCGCGCACACGCGGTGAGGAAGCTTCGGCTCACCGCACTCGGGGCACAGACCTACGCTAGGTGGCGTGAGGGCGTCGTGTGCACGTCGTTTGTTGCGCTTCGATTTCGATGTCTTCCGTTTAGGTACGGCCATAGTTCCTCTCCTCGTACACGCACCCCAGTTGCGGGTGCGAAATGGCGCAAGCGCCGGAAGCAGCAGCTTCCTTACCTACAGGTTTAGCTTGATGCGCTGCAAGGCCTCCCAACGGGGATCGGCCTGCTTTTGCGCGCACTCACAGGGTTCGAGATTGCGGTTCTTCCCACAGTGCGGGCAAAGACCAAGACAACCCTCGTCGCACAGCGGTCGAGTGGGCAGCGCAAGAAGGATTTGTTCGTCTACCAAGGGGCTTAGGTCAATTTCTTCCCCTTCGTAGTACGCAAGGTCGAGGTCGTCCGCCGTCAACTCGAGACGCGGCGGCAGGTCCTCCTTGGGCACCAAAACCAGCGAGAAATCGGTTGCGAAATCGAACGGGTATGGCTCGAGACAGCGTGCGCAGTAGCCAACAACCTGTCCCTCGATATGGCCCTGGAGAAAGATATCCGTTCCGGAGCGGTAGTAATCCAGGCGAACGTTCGCGTTGGCTGGGAACTGGTAATCGCACACACCCCCTTGCGCCAGCCGAGAGTTCAGCGGTGCCGTAGGCTCTTCGTACACGAGCCGTCGTAAATCCTCTTCGATGTCTCGTATAATGAGTTTCACAGAACGGCTGCTCGGCAAAAAACGAGCGACAATTTGGTAGCCGAGCACTTCCAGCTGCGCAAGCGACAAGAGCACGCCGTTGTCGCTAGGAGTAACGGAATTCCCTCCCTGTGAACGTGGGTGGGCTTTGTGCTTGAAGACAGCGCTGGCGGAGGACAGGCCACGGAGAAGGTGTGCGTTCGACATGGGAGAACGAGGCATGGGGAAGGCGCCGGAACTCGCCATCGAGACGGTCAATTTAGGCAAGCGCTTAGGTGTGGCTTGGGCGCTCCAGCAGGTAACGATGCGCGTTCGCCCGGGAGAGCGAGTGGCCGTGTTGGGACCGAACGGAGCTGGCAAAAGCACCCTCCTACGGTTGCTGGCAACCCTGTGGAAGCCCTCCTCGGGCGAGGTGCGTCTCTTCGGGTGCTCCGAGCCCCACGCCATCCCGAGTTTGCGCCGGCGCCTCGGGTATGTCGGACACAACAGCTTGCTGTACCCGCAACTGACCGTCGCGGAGAACCTGACCTTTTATGCGCAGCTTTACGGTGTCCAGAGGGCACAAGAGCGTGTGGACCTCCTGTGTGACAAGCTCGGCTTAACCGGATGGAGGGAACGGCCCGTACGCAGCTTGTCCCGCGGCTTGGAACAACGCACCAGCCTTGCTCGCGCGCTGTTGCACGCGCCAGACCTCTTGCTTCTGGATGAACCGTTTACTGGGTTGGACACTGACGCCAGCATGCGGGTTACGGAACTCGTGGAGCAGGTCTCCCGTGCTGGAGCCACGGTGCTTTTGGCCACGCACGACTTTACGTACGCTGAACGGCTGTGCGAGAGGGTCGTTTGTTTACGCGCCGGCACTGTCGTTTATGACGGTCCGATGGAACTACCGCTGGCCGGTTCGTATGCTGCGTGGGTGCAAAATGACGGGCGACGAGAGGCAGGCGCCTGATGTGGACCTTGCTCAAAAAAGACCTGTTGTTGGAGTGGCGCGCGAGGGAGATGCTGCCGGCGCTGCTCCTCTTGGGGACTCTCACCCTGGTTGTGCTGAGTTTCGCCTTCGACCCGATGCTTCCTTGGCGGCGGGAGGCCGCTCCGGGGGCATTTTGGGTCGCCCTGCTTTTTGCCGCCGTGTATGGGTTTGGGCGCTCTTTCGTCGCTGAGCAGCAAAACGAGGTGCTCCAGGGCTTACTGCTAGCGCCCCTCGACCGAGGCACGATTTATCTCGCCAAGGCGACATCCACGCTCGTGTATCTCTTGGCGGCTGATAGCGTGCTGATGGCGCTGTTCGTGGTTTTTTTCGATGTGCCCGTACACCAGGGTTTGTGGCCTTGGGTGGCCGCGACACTCTTAGCTTCCGTTGGACTGGCGGCGCTTGGTACCCTCTTCGCGGCAGTCTCGATGCGCACGCGAGCCCGCGAAGTGATGTTGCCGTTACTCTTGCTGCCCCTAGTGGTACCCTTGTTCCTAGGCGGGGTGGAGGTGACCGAACGTTGCATGGCAGGGCGCCCGTTGGGCGCGGCGAGCGCTTGGCTTCACCTGATGGCGGGGTTCGACGTTGCCGCAGTGGTGGTTGCGTGGCTCCTGTTCGAGTATGTAGTGGAGGATTGATGGAGCCAACGAACCGCATGCATCAGCCTTGGGAACGGGCACTCGCATTCGGTGCAGCCGTTTCTATGGTCGCTGCGCTTTGGGCGATCTTCGTGTATGTGCCCACGGACCGCGTGCAGGGCATCGTACAGCGCATCTTTTACTTTCACGTGCCTCTGGCACTGGTGACGTTCCTGGCTTTTGGCATCACCGCCCTTGCGAGTGCCCTGTATCTCTGGCGCGGGCACAGCCGTTGGGACCGTGTTGCCTACGCAAGCGCAGAACTGGGCGTTGTGTACTGCACGCTGGTTCTCGTCACTGGACCCATTTGGGCGAAGCCCATTTGGGGCACGTGGTGGACGTGGGACGCCCGACTCACCACGACCCTCATTTTGTGGCTGATTTATATCGCCTATCTCATGCTACGAAACTTGACTACGGACCCGCAGCAGGGGGCTCGTTACGCAGCGGTCCTTGGTATCATCGGAGCGCTCGACATTCCTGTGATCAATCGTTCCGTCTATTGGTGGCGTACCATTCATCCTGCTGTACTGATCACGCGCGAGGGAGGCACCGGCCTCAGCGATCCCCGCATGCAACTGACATTGGCTGTCTCGGCGGTGGCCATGCTCCTTTTATTCCTCTGGCTCCTCCGTGCGCGAGTGGCCCAGGCGGATCTCCATGCGAGGATCGAGGAGTTAGAGAAGGCTTTGCTGAAAGCTTGAGGGATTGCACTCGATGGAAAACCTTCATTTCTTGTTCGCGGCCTACACGGCGGTGTGGGCCATGATCTTTTTGTATGTTTGGTCCATGTCGCGCCGTACACGACGGTTAGAGCAGCAGCTCGAAGAACTCTTGCGGTTGATCCAGGCCCGTGAACGTGCGAACGCAAGCAGTGCATCTCGAGCCCCCGAAGGGAACGAGGTGGAAACATAAACAAGGGGAGCCAAGCCGTGGCGTTGGTGCAAGGTCGGTGCCCCATTTGTCGGAAGCAAGTACTGCGCGAGGGAAACCGTTGGTGGCCATTTTGTTCCGACCGGTGTGAGTTGATCGATTTGGGGCGGTGGGCAACAGAAGCCTACCGGATTCCCGGTGAGGCAGCCGACTTGGAAGGGAACGTCGCGGAGGAGCAGGAATTTCCGAGCAACCAAGCGCGGGCAGGAAAAGCGTGAGCATTCACCCCACAGCAGTGATCGATTCGCGGGCGGAAATCGATCCGTCTGCAGAGATTGGTCCCTACGTAGTCATCGAGGGACCGGTTCGCATTGGTGCGCGCACGCGGGTGGGCGCGCATGCAGTGTTGCTTGGTCATACGACACTGGGGGAGGACAATGTCATTCACAGTGGGGCCGTGATCGGCGACTTGCCGCAAGACGCTGCGTACGCCGGAGGCGAGTCGTTTGTCGAGATCGGCCGGGGCAACGTGATTCGAGAGCACGTGCAAATTCACCGGGGCACCAAGCCGGGATCCAGGACCCGGATTGGCGACGGGAACTTTTTCATGACCAACGCCCACGTCGCGCACAACTGCACGATCGGGAATCGCGTGATTGTCGCTACCGGTGCCGCGCTTGGTGGATACGTCGAAGTAGAGGATGGGGCGTTCATCTCTGGCAACTGTGTTGTGCACCAGTACGTTCGGGTTGGAAAATTAGCCCTTTTGCGTGGGCTTTCACGAACGTCCCGCGACGTTCCCCCGTTTTGCATTATGGACGGAACCCACACCGTGCGCGCGTTGAACCGCGTGGGTCTCGTTCGCGCTGGGTATGCACGTGAACAAATCCGTGCGCTGCATCGCGCATTCGTTCACTTGTTTGCGCGACGGGGGAACCTCAACGTGCGCATGCAGCAGCTCGAGAGTCAGGAGCTGACCGACGAGGTGCGTTATCTCCTTGCGTTTATCCGCAGTTCGAAACGTGGGGTTTGCGTAGGGCCGAAACAAGCGGCCGAAGCCACCGCGGACTGAACAAGCTTTCCGACTCAAGATTCTGGAACGAGCCGTCGCGCACCTAGATAGCGCGCCGTGTAGTAGCGTTCTTCCAGGGAATCGATTTGCACGTGACCGCCGCGAGTCGCAGCATGGATGAACAAGCCGTCGCCAAGGTAAATCCCCACGTGGCTTGCATCACGCCGATAGGTGCGAAAAAAGACCAGGTCTCCCGGGGCTAATTGTTCCCGCGGAACCTCGATACCGTAGCGAAATTGTTCCCGGGCCGAGCGTGGCAAGTCGATCCCCAAGTGGCTGAACACGCGCTGCACGAGCGCGGAACAGTCCGTGGCGCGTCCTTGCGCCCCAAACGCATAGGGCATTCCCAGAAACTCCAAGGCCTTGTCGGCAACGACGGGGGCGAGCTCAGGGGGAAGTTCTGGAGTTCGAGGCGGGCTAGCGACTGCCTTGGCGACGCCCCTGCGACTCTTGCCCCGTTTATTCTTCAAGGGCCGCGCTACGCGTTGACCGACGGATCGTTGCGTCGGCAGAGCTACACGGGAATGCTTGCGAACACCTTTGCGCAATTCCGTTCCCAGTTGCCTCGCCAAGGCCTTGTCGCTCCACAGCACCGTGGCAGTGGACAATGCGGCGACACAAGCCAAAAGAAACCAACCTGGCAGCGGCCGCATCGAGCACGGCCGAAGATTCAACAACCGCAACGCACTCTCCTCCTCGACTCTCTGCCCTGTTGTGAAGGTTGCGCCGCCGTAGCAAGCTTTACGCGCCACAGCAATGCCTGCTCAGGCTACTCTGTTGCGCCGGATCGCGACGCACGGTGCAAGTTGCGGGAGGGCCCCGGTTCCATTAAGCGGCTTCACGGTATGAGTCGAAAATGGCGCTTCTTGGTGGCAACTTGCTTGCTGGGAGGAACGGTTGCCTACCTGATGTACACAGGCGTACGCCAGACGGCAGTGTATTACATCACGGTCGAAGAGTTCACTCAACGACGAGACCAGTTAGTAGGGGAGGGGGTGCGGGTGGCGGGGAGAGTAACCCCGGGCTCCGTAGAGCGGAAATGGACCCCGCGCGGAGAAGAGCTCTCGTTTAGCCTCGGGGATTTCAAGAGCGACGGCTCCGCCACTCCGGTTTTGAGAGTGTTTTATGTCGGCGTTGTGCCGGACATGTTCCGGAACGAGGGAGGGAGTGACGTCATCGTTGAAGGCCAATATGATGGTTCGATTTTGCGGGCTCAAAGTGTGTTGACTTCCTGTCCGTCAAAATACGAGCCGATGGCTCCGGAGGGCGGAGCACAGGCAGGAGGGAACTGAGGCGCGCAGCGCGGTACGCGGATCGCATTGAGCCAGCGCCGGGCCACGTGGGCGCGAGTCAGCTCGATCCTTCGTCAACGAAGTTGAACAAGTAGAGGGTGAAGCGATGTCTTGGAGTGACAGTGGTGCAGTGGCGTTGGCAGCCGCTTGGTTGCTGGCCATTTACTCAGTAGCGGCTTCGTTGTGGGGGGCGTGGGCCCGCAGAGAGGATTTCGTACGCAGCGGCCAGAACGCGGTGCTCGCCGTATGGGCGTTCACCCTGGTTGCGGCTGCTGATCTCGTGCGCGCGCTTGTCGGCCGCGACTTCAACCTCGAATACGTTGCTCAGTACTCCAGCAGCACTTTGCCGCTGCACTATACGGTGGCCGCGCTTTGGGGTGGACAAGCGGGCTCGCTTTTATTTTGGCTCCTCATTTTGACCTCGATGTCCGCCGTGGTCGTGTTGCAAAACCGCGAGCAGAATCGTGCACTCATGCCCTACGTCACGGCCACACTGATGGTTGTTGCAGTGTTTTTCGCCTCCCTGCTGGTGTTCGTGACGCCACCGTTCCAGCGCTTAGCGTTTACTCCAGGGGACGGCCGGGATCTGAACCCGCTCCTGCAAAACTATTGGATGACGATTCATCCGCCCTCCTTGTACTTAGGGTACGTAGGCTGTTCGGTGCCTTTTGCGTTCGCCATTGCGGCACTCATTACTGGCCGGCTCGACGACGTCTGGATTCGAAGCACCCGCCGTTGGGCGCTGTTTTCCTGGTTCTTTCTCAGCCTCGGCAACCTGTTCGGTGCACTTTGGGCCTACCGGGTGCTGGGCTGGGGTGGATACTGGGCCTGGGACCCAGTAGAGAACGCCGCCTTTATGCCCTGGCTTACTTCCACCGCGTACCTGCACTCCGTGATGATCCAAGAAAAAAAGAACATGTTGAAAGTGTGGAATATGGCGCTGGTCATCCTCACCTTCCTGCTCACGATTTTCGGTACGTTTCTCACACGCAGCGGCGTAATTTCCTCGGTGCACTCCTTCACGCAGTCGGGGCTCGGTCCGTTTTTCATGGGTTTCCTGGCTGTAGCTGCGGCAATTTCTGTTGCGCTCCTCATCTGGCGGCTACCTGCTTTGCGCAGCGAGAACGAGATCGACTCGATGCTCTCACGCGAGGCAGCATTCTTGGTCAACAACCTAGTGCTGGTCGGTATTGCGTTTGCCGTCTTTTGGGGAACGATCTTCCCGGTGATTTCCGAAGCCGTGCGCGGCGTGAAGATTACGGTGGGACCACCCTTCTTCAATCGCGTAAACACTCCACTGGGGCTGATTCTTCTGTTCCTCATGGGGGTCGGACCCTTGATCGCCTGGCGGCGAGCCTCTTGGGCCTCGCTGCGGCGAAACTTTTTCTGGCCCGGGCTCCTGGGCGTCTTGACCGGTGCCGCTGCGATCGCGCTTGGGACGGGGAACTACTATGCGGTGGTTTCGTTATCGCTCTGTAGCTTCGTGCTGGCGACGATCGCGCAGGAGTTTTGGCGGGGGACCCGGGCCCGTCAGGCGATGCTCCACGAGCCATGGGCGACTGCCTTTGTGCGGCTGGTCGCAAAAAATCGCCGCCGTTATGGCGGATACATCGTGCACCTGGGTGTCGTGTTGATCTTCCTCGCGATTACCGGCTCGTCGGCGTTTCGCGTGGAGCAACAAGTGACGGTCAAACAGGGCGAAACCTTCCAGGTCGGTTCGCGTACTCTTCGATTTGAAAAGGTGGAGGCTTGGGAAACTCAGCACAGCGCGCACCTGGCCGCGCACCTAACGCTGATCGATGGAGAACGTACGGTTGACGTGCTGAAGCCCGAAAAACGCTTTTACAAAAAGCCGGAACAACCAGCGACCGAGGTCGCGATTCGGTCATCCTGGGGCACCGACCTGTACGTCGTGTTTGGCAGTTACGACCAAGCGAGCCAGACGGCCACGTTTTTAGCCTATATCAATCCCCTCATCGGGCTCCTCGAGTGGGGTGGGCTCGTGCTTGCAATTGGGGCCATCGTGGCCGCTTGGCCTCAACGTGTGCCCGCCATTCGCACAGTGGCTGCCCCGGAGTCCGGGCAGCGGGTGGTCCCCGCCGGGAAATGACTATGCGAGGTAAAGCCCGCTGCCGTGGGTGGCTCTTCGTGTTCCTCGCTGCTCTGGGGACGAGCGCCGGATCCCTACCAAGGAACGTTCACGCTGAGGTGAGTTTCCAAGAGATCGAAGAGTCGCTCACTTGCCAGTGCGGCTGCGGGCTTACCGTGCACAGTTGCAACCACGTGGATTGTGGCTCAGCGATTCCCTTACGAAAGGAAATTCGCGAGCAGATGAGTCTTGGCAAAAGCAAAGAAGAAATTCTTGCTTACTTTGAAGCGAAATATGGCGAGAAAATCCTCTCCGCGCCGGTGGCGCGTGGTTTCAATTGGCTTGCCTGGCTAATGCCGTTTGCCGCCGTCGGTGCGGGGGGCATCGTGGTATTTTGGACCGTCCGCCGCTGGGTGTCGCGGCAGGGTGGTTTGCGGGAGCGTGAGTCGATGGAAGCGGCCGAGCCGATGTCCGCGCAGGAGCAGGAACGTTTGCGCGCCGAACTCGACCGCTTCGATGCTTGACATGACGCTAGGCATAACCTTGGTGATTTTGTTTACGGTCGGAGCGCTGGGCTTCGTGCTCGCGCCATTTTGGGGCCGTTACGTGTTTTCGGCCCCCACGCCTGATGATGACTCGGACGTTCGCCGCAAAGCACTGGAGCAGCAAAAACGCGAAGCGCTGGCTGCCATCAAGGAAGCAGAGTTCGACTTACAAACCGGTAAAATGACGCCCGAAGACTTCGAATTCGTGCGCAGAAAATATGCGGCTCAGGCGATGGCGGCAATCCAAGAACTCGAACGCGGTGGGGCGACCGTAGTTCGCGCGCAGGGTTCGGCCAGCGTGCGGGCGCGTTTCTGTCCCAGTTGCGGCGCACCCCAGCCTGAAGGCGCGCAGTACTGCTTTCGCTGCGGCCAGGCGCTCGACGGGGTGATGCCGGAAGCCTCGGGCTAGCCCTCGATCGCAAACCGAGGCGCGTCCTCCCTGGGGCTGGAAGTTCGGATTTTTCCTCCTCGCCACTTGCATCTCGGTTTTCGTTTGACCAATTCTTTGCGCTGCGATGAAACAGGACCGTGGGCCGATTTCTCGCTTCTTGGAGCACCATTTTTTGCACTTCAACGCGGCTGCGTTGATGGATGCCGCACGTGCTTACGCGGACCTGGTAGACCGTGGCGGTAAAATGTTGGTGGCGCTTGCCGGCGCCATGAGCACGGGCGAGTTGGGAAAAAGTTTGGCGGAAATGATCCGCCAAAAGAAGGTGCACATTATTTCGTGCACGGGTGCGAACCTCGAAGAAGACGTGATGAATCTAGTTGCGCACTCCCACTACAAGCGGGTGCCCAACTACCGGGATCTCACGCCGGCCGACGAGCAGGCGTTGCTCGAGCAGCAATACAACCGGGTGACCGATACGTGCATTCCCGAGGAAGAGGCGTTTCGGCGTCTCCAACAACACCTCTTCCGCGTATGGAAGCGTGCGCAGGATCGTGGGGAGCGGTACTTTCCGCACGAGTACTTTTATCAACTCATCCTTTCGGGGGAGCTGAAGCGTTACTACGAGATCGATCCGCGGGACTCCTGGGTGGTCGCGGCAGCCGAACACAACATCCCTCTGGTGGTTCCAGGCTGGGAAGACTCGACGACGGGCAACATTTTCGCTGCGTACGTGATCAAGCGTGAGCTGCAACCTGACATCGTGCGCTCAGGGATCGAGTACATGGTGTGGCTGGCTGACTGGTACTTGCGGAATGCCACGCCCCCAGGGATTGGTTTCTTCCAAATTGGGGGTGGCATCGCCGGGGATTTCCCAATTTGCGTCGTTCCGATGCTTCACCAAGATTTGGGGCGGCGCGACACTCCCTTGTGGGCCTATTTCTGCCAGATCAGCGACTCGACCACCAGCTACGGTTCCTACTCCGGAGCGGTGCCGAACGAAAAAATCACTTGGGGCAAGTTAGGGGTCGACACTCCACGGTTTATCGTGGAGAGCGACGCTACGATTGTCGCCCCGCTCATTTTTGCCTGGGTGCTGGGCTGGTAAACACTGCCCCACAAATGCTGGACCGCCCAGCTTGGCGAGTCCGTCGGCAGTGTTTCGTCCGGGGGCTTTGCCAGCGGCTCGATCTTGAGCTGCGTGTTCGCGAAACACACCGGCCCAGGAACCCGCCGGCGTCCATCATTGCGAGGGACTTAGAAAAACACGCTCCCTTCTCTTTGGGCAGGACGCGCCTCGCCTGCAAACGCAGGGGTTTCAACCGCACGGAGGCAGAGGCAGAGAAATGACTTCGAAGCGACCGCGCTCCATTCTGCGATCGCCATGCTTCGGGCAAGACAACACAGCGAGCCCGCACAAGTTGGCAATCGCGTAGGAGAGAGCCGGATTCACCCGAGGCTTGGATCAGGGCGCATGCACGCGCCTGTAGCGCACAAATACGACAATTTGTTGCGTGGAGTTGCAATTCGGCGAGAACCGTTAGAAGTTGGGTCGGTGAGGTGAGGAGATGGCGGTGAAACGGCGGGATTCGGCACGCGGCAAGAGGCGGCGCTCTATCGGGATGGTTTTGTCTGGCGGAGGAGCCCGCGGAGTTTTTCAAGTGGGAGTGTATGAAAAATTGCTTACGGACCCTCGCTTCGCGGAGGGCCCCGCCGCAATTTCTGGCACCTCTGCAGGAGCAATTAACGCAGCTCTCATTGCTGCTGGCCGCTCGCCCAAGGAGATGCTGGAGTTTTGGCATTCGATCGGTGACGATCCGCCCGCAACCGCAAGCGCTCGTTTTTTCTTCACGGCGGGCCGCACCCTCCTCGAGCTGCTCATCAAAGAAGGGGCTCGCCTGCTCGTCCCCAGCCGACGCTGGCGTTACTTGTGGCAGCGGGCCAAGAATCACTTCCCACCACGTCCGGGCGACCTTACCGCCTTGCTGATCGAGTACATTCTGGCGGTACGGTTCGACCTAGTGAGTGACTTCCTCTCCGGCATCCAGGAGCCCTTCCTCGCTGACACTTCGGCGTTGCGGGAGCGACTCGTGCAAGCACTCGGTGGTGAAACGGTGCCTACCGATCGCGTGCGGCTGGCAATCAACACGGTGGACGCCCATAGCGGCCGCGTCGTTCGGTTCGTGACGCACGCCACGCCGCTCACGCGGCCGCCGGATTACCATATCGTGGACGCAATCACGGTGGACATGATCATGGCAAGTTGCGCAATTCCTTTGCTGTTCCCTCCGATTCGCATTGGCCCCCACCTGCTGTGGGACGGGGGATTGCTCGTCAACACTCCACTGGCGCCAGTAGTCGCCTTAGGGGCAGATGAGATCGTGCCCGTATTGGTGACCGAACCGGCCGAGCCCGGAGCGGAACCGCTCGCGCACTTTGGTCGCGCGGTGGAACGAACCGTGGATAGCCTGCTCGAAAACGCATACAACGTAGACCGTAAGCTCCTGCTCGAACGGAACCGCTTAGCCGCTCTCGACCCAGGGACCTACCGCGCTGTGAAACTCTACGAAGCAGTTCGGCCAGCGCGCGACGGCGTGTTCAACGCCGGGTCGTATCTATACTTCGACCGCGCGGTGCTGCATCAAATGTACGAGGCTGGTCTCCGTGCGGCTGAGGTATGGCTGGAAGCTGGTCCCCGTTTGGACCATTTGGAGGAAGCGCCCGCAGGGGTGGCAGCCTAGGTTCAATCGGACGAAACCATGATCACTGTCGACCACACACGCTAAGGATTGCCACCATGCGCCGCGATATTTTTTCTTCCGAGCACGAACTGTTTCGTGAGCAATTTCGCCGTTTTGCCGAGCGAGAAATCGTACCCAAGATCCCCGTGTGGAACCAACAGGGGATGAGCGACCGCGAGACCTGGCGTCTGGCAGGGGAGGCGGGCTTTCTCGGCGCGAGTCAGCCCGTCGAGTACGGTGGCGGTGGGGGAGATTTTCTCTTCGACGCGATCGTGATGGAGGAGATGGCGTACTTGCGGGCGCACGCAATGATGATCTCGCTGCACTCGGATATCTGTATGCCGTACCTGACCACGTACGGGACCGAACAGCAGAAACGAAAATATTTGGTGCCGGCCATTCGTGGTGAACTCATCCTCGGCATTGCCATGACCGAACCCGGAGCTGGTTCCGACTTGGCAGCCATCCAAACCCGAGCTGAAAGGAGGGGAGATCACTACATCTTAAACGGCGCCAAAACCTTCATTTCCAATGGGCAAATTGCCGACTTGTTCATCGTGGTCGCCAAAACCGATCCAACCGCTGTGCCTCCCCACCGTGGGATTAGCTTGTTCCTCGTAGAAGCGACGAGCCCTGGTTTTCGGCGTGGTCGGAAGTTGGACAAACTGGGACTTCGCGGGCAGGACACCAGCGAGCTGGCGTTCGAGGACTGCGTCGTGCCGGCAGAAAATCTACTCGGCCAGGAAGGGCAGGGCTTCCGGATGCTCATGGAAAAGCTGCAACAAGAACGCCTGTGCATCGCCGTCGCCTCGGTTGCGTCGTGTCGCCGGGCTTTAGACGACACCATCGAATATGTGCGGCAGCGACGTGCCTTCGGCCAGCCAATTGCGGCATTCCAAAATACCCAGTTCAAACTCGCAGAGCTTGCCACCGAGGTAGAAATCGGTCAGGCGTTCGTCGATAAGCTCTTGGTCGCTCACTGCCGAGGCGAGGACATTGTCAAAGAAGTGAGCATGGCCAAATGGTGGACCACAGATCTTCAAAAGCGCCTCACGAGCGAGTGCCTCCAGCTTCACGGCGGCTACGGCTTCATGTTGGAGTATCCAATTGCGATGGACTACGCTGACGCCGCCGTACAAACGATCTACGCGGGTACCAACGAAATCATGAAAGTCATCATAGCCCGCAGAATGGGCCTTGCGTGACAGACGGCGCCGCCGCGAGCGGGTTCTGGTCGTAAACGCGACTCGCGGGCCTTGAGGGCTAAACCATAACTGATGCTCGCGCGTGCGGGATCCTGAAACAAAAATGGAGCCGAAGGGATTCGAACCCTCGACCTCTAGAGTGCGATTCTAGCGCTCTCCCAACTGAGCTACGGCCCCGAAAGATCCCGAAGAACAGGCCGCCACTTACCGAAGCAGGGACACTGCCGCAAGACCCACGTTCATCATTCGCGGCGAGCTCTTCTGGCCCCATGCTGCAAAGGGGCTTCCTCGTTCATTCCGCACATCTTCACTACAACGGCTTCCTAGTCCGCACCCCTTGTTGCTGTAGTTTCGCGCAGCCGATCTACAAAAATCTTAGGCACTCGGCAGAAGGAACCACACGCGGAACTGTCCGTAGCGCAAAGTTCGTTGGCTGTGATACAAGCGGTGCCCTGTGCAAGAGTTCGACTTCCTCGTCATCGGTAGCGGCCTGGCCGGTTTGACCTTCGCATTGAAGGTGGCGCCTCATGGTCGGGTTGCGGTAGTCACAAAGGATCGGTTGCCTGAAAGCGCAACGGAATATGCCCAGGGAGGCATTGCCTCGGTTTGGAGTCGGGAAGACTCTTTTGCCGATCACGCTCGTGACACCATCATCGCGGGTGCAGGGTTGTGCCACGAAGACGTCGTAGAACTTGTCGTGCGCGAAGGTCCCGAGCGCGTCCAAGAACTGATTCGCTTAGGCACTCGATTCGACACCAAGAACGACTCGGATCAAGATTACGATTTAGGCCAAGAGGGCGGCCACAGTCATCGACGGATTTTGCACGCGTCGGATGCCACAGGGCACGAAATCATGCGGGCGCTGCTTGCGGCGGTGCGGGAGCAAGAAAACATCGCGATTTTCGAACGCCACCTCGCGATCGACTTGTTGGTCGATGCGAAGTTCGATCCCCGCGTGCGCCAGCCGCAGTGCTGGGGTGCTTACGTCCTGGACATCGCCACCGGTGACATCGTTCGCTTCCAGGCAAGAGCAACACTGCTTGCAACTGGTGGAGCAGGCAAAGTGTATCTGTACACGAGCAATCCTGACGTGGCCACAGGTGACGGAATTGCGATGGCGTACCGAGCCGGTGTGCCGATCGCCAACATGGAGTTCTTTCAGTTCCACCCCACTTGCTTGTATCACCCGCGGGCAAAATCGTTCCTGATTTCCGAGGCGCTTCGAGGCGAAGGCGCGATTTTGCGTACACCGGATGGTACTCCGTTCATGAAGCGGTACGACCGCCGGGCAGAACTGGCTCCCCGAGATATTGTCGCACGAGCGATCGACAACGAGATGAAAGTGCATGGTTACGAGTGCGTTTACCTCGACATCACGCACCGGGATCCCGCATTTGTGCGGGAGCGCTTCCCGTTGATCTACGAACGGTGCCTACAGTTTGGGATCGATATCACCAAAGAGTGGATCCCGGTGGTGCCTGCCGCACACTACTGCTGCGGTGGGGCGATCACGGATCAGAATGGGGCTACCCCGTTGCGGCGTCTCTTTGCCGCAGGGGAAACTGCGATGACGGGGTTGCACGGGGCCAACCGCCTTGCCTCGAATTCGTTACTGGAGGCTCTGGTGTTTGGGCATCGGGCGGCACTTGCAGCAGCAGACTCGGTGAGCCGAGACCGCGAACAGCTTGCAGAGCTGCCGGAGTGGAATCCCGGCCAGGCAGTAAACAGCGACGAGATGGTTGTGGTCACCCAAAACTGGGACGAGGTTCGTCGCACGATGTGGAACTACGTCGGGATCGTACGCTCGAATCGCCGGCTGGCCCGTGCGTACAAGCGGATCCGACTCCTGCAGGAGGAAATCGAGCAATACTACTGGGATTTTCTGGTCACAGCGGACCTGATCGAACTCCGCAACATCGCGCTCGTCGCAGAGTTGATCATCCAGTCCGCAATTCTGCGCAAGGAAAGTCGTGGCCTCCACTACAACATTGACTATCCCAGCACCGACGATGCGCATTGGAAAAAAGACACCGTTCTGGTTCCGGGAGAGCCTTTTGAGTGCGACGTATGTTGAGGTCATCTCGTCTGAGTGTGGTGCACATGGCTGAAACAGATCTCCACCTTGTTTATACGGCAAGGGGAGAAAAACCCTCGGTGAAGCAGAGATAGGCAGCGGGACGCCGACGATGAAGCGTTTGGTCATCCTTGGTTCTACTGGGTCGATTGGGGTGACCACGTTAAGCGTGGTCGAACGTTTCCCCGAAAAATTCCAGGTCGTCGGTATTGCCGGCGGGTCGAAGGTAGAACTGCTGGCCGAACAGGCGCGTCGGTTTCAGCCCCGCGTCGTAGCTGTCGGCAATCCAGAAGCAGCCAAGGAATTGCGCGAACGACTCGGGGGCTTCCGGGGAGAAGTCGTGCATGGGCCCGCGGGGCTCGAACAGTGTGCGACACTCCCAGAGGCGGACTTGGTGATATCCGCCCTAGTAGGCGCCCTCGGACTCGTCCCCACCTTACGCGCAGTGGAACGCGGCAAGGCGGTGGGCCTGGCGAACAAGGAAGTCTTGGTTGCCGCGGGAGCGCTCGTGACGAAGAGAGCCCAGGAGTGCGGTGCCACCGTGTGGCCACTGGACAGTGAGCACAACGCGATCTTCCAGGCCTTGCATGGGCATCGAAGAGAGGACGTGCGGCGACTGGTGCTCACCGCTTCTGGAGGGCCCTTTTTACGCACGCCCAAAGCGCAACTCGAACATGTGACGCCCCGGGAGGCGTTGCAGCATCCCACCTGGAAGATGGGAGCAAAAATTACCATCGACTCTGCAACGCTGATGAACAAGGGCCTCGAAGTGATCGAAGCGCACTGGCTCTTTGGGTTCGCACCGGAGCAAATCGACGTTGTCATTCATCCGCAGAGCATCGTGCACTCATTGGTGGAGTACATTGACGGGTCTTTCCTTGCTCAACTGGGCGTGCCGGACATGTCGATTCCCATTGCATACGTCCTCGGGTATCCAGAACGCCTGCCATTGCAGCACCTCCCTCGCCTCGACTTGGCTAAAGCCGGAACGTTGGAATTCGTGTCGCCCGATGTCGATCGGTTTCCGTGCCTCGCACTGGCTTACGAAGCCTTGGCTCGCGGCGGAACCGCCCCGGCGGTGCTGAACGCTGCAAACGAAGAAGCGGTTGCCGCGTTCCTCGAGGGTAAGCTCAAATTTTCCGACATCCCGCGCCTCTTGCGGGCTGTCATGGAATCCCACGTCCCCATGGAAGTCGATACGCTCGACGTGGTCCTCCAAGCCGACCGGTGGGCGCGATCGGAAGCCCAACAGCGGATCGCTGCGGGCGTCTCGCCGGCGCGTTGAACTCGGCCACGGCCCCGCGCGCCTGCGCGAGCTAGGCCCCACGGAATTTTCCGTGGGGCAGTGCATGACGAGCCCGAGGAGCGTGTGGGACTTCACACCAGAGACACGCGCGCGAGGCAGCGATCCTGGCGCGGTGTAAGCTCGACCGCAGAATGGGGGCTTCGGCCTCAAAAAAATCTGGCTGCACAGCCTCGGCATGATCGTGGAACTCTCACTCGTACGTACCCGCCGCCCTCGGAGCGGCACAGCTCTACCAAGGGTGCGTTTGCTTGTCGCCCCCAGCGCTTCGCGCGGGCAAACATGGGAAGGGGTAGACTGAGAGCACCGCGCGAGGAACAAGGCTTTCGCACCGGCGCGCCACGCGCTGTTGGCACGAGCCACCTGGACGAGGACGAGCGCTTTACTGACGTACTTGGAGGTGGTACAGGCGAAGCCACTTTTCTGCAGTAAGGTGGGAGCGGTGACTGAGGAGCAACTGGCAACTTTGAAAGCACTCCTGCTGCAGCGGCGGCAGGAGATTCTGGTGGATGCGAGCCGAACGGTGGGAGGACTGAACGCGGACCAAGAAAACACTCCCGACCCGAGCGATCGTGCGTCGATCGAAGCGAACCACATCTCGGTGCTGCGGGTGCGAGACCGCGAACGCAAGCTCTTGCTGAAAATCGACGAAGCGCTGGCTCGTATCGCCGCGGGCGATTATGGAGTGTGCGAGTCGTGCGGAGGAGAGATTAGCTACGAACGGCTTCGGGTGCGCCCCGTAACGACGCTGTGCGTGGTGTGCAAAGCCGAACAAGAGGAGTTGGAGCGCAGGCCGGGGCACTCATAGCGCCATCGAAGCACCCGGACGCGGTCGCTAGCTAGACAACCGAAGCCTTCTGCAATCCCCGAACCGGTCGTCCCCTCGGTTGTGGTCCGCAGGTTCCTTTGCCCAGCCGTTTAACGCTTCAGGTCGCGCATAAGCTCGATACGATGGTCGGCGCCCCTAGGTTCCGCCCCAGAGGCTGCTGCCGTCAGGCGTTCCAGCTGCCCTTCCACTGCGGGCCGGGGCACTCCCGTTAGGAGGAGCACGCAGGGCGGGTGGCTGTTTAGGGCGCGCCCGTCAGAACGCTGTGTCCCTACCGACGAGCAGCACAACCTGGTCGGGGGCCAAGCACGGCTTTCGGAATCCCGGTCCTTGGCTTTGGTTTCGGTACATTTTTTGAGTGCTGAGCAACTACTGTTCGGCCCATCACGCGGTGCAAGTTGAGTTCGTGGCAAGTCTGGCTGAGAAACTTTACCGTATTTTCGCTTTATCCCGCGGGCCTTTTGTGCTAGGCGGCGAAACGTGCCGCGAGTCTTTATGGACGCTGGAAGGGAGATGGCAGGTTGACGATCACCCCGCTGGATAAGGAAATCCTGCAGGAAATTGTCCGGGTGGTCCGCGCCAAGCGAGTGGTTCCGTCAACGGTGGACGTGGGTGGAAAGCGGTACCGTCTGACGTACCTCGAAGATCACCAGCAACGCATGAACGAAGCGCTCGCCAGTGAAGATTGGGACAAGTTGGGCATTTTGTTCGGGCAGCTAGCCAGCAAAGTCAAGTATCAGGTGGACGTCACGGCACAACTCGAGAGGGCTGCGGCCCAAAGGATGCGACCGGTGAAGAAGGCGACTGGCGCCGCCAAGCCGGAAAAAAAGCGGCTCAAAGTTGTATCTCCCCTTTCTTCCGCAGCGGCGGCTCGCAAGCCAAGCCGAGCCCGGCCAGCCTCCCAGAAGAAAGTGCAAAAACCGGCTACCAAAACCCGGGTGAAGGGGACGGCTGCCCGGGCAACCAAGCCGAAGAAGTAGGGTTCGCCTCGAGCTCTCCGGGCGTGGTACCTTGGAGAGCCCTCGATCACCTGAGTTCGACGTGGAAGTAGGGCCGCGACGATTCCGAGTGCGCGTTCTTAGTGCAGCCGTCGCAACGCTCGTGCTTGGGAACGGCCTCTTGTACTGGTCGTACGGGGAGTGTTTGTCTGCCTTCTTCCATTTCGATGACTTCTGGGTCTTGGGGCGGGCGGCGCAAATTGCCTCCGACGAGCGGGCCTCGTTCCTAAGTATCTTCGCACCGGTGCACGGATTCTTGCTGTATCGGCCGCTCTCGACGATTGGCTACTTCCTCGGTATCCGCCTTGCGTTCGGCAACGATCCGTTTTGGTACCACCTAGTCCAGATGGCGCTGCAAAGCGTCAATGCGAGCTTGGTCTGCCTCCTTGCTGCAAGACTTTTGCGTTCTCCCATCGTCGGCCTTGCTGCGGGCTTGACCTACTTGACCACACCAGGGCTCGCTATCGCCTCCTGTTGGCCAGCACTCTGCACGGTTACTGCGCCCACTCTGTTTGGCTTACTCGCGTTGATCACTTGGACCTCACCATCGCCTGTAATCCGCATGACGCTCACGCCGTTGTGGTTCGCTGGAGCCCTCGCAAGTTCCGAGCACGGCGTCGTTCTCCCCCTCGTCTTATTCTTAGCCACCGTGCTCATTCCAACCGATGCTCGCGGACGAGCGGAGATCGCAACGCTTGGCCTCCTGTGCGCGCTCTCCGCGGCCTATGCCAGCTACAAAATTTACTACCTACGATTCGGCGTCGTTTTCGACTTCCCGGATCCGATTGTCCGAGCCGTTATGCTGCAGGGATATACGCCAGAGTTTTCTCTCGCCGTGTTTTTGCGCGGCATCGGCACCTATGTCGGTTACGCATTCAGCCCCGCGTTGTTTCTGGTCCAGCAGACTGCATCCACCAAGATGTGGGTGGGTGTCGGACTGCTTGTGGCCCTTGCAACTACGGTGGTGGCATTCCTGCGGACACAGAAGAGAAAAGCACACTTTGGCATCGCCGCCTTCGGGGGCGCGTGGTTCGTGGTATCCTTGCTCCCCGTGATTTTCCTTCCCCAGCATGTCGCCTCGTATTACGTGGCGATGGGCGCTCCGGGCATCTCTTTGTGGATCCTCGGTGGCGCTCGTGGTCTCCGCGTGTCCCGGCAAATAGCGGCTGCGATGCTACTCGGGATCTCCCTCGTCGGCCACTGGCAAGGCCGGAATGTCATCCTGGAGTCCGACGAATTTCAATTTTTCCGGAATTTTACCCATGCGGCAGAGCGATGGATCCGCAGCGTTGCCGAACTGCAACTCCATCCGCACGTCACCGAAGTCGTAGTTCCCGACAGTTATTTGGCTCAGCTCGTGTTCGTCCAAGGTGAAGTGACGAAGTCTCTCTTATGCAGCCCCATCCAGGTTCGCGTCGTGCGCGATATCGACCACGTCCCAGAGCAGCCCGGACGGGTCATCCTTCGTGAACCCTTTTGGTATCCGAGGGATCCACAGGTACGCTCTCGATGGCTTCCTCGGCGGTGCCCCTGACGCCCTCGCGCTGATCCGCAGCCACCGGGCGCGTTTGCGCGAGTAGCGGGATGGTGACCGTGAAGCTCGTCCCGGACCCTTCGTTGCTTTCCACCTTCACGGTTCCTCGCAACAGCTCGACAAACCGGCGAACAATGTAGAGCCCCAGACCAACCCCACGTGGAAGTTCCCCCGGACGCGCCACTTGGTAAAACATGTCGAAGATGCGGTCGATTTCAGCCTGTGGGATCCCCACGCCGGTATCCTGGACCGTGAAGACCGCTTGTCCCCCAGCTTCCACAGTGGCGATCAGGCGTACCTCGCCCCGAGGCGTAAACTTAAACGCGTTCCCAACCAAATTGCGCAAGATGATTCCAAGCTTCCCGATGTCGGTCCGCAGCGTGCCATCCTCGACCACGCAGTAGGAAAACCTCGTCTCCCCAGAACGAGGCAGGAGCTCCAGTTGTGCTCCGACCGAGGAAACGAACGCGCTCAGCGTGGTTTTCGTCACGTCGACAGCACTGGAGCCTGCCTCGAGGCGATTTACGTCGAGAGTAGCGTCGATCAGTTGGAGAAGTTCGCGGCTTTGCTGGCGAATGCGATCGAGGGCATCCCCAGCCTCTCCAACGAATCCTCCAAACGCGCCTTCCGCGAGCAGGTCCGCGTATCCAATGACGATATTCAGTGGTGTCCGCAGCTCGTGCGACATGGCCGCGACAAACTCCGACTTGAGCCTGTTTGCTTGCTCCAAGTCAGCAAACAACTTGGCGTTTTCCAGAGCCACGACCGCTTGTCGAGCAATGCCAAGAAGAATTCGGGCCGATCGTGGTGGAAAAGGCGCATCGGTAGAGCCGCGGCCAACGGCAAGTACGCCAATGATATTCCCTCCGCGTTCCATTGGCGCCGCCAGCATCGAGCGCGTGCGGAAGTAAACCATGAGTGCTCGCCAGCGTGCATCCGGGGGATGGTCGCGAGAAACCTCCAAAACGGTCCCAGGATTCTTCAAGACGTGCAGTGTCGGGTAGTCGTCGAACCGAAACTCGATTCCTTTCCCCTCCTGCAAGAGATCCGAACGATTTGCACTGCCTGCCGCGATCTCGAACACAGCTGGCTCGCCCGAACGCAGCAAAATGACACACCAGTCGGTTTGCAAAAGAGAACGGGTGCGCTGGACAATCCGATCGAGCACGGTTTGGGGATCGCCAGCGGCACTCAGCTCCCCGGCTACATGGAGGAGCGAGCGGGCTACCAACATCGCCTCGTCGCGCGCTCGCGACTCGCGGAAAATCGCCCAACGCTGTAGATCGAGATGCCAGGCAACCAGCAAGGATGCGACGGCTGCGACAGCCAACAGCCCCCAAACGTACGGTAACGGAGCAAACGTTGGCAACGGATGAAACCAGAGAAACGCCGCAGAAGCGGCAAGCGGCGGACCAACCATGAGCAAGTGCAGGCTCGGCGGCCAAGGGAACATCACGCTCGCGATGAGGAACGCGCTAGCCAGTTGGATCACCACAAGCGAGGCATCTGCATGCACCCTCTGCGCGTATCCGATAAGGAGCAAAAGCACCGCGCTTACGACCCCAGCCGTTGCCCACGACAAAACTCGTCGCCGCAGCAATTTTCCCCGCCAGACGCGAAGCACCACCGGTGGAAGGGCGCAAAGCAGCAGCCACAGTAGCAGCGTCGGCAGCCTGTCAGGGTAAAACCGCAATTCCATCAAAAAGAAGAACGCGGACAAGGCAGCACCCGCCAGCAGCGCTGCGGGTTGGCGTCGGGCCGTCAGGATCTCAAGTTCTCTCCGGTAGGCTCGGAGTGCGGATTCTCGGCCGGGCATGGCTTTCATGGTACCAGGAACGGCGCCAGACGCAGCCGAAAAAATGCTCCTCCCCCAAGGAGGTCGCCGATTCGTAAGGCGAAGAAGTTCTCTTTTTGTTCGTGCAGAAACCGGGCTGTCTTCTGGCGCCAGCGGGCCCGCTAGACGAGCCGATGTCCCGACCGCAGCCCCGCGTCGGCGAGCACTCTTTGAGTCGCCTCTACCGCCGGTCTACCGAAAACATTCCTCCAGCCCCACATTCGGAACTTTGTACCCGAGCGGCCCCACCCAGCCGGCAAAGCCGCAACCACCCGAGGCTTAGGTCCACTCGGAAGCAAGCGCTGCAGCACACGCGCGTAGGGAGCGGTGTCGACTCTCGAGGACAAAAAGGGGAGACAGGCGCCGCAGCTAGAAACCGTTCTGGCAATGGACGCCGCGCTGTCTGCGCTTGTAATCGTCGAGGCGTGGGAACAGATCAGCCCGGAAAGGCTCTCAAAGTAGATAAAGCCGACCTGGTGTCAGGGCTGCCCCTCAGGTCGGAAGCCAGCAGCCGCCCGTAAAAAAAGGGAAGCGGCCCCGAGGTTGACGAGGAGTGGGCTGCGAACGCAGCCCGAACGTTGCCCGTTGTTAGCCGAAGCGATTAGCTGCTTCGGTACATGATCAATCCGTGTGAAGGATCGTAGGGAGAAACAGCGACCGTAACGCGATCGCCTGGGATTACGCGGATGTGAAAGCGGCGCATCCGCCCGCCAATTTTTGCACGGAACTGTTGACCTTGGTCCGACTCGACCAAAAACTGGCCACCAGCAAGAACTTCTTTGACCGTTCCTTCGATTTGAATCAGATCTTCTCGACTCACTCAGTTGCACCTCCTCCTAAGAGAAATGTGTCACGCAAAGTAGCAGAGTTTCCCACCCCTGCCAACCAAAGCTTTTGATTCTCGGGGGCTCCTGCGGTTGGAGAGGTCTGCAGTCCACCCATGCGACCCGTCACAACCAAGAGGCGACCCGCGTCGCAAAGTAGGTGATGATGAAGTCCGCCCCAGCGCGCCGAATGGCCGTAAGACTCTCCAGAATTGCGCGGCGCTCATCGAGCCAGCCATTTTGGATGGCCGCCTGAATCATGGCGTACTCGCCACTGACTTGATAAGCGGCCACTGGGCACCCGAACGATTCTTTCACGCGCCAAACCACGTCTAGGTACGGGAGTGCGGGTTTCACCATCACGATATCCGCCCCCTCTTCGAGATCGAGTTCTACCTCGTGCAACGCCTCGTTCGCGTTTGCCGGATCCATTTGGTACCCACGCCGATCGCCGAACTTTGGTGCGGACTGCGCGGCTTCGCGGAATGGCCCGTAAAACGCCGAAGCAAATTTTGCTGCGTACGAAAGAATCGGGATGTGCTCGTAGCCGTCGGCGTCCAACGCCTCTCGGATGGCAGCGACCCGTCCGTCCATCATGTCGGAAGGTGCGACCATGTCCGCTCCAGCTTGGGCATGAGAAACGGCTTCCTTAGCCAGAAGGTCGAGCGTCGCGTCATTGTCGACCTCTGTCCCAACAACGACGCCGCAGTGGCCGTGGTCCGTGTATTCGCACAAGCATACGTCGGTGATGACGACGAGGTCAGGGACTGCTCGTTTGATGGCACGAACAGCCTGCTGCACCACCCCGTCTTCCTTCCACGCGCTAGATCCCGTTGCATCTTTGAACTCTGGCACCCCAAAAAGCAGCACGGCTGGAATGCCAAGGTCCGCAATCCGCTGGCACTCCTGCACGGCCTTGTCGACCGAGAGCTGGGCAATGCCAGGCATGCTTTTTACTGGATTGGCGACTCCCGACCCGGGGACGATGAACAGCGGCATGACCAGGTCGTCGACCTGCAAAGTGGTTTCCCGCACCAAGCGGCGCAATCCTTCTGTGCGCCGCAAGCGACGCATACGGACCTCGGGGAATGGCATTACAAATTTCCTCCTTGACCACGAAAGAGTTCCACGATTCCCTCAAGCAATGCATCCACCGTGTATTCTTTGGGCTCCACCACTACGCGCATCCCGTAGCTGCGCGCAGTGTTCGCCGTCACTGGGCCGATGCACGCTGCCAGCTTGCCTTCGACGGGAACTTCCTGTTGGTCGCGCATGAGCTGGACAAAGTGATGTACCGTACTCGAGCTGGTGAAGGTGAGCAAATCGATTCTTCCCCTTCGCAGTTCGTCAGCCACAAAGGGCGCTTGTGGCGCCTCGGGCAATACGCTGCGGTACGCCTCAACTTCCAAGACGTGCGCTCCTAAACTGCCCAGGGCACGCGGCAAGACCTCTCTCGCTCCAGCTGCGCGCGGGAGTAAGATTCGCTGTCCCGCCACTCCGATGCGAGCTAACGCTTCTACCAATCCCTCGGCGCGGTACTCCGGCGCTACCACCGCGACGCGGAGCGCAAACTTGTCCACTGCGGCGGCTGTACGCGGGCCAATGGCGCCGATCCGTGCGCGGTGCCAGTCGCGGATGTCTCCCTTGAGCTCTCGTAGTCGCTGCATGAAGGCGTCCACACCGTTGGCACTGGTGAACAAAAGCCAATCGAACTCCCGAGGCCGCGCGAGCGCGGCATCCAACGCTTCGAAGGACTGGGGCGGCGCGATTTCAATCGTTGGAAACACGATGACTTCGGCACCCAGGTCCTGCAGCCGTTCCGCAAAGAGCACCGCTTCAGCCTTCGGACGAGTCACGACAATCGTTCTGCCGAAGAGGGGCTTCGACTCGAACCATGCGAGCTTTTCCCGCAACCGAACCACGTCTCCGACAACAGCGACAACCGGGGGTTCGAGTTTTGCCGCTTCCACGCGATCGGCGATATCCCCAAGTGTGCCCACGATCGTCCGTTGCCACGCACGTGTTCCCCACTGAATGACCGCCACTGGCGTGTCTGGAGAGCGGCCAGCGGCCCGCAAGCGTTCCACGTTGGCGCGGAGCTGGCGTTGGGTCATGAGTAGGACAACTGTTTGCTGCCGGTGGCCGAACTGCTCCCAAGGTACCGCCACTTCGGGTTTTTCGGGATACTCGTAGCCAGTGGCCACCGCGAACGAGGACGCGTAGTCGCGGTGGGTCACCGGAATGCCAGCGTACGCTGGCACCGCGATGGCTGAGGTCACTCCGGGCACCACTTCCACATCGATGCCGGCATCTTTCGCCGCTTCGAGTTCTTCCCCGCCGCGACCAAATACGAACGGATCGCCGCCTTTCAGTCGTACCACGAGTTTTCCCGCTCGAGCGTGCGCCAAAAGAATTCGAATGATTTCTCCCTGTTCTACACGTGGTCCACCGCCATGCTTCCCGGCGAGGATCAGTTCGGCGCCTGGTTTCGCATGGCCAAGCAAACCAGGGTTGACGAGAAAATCGTAAACGATCACGTCCGCGCGCTCGATCCAACGAAGTGCGCCGCAAGTTACGAGCCGCGCATCCCCGGGTCCGGCACCCACCAGCACAAGTTTTCCCGCCATCGTGTTCCTCACTGTGGGTTGTCCGGCACCTTCGAAGAGAGAATCTCGCGCCCACCGGCTGCCAAGAGTTGCTCCGCCAGACGTGCTCCGATGGCTTCCGCCTGCTGTACGGCGCCTCGGGACCGGCCGCGGACGAGCCGCTGTCCGTTCGGGTCCGCGATCAACCCGTCGAGCACGAGCTCTCCATTCCATACCTCAGCTCGCGCAGCCAAGGCTGTGTGGCAAGAACCTTCCACGGCCGCGAGGAACGCCCGTTCTGCCGTTACGCAGAAGCCAGCCACCACGTCATGCAGAAATTCAAGCCGGCCCCTCCAAGAATCGCTACGGGTCTCCACGCAAAGGGCTCCTTGAGCCACCGCAGGCAAAAACAGTAGCGGGTCCAAGAGCTGCGCAGGCACATCCTGGATGCCGAGGCGCCGAAGACCCGCCGCGGCCAAGACAACGCCGTCTACTTCACCTTCACGCAGTTTGCGTAACCGCGTGTCCACGTTGCCTCGCAGAGGCGTCACGACAATGTCCGGCCGCAACCAGCGCAGGAGGGCTGCTCGACGTGGGCTACTGGTGCCAATGGTACCGCAACGCGGAAACCGCTCGAGGGAAACGCCCTCGCGAGTGACCAACACATCGATCGGATCCTCCCGCGGGGGTACCGCGGCAATCACAAGGCCAGGAGCAAGCGTAGCCGGCAGGTCTTTGCCCGAATGCACTGCGCAGTCGATCTCCCCACGCAGAAGAGCCTCTTCGATCTCTTTCACGAACAATCCTTTTCCACCCAAGGTTGTCAGCGGCCGATCAAGCACCCGATCTCCGGTTGTGCGAATCGGGATCAAATCTACGCTCCAATCTGGATGCACCTCGCGGATCCGATCGGCCACCCAGTTACTCTGGGCGAGGGCAAGCTGGCTCCCGCGCGTACCAAGGCGAAGGTGCACGGTGTCAGTCCTCCTCCTCGTCGTGATCGAGCCGAAACAGACGCCGCGCCGCAGCCAAATACAGTTTTTCGTGCTTAGCCCCTTCCCGTTTCAGCTGCGTCAGTGGTGCGTGAAGCACCTTCGCCAGAAGCGTTCGGGAAAATGCGGCGATGTCCTCCCGCATGCGGTCGTCGAGCTGCGGGTGGTGGGCAAAAAATTTTTCCACTTCTTCGCTGCGAATCCTCTCCAGTCGATCTCGGAGCGCGACGATCGTCGGTACCGCATCGAGAGTGCGCAGCCAGCGCAGGAACGCATCGACCTCCGCCTCAACAATGAGTTCTGCCCGTTCCGCTTGTTCAAGCCGCTGTTCGCGATTTTGCGCGGCTACCGCTACGAGGTCGTCCACGTCGAACAAATACACTTGGTCGAGTTGGTTGATGCGTGGGTCGAAGTTGCGTGGCACGCTCACGTCGATCAGAAACAGCGGCCGAAAGTTCCGCTGGCGCAAGGCCTGTCGAACCATTTCCGGTGTCAAGACAAACTCGTCTGCCGCGGTGGAGCCAATGACGACGTCCGCCCACACCAGGGCACGAGGGAGCTCCTCGAAAGGCATCGCGGTCCCGCCCAGTTGCTGGGCCAACAGCGCGGCCCGCTCGAAATTCCGGTTGACGAACAGCACGCTGCGCACGCCGTGCGCAACCAAGTGCCGCGCAGCAAGCTCGCCCATCGTTCCCGCACCGATGAGGAGAGCGGTCTTGTCGTCGAGCCGCTCGAAGACCTTCGAGGCCAACTCCACAGCGGCCGACGACACCGAAACGGCCCGGCTGGCGATGCCGGTTTCAGTACGCACACGTTTGGCGACCGTAAAGGCCTTGTGGAAGCAGCGGTGCAGCACGACACCGACGGTGCCGGCAGCCGCTGCCCGCCGGTAGAAGTCTTTGATTTGCCCCAAAATCTGCGGTTCGCCCACGACCAGGGAATCCAAGCTCGAGGCCACGCGAAACAGGTGCCGCACTGCTTCTCGACTTCGGTACTGCAACAGCGCGTCGTGAAGCTCGAGGTCGGAGAAGCCTCGAGTCGCCGCAAGCTCTTCCGTGGTCACGCGGACGGCTTCATCGGGCGTAGGGCTGACCACAACCACTTCCACCCGATTGCACGTAGAGATGAGAACTGCCTCCTGCACGGCTGGGTGCGCAACCAAGCGGCGCAAGAATTCCGCCACCTGTTCTGGAGCAATTGCCAAGCGCTCCCGAACTTCCACTGGCGACCAGTGGTGGTTGACGCCGACGATCAGGAGCTGTGACTCCATGATGTTTGGATCCCGTGCCTCCCCGGAAGCAGCGTGTTGACTCCGATAAAGGATGCAAGCAGCAACAAAAACGAAAGCACGATGAGCTGCGCAGCCCGCTTTCCTCGCCACCCCACGGAGCGCGCATGAAGCAACCCAGCATAAAGCAACCACGCTATGCCAGACCAGGTTTGTACCGGGTCCCACGACCAAAGCGCCCCCCAAGCTCGCTGGGCAAGCCACGAACCACTGAGGATCCCGATGGTGAAGAACACGAAGCCCCAGGCAACAAAGCGATGATTCCATTGATCCAAGGTTTCGAGAGGAGGGAGCCGGCGGAACACGCCCGTTCGCGCTTTGCTTTTGAGTTGGTGCTCCTGAAAGAGGTAGGCCAAGCTCAAGCAAAACGACAACGCAAACACGGCATAACCAAGCAACGTGTGCCCCACATGAATGGCAAGCCAAAATCCTCCAGACCCTGTGGGTCCAGGCATAGGGCCTTGCTCGAAGTAGTAGGCAGATAAGCTCGCCAGAAACGCAAGTGGAGCTAGCACGGCGCCCGCCGCCGTGAGTGGAGCGCGTAAGGCCACGCCAAGGTACACCGACACTGCTAGCAGCGCGATGAGCGAGAGCTGTTCCGGAAGCGGTGCCAGGGCTTGGTACCCGAATACGGCAACGCGGCTGCCGAGTGCGATCAAATGCAAGGCAGCACCGGTAGCCAGTCCAGCATGGGCCCAGCGGCGCAACGCAGACTTGCCGAAAATCACGTGCGCCAGGAACGCTCCAGTTGCGACCAAGTACGCGGCAACTGCGAATAGCAGTGTCAGTGCCGTCACGAAGACTCCACCCCCAGCTCTGCCAAAGAAATTGGTTCTCCTTCGACTTGCTCTAGGTGGCGCTGAACCAGTGACCAGTCGTCGCGTCGCAGGGCCGCCAAAAACTCTTCGTCAAGCAAGCATCGGGCTCGCCGGCGACGCTCCGTCAGAGGGATCGACTGGCGCTGCCACCGCTCTCGAAGCCGCGCCGCTACCTCGACGGCGCGAGCGTACTCCGGCCCGAGCAACTCAGCGAGCCGGTCACGGAGCGCCCCGGAAAATCCGGGCGAACGCCCCGCAGTGCTCACGGCAATGGTGAGATCGCCGCGACTCAAAATGGCAGGCATGATGAAGGAACATCGCTTCGGGTTGTCCACGACGTTGATCAGAATGCCCAGTTGTTCAGCCTCGTGCGCTGCGGCCTCTTGAACAGCTTGGTCGTTGGTTGCGACCACCGCGAGGACATGACCGGACAAGTCGCCCCGCTGGTACACGCGGGGCACGTGGGTGCCTGCACCGGAACGCAACAAGTCTGCCAACTCCGGCAAAATTCGCGGGCTGACTAACGTGATCCTCGCACCAGCGTCCAGAAGAATCCGGCATTTTTGCAGTGCGGCGCTGCCTCCACCGATGACCACGCACGAGCGCCCGCGCAAATCGAGGAGAAGCGGGAAATACTTCATTTGCTTCCTGAAGTCCGCAGTTCCTTCTTGCTCAGTGGTTCTCCTGGGTCGCCTCGACGGAAAACGAGGATCCACAGCCGCACGTGCGTGCAGCGTTCGGGTTCACGAACTTGAAGCCAGCGCTGTGCAAGCCTTGAACGTAATCGATCAGGGTGCCTTTGAGGTAGGGTAGGGCTTCGGCATCCACGGCAATGCGGACTCCATCCTGCTCTACCACCACGTCACCAGGCTTACTTTGCGGCTCGACGGACAAGGAGTACTGAAAACCAGAGCAGCCGCCGCCGGTCACCCCGACCCGCAAAACGCCCCCATCGAGTCCTCGACGTTGCAGCGCGAGTTTTGTTTGCTCCACCGCGACAGGGGTAAGTGTAACCGGCGCGACCGGTTCGGTCTGCGCCTGCTCTTGCCGATGCATTTCGCTCATTTGCTCTACACCTCCTAAAAGGGTTTCTGCCTTTGAGTCCATGACTGCAGCCGAGCTCCGCTGCAGTCGGCTTGTTTTCTGCCGCGCCTCGTCCACGTTGAAGATCTAAACAACGCTGACGTCTTGGCAACGTACTCGCATGGGTACGAGCAGTCAACGGCAGCAACTTTGCTTGAATCCGCAAACAAGCTTCGTCTATAGACCACAGCACCTCTGGTTGGCACGATGAAGCTCTCGCCACGTTACCTCGTGTGGGTCAACTTTGCTTTGCTGACGGTCGTGGCCTATCTGGGGGCTTCTGCGGTGAGCGCTGCAATTGCTGCCCGTTTGGCTTTGCCGCCGGAGGTTCGCCTCAAACCGCCCCCTCCACCGATTGCCAAGCCGCCCAAGCGCCCGCTCGCGGCCTATGCCGCCATTAGTACGCGGGACATTTTCAACCCGGCAAAGCCCGTGGAGGAGGTCAAGGTAGACGTGCCTCCGCCGCCCACCAAGCTCAACTTGAAGCTTTGGGGCGTGTCCATTCATACCCGCGGCCCCTCGTACTGTGTCATCGAGGATCTCGCCAGTCACAAACAAGAGGTTTACCGGATTGGCGACCAGGTGCCTGGTCCGGCCACCGTAAAACAAATCAATTGGGATCACGTGGTACTCGATCGAGGGGGCTTCGACGAAATCTTGGAAATTGCGCAGCCGGGTGGAGGCGCTCCTGGTGGGATTTCGCCTGGGGGACAGCGGGTCATCGTGAACGCGTCCTTCCCAACGACGGTTCCGGATCCAACAGCCCCGACAGTTGCGCCCAATCCCCACATCCAGCGAGTGGGCGAGAACGAGTACCACATCGATCGTGCCGAGGTCGATCGGCAACTCGACAACATGAACCAGCTTCTTACCCAGATGCGTGCGGTTCCCCATTTTGAAAACGGGCAGTCGACGGGGTTCCGGTTGTTTGCCATCCGGCAAGGGAGCATTTTCGAGCAGCTCGGGCTGCGTAACGGCGACGTCATCCAGAGTATCAATGGTCAAGACCTAAGCGATCCGGCAAAGGCATTGGCTCTGTTCCAAGAGCTTCGCAACACAACCGAGATCAAAGTAGCAGGCATCCGGAACAAGCAGCCGTTCGAGACGGTGTATCGGATCCGTTGAAAGGCCGGGAGAAGAGGGTGGTATGTGGCGTAGGGGAATGATGCGTTCCGCAGCAAGCGGCTTTACTGCAACGTTACTGCTGGCGGTGGTCACCGCGTTTGCGCAAAACGTACCCGCGGAGCCAGAGGGGGACGACACGGAACCGGCAAAGATCACGATGAATTTTCAGGACGTCGACATCGCCGTCCTGGTGAAATTCATCAGTGACATTACCGGCAAAAATTTCATCGTCGACGAAAAAGTACGGGGCAAAGTCACCATCATTTCCCCAGGAAAGATTTCCGTCGACGAAGCCTACCTGGTGTTCCAGTCGGTCCTTCAAGTGAAGGGGTTTACGACCGTACCCTCGGGATCGATTATCAAGATCCTTCCCACGAAAGACGCCAAGACGTCCACGATCGACACGGTACTGCCGGAGGCACGGCCGCAACCGCGCGACGAGTACATCACCCGGCTCATACGGCTCAAGTACGTGGACGCAAACAACATGGTTGCCATTCTGCAACCGCTCGCTTCGCCGGACGGGCTGCTGACTGCTTACACGCCGACGAACACGTTGATCATCATCGACACCGCGGCGCAAACGGACCGCCTGGCGAAAATTCTCTCCCAACTGGATGTCGAAGGGCAACAGCAGGAAATCGAGGTAGTACGCCTGAATTATGCATTTGCCGGCGATATTGCGGCTCTCCTGCAGCAACTTCTCGAAGAACCCAGTGCGCAAACTGCGGGCGCTCCCGCCACTCAGCCGGGAGCGGCCCCCGACGCACGGTTGCGCCGAGGAACAGCTCCCCGGCCCGGTGGGACAGGCGCAGCCACGGGTCAAGCCATTAGTGGTGGCGTCACTCCGGAGCGCGCCTTCAAGATCATTCCCGATGAACGCACCAACTCTTTGATCCTCGTTGCCGGACCCGCTGAGGCGCGCCGAATCAAGGATTTGATTGCCCGTTTGGACGTGCCTTTGCCTTTAGGAACGGGGCGAATCCATGTGTACTACCTAAAGTACGCCAACGCGTTCGAACTCATTCCGGTTTTGTCGTCGCTCGTCGGGGCCGGAGCTGGCTTTGGTGGCTTTAGCCCGTTTGGTTTCGGTGGAATTGGTGGGCTGCGCGGCGGTTTCGGAGGGTTTGGCGGGCTCCGCGGTGGCGTCGGGGGAATCGGAGGGAGCCGTTTCGGCGGTGGATTCGGCCTTGGTGGATTCGGCACTACGGGCTTTGGCGGCTTTGCTCCGGGGCTCGGCGGCTTCGGATTTGGGGGCGTTGCGCCTGGGATCGGACTCGGTCTGGGACAAACCGGCTTTGGTGCAGCTGGGTCCTTGGCAGGACGGCGCCCGGGCCTGGCCGGCACCGCTGCCGGTACCGCTGGCGGGCAACCCGGACAGCAAAGCGAGTTCGAAGGTCAGGTGCGCATCAGTGCAGACCCGGCCACCAATGCGTTGATCATCAATGCTTCACCGCAAGACTTCGAGACGCTGCGGGAAGTCATCGAAAAACTCGACGTCCGACGGCGGCAGGTCTACGTGGAGGCGATTATCGCCGAGGTCTCGCTAGATCTGACCCGAGAGCTTGGGATCGAATTGCAGGGAGCCACGGAAATACCCAATGGAGTGGGGTTTGGCCGGACGAATTTGCGCGGCGACATCAACCAACTACTCAATCCGACGAATTTGTCTGGGTTGGTCCTGGCCGCTGCCAGTTCCCAAACCGTAACGGTCAACGGCGTCACCATTCCGGCCCAGCAGGCATTGTTGCGCGCCTTGGAAAGTCGCTCGGACGCAAACATTCTTTCCGCGCCCACGGTGCTGACCACGGACAATCAGCCGGCCGAGATCGTATCCGGGCAAAACGTGCCGTTCATTGCCAGCCGGGCAACCAGCGACGTGAACTTGAGCAACACCTTCGCCACCATCGAGCGGCGCGACGTCGGTATTACACTTCGATTGACCCCGCAGATTTCCGAAGGGGGGCAGGTGCGTTTGGACATTTTCCAGGAAGTGTCCGACGTGATCTCGAACGACCCGCAATTGGGGCCCACAACCACGATCCGATCTGCAACAACCAGTGTAGTGACGCGGGACGGGCAAACCGTCGTCATCGGTGGCATTATGTTCGAGGCGCGGGGCAAGAACGTAAGCAAGGTGCCGTTTTTGGGGGACATTCCAGTCATTGGCAACGCCTTCCGGTTCGATTCCACCCGGAACCGCAAGACGAACCTGCTGATTTTCTTGACGCCCCACATTATCCGCAACGAACGTGACCAACGAAACGTGGCCGTGTCCGAGCGGGATCGAGTGCTGCGCAAGCCGTACGAAGAAATGGGGCAGCGTCCGCCCCGTTGGGAACAGTTGTATGCTCCGTCCTGGGAGGTGCGGCCCTCGATCGAACCTCCCCCAGAAGACCGTGACGCGGGCGAGCGGAAAGGGCGATCACGCATAGAGGTCTACAAGCCCGGGGCTGATTCGCCTGCTCCACCCGATGCGAATGGGCAAAAGCCAAAGCTAGAAGAGGAACCGTTGAGCAAGGGAACCTCAGGAGCCAGAGACGGTGGAGGGTCCACGTCGAACCGCTACGTCTTGCTCGCCCTTCTAGACGATTCTGGAAGTCCGCTTCCCAGTCTCGAAGGAAACAACGGCCTTGTAGCGCTTGCCGTGCCGAGCAGTGCCCCGCTTGCCCGAAAGTTTCAAAAGGGAGCCGTTTACCGGTTCGAGAGCGACGCGTATCGTGCTAAGTACATTTGCTTGGAAGTATTCGAAACACCTACGGAAGCGTTTGCAGCGTATCCTGAGGGCATGCGGGTCAGCAACAATCCTCCAACGTTTCTGCACTGGCGTGAACCAGTCGAAGGTGCTGTGCTGAGCGAGCGGAGCTGGCAGCTCGGGTAAAGTTCGATGGCAGTTGCAGCGAGATCGCTCGAAGCGTTGCTGCTTCAATACGGAAACCTTTCCGAGGAGGTCCTCGAAAAGGCTCGGGAGCGTCAACGCGACGGCAAGGGACTCGGAGATGTCTTGCAGGAGATGGGCGCGATCGACAGCACTACGTGGGCGCGCGCCCTAGCGCAACACTACGGAATCCCGTTCCGCGAACAACTTCCGCAGGAAGACGTTCTCGACCTCGTCCAGCAAGTGCCGATCAACTTTGCCAAGCGCTACATGCTTCTGCCTGTAGCCCGCGAAGGCCGCGCCGTCGTTGTTGCCATGGCCGACCCGACCCACGTAGCGGCCCTCGACGATTTGCGCGTGTTGCTCCGCCACCCGGTCAAAGCATTCGTCGCCCCAGCCCCAGTGGTCCTCGACGCCATCAACCACGCCTATGACCAGATCGCGGCTGGCTCCGCGTCGGAATTGATGGACGACCTGGATACCGAGCGGCTCGACTTGGAACTCGCCGATCTGGAAGAGCCCCAGGACTTGCTCGACGCGAATGACGAGGCCCCGATCATCCGGCTTGTCAATCAGCTCATTTTCCAGGCGGCAAAAGACCGTGCCAGCGATATCCATATCGAGCCGTACGAGCGCGATCTCCTGGTCCGCTTCCGCATCGACGGTGTTCTGTACGACATTCTCTCCCCTCCGAAGCGCTTTCAACCTATCATCACTTCCCGCGTGAAGGTGATGGCAGGGCTGAATATTGCGGAGAAGCGCCTTCCCCAAGATGGCCGCATTCGCATCCGCCTCGCAGGAAAAGACATCGACATTCGCGTGTCCATCGTGCCCACCGCGCACGGTGAACGCGTGGTGATGCGATTGCTCGACCGCGCCAGCACCCTATTGCAGCTCGAGGACCTAGGGTTGACCGGGAACAAGCTCGAAACGGTCAACCGACTCATTCGCCAAAGCCACGGCATTATCTTGGTGACGGGACCCACTGGCAGCGGGAAAACCACGACCCTTTACGCGTGCTTGTCCAAAATCAACACGACCGACAAGAACATCATCACGATCGAGGATCCCATCGAATACCAGCTTCACGGAGTTGGCCAAATCCAGGTGAACCCGCAAATCGACCTGACCTTCGCCAATGGCTTGCGCTCGATTTTGCGTCAGGATCCGGATGTCATCATGGTTGGCGAGATTCGCGACACGGAGACCGCGGAAATCGCGATTCAGGCCGCGTTGACGGGGCACCTGGTGTTTTCGACTTTGCACACCAACGATTCCTTTGGGGCCATGACCCGCTTGCTCGATATGGGCATCGAGCCATTTCTCGTTTCCAGTTCGGTCATAGCAGTCATGGCCCAGCGACTCGTGCGCCGCGTTTGTACTCAGTGCCGTGTCGCCTACCGCCCCACTAGAGAGGAAATCGAAGAAGTGGGGATCACCCCGCAGCAACTCGGTGGCCGAGAGATATACAAGCAAGGACCAGGGTGCGCGAACTGCAAAGGCAAAGGTTACCGAGGGCGAACGGGCATCCACGAACTGTTGGTCGTCGATGACGAGATCCGCAGTCTGGTGATGAAAAATGCCGATGCGGCCACGATTCGGCGTACCGCCACGGCTCACGGGATGAACACGTTGCGCGAAGACGGCGCAGAGAAGGTCCTGGCCGGAATTACCACCATCGAAGAAGTTTTGCGCGTGACGCAGGACGACATCGTGTAATGCGGGTCCGACGGGTTCGCAGCACTGTCCCTCTCGCTCGGAGCTGACCAGGAATTCCCATGCCAGTATACGCATATCGAGGGTTCAACGCTGCCGGGCGCGCGGTTGGCGGCATCGTCGATGCTGACAGTCCGAAGGGTGCGCGCCAGAAGCTGCGGCGTGAAGGTGTATTCCCCACAGAGCTGGTCGAGCAAGAACGCCGGTCGCCAACAACCGAAGCTAGTGCGGGCTGGCAACTGAGCCGGTACTTCGAGCGAATCAGGCCCGAGGAACTCGCGTTATTGACTCGACAGCTCGCCACACTCGTGGCCGCGCGCATCCCGGTCGTCGAGGCCCTGTCTGCCCTGGTGGAGCAAACCGAAAACGCTCGCACGAAACGAGTGCTCTCTCAGGTGCGGGAGCAAGTCACCGAAGGCGCGTCCTTGGCGGACGCGTTGAAAGCCCACCCGCGGGTGTTCAGCGATTTGTACGTCAACATGGTGCGCGCCGGAGAGGCAAGCGGCGCTCTCGATGTCGTCTTGTTGCGGTTGGCGGACTACACGGAAAGCTACGCCCAGTTACGCAACAAGGTACGCTCGGCGCTCACCTACCCGACGCTCATGGCCGTCACAGGCACTGCAATCCTTTTGTTCTTGCTGTCTTACGTGGTGCCCAAGATCACGAAGATTTTCGCTGAAAATCAGGCAACGTTGCCGCTGATGACGCGCATACTGCTGGCCGTGAGCGGATTCGCCCAAGATTACTGGTGGCTGGTCGTGGGTGCGTTGATTGGGGCCGTAGTTTCGATCCAAATGAGCCGACGCACACCGGCAGGGCAGTTACGATTCGACCGCGCAGTCCTGAAAATTCCTTACTTCGGCAACTTGATTCGCAAGGTGGCGCTTGCCCGCTTCTGCCGGACGCTGGCAACGTTGTTGACGAGCGGCATCAACTTACTCGTCGCCTTGGAAATCGTGAAACACGTGGTCAACAATACGCTGTTGAGCCAGGCAATCGAGGAGGCGCGCAACTGCATCCGCGAGGGGCAGAGCATCGCGCCGCCGCTGAAACGGAGCGGCCTGTTCCCGCCCATGTTGGTGCACATGATTGCAATCGGGGAGCGCAGCGGACAACTGGAAACGATGCTGACGAAAGCTGCCGACGCGTACGACAACGAAGTGTCCACCGCAGTAGCAGCAATTACGAGCGTACTCGAACCATTGATGATTCTCTTTGGCGGCGCCGTGGTGCTCTTCATCGTGCTGGCAATTCTACTGCCAATTTTCGAAATGAACCAATTGGTGCGTTGAACGTCATTGGAAGCCATGTGCAAGGCTGTTACGTTTGCGAACTGGCGACCAAATTGGTTCCGCCGCAGTTGGTCAACGAAGGAGGTCCAGATCATGCGCACGATGAGAAGCTCAGCAGGGTTCACTCTCATCGAGATCATGGTGGTCGTGTTTATCCTGGGATTGCTGGTGACGCTGGTGGCGCCAAAGATCATCGGCCGAACCGACGAAGCGCGACGCACCAAAGCGGCTGCGGACATCAAAGCGATCGAACAAGCACTGAACCTTTTCAAACTAGACAATGGTTTCTACCCGAGCACGCAGGACGGTCTCCAGGCCCTCGTGCAACGGCCTGCCAACGCCAGGAACTGGAACCCCGACGGATACCTCGACCATATACCCGTGGATCCGTGGGGGAATCCATACGTGTATTTTTCTGATGGCACCTCGGTGGTCATCAAGTCCTACGGCGCGGATGGTCAAGAAGGCGGTGAGGGCAAGAACGCGGACATCGACAATCGGGGCTAGCGGCCTCGGCAAAGCGTCGATGGAATGCCCGAAGACGGATGCAAGTTCTCCACGGGCCCGGCGGGTAGAGCACACGGCTTGGCAAACTTGAGGGGTTGTGCGCTTTTACCGGTTGGTCCACCGATGCATGGCCCCCACAGGGATCTCCACGCTACGTAAGCTCTGCGGAACGGCGGGAGAAGTAAAGCCGCGCCGCCTGCAGCAAGAGGCTACGGGACGTGTTGGTTGCCGCCTCCGAAAAAACGGTGGCTTCACGTTGCTGGAAATTTCCCTGGTGTTGTTGCTGCTTTCGGTCGTGCTGGTGGTGGTCGTGCCGCGATTTCGCGACCGAAGCCGGGCAGAGTTGCTTGCCCATGCGCACCGCTTGGAACTCACGTTTCGGTTCCTCCGAAATCAAGCGGTTTTGAGCGGCGTTGCCTATCGATTACACTTCGATCTCGATCAGCAACGATACTGGGTAGCGTTGGACGAACCTGGCTCCATGGACTTGCTGCAATTCGCTTCCGAGGTTGGTTCCCTCGCGCGGGGGGTGAGCTTGGGAGACGCGGTGTTCGTCTCCGACGTCTCCTTGCCGCTCGAGGGCATCAAGATTGCTCAGGGAGGAATCTTTACCTTGTTTTACCCTGACGGATCGGTGGATCCGGTCATCATCCATCTAGCCACCGCCCGCGAGGCATACACGCTGTGGTTCGACCCCCGCTCGCAGCGGCTGCGAGGGCGTAGCGGCTATTGGGAACCCAATTATGGCCAGTAAACAGCGGGGCAGCCTCTGGAAGAAAGACGGGTTCACACTGCTCGAAGTGCTCATCGCTCTGGCGGTGATCGCGATCGCGTTCGTGACTCTGTTGGGCTGGCACGCCCGCAATATCTCCACGATCATCTACGATCAAAACCTCGCCCGTGCCGTACTGCTTGCGCGCGAACGCGCAAGCTTGGTGCAGTACATGGCAATGCAGCAAGGGATCGACAGTGTTCGCAGCGAAGCCGGCCCGATCGACGGCTACCCGGGCTTCTTTTACGACCAGGAAGTGTTTCCCACTGGGCTCGACACCATGCGACAAGTGGTGGTGCGCGTGTTTTGGGACCAGCGCAACATGCAAGCATGCGAGGTTACTTTTTTTGTACGCGATGCAGCCCTCTAATCGGTGCTCCGCAGGCTTCACCCTGCTCGAACTGCTGCTTGCCATCACCATCTTCGCCATCATGGCCACCACCGTGTACGGCGTCCTTTGGCGAACGCTCGACGGCAAGAACCGAGCTGAGGAACGAGCGGAGCTCTTTGCGGCAGGCCGGGATGCGGTTATGCGCATGGCCGACGATTTGGAGCGGGCCTTGAATCCGAGTGCGGCCAACCGCGGCGGCGTGTGGTTTATCGGTGTTCCTGGAAACGACCCGGTACCCACGGACCAAGTCGGATTCGTGATCGATACCCGGCGTGATCGTAGCGCCGGTGGGCGACGTGGCGGCCGCACGTTCGTGTCGTACTTGCTCGAACCGATGCCCGACATGCCCCGCGCATTTGCCCTTCTTCGCCACGAGGAAGTGCTGCTCGACCCGCTGAGCCAAGCAACCGCCGAGATGTCTGCGTCGGAACAAGGCGCGACCCAAGGTGCCTTGACGAGCGACGTGTACCTCGTCGATCGGGTGGCTGGGCTCAGGCTCCGGTATTTAGATCCGCAGAGCGGCTCGTGGGTGAACGCGTGGGACACCACCGTGGCACCTCAACCTGGCCAGATCCCTCCTGGTCTCCCGCCAGTCGTGGAGATTCAGCTGTTTTTGTTCGACAACAGCGGAGGCTACGTCGATTTCAGCACGCGCGTCGACTTGCCCCTCTACGTTCCGCCGCCGACTCCAGGACCCCTTGGAGGGGGTCTGCCATGAAGCCTCTTCTACGGAGCGAGCGCGGCGTGGCTCTCATTATGGCGCTGATGGTGGTGGCGTTGCTCACCATCACGGTAACGGAGTTCTTTTTCTCTGCGGAAATCGATGCTCGGATGGCGCGAAATTCTGTGCACAGTTTGCAGGCGTCCTTGCTCGCGCGCTCTGGCATTGCGCTCGGAGAAGCGTTGCTGTTGCAGGACCAAGATCCCCTGACCGACTCGTTTTTGGAGGAGTGGTGCCCGCAACAAGCTCGCGAAGGAGCCGCTTGCCAAATCGACGATGGCGGTGGCTGGCTTGCACTGCCACCAGGATCGAGGCTGCGCGTGGAAATCCTGGATGAGAGCGGCAAGATCAATCTCAACCTCACCCGACCACAAACCCAGGCAGAATGGAGGGCTGGACGCTCCAACCCAAACCCCGAACAATCGCCGCAGAGATACCAATCATGGCTGTTCACCGTGGGCCGAATTTTCGAAGGCCACGGGGCGCGGCCAGACGCGATCGTCGCGCTCGACGATTATTGGAACCAACTCTTCGAGTTGTATTTCGGACCGGCAGCAGGGCAGGGCCCTGCGACCGGAACGCCTACTCCGGGAGCCGGCGCGTTACCAACGCTGACGGCGACTCCACCACCGCTGAGCACGCTGTACTTTGGCTCGCTCGACGAGGTGACTGCCGTTCCGGGATTTTTGAGCCAGCCCGAGCTGCGCCGTTTGCGGCCGTACATCACCGCGTTTGGCTGGCCGTTTCCGAGTCAGGTCAACGCAAACACCGCCCCCCGGGAGGTACTCGCTGCTATCCTGGGCGACAGCGCGGTTGTGGAAGAAATCATCCAGCAACGACAAAGCCAAATGTTGCAAGCAAGCAACGTCCTCACCCTGGCGAGTCAAGCATCGACGGCACAGGATCCCCTCTATCGCAATGCGCGGATGATGCTCGGGGCTCGGAGCAACGTGTACTCCATTCGGGCAACCGCCATTGTCAACATCAATCCGCTAACCGGTTCCGGGGGAATCAGCCGCTCTGCAGAGATGCTCGTGCGGCGCGACGCCCGCCAGGTGCAGCCGGGCGCTTCGGGTGGTACAGTGACCCGCTGGAAACTCACGCGGCTGTACTGGCAAAAACAAGGTGGCGCTGTGCTATTTCGACCCGAGTCGCAGAGCGGGGAAGCAAACGAATTGTAAACGAGAACTTGGAGCATAAAGGATTCCATGCCGCAGCAAATCCTCGCCTTAGAGGTCGAACATCACGAGATTCGGGCAGCGCTCGTCGAGGCGTCGTTCCGCGATTACAAGATCCTGGAATTCTACCGGGTGCCGATCGATCCAAATGCCACTCTGGATACCACCCTGCGATCCTTGGTGGAGAAACACCATCTTCGGCCGCACACGGTGGTCTCCTCGCTGCCTGGGGACTTGGTCACGTTGCGGACCTTCCGCCTTCCCTTCAAAGACCGCAAGCGCCTCGACCAAACGGTTCCGTACGAGCTCGAAACCCAGGTTCCATTCGACCTCGACGAGGTGGTGGTTTCCTACCAGGTTCTCAGTCGCGACAAAGAGGGCAGCCAGGTACTGGCGGCGCTCGTGAGACGAGACGACCTCCAAGCGCATCTTGCTGCACTGCAGGCAGCTGGGCTGGACCCAAAGATCGTCGACTTTGCGCCCCTTGCTTCTCTCAACGTTCTGCAACTGATCGACCGCCCGATTGGCGACCCGGTGTTGTTCCTTGGTGGAGACGTCGACTGCTTGCACGTAGCGCTGTACCGCAATGGTCATTTGCTCGGGCTGCGCACGATTACCCCGGCGGCAGTAGATCTCGACCCAGCAACACCGGAGGGAAATGGCCACGCCAACGCCGTGGAAGCTGTCGTGAGCGAGGTCGTCACGGAACTGCGTTGGACAGTCCTCGCTCTTGCCAACGGCGATGCGGAGAGCAGCCCCTTGTCCTGTTTGCTCGTCGGTGAAGGGATTTACTTCGATGAACTGGCTCGCCAACTGAACGAACAACTGGGCTGGAACATCGTGCGGATCCAGGAGTCGCCGCTGAAAGGGCTGCCTGCGCCACTCCGCAATCAGATTGCTCTGTTTGCCGCGCCTCTTGGGTTGGCTTTGCGCGAGATCCAGTCCGAACAGGCATTTGGCGTAAATTTTCGGCGCGGGGAGTTTGCTTACCATCGCGCCCAAGAAGAGCTGCGGAGAAGCCTCCTTGGAACCGTAAGCCTAGCCACGGTCGCACTCGGACTGTTCGTCCTGCAAACGTACTTGGACTACCGCTACTTGGAATCGCGCTTGAACGCTGTGAACGCGCAGGTCCGGTACGTATTCCAGCAAACCCTGCCCGACGTGCAGCGCGTGGTCGACGAGAGCCGACAACTCCGCGAAGAAATTGCCGCCGCCGAGAAGCGCCTCAAGCTGCTCGGCAGTGTCGCGCCTCCCAGTGGAGCAACGGCCATCGATGCTTTGCATGCCATCAGTACTGCCATTCCGGAAACGCTCAAGCTCGAAGTGGACGAGTACGTCATGGATACGGAAGAGATCAAAATGCGCGCGCACACGGACTCCCTCGATACGCCCAACGCAATTCGCGAAGCGATTGCCAACGGAAAGTACTTCGCCGATGTGCAGGTGAAAGACATTAAGAGCGGACCCGATGGCCGCGTCGATTTTCGTATGATTCTCACATTGAACAAGGCTGGTGCACCAGTCCCGAGCCGGCCGGCGGGAAGAAGCTGATGTTCGATTGGAGCGTGGTAACCCGCTATTTCGATCGGCTCGCCCCGCGCGAGCGTGTTTTGCTGGTCGTCGCTGCAGTGTCGACCGTGCTCATCCTCGGGTACTCCTTTGTGTGGGACCCACTGCAAGCAAACAAACAGCAACTGGTGCGGCGCATTACCTTGCGAGAAAAGGAACTTGTCGAGTTGCAACGCCAGCGCGACTACTATTTGGACTTGCTCCGGCAGCTCGAGGCGTACGGTGACATTTCCGAAGTAGATCCGAACTTCAACTTGCTCGGGTATCTGCAAAACGTGGTCACGGGCGCCGTCAGCCGCGACAAAATCGTATCCCTGAACCCCACAACTCGGCCAAAGCCAGAGGCCCCTGAATTCATCGAAGAGATGGTCGAGATCAAACTCACCCAAGTGGCCCTTCCCCAGATTGTCGATTTGCTCCACCGCGTGGAAAAAGGGGAGCACCCGCTGCACTTCTCGCGCGTGGCGATCAAGAAGCGCATGAACGACCCGTACAGCTTCGATGTGCAAGCCATCGTGGCGGTGTTGAAGCCCGCGGAGAAACCGCAAGACAAACCTGCGGAACGGCCCCCGGCCGCGTAGAGAATCCCAGCGAATTGGAGCGTCGCTCATGCGTTTCCCCAGCATCCCCTTCCCGCAATGGACGTTGCCGGAATTTCTCGGCAGCCGGCTGTTTTGGGCCTACACCGTCTATACGTTCGTGGCGTTTGTCGTGGCGCTGATTTTCGTTTTTCCGCACGACCTGGTCGTGCAGCATGCCTTGCGTAAGGTCGACCGCGGACCACTGGCGCTACGCGTACAAAATGCCGGGCTCGCGCCACTGAAAGGCTACGAGCTCACTGGCGTCCGGATTGGCGGAACCGAAGAGGGCCAGCCCCCGCTTCTGGAAATCACGAGTCTCTGGGCTCGTCCCCTGTGGACGGAATGGATCAAGGGGAACTTTACCGCCGCTGGCATTGGTGCCGAGCTGTACGGCGGGCGAATCCACGGAGGAATCAGCTACCGTGAGGCAAGCATCAGTGGAACGTTGCAATGGGAGCAGCTCCAACTCCATCGCTATCGCACGCTGCTTGCCCAACTCGAAGAAGGCCAGTTGTATGGGTCGGTGTCCGGGACGATCAGCTTCGAACTCCGCGGCAACGCTTTTCAGCAAGGGCAGGCGACGGGCGAACTCAACATCGACAATCTGCGCCTCGAGAAGGTCAAGATGAACGGATGGCCGGTGCCGGATGTTTCGCTGAAACAAGTGAAATCGAAGTTTCGGGTTTCTCCCGGAAAAATCGACGTGACCGATTTGGCCGCTAGCGGAGACTTGATCGTCCAAGGTTCCGGGCAAATCACATTGCGGGAGCCGTACGGGGAAAGTGGATTGAATCTCCGGCTGACCGTTGCGCCGGGACCTCAAGCGTCGGAGATGGTCAAAGCCGTGCTCGCACTGCTGCCGAAGCCAGCGGGTGGGAAACCCGACGCACCCGTGACGATTACGGGCACGCTGGCCCACCCGCGGATTCGCTAACGCGCTGAAGCGGACCGAGCCTCGGGCACGCTTGCGGTTTTCATCCGCCGCTTTCTTCTCGCGAGCATCCCAAGCGCGCAACAGGTAACCAACGGCCAAGCACTCCACCCAGACGGCCCCTGCATGGAACAACCGTCGCTGTCGGCGATTGCTGGTCGAGTCGGTTGCACGATCGTTGGAGGGGTCCTTGTCGGGGGCACGGAGGTCGCCGTTGGGGTCGCAGCAAGCGGTACGGTGACGATCGCTGTTGCCGTAGCACTTGGCGTGACGGTCGGGTCGCGGGAAGGGGTCATCGTAGGTGAGGCCGTGCGGGTAGCGCTTGGCGTGGGAGATGGCACCGGACCGAGTTCGAGAGCGCCGTAGGCAACAACGGGAGAAGAGTTGCCAGCATCGTCAACGGCTCGTGCAGCGAAATAGACGCGACCAAAGACGCTCGATGGAAGTCCACTGCGGAGCGTCAGCGTTGCCGGCATGCCCACAGCTAAAACTCCCGCAGGTTGCAACTCTACCGTCAGTGCCTGCTCGAATGAGTCCTTGTCCACGATGGGCTGTACCGACGCGCGTAGCTCCAGCGTTGCCGGCGCGCCGCAAAAGCCGTCATCTCCCGGAAAGCGAGGAATGGCAACCGTCAGGCCGCGAGAGCCGCTCGGCTCTATGCTGCCAAAAGGAGCAGCCGGCGGGCGCGCGTCGCTGTGGTAGTTGCCCGTACCCCATTGGTCGTGGTGGAATTGGCGCCAAGGGATGTTGCCGCACGCGGGCCCGCGCGTGGCAAACACGAACAGGTTTCCTTCGCGTGTGACCGCGGCAACCTCCAACACTCCGTCCCCATCGAGGTCACCAACAGCAGGAGAACCCACACTCCAACCACCCGTAAACTTTGGCCAACCCGCTGCAACCACACCTGTTCCGTCGACCGCATGCAAGTCGTAGACTCCGCTTCCGGAAATCGCTTCCGCAACTCCGTCGCCGGTAATATCAGCGACGATAGGCCCGACGAGAAACTGCAAGTCGTTCACGATATGCGGAAAGCCGGGCAAAAAGTTCCCCTGGGGCCAGGCGGCCGACGTGAGGTTCCAAGCTGCCAAGTGATTTTCCGCGGGGGTTTGGCGCGCAGGTAGATTTGCATCCAGGAGCTTGCCCAAGCCTGCCGTTGGGCCAACGAGCTGAAATCCTGTGCCGGGCCCGAACATCTCTGCCAGCACTGGGGCACCCAGTGCCGGGTAGCTTGGGGCATCGATGGAAATGCTGCTTGCCCCAAAGACGTCTGCCTGTAAGGTGCGTGGAATCGTGCCCCGCTCGGTACCGAGAAAAGAAGTTCCGTCTCCACGGAACACATACGCTGGCCCGAGCATGGAAAAAGCCGCAATTTCGTGGCGGCCATCGCCATCCAGATCCGCCAGGGCAGCGGGACCATTCACTCCTGTGCCCACCACGGGCAGCAATTCTGTGGTGAGCAAGGCGATGCGCTGAGGCCAACCTGGAAGAAAGGCCTCGGGGTTCCAACCAAACGGCACCGGACTGCTGCCACGATTGGTACCTTCTGCGTGAATGGCGTAAATTCGCGCATTGCCGCTGTCCAAGGCACCCCCAACTTGCAAGAAGTTGATCACCACGTTGGTGATCACTGCGTTTGGACGTTCCTTGTACGCTTCGTTCACACCAGCGATTACATCCAGCCGTCCGTCACCGTCCACGTCGCCAACCGATGGTGGAATGATGATCTTACTGCCCATGCGTTGGCCAGCGTTCGGCAACAGGGTTACGGTGTTTGTTACCGGATCAACGTGGCTGACTTTGGTTGGATCCTTGAGCAACACAGGCCAACCGGGCACGGGCTGACCGTTGGCGAACCAGGCATAGACGTGGCGATCCATGGCTGCGGCAATAATTTCCAACGAGCCGTCGGACGAGTGGTCCAAGTTCGCTAAGACCGGACCTCCAATGAAGCCGCGCGCCAAGCGATTGTCCGCGTCGAGCCGATGGACCATATCAGGCGCATGCGGCCAACTCCCCGTTGCCTCGCGTTCCGAGCGAAGGGGAAACGAGTACTCCGGACGCGTGCGTACGGGGAACCCTAGCCGCGGCCGACCAAGCGAGTCCCAGACATACACGCGACCGTACAAGTCGGCGACCACCACCTCCTGGGTACCATCGCGATCGAGATCCCCGACGGCCGGAACGGCCAACACCGGAGTGAACGGCACTTCGACTTCACCGCTGCGGAAGGCGGGCGAGTCGACTTGCACTTCCATCGGCGCCGTGTGCACCGGCCACCCCGGCGATTCCTGGAGATCCCTGCCCATGAAGGCGTGTACGAGCCCGTCCGAGGTAGCCACGATCAACTCGTCGATCCCGTTGCCCGTGATGTCCGCAAACACAGGCGGCGATGCTCCATCACTGCCCAACCGATAGGGTGTAGGGAAGAGGGCGTCCGGGTCATGGTGCAAGAAGACCGCGCGGCGGTCTTCGCCCACGCGGCCTCGGTCGTCCCGAACTCGAAGCCGAAGAGTCACCGTAAAGCGTTCCGGGTCTGCCCGGCCCGATGCGTCTGTGGCCGGTCCCGTGACCCCGTAAGGCATGCGCTCGGCAAGCTCTTCCAACGAAATTTCGCCAAGCGTGCCAGTCCGCGCGCGCTCTTCCTCCCCGCTTGCTACGGGCGCGAATTGGTCCTCCCGAGGCTGAACACCCGGAGCAACTTCCAGCACCCAGGAAAACGAGGCCGCGCGGTTTGCAGCAACACGCCCAATCACGGGCAAAACGCGCTGAGAAGGCGACACCAACGTGAACCAAGCGGGCGACTCGATACTCGCTTCGGGTGGAATTTGCCCGTCGCGTACCCGCTCGACAGCTCGACGGGCGTTGATGCGGCCGTAGCCAAAGTATTGGTCGAAGCCGGCGATGGACGGAAATCTCTCCGAACGAATGTCTTGCGGCAGAGCGAAGTCGATCCGGTAATTTTGTGGTAGCCCGAGTTCCGGGCGCGCATCGAAATCGATGTCATCGGCGCTCATCGTGAGGATTTGTTTGACTTCGTTGGCTGACAAAGGAAACGGGGCGAAGCTCCCATCGTCTTGCGGATACGTGGTGAGGCGGCCTCGGTCGATCGCATTGCGCGCAGCCGAGTACACCAACCCGGCCATGCCCGCACTCAGCCCGGTGGCCTCGCTCGAGCAGGACGTGGACGGGACGGCAACGGCGATGTGCGGGCCATAGTTGGTGCAGCCGTTGAGGTAGAGGTACGAAGGCGGGGACATGGTTACGCCCCCGATTGCTGCATAGCGCGTCACAGAGTTCGCAACGACCGTGCGCGCATACGCGGCGGGATAGTTGTGGTGACTCGACTCTTCGTCCGCGGCCGACGCAATCACCACCACGCCGCGGCGGTAGGCGTAATCGATTGCAGCCTGAGCGAAGCTCGACTGGTTGAGCGTTCCCAACGCTTCTTGAATAACCATTGCCCCGCTATCGACGGCAAACAACACTCCACGCGCAAACGCGTTGACCTCGGCAATGAAGCTATCTCCAACCCGGACCATCAACAGCATGCAGTTCGGACACGTCCCCACGCTCCCGCCGTTGTTTGCTTCCGCGCCCGAATCGTGCGCTTCTCCGGTACCGTGGCCGTAGTCGACCTCATCCAGCGGATCGTTGTCATCCTCGAAGAAATCCCAACCGGAGATATCGTCGGGAAAGCCGTTGCCGTCGTCGTCCACACCGTCGGAGAACAGGAAGATCAAATCTTCTGGGTCCAACATTCCGTTGCCATTGGCGTCGCGTACACGCGAGTCGGCGGCGAACCCTTCGCTGGCCTCGTAGTCGCGCACGTTGAACACACCGTCACCATTGCGATCCCACCGGTCGTAGGTGTTTTGTGAACCCTCGGGAACCGGCAACTCCCCGCGATTGAGGTAGAACTTCGCGACCAAATCCGGCAGCCTGCGGTGCCAGCGAATGCCAGAATCGAGCACCGCGATGACCACATCGGGGCGTCCCGTGGTGATTTGCCATGCCAGGTCGACACTGGCACCGGTCACTCCAAACAACTCCTGCGGGCTCGTATCGATGTCCGGGTTTCCCGTCTTACTACTTCCCAGCTTCCACGCCGTACCGCCGGTAAAGTCGTTCGGGATCGTGGGCGGGTCCGACTCCGGCAGAAACAAATACGAAGCGTAATCTTGAGCCTGAATGCACCCGTTTCTCTCGACGCTGTCGCGACACGGCCGGGGGTTCGGCGGGTAAGGGAAATCGGCGTGTACACCCGTTGCAAGGAAACTCGAGAGCAAAACGCCCCACCATTTTCTGCGCCTCCACGCCCCCCGCACAATCTCCATCAGTCTCCACCTCCGTGGCGTCCGCCCATACCAAAGTTCCTTCTGACAACACAACCAGCGCCCGGCCGAGCGAGCCCAGCAAAACGGCCCCGGGGAGCAGGTCCAGAGCTCCGCTTGCGCGAGAAGCAAATTTCCGCTTTGTGCGTGCTTCGCATGCAGCGTCTGTTGTTGGCGGGCCCAGCGATCACCGTTGCAGAGGTCGTGTTCCTGGCTGTTGCCATCAGCCTGCTCCTCCTCGTACCGGCGGTGTTCGCGGTCGTGGATCGGCGGCGCCAAGCTCTGGCAGTCCGACCTTCTCCGGTTTCGGAGCTGCCGGCGCTCACCCCATCGCCGAGCGCCGAGACGTTCGAGAGCCAGGGCCAAGGGAGTGAGGCGCAAACGGAAGAGGCATGGACGCCGTGGCCTGTTGCCCCACCGCCACCGTCCATGGATCCCTGGCACCCAGACGAAACCGCAGCGCCCGTGCCACCTGCGCCCCCCACAACCGTTACGACGGTGCTTCGAGAAACTCCTCCCGAACCAATGGCGCCTCGATGCGAACCGCCCTTGGAGTCCCCACCTTCATGGGGCGCAATCACTGAGTGGCGAGATCCTGCGCAGCGCTATGCAGCATTGCCGCCTTTACCGGAAAACGATCCGCAGAACTCGAACGTTCGCACCCGCCTCGAGGCCTTGCGCGAGGTTTCTCTTGGCACTTGGCCTGGAGTCATCGCTTCCTTCCCGCCAACCGTACGTACGGTGTGGGAGGAGGGTGCACGTGCCTATCGAGCATGGCATGCGCACATCAGCCAACTCGAAGTGCCTCTCCCCGAGGGGATGGCCAGTTACGCCCTAGGCCGGGTGGAGAGCGACGAGAACAAACTGCGGCTGCACTTCCTCGTGTTCGACCACCTGTGGCCCACGCAACCCGACGAGGCACGTGCCGTATTGATCATCGACCTAGACCGGCATCGCGGGCCCCTCGCGTGCGCAATGGTTCGGCCTGTACTCACGCGCTGATTGCGCTTCACACGCAACGGCACTGCCGCTAATTTGGGTTCGCCTTTTCCGGCTAAACACGACATGCCACACTCGAGACGACGTAGCCCGAGGGGACAAAGCAACAAACGCAGAACGAGGGAGCGAGGGCACACACGGCATTGTTGACCCAGTACAATGCTGGTTCCGCACTTGTTCGAGTGGTCGTTCTTCGGACCTGCTTTCGGCTGCGGATCGTCCTTTTTGTGCTCTGTTGCTGGTTAGCCTTCTTGGGGCGAGTCTGCTGGGCGGCCTCCTCGGAGACGCCAGGAGCTCTGGGCGACAGCAGTCTTGCACGCGTACTCGAACGGGGTGTGTTGTTGTGGGGCGGGGATCTTCAAGGGGGCGAGCCGTACGTGTTTCCAGATCGCGAAAACCCGCACCGCCTTGTTGGTTTCGAAGTCGAGATCCTCGAAGCGATCGGCCGGCGCTTAGGCGTGGAGACCCGATTCGTTCAAAACGACTGGTCCACGTTGCTTGCGTCGCTCGAGCGAGGAAATTTCGACGTGGCCGTCAACGGCATCGAAGTCACACCCGCGCGCCAGGCGGCTTATGCGCTGACACGGCCATACGCAAGTTTCCGCTTGAGCTTGCTGACGCACCAAGCGCTCGTGCGGGACTATACGTCCTTGGCTGCGCTTCGAGGTCGGCGTGTGGGCGTGTTAGCGAACTCTCTAGCCCACGACCTGGTGCGCGGAGAACCGGAAGTCCACGTCGTGCTTTACGAAGGCGTCGACGAGCCGCTGACCGACGTGGAAGTCGGACGTCTCGACGCTGTCGTGACCGACGACATCATTGCCCGCAGGTACCTTCCCCGGCATCCAAGTGTCGCGGAAGCCGCGGTGCTCGCGACGGGCAGTTACTCTATGGTCGTGCGGCGTGAAGACCAGGCCCTGCACGCCGCACTCGACCGTGCCCTATCGGAACTCGAGCAAGGGGGTGAGTTAGGGCAAATCCTCGAGCGCTGGGAAGTTGCCCACCCGGTGGAAAACCCGCAGGAACTCCCTCCACCAGTGACCCCGTCGCTGCCAAGTCAAATGGGGCTCTTCCTCCGCGGAGCTGGGGTTACGCTGTTGATCTCGACGCTGGCAATGCTTCTGGCCGTAGTGGGCGGCTTTTGCCTCAGCCTGGCTCGACAGTTTGGAGGGCGCGTGCTGGCGGCAGCAGCGCAACTGTACGTTGAAGTGTTTCGCGGAACGCCCGTGCTGCTCCAGCTTTACGTGCTCTATTACGGACTTGCACCGCTCATTGCCATGGACGCGCTCACCACAGCGGTCGTCGGGCTCGGCATGAATTACGCCGCTTACGAAGCGGAACTGTACCGGGCAGGGTTGCAAGCGGTGCCGCGGGGCCAGGAAGAGGCCGCTCTCGCGCTCGGGATGCCTCGCTGGCTCGCATTGCGACGCATTGTACTCCCGCAGGCAATTCGTGTCGCCTTACCGGGAATGGCCAACGACTTCATCGCCTTGCTGAAAGACTCTTCCATCGTGTCCGTGATCACCGTGGTCGAACTGACCAAACAAATGACCATTACGGCGGTGGACCTGCGCAGCTGGGTTCTTCCCGGGGCGCTCTGTGCAGCGCTTTATTTGGCAATGAGTGTGCCGCTGTCGCGGTTAGCGGCGTGGCTCGAACGACGGCTCGGGGCAGGACAGTGAGAGACCACGAAATCGCTCGTCTCGATCGAGTCACCGTCGAGACACCCAATTTGCGCTTGCTGGACTCCGTCTCTCTGACGCTGCACCGAGGCGAAATTGTTGCCGTGGTAGGCCCGTCTGGTAGTGGGGAAACCACGCTCTTGCGCACCCTCAACTACCTTACACCGATCACCAGTGGATGGATCGATGTTGCGGGCTTCCGCTTGGTTCCCGGGATGTCGGAACGCCGCAACGCACGGCTGCTCTGCCGCTTGCGTCAATCCGTGGGCATGGTGTTTCAGCATTTTCACTTGTTTCCGCACCTATCGATCTTGGAGAACCTGGTGGAGGCTCCTTCGCGGCTGCGGCGACTCGATCCGAAGCGAGCTCAGGAACTGGCGTATGAAGGACTCGATCGGCTCGGGCTCTTGCACGTAGCCCACGCATACCCACGACGTCTCTCGGGCGGCGAGCAACAGCGGGTGGCGCTTCTTCGCGCCCTCATGATGGAACCAGAGGTGCTGCTTCTCGACGAGCCCACCTCTGCGTTAGACGCAGGGAGCATGGTCCAAGTGTGCCACCTGCTGCAAGAGTTCCGGTCGCGGGGCAAAGCCGTGCTCCTGGTAACCCACCAAGCGCAGCTGGTCACCACGCTGGCAACGCGCGTGGCCGTACTGGTCGGGGGCCGCTTGGTTGCCGAGGGGAAGACAGAAGCAATGTACCCCAGCGGGCCCGGCGCTCCTTACTTGGGGACGACGACAAATGCTGGCGAGTAAGTACCACGTGCGCGCCGTACGCGTTGGCAAGCCAGCTCGAAGCTACACCATGGTTGCCGCGCGAAAACGCACGTGAAGGTGGTCTGGAGACCGAAAGGCAAGGCCGACGATCTTGTCGTCGAACCGGCGGTCGCGCACCAAGTCCGGCAAGCGTTCGATCAGCGCTTCCAACGCCAAGCGGGCCTCGAGCCGCGCCAGGTGAGAGCCAGCGCAGTAGTGGCGGCCAAACCCAAAGGCAACATGCCCCTCGGTGTCACGGTGAAGGTCGAAGGTGTCCGGATCCGGATAGCGCCTCTCGTCCCGGTTTGCGGAACCAAGCGCCACGCTGACCAACATGCCTGGCGGGATCGCCGTGTCACCCAAGACGGTCTCCGCTGTGGTCTCGCGGGTGACATACTGAACCGGCGATTCCCACCGGAGCGTCTCCTCGATGGCGTTGGACAAGAGTTCGCGATGCTCCGTCACTTCCTGCAGGCGGCTTGGGTCGTCAAGCAGCGCAAACAAGGCGCTGCCCAGTAGCCGGTAGGTGGTTTCCGCACCGGCGGGCACAAGAAGCCGGCAGAAACTCAGGATTTCCTCGTCGCTCAGTTGCTCGCCATCCACACGTGCGGTTGCGAGCAGGCTGATGAGGTCCTCCCCGGGCTCGCGCCGGCGTCGTTCGAGAACCGGCTTGAGATACTCCACGATCGCATTGGCTGCAGCGAAGGCGCGCGGTGGATCATCCGAGATGCTGATCAAATCCAGCGCCCAGTGGTGAAACCGGGAGGCATCTTCGCGCGGAAGCTGTAAAAACTGCTCGGCAAACACGCTGATCGGAAAGAGGAAGGTAAATTCCTGGACCAAGTCCGCTTCTCCTCGAGTAACGAAGCGGTCGATCAAATCGTGCGCGGTGGCCCGAATCGCGTCAGGCAGCGCGCCGGTCGTCAACGCCCGCGGAGTGAGCGCGGGCGTGATCAGTCGGCGGTGCCGGATGTGCTCGGTGCCATCCATTTCCAAGATCGTCCGCCCGAACACTAGGCCGATGCCACGCGCATTGGCGCGAGACGAAAAACGCTCCGAATCGCGCAGCACGGTGAGGACGTCCTCGTACCGCGTGACCAAGTAGTGCTGCCCAAAGATTCCCTCCACCAACGCCACCGGCCACTCATCCCGCAGCCGCTTGTACACTGGATACGGGTTCGGCACCGGGCTCATCATCGTACCGCCAAACAGTTCAACGGTCGTCGGCATGGCGTAGTCCTCCCTTCGGGAACCGGCAGGGGTTCGGGATCAGGCCAAAACCGCTCCCGCACATGCGACGTGCGCCGGCAGCCATTTTGGCGACAATCGAGAGCGAACCCATGGCCCTTTGTCTTCCCAAGCAACGATTCGAGCAACTGTCCTAATCATACGATTGATTGATGGTCAACATGCCCGTTTGCTTTTCGCGCGACCTGCAAACACAAACTCCCCAACTTCAGGCGCAGCTCGAACGGGAGCCAAGAGCAGGTGCACGGCCTGTGCAACTTGTGGCGTCCGTGGAAGCGCGCCTCTTCGCGTACCTGCGTGAAGTGGGTAGCGGCTGTCGGCAGAGGAGGGGAACAGTAACTTGGCGCGCGACCTACCGCTTCGTTCGAGGTCGGAAACGCCGATACCGATCGATCCTCTGCGGTTCTTGTAGACCTGAACCCGCTACGCTTGCCGTATGTGCAGGACGGCACAGTGTGTGTGCTCGAAGCCTCGCGCACCACCAGGCGTCACCTCGCCGCGCCTCTTTGCTCCGGCGCCTTTGGGCCCGGCTGTCGGGACCGGTTCGGACTTTCGTCCCCATGCCGCACAGGTGCGACCACTCCTGCTCACCGGCGGCCGGTTTGAAGCGTGCCTCGACGATGAACGCCGAGAGGTTGTTCGGATCCAGGAACTCGCGCATCACATCGTTTTTGTAGGTGCGGTTCACCGCCGGCTCCAACGCGTGCCGCGCGTAGAAGCGGCCGATGCGCGGGCTGACAGGTACCGTCGCCTAAAAGGACGGCAGGCTATTCGCGTTGAACGAAGGCGTCCTGGCTCATGCCGCGAGTTCGGTGCACAGTTCGGGTAGCGGGAACGCTTCCACGCCTTCACCGAGCGGGAAACGCTCGCTGCCTGAATACACGACGCAGCGGCGGAGCGGTTCGACGATCGTGCAAGCGGCATGAAAGCCGCGGTCGACCTTCGGCGCCAAGCCGCGCTTGATCTCGATGGCCCATGGGCGACGCTCACCGGGGCGTTGCAGTAGGAGGTCGATTTCCGCACCTGCCGCGCTGCGGAAGAAGTAGGCCTGCGTCCCCAACGGCGCAGCGGCGATTAGCGATTCGATCGCCATCCCTTCCCAGCTCGCGCCCGCCACCGGGTGAGCAAGCAGCGCCTCGTGGTCAAGGATTCCAAGGAGGGCGTGCACCAGCCCGCTGTCTCGCACATAGACTTTCGGCGACTTAACCAGGCGCTTGCGCACATTGGCATGCCACGGAGGTAGCCGCCGCACCAGTAGCAAATCCACCAACAGGTCGAGGTAACGGGCGACCGTCTTGCCGTCCACCGCCAACGATCTTGCCAGCGCCGCAGCGTTGAGCAGCCCGCCTTGACTATGTGCCAACATCGTCCATAAGCGCCGTAAGGTTTCAGCCGGGATTCGCGGTCCGAGCTGAGGAATATCACGCTCCAGGTAGGTGCGGATGAAATCCGTACGCCAACGCAAGCTCGCGGCATCACTTGGAGCGAGCAAACTCTCGGGAAAGCCGCCACGCAGCCACAGCGCATCCAGCCGCTCGTATCCGACTTCGCCGGCATCAAGCGGCGATAGTTCCAGGTAGCGGATGCGCCCGGCAAGCGATTCGCTCGACTGCTTGAGCAAATCGATCGATGCCGAGCCAAGGACGAGAAACCGGCCTTTGGCGCGACCCTCGCGGCGCCCGCGGTCGATTAGCCCCCGCAGGCTCTGGAACAACTGCGGTACGCGTTGGATCTCGTCGAGGATCACCAGCTTGTCCGCATGCTGCGCGAGATACTGTTCGGGGTCGGCGAGCTTGGCGCGGTCGGGCTCGGATTCCAAATCGAGATACAGCGATGGGCGGGTTGCGGCCACCGTGAGCGCGAGCGTCGTCTTTCCCACCTGGCGAGGGCCCAAAATCGCCACCGCTGGGACCTCAGCGAGGGCGGTAGTAACACGCGACAACAGCCTACGCGGAATCATGCATGCAATTATGGAGCGCAATTCCAGAATTGCAATGATGCCTCCCGGGGCCCGCGAGGTAAACCAAGATTTGTCCACGTGCGGCTCACGGGAAGCCCAAACCCTGTCCTGTGTCGCGGCGCCCGTTGGCGTTCGGCGGCTGACCCCTGCGTTTGAGTGCCCGCCACGTGTCCGACCACGCACCGATCAAGTCCCTACGCAACGCTCTGGCTCCCCAGCAAAGTTGCATGGGGGAGGAAGCGGCCAAGGTCTCCGTCGGGCTGTACCCGACGTGCACCTGCGAATAGGAAGTAAAGGTGCGATCGCCCGCCGCAGATTCAACGACGCTTGGTCGTTGATTCCACCCAGTCGACCTCGAACCTTTCGATCACTGACGTGGTGATGGCCTCTCGTGCGTAGCCCCAACATGCCGGACTTCCAGAGGCCCATCGTGCACCGACCAGCAAACCAAACACCGCCCCGGACAGCGCGAATCGAGTGTCGCTGGCCGGATCGGCGTGACGCACTGCTTCACTCGATCAGCCAAAACATCCGCCGGCACACCGCATATGAACCGTACTCGCACCCAGAGCCGGTACGGTTCGGCTGTGAGGAAGCGCGCTGAGGTTACCGAACGGCCAGCCGAGGTAGAGAGCGAAGTCCAAAGGGGGGCAGTGGCTACGTGCTAGCTCGAAACGATCCAACCGCCTTGTACCTGGCCCGTGCTCCGGGTCCGCGCTTGCTTCGGATCGGAAGGTGATCCGAATCGGAATCAAGTTGCGGTTTCGCTTTCCGTTCGCTACTCGGGCGCTTCAGGTCTGGTAGTGAACGTGTGGGTGTAGTGTGGCGATCACGAAGCGGCAACGGCAGATTTACGACTTTGTTTGTGCGTATATCGAGCGCCATGGGTATGCGCCGACAATCGGCGAGATTTGCGCCGAGTTTGGTCTGTCCTCCGTTGCCACGGTCCACAAACATCTGACCAACCTAGAGCGCCGCGGCTGGATCCGCCGCCGCTCGAACTTGAGCCGCTCGATCGAACCCGTGCCGCGCGGCAACGGATCCGGGGCCGTCGAACTGCCGCTCCTTGGCTACGTTGCCGCAGGCGCTCCGATCGAGGTCGTCGAACAAGCGGGCACGTTCGCGGTACCGGAGTCGTTCGTACGTCGGCCGAACTGCTTTGTCCTGCGCGTGCGCGGCGACTCGATGACCGAGGATGGGATTTGGGACGGTGACTACATCATCGTCGAGGGTCGGAGCACCGCCGACAATGGTGAAACGGTCGTGGCCTTGGTGCGGGGCGAGGCCACGGTGAAGAAGTTTTACGCAGACTCCGATGGCACCATCCGCCTCGTGCCGGCACACCCCACGATGCCACCGATCGTCGCGCGCGCCGAAGATGTGCTGGTCCGCGGGGTGGTGGTAGCCGTGCTCCGCAAATACGTGTGATGCACGGACTGCCTGAGCGCGCTGGCCAGTCGGCTCCCTCCAGCACTCCCGAACAGACGGACACAGTAGAGCAGGGGATCGGCATCTACCTCCACATCCCGTACTGCCTGTCGAAGTGTCCGTACTGCGACTTCAACAGTGTGGCCGCTAGCGCGTGGCCCGAAGCTGAATACGTCGCGGCGCTGGAGCGCGAACTCGCAACGTACGCTCAGGACGAGGTCTTTTCCGGCGCGCACATTTCGAGCGTGTACTTTGGCGGTGGCACGCCCTCGCTGTTCGCCCCTCGATCATTCGAACGGATTCTGGAACGTATCGAGCAGCTATGGGGCCTCCCGAGTGACGTAGAGGTCACCATCGAAGCGAACCCTGGCACGGTAGATTTCCCCAAGCTTGCCGCCTTGCGTGCGGCCGGAATCAACCGCCTGAGCTTTGGCGTGCAATCGTTTCAGCCGAAGTACCTCGCGCTGCTTGGCCGCATCCACTCCGCGACGGAAGCCATTGCCGCAGTGGAAGCAGCTTCGCGAAGTGGGTTCACGAACCTGAACGTCGACCTCATCTACGCGTTGCCCGGACAAACCGAAGCGGAGTGGGAAGACGACCTACGTCAGGCCTGCGCCCTGGGGCCAACGCACATCTCCGCGTACAACCTGACCTACGAAGAGGGAACTCCATTTGCCGCGTGGCGCCGCAACGGCCGGCTTGTCCCGGTAGGCGAGGACACCGAAATCCAACTCTTTCAGCTCACCGAGCACTACCTGAGCGCACGCGGGTACGAACGCTACGAAATCTCAAACTACGCCCGGCGCCATGCCGCCTGTCGTCACAACCTCGGGTACTGGAAAAGTTCGGCCTACGTTGGCGTTGGCGCCGGTGCCCATGGTTTTCAACCGCGTGGCGGCCTGCACGGTTGGGGATACCGCTGGGCAAACGAGCGAGCACCACACCGCTACTTGCGGGCAGTCGAGGAGCGGGGGCACGCGCGGGTCGCAGTGGAGCATCGCGACCGCAAAACGGCAGCAGGAGAGTTCGTCTTCCTCGCACTTCGTTGCGTGGACGGCGTGAACGCGGCCGAATATTGCCGCCGCTTCGGGCAAAGGCTCGAGGAAGACTTCCCGGTGATCGCTGAGCTTGAAGGGTCGGGTTTGCTCGAGGCGACGGCGCAAGGATGGCGCCTGTCTTCGCGGGGAACGCTGCTTGCCGACAGCGTGTTTGCGCACTTCCTCTAAAAGTGCGCCGAGCGCGCTCCGCGGCTTACTGCAGGCGCCGCTCCGCGCTCTTGACAGCGAGGAAAAACGCTCCCGCGCAAAAGAGCACGGTCACAGCCAGCGCTAAGCGAAACGGCGGCAAGTCAGCAACGGGTATATCGCCGCTCCAGTACAGGCTGTACCGGAGCGCTGCCACTCCGTACATGAGAGGGTTGGCTTCCATCAACCATCGGATCGGCCACGGCGCCCCAGCCAACGGGAAAAACGCCCCCGATAGAAACCACAACGGGAGCAACAGAAGGTTCATGACCGCGTGAAATCCCTGCGTGGAGTCCATCCTCCAGGCAATGGTCAGACCCAAGGAACTCAGCGCGAGCGCGAGGAGCACCAACACGAGGAGCGTGACTGGCAGCATTCCGGCGCTCAACGGAACCGCAACGAAAGGAGCGAACACCAGCATCAATCCCGCTTGCGCAGTTGCCAGTGTCGTCGAGCCCAGCGCTTGCCCCAACACCACCGCAGGGCGCGACACGGGCGCAACAAACACGGCTTGCAGAAATCCCGACTTCCGGTCTTCGACGGTGGAAATGGTCGCAAAGATCGCCGTGAAGAGCAGCACCAGTACGATGGTGCCGGGGTAAAAGTAGGTCATGTAAGAGAGCCCCGACCCAGCTCCCGCTGGTCGGAACGAGGCGTTCAGTCCGCCGCCAAGCAACCCCCAGAAAACTAGCGGCTGCAGTAAGGCGCCAGTCAAGCGACTGCGCTGGCGCACAAAGCGCACCATTTCGCGCCACCACAATCCCCACACAGGCAAGAACCATTTCATCGTTGCTCCTTACTCCCTCGACTCGCCCGCCCAGAAACGCTGGCCGGTGTGGTGAATAAAAACGTCCTCCAGCGTCGGCCGACCGTAGCTGATGAGCGTGATGGCGTCGCCAAAGTGCTTCACCAAGCGCGCCACCCACTCTTCCGCCTCGGGATGCTCGATCCGTACGGAACCATCGACAACCCGGGCGGACAGACCGAACACCTGTTCGATCTCGCGGCGTACCTGTTCAGCGTTTTCTACATGGATCACCAAGACATCGCCGCCAACTTCGCCCTTGAGTTCCGCGGGCGTGCCAAGGGCAACAAGCTGCCCTTGGTGGAGAATGCCAACTCGATCGCAGCGATCGGCCTCCTCCATAAAGTGCGTGGTCAGCACCACCGTGAGTCCGTCCCGACTCCGCAGCTCCTGCAGCAACGCAAAGAACTCGCGCCGCGCTCCAGGGTCGAGGCCGGTGCTGGGCTCGTCGAGTAGCAGCACGCGCGGTCGGTGCAGCAAACACTTGGCCAGCTCCACCCGTCGCTGCAAACCACCCGATAACCGCTCTGCCAATTCCTTGCGCCGGTCAGCGATCCCAAAGCGTTCGAGCAACTGGAGCGCACGCTGCGAGACGTCCGCCCCCCGTAAACCGTACAGATGCGCGTGGGAGATTAGGTTCTCCCACACGGTCAACTTCACGTCCAACGCAGGCTGTTGGAACACCACGCCCAGTTGCTCTCGCACGCGCCGCACAGCGTGCAGCGGGATCCCCAAGATCGCCGCCGATCCGCGCGTGGGGGCCAAGAGAGTCGACAAGATGCGAAACAACGTTGTCTTGCCGCCGCCGTTGGGTCCCAGCAAGGCAAAGATCTCCCCCTGCGCCACTGTGAAGCTCACGCCCCGAAGAGCCCAGCGCTGTCCATATTGGTGCGCAACATCGTCAACCCGAAGCGCCGGCCCCGCGGAGCTCTGCCGGTCGTCATCGGCAAGTGCTGAGGGTCGAGCATCCGCATCCAACATCGTGGCAGCCTTGTAGCTTGTTTCCGCCACTCTGCCACGTTGTTCGACTGACTCCACCTGTGCTATGCGGCGCTTGCCTTGGAGGGACGCGGATGGAGCGAGTCTGGATGGGGAACGTGTGGCGGGCTGTGACGTGCCTGCTTGGAAGCACAGCTCTGGTTGGTGTGTTCGCGGCAACGGCTCTCAGCGAGGAGCTGTTGCGTGTGAGCGAGCCGGCAGGCGGCGGAGCCTTGGACGCGGACATCTTGTTCGCGAGGCCAAACGCGAATGGCGACGTCGTGCTGCTGCTCACGCAGGCGAGCAACCTGGTCGAGGGGGATCGCAATGGCAAAAGCGACGTTTTTGTCGTGGACCTTGCCGCCGGAACCAAGGAGCGGGTGAGTATCTCCTTCCTCGGCCGGGATCCGAACGACGGCAGTTATCCAGGGGTGCTATCCGACGACGGCAACCTCGCGGTGTTTGGTTCGGCCGCAAACAACTTGGTCACTGGCGACTTCAACCGCACGCCCGACTTGTTTTTGTTCGACCGAACATTGCGCCGCACGACCGTGTTGACCTTGGTGAATGAGGGTCTGGGTGGCGGCACCGTTCCGGATCTTCCGCCAGCCTCGTCCCCTGATGCACGCTGGATCGCTTTTGCCTCGCAATCCGACGATTTTGTCGAGAACGACCGCAACGAGGCAAGCGACGTGTTCGTGCTCGACCGGGTCACGGGTTCCATCGAAGCAGTGACGCTGACTCGACTTGGGGCCACAGAAGTCCGCACGGCAAACGGCCCGAGTGCCGGTCCCGCGATCAGCACCGATGGATGCATCGTGGCTTTTTTCTCGGATGCGACAAACTTGGTCGAGCGCGACCGAAACCAAGCACGCGACGTCTTCGTGCGAGATCGTTGCGCGGGTACGATCGAGCGCGCGAGCGTCGCAACCGACGGGAGCGAAGCAAACGGACCCAGCCAGGCAGAGCTGGCTACGCTCGCTCTCAGTGGGGATGGCCGCTTCGTCGCGTTCACCTCCCGAGCTACGAACCTCGATGGCGATACGGGGCGGCAATCCCAGATTTTTCTCCGCGATCGCACGGAAGGAACCACCCGCCTCGTGAGCCGAAACCAAAGCGGAGACATCGCGAACGCCCCCAGCGTTTCTCCGAGCCTCGACCGTGAAGGACGTTTTCTCGTGTTTCAGTCGAGCGCGACGAACCTCACCAGTGACGACCTTTGGCCAGGAGAGGACGTGTTCGTGGTCGACCTCACGGATGGCGAGGTCCGCTTGCTTAGCCGCCCATCTGGAGGCGGTGCCCCCGACGGCGACAGCTATGCACCCAGTATCAGTGCCGATGGCAGTCGTGTCGTCTTCTTGTCTGCCGCGCGACTATCTCCTTCGGATACCGACAGCCGCGTCGACGCGTATCTGGTGAGCAACCCCATGTTCGGCAAGCCGCCAGGCGGCGTGACCCCAACCCCCGTGGAGCCCACACCGGAAGACACTCCTACACCCGAGCCAACTCCCACTGCGACCGACACCCCAAGACCAACGGCGACGCCGTCACCTTCCCCCACGAGAGAGCCGTCGCTCACCCCAACCTCGCCACCTGCACCCACACCCACGCACGAGCGATCGCCCACTGCGACGGCGACCGTCGTGACGCCAGCTCCGACGGCGACACGGACAACGGGTGCGGTGACCCCGTCGCCCACGAGCAGCGGAGGAGGCGGTGGTGGTGGCGACGGCTGCAGTTGCCGCGTAGACCCCCAAAGCGGTCGGCCCTCCAGTGGTCCCGCCTCCGGGTGGGCGCTGGCACCCCTGGCGGTCTGGTGGTGGCGAAAGCGCTTGGCGCGACGATGAAGAAACCGAGCGCGCGTGACGTTGCCCTCCTCTTGGCGGACATCCAAGCCGTTCGATTCGGGCGCTTCCGGTTGAAAGATGGCCGGGAGTCGCCGTTCTACGTTGATTTGCGAGGTGTGATCGGCTTCCCGGAAGCGTTACGCCGCCTAGGATCGTGGCTTGCCGCCGCAGCGAAAGAAATTCCTTACGACTGCATTGCCGCAATTCCGTATGCCGGCTTACCGTTGGGGGTCGCCATGTCCCTAGCGGCCGACAAGCCGCTCGTGTACGCGCGCAAAGAAGCCAAGAATTATGGCACGGAGCGGACCGTCGAAGGCCGGTTTTCCCCTGGCCAGGTGGCGTTGGTCGTGGACGATGTGATCACCACCGGAGGAGCGAAGCTCGAAGCGATTGCCCCGTTGCGTGCAGCAGGGTTGGTGGTCCATCACGTGCTGGTTGTCGTAGATCGACGCGTGGGTACGGAGAACGCATTGGCAGCGGAGGGCATCGAGCTGCGTTGCCTCGTGACCATGAGGGTCTTGTTGCAAGAGCTGCGTGAAGTTGGCTTCCTAACCAGCGCCGACTACGAGACCTCTCTGCGCTTTTTGGAAGGGTCGTGATCGGGTCTCGGCGCTTGCAAATCTCCACCTCTACGGCCCGAGCTTCCCGCAGCCAATATCGGGCAGAGCACCGCGGGTTGCAGCTGCACATCGAACACCACCGCGCACCCCTGACCGCGATTGCGCTGAGTGTGCGCGCCGGGGCACGCTTCGATGGCGATCACCCTGGTTTGGCGCACTTTACGGAGCACATGCTTTTCCAAGGGACCGACCGGCTGAGCGCGGAAGAACTCAATTGTCTCGCGGCTGAACTTGGAGGCCAACACAACGCCGTCACCCGCTACGAAACCATCACCCTGACGTTCGAGTGCCTGAACCAAGACGTCGAGCGGGCGGTGGCGCTGCTGGCCGATCAGTACTACAACACGCGCGCGGACGCGGAGAGAGTTCGTGTCGAGCGGAGCGTGGTGCTCGACGAGATCCGCGGCTACCAAAGCGATCCGGTTCACGCACTGGAAGAAGAAGCTCTGTGCAAATTCTTCGGCGGGGGAATCAGCCACCCGGTGACGGGCACCGCGAGTAGCATCAAATCCCTGACGCCGGAGCAAGTTCGGGCGTTTATCGACCGCCACTTTGTGCATCCGGCCACTGCCATTGCCGTGATTGGCGGGGCCAAGGTCGACCGGGTTGCGCGCGCGATCGAGCAGAGTTTCCACGCAACCCCGAAACCGGCACCGCCTCCCCCAAGGGTTTGGGCAGGGCGCTCGGGAATCCTACGCCGGCAAAACCGCGGCTCGGAAGGATTCGTCCATTTATTGTTGGAGGCGCCAGCATCCCCGAGCGACTTTCTCGCGAGCGCCCTGGCGCTGGAGATTCTTGGCGATCTGCCCGATACGCGTTTGTTTCGCGAAATTCGCGGCCGACTGGGGTTAGGGTACATGCTGGAAACAGGCTCGAGCTGGGGACCCGACTGGGCCGTGTTGATCATCGGCGCGAGTTGTCCGTCCCGCCAAGTTCCTCGTCTGCAAGAGGCGATCGAAAAGGTGTGCGAGGAGGCCGCAACTGGGGGATTTTCCGCCGACGAGGTCGCCCGCGCCCGCAAAAAACTCCGGCTGAATTACACACTGCTGAACGATAGCCTCATCGACCGCGCCGTCGCCCTGGCAGAAGACACGGTTCTGGGATTTCCGCTCCCCGAGGAAGCCTGTGATCTGCTCAACGCCATTTCGTGTGAAACAGCCTCCGCCGCCTGGCGGCGCGTGTGGAACGGGCGCCGTCTGTTTGCCCTCCTGACTTGAACAATGGGTCGGCCAGTGCACCAACACCCGAGCGATGCAGCGCCGGCGCGCCCTGCTGGGCACTTACTCTGCTTCCTCGTGAGCCACACGCACTGGGACCGCGAATGGTACCGCACATTCGAAGAGTTTCGCGCTCGGCTAGTCGATACGGTCGATACCGTCCTCGACCTGCTAAACGCAGATCCCGGCTTCGCCTTCGTGCTGGATGGGCAGTCGATCGTCGTCGAGGATTATCTAGAACTGCGCCCCGAGCGCCGCGAAACACTGACCCGGTTTTGCCGGCAAGGTCGCCTGGCGATCGGGCCGTGGTACGTCCAGCCGGATTCTCTTCTTCCTGCCGGTGAAACCCACGTGCGTAATTTGCTCGAGGGACGCCGCGTTGCTGCAACGTTCGGGCGGCCATCGCGGGTTGCCTACACTCCCGACTCCTTCGGGCATCCAGCGCAGTTTCCGCAACTCTTTCGAGGTTTTGGGCTCGGTCCCTTCGTGTATTGGCGCGGCAACGGAGACGAGGCAGATACGCTTCCGCTCGCCTACGTTTGGGAAGGTCCGGACGGAAGTTCCATCGCCGCCTACCGCTTGGCAGAAGGGTATTTCAACGCTGCGGGTTTGCCTGCGGATCCCGATGCGGCTGCGGCCTTCTTGACGCGAGCGGTCGAGCGATTGCGGGCGATGGACCAATCCCCCGCGGTGCTTTTGCTTCACGGGATCGACCATGCATTTCCTCAGGCACATACGGCAATGGTCGCGGCCGCGTTGTCTCAACGCCTGGGCGCCGAAGTGCGTCGCGCCACGCTCGACCAGTTTGCGGCCGCATTGTCCCAACCTGCGGTTCGCTACCGCGGGGAGTTGCTGGGCGCTCGCTTCGCGAACTTGTTGCCCGGAGTGTGGTCGAGCCGCATGCCGCTGAAGCTCTGGAACCGTCGTTGCGAAACGCTGCTCCTCCACTGGGCGGAACCGTGGGCAGCGCTTGCATTGGTGTTCGGCATAGCGGACGAGCGACCCGCGCTCCGCGCGGCTTGGCGTGCCCTCCTGCAAAATCAGGCTCACGACTCCATTGGTGGCTGCTCGCAAGACCGCGTTCACGAGCAAATGACGGCGCGCTTCGCCCGAGCAAAGGAACTTGCCCGCGAAACCACGCGCCGCGTTCTCGAGCGCTTTGCCGGCCTGCCCCCCGCACGCGAGACACCGTTGGAGGAACCTTGGACCATCTACGTGTTCAACCCGAGCGCGTACGAACGCACCGATGTGGTCCGGCTTCCGCTAGACCCACATCCGTGGTTTGGCTTTCGGGGCGATCCAGAGCGTACGTTTGCGCTGCATCCCATCATGGCCAGCACCGTTACTTCCCCCGGCTTCCTCGTGAACGACACGCCCGCTCGACTGGTGGAAGAATCCGAGGCTCCCAGGTTGCGCCTCCAGCTCGAGGCGCCACCGCGTGCACTCGAATTTGTAGCCCGGAACGTGCCGCCTTTCGGATGCGTCCGCGTAGAACTGCGCAGCAGTACGAGCACGTTCGAGGACATCGTGGACGACGGCACCGAAATCCGAAACGAGCATATCGTTACCCGAGCGAACGACGATGGAACCTTCGATCTCACGTTTGCCAACTCGGGACGCACCTACCGCGGGCTCGGCGGCTGGGAAGATTGCGGCGACCGAGGCGACACGTACGATTTCGATCCCGTGCCTGGTCTCGGGAAGTTGGAGAGCTTGGAATGGCAGCGGCGCCGCCACCCCAACGGAATCCAAACGCTACGAATCGATCGGATGTTGCGGCTGCCAAAGGGGCTCACCCCCGAGAGGAATCGGAGGAGTGACGCTACGGTACTGCTCCCTCTCTCCGTGGAGTTGCGCCTCGCTCCCGGAGTGCCTCGGCTCGACATGGAAGTTTCCCTGGACAACACTGCCCGCGACCACCGCCTGCGCTTCTTGTTTCCTACCGGTCAGCCGGCCCAGACGTTTTTTGCGGCAACGACCTTCGACATCTCCGAACGGCAACCGCAAGCGCGGAGCGGGACCAGCTGGGTCCACCCTCCACCGAAGACCTTTCCCCACCAAGGCTTCGTCAGTGCGAACGGCCTCACCGTTACCGCCCCAGGCTTGCCGGAAGCTGAAGTGCTCGATGACGGAACGATTGCCATCACACTGGTTCGCAGCATTGGTTGGCTCGCGTTGCCAGGCCTCACGACGCGACCGGAGCTTGCCGGTCCTACCATCGCCACGCCTGGCGCGCAGTGCCCGGGAACCCTCCGTGCTCGCTTGGCGCTAAGCAGTGGTGTCGATCCCCATGCCGCCGTGGACTTGGCAGCCGGCTTGTGGGCCGTCTTTGGCAGCGACACACCAATGCTTCGACCCAACGAGCCGCTTCTCGTGGTGCAGCCCAAGGACGTGCTGCTGAATGCGTTGCTTCCCGCACCCGGCAAGCGAGTGCTTTGGCTACGCTTGCTCAACCCGTGGAATCGTCGCCTCCGAGCTCGCGTCCGCTTTGGTTTCGACGTGGCACGCGTCCAGAGCGTTCGTCTAGACGGGCGCGCCGTGGCGCAGACGTTCGTTCACGACGGCCGGACCCTCGAATGCGAACTCCGCCCGCACCAGCTCCGCTCCTTTGCTCTTGAGCTGTGATCGGTTTGCCACCGTGGAGGGAACAGACGAGCACGACCCTTGATTCGCTACCTCTCGAACACACGGCTGCCGGAAGGACCGAGCGTCGCGCGGTCGTGGCGAAGAAGTTTCTCCTACCGTCGGCGCCATGCTACGGTGGTTTGTTCGCAACCTGCGGCAATGCGCCTGTGCCGATCGCGCATCTCCGGGCCTGCGTTGCCTACACCCTACAGCCCCGTGGTTACCCGCAACGCCGCGGGTACAAGCTCGATGGCCACATCTGTGGTTCCTGGCTGCTCGCCGTCCATCTCGAACAGCAGCGGCTCTGCACAACGAATCGCCACCTTCCGTCCCCGCGCGTGCGTGACCGCCGGGTGATTCAGATGCCGTCCGTGGTACACGCGCGGCAGAAGCGACAGTAACAGTTCGAGACGCGAGATTTGCCGCAAAACGAGCACCTCGAGCCAGCCATCGTTCGGGCTCGCCATGGGCGCCATGCGCATGCCACCGGCATGAAAGCGGCCGTTGGCAATCAGGACCATTTCTGCCAGGCCGTCGCTCACCCGCTGGCCGTCTACCTCGACCACGGTCGGCACGCAGCGAAACGACCAGAGCGCTCGCAAAGCACCGGCGACGTAAGTCCACAGCCCACCGATCAGCTTCCGCGACCGGTTCACGGCGGCAGCCGCTGCGGCGCCGAGCCCCACGTCCGCGGCATTGACGAAAAAGCGGCACATTTGGGCTTCGCCGTTGCGAAATACCGCTCGCGCAGCGTCGATGAGCTGGGATTCGTTGCGTGCCAAGGCCCGGAACGCATCGTCCAGCGAGTGGATGCCAACGCTTCTCGCAAAGTCGTGTCCGGTTCCCGATGGGATCACCGACAACTTCGCTGCCGCTCCGGGGTCCACCTGGCCGTCGAGAAACCCATTGGCAACCTCGTTCACGGTTCCGTCGCCACCTACCGCAACGATGTGGGCGACACCTGCTCGCAGCCAGTCGCGCACTTTTGCAGTTGCGTGCCCCGGACCTTCTGTCAGCGAGGCGTGAACCCGAAACCCTCGCCGGACGAGCTCTGCGGCAATCTTGGGCCAACGCTTGCGCGTGCGTCCCGCTCCGGCAGCAGGATTCACGATCACGTACAAGTCTTTCTGCCCTGCAGTGTCGTCGGCCCGGTGTTCTGCCTGCATTTCCACCTCGGTGCGGCCGCTTGTACCCTAGAGACCCTCAGGGCGCTAGCGTTCGAAGGCATGTTGCGTATTGACAACAATGTTTCCGATATGGCATTAGGCGGCCATGGCGGAAAAGGCACGGAAAGTGGTGCGGGAGGAACGAGTACGAACTTCGTTACGGCAGGCGGCGGAAAAGTTTCGCCGCGCTCGGGAAGAGGCTGGACTCACGCTGCGGGAGTTGGCGGAACGGGCCGGTTTAGCTCCCAGCACCATTTTGAAAATCGAAAACAGCAAGTTGGTGCCGTCGCTTGCAGTGTGCATTCGCCTTGCCGACGCGCTGGGCCGTCCGATCAGTTACTTTGCCGAACAGGAAGAGCTTCCGGCTGACGTCCGGTTCGTCGCGAACGGGACCGCGCGTGTGAGCGAGGTGCGTGGCTCTCCGATTGTCATCGAGCATGTGGCCGAACGCTTGGTGCACCCGCGCATGGAGGGGTTTCTCGTGCGGGTTGGCCGCGGTGCCAAAAGCGGCCGCGAGGTGCCCATTTCGTACCATGGAGAGGAAATTGTCATCGGGATCAAAGGGCGAATTCGGTTCGAGATTCGCGGTGAAGAGTACATCGTCGGGCCAGGGGACGTGCTGCATCTGAAGGGAGACGTACCCCACTTCTGGGAAAACGCCGCCAATGGTGAGTCCGCCATGTACATGATTTGTGCCTTTGCGTACGAACGGTAGGGGAGAGCGATGTTCCAGTTCGCGCTCGAGCCGGAAGAACGGCTGATCGTGGACACAGCGCGCACATTTGCGCGAGAGGTGTTGCGCCCAAGGCATCGACAACACGAGCAACAGGGGTTACCGGCAGAGCTCTTCGCCGAGTACCGCAACTTGGGGTTTGCGGAGATGGCTGTGCCGACCCGCTACGGTGGTACACAAATCGGCTTACCGACGCGTGTCCTTGTCTTGGAGGAGCTCGCTTGGGCCGATGCCGGAGCAACCCTTGCGCTCCAGGCGCTCGATTGGCTGGGGCCAGTGCTCGAGTCGATGGCGGCAGTGGACGCCCAAGAAGTGATTGCCGATGCGCGCACACATCCCGAGCATCGAATCGTGTGTGCGGACGGCACTGCACAGGTAGTCCAAATTGGGCAGCATCACTTCACCGGCGACTTGCCCTACGTGCCGGCGACGAACCCCAAGTGGCTCTTGATTCGTTGCGACCAGCTCCTGGCGCTGTTTCGCGGTGACTCTCTCCGTTGTACCCAGGTGGATGCCGCCGGATTGAGCGCTGCCGGCGGTGCTCAGGTCGTACTCGAGGGGTCGCGGGCGCGGTGGCAGTCGCTCGACAGCACTCTCACCGCCTACACGTGGGCCCAGATACGCATCACGCTCGCTGCCATGCTTGTCGGCATGGCGCGCGCTGCCTTGGAATACGCGATCGACTACACAACTACGCGCTTCGTATTCGGCCGACCGGTGGCGCAGCACCAGGCTCCAGCGTTCACGCTGGCAGAAATGCGTATGCTGATCGAAGCTGCACGTTTAGCCACTTGGTGTGCTGCAAAGCGGCTCGAAGAGCGCAAGCCCGGCAGCCTGGCAACAGCCGCATATGCGTATTTGGAAGCAGTGGAATGCGCGCTCTTCTGTACGCGTGAAGCCGTCCAGTTGCTCGGTGGTCACGGCTTCTTGCGTGACCATCCTGTCGAGAAATGGATGCGCGACGCCCGCGCCTTGTCCTTGCTTTGTGGCGGGCGCGACAGCGCCGCTGACGACGTCAACGTGTGGGGCGCGGCCAAGTGGCTCGAGCCTGCGCACGAGCCGCCCCCGGCAACGGAGGCATGAAAGGAGGCGAACCATGAAATTCGGCATGCTGCACTTGTTGGAAAACCCGATGGGAAAGACCGAGTACCAAGTGGTCCACGAACAAATGGAAATCCTGCAAGCTGCGGAAGCACTCGGCTTCGACTCGGTGTGGCCTGCCGAGCACCACTTTTCCGAATACGGTTACTGCGTCTCCACGGCGCTCATGCTCGCTGCGCTGGTGCCGGTCACGCGACGGATCCGGCTTGGCACCGGCATCGTGATCTTACCCTTCCACAATCCGGTCCGCGTGGCAGAGGAGTTCGCTTTGCTCGACCTGATGAGCGACGGCCGGGTCGATTTTGGCGTGGGCCGCGGCTACCAGCCGCACGAATTTCGTGGCTACGGTGTGGATCAAACACAGTCGCGGACCATGTTCACCGAGGCGCTCGAAATCATCCTTCAGGCATGGACTCGCGAACGCGTGGACTTTGTCGGGCAGCACTATCAGGTTCGTGACGTACCCGTTCAGCCAAAGCCGCTCCAAAAGCCTCACCCTCCGGTATGGATGGCGGCGTTAAGCCCGGAAAGCTTCGTCACTGCGGGACAACGTGGATTCAACCTGCTTTGTGCACCTGTGTTTGGTTTTGGTGGACGTTCGGGGGTCGAAAATCTCGAGGCCTACCGAGCAGCGTTGCGCGCCGCGGGTCATGCGCCAGCAACGAGGGAAATCGCTGCGCTGGTGATGGTGTACGTGGCGGATACGGCCGAGCAGGCCGCTCGTGACTTCGCGGATCCTGTCATTTGGTACTACCGGACTTTCGCCAAGTACATTGCACCGCCGCCTGGGGAGCCACCGGTGAAAACGTACGAACCTTACGTGGGCGTGCGCGACATGGCGGCGCAAGTCACCTGGGAGCAGTTGCAAATGGCCGGCGCAGTGGTGTGCGGGTCGCCGGTAGACTGTGTGGAACGCATTCGCCAACTTCATGCCATGTTTGGCTTTACCACGTTGTTGTGTTGGACCCGGCTTGGCGGTCTCGATCATCGAAAAGTCCTCCGCAGCATGGAGCTCATGCAGCGTTACGTCATGCCGGAACTTCGGAGTCTAGAGGTCGCGGCTGCAGTTGCTTGAAGCGCCAGTGTAGCTGCCATGCTTTGTTTGGAGATCGACCCAGACACGCAACGCCTCCTGGAAATGATCCGCTGGCTCGGGCGCGAGCACATGCGGCCTCTAGGACTCGAAGCCGACCGACAACATCGGCCCATCCCCGCCGACCATCCGTTCTTTCAACTGGTTTGGGACTTGGGCATTGGACGGCAAGGATGGGGAGACGAAGGCGACAGCAAGGAGGAGAGGCGGTCCGCGCGCCGGGGCGTGGTGCTGGCTGAAGAAATGTCGTATTGGGACCGCGGCGTTGCCGTAGCCTTGCCAGGGCCGGGACTCGGCGGTCCGCCGGTCTCCTTGCTGGGAACACCCGAGCAAAAGGAGCGCTTCCTCGGTTTGTTCGCCCGATCCGAACGACCGTGCTGGGGCGCATTTGCAATGACGGAACCCAACGCCGGTTCGGACGTCGCTGCCATTCGCACGCGAGCGTATCGCGACGGAAATCATTGGGTCTTGAACGGAGAAAAAATGTTTTGCTCGAACGGCGCTCGGGCAAGTTGGGTGGTCGTCTGGGCGACCGTGGACCCCGCGCTCGGCCGTAACGGTCACCGCGCCTTTGTCGTAGAGCGAGGCACGCCAGGGTTCCGCGTGGCGCGCATCGAAGACAAGATGGGACTCGTTGCCTACGAAAGCGCCGCTCTGGTCCTCGAGGATTGCAGAGTACCCGCTGCCAACCTGCTTGGCGGCGAGTCAGCGTACGAGGAGCGAGCAGGGTTCAAAGGCGCCATGCAAAGCTTCAATGCAACGCGCCCGATCGTTGCTGCGATGGCTCTCGGCATCGCACGGGCAGCGTTCGACCAGGCCCGTGAATTCTTGCGCTCGCAGTACATGCTCACGCGCTCGATTGCACGCTACCGCCGTTTTCTGGACAAGCTTGCGTGGATCGAGCGCAAACTCGAGTCGGGCCGGCTGCTTTGCTGGCACGCCGCATATTTGGCGGACATGCGCGCGCCGAACGTGCTCGAAGCCTCGATCGCGAAAGCGTTTTGCCCTCAAGTTGCCCAAGAGGCCACGAGCTTAGCCATGGAAATCTTCGGCGACGCCGGCGTGCGGAAGGACGCGCTGGTAGAGAAGTGGTTCCGCGATGTGAAGGCGATGGATATCGTCGAGGGAACGGGACAGATCCAGCGGCGGATCATTGCCCGGCAGCTTACCGGGTTGAGTGCAGAATGATCGCGCGAGGTGCTCGGGGAGAAGGGAGATTCGAGAAGTGAGTACCACCGGAACTGTTGCTGTTTTTCTCGGCCCTGGTCGCCCCTTCGAGATCCGTTCGTACCCTCTGCCCGAGCCGGCTCGCGGCGAGGTGCTGGTACGTGTTCGGCAAGCGAACATTTGTGGTTCCGACGTGCACCTCTGGCGGGGCGAGATGGAGCGGATGGGCAAATTGCCGCCAACTGTGCTCGGCCACGAAGCCACAGGGGTCGTGGTGCGAATCGGTCCAGGGGCCGACGTGGATTCGGCTGGTGCCCCTTTGCACGAGGGCGACCGTATTGTCTGGGCGTACTACGTGCCGTGCGGGCACTGCCCAGTTTGCCTGCGCGGGCAGCCAAACGCGTGCTTATTGAGTTTGGCCACGGTACACCGCCCTTGCGAGCAGCCGCCGCACTTCGTCGGCGGATTCGGGGAGTACTATCTAATTCGTGCCGAGCAAGCACGGTTTCGGGCGCCAGCAGAGCTATCCGACGCGGAACTTGCCGGGGCGAATTGCGCGCTCTCCCAAGTGCTTTTTGGCTTCCAGCGCGTGGGGCTGCGGTTGGGGGAATCCGTCGTCATCCAAGGAGCGGGCGGCCTCGGGCTGTACGCCACTGCCGTGGCGCGTGAGCTTGGGGCGAGCCCCATTGTGGCGGTCGATGCCAGTGCAGCGCGGCTAGCTCTGGCGCGACAGCTCGGTGCAGACCTCACCATTTCCCTTGCAGAAATGCCTGATCCACGCGCACGCACGAGCGAGGTGATGCGGGCAACCGCAGGGTGGGGCGCAGACGTGGTCGTCGAGGTGGCGGGCGTACCGGATCCGTATCCGGAAGGGATCCGCATGCTCGCACGAGGTGGCCGGTACCTCGCGCTTGGTAGCATCGTGCCCGGCCGCACGTTTGCTGCTGACCCCTCCTTGTTCATCGGGCCGAACCGCTCCTTGTTTGGCGTTTCCCTGTACCCACCCGCAACGCTCCAGCAAGCGCTGGCGTTTCTCGTGCGGGGTCGCGACCGCTACCCGCTGAGCCGGATTGCAGAACGGACGTTTGCTCTTCCCGACATCGATGCTGCCTTCGCTGCTGCCGCCCGCGGCGCTTCCGGGGAGGATGGGTGGACGCGGATCGGAATTCGTCCTTGAGGAGACTGGCTGTGATCGATCATCGAGAGACGCGAGCCCCTTTTCTACGCCTGGCTCAACGACGCTTGTTCGTAGGTGGCGCTTGGGTGGAACCACGCTCTGCGGATACTCTACCGGTCGAAGACCCGTCGACGGGCGAACGTTGGGCCGAACTCCCGGCGGCCAACGATACCGACGTAGATGCTGCCGTCCGCGCCGCCCGCGATGCCTTCGAGCGTTACTGGCAGCAAAGCACGCCGGCTCAACGGCGCGCTGCGTTGCTTCGGCTCGCAGAAAAGGTGGAATCTTGCTTGGACGAACTCGCTACGATCGAGTCAATCGATGTCGGTATGGTGCGAACCGTCGCGCGCAACTTTGGCGCGAAGGCCCTGGTGCGCAACCTCGAGTACTATGCCTCGTGGTGCGACAAGATTTACGGCTCCCTTGTTCCTTTGCCTTCCGGCGGGAACGCCCTCGATTACCAACGGCGAGAGCCCTACGGCGTCGTGGCCGCTATTACAGCTTGGAACACCCCGTTGGTGTTTCTCGGATCCAAAGTCGGCCCGGCCCTGGCGACAGGGAATACCGTGGTGATCAAGCCGTCCGAGCTTGGGTCCCTCTCCACACTGCGGTTTGCAGAACTTTGCCAGGAAGCCGATCTACCACCAGGCATCGTCAACGTGGTTACCGGTGGGCCGAGTACCGGGCAGGCACTCGTGAGCCATCCAGAGGTCGACAAAGTTAGCTTTACGGGGGGATGCGCCACGGGCCGACGCATCGCGGAGACGGCTGGCCGGCTGCTCAAGAAGTCGACGTTGGAACTTGGCGGAAAATCTCCTCAACTTGTGTTTGCAGATGCTGCGATCGACCGAGCGGTCGCGGCAGTGGGGCTCGGGGGGCTTGCCCTTTCTGGTCAGGCGTGTGCGGCTGGAACGCGCATTTACGTGGAACGGCCGATCTACGACGAATTTGTAGAGCGCCTCGTCGGGTTTTGCCGTGGCTTGCCGATCGGCGATCCTCTCGCTCCTGGCACGCTCCTTGGCCCACTAATTTCCGCCGCGCAACTCGAAAAGGTACAGCGCTACATCGACGCCGCAGAGGCCCAGGGATCCACTTTCCTCTGCAAGGGCGAGCGCCTCGGGGGCGACCTCGCCAGCGGGTTTTTTCTCTCGCCTACGATCGTCGCCGGACTGAGCCAAGACTCTCCGGTGGTGCAAGAGGAGATCTTTGGTCCCGTGCTTGCCGTGTTTCCGTTCGAGAATGAAGAGGAAGCCGTGACCCTCGCCAATGGCACCCGGTTCGGACTCGCAGCCGGTGTTTGGACGAACAATCTTTCCAGAGCCCACCGCGTGGCTCACCGGCTCAGGGCTGGAATCGTGTGGGTGAACACGTACGGCAACCTACCGTACACCGTGCCCTTTGGCGGGTACCAGGACAGTGGCTGGGGCCGCGAAGCAGGACGCGAGGCACTGTTCGAGTACACGCAGGTCAAGAACGTCTACGTAGACTTGTCGGAACGCTGATTCTTTCGGCGGGTTTCGGTCCGCCTCGCGCCCCCACCGACGATCGGAAGTGCACCCACACCCTTGGGGCAACACGCTTCAAGAGAGCTGCACTTAGCGAAACTTACCCGGACCTACGGCCGCTTGCTTTGCCCCGAGCACACGCGGCGGCACGCCGCGACGCGCGAACACGTACACACCAAGGGCCGTGATGGCCACACCGACAGCTTGGCGCGCGTTCGGCACTTCACCCAAGAAGATAAAGCTCGTGGCCAGGGAGAGCAGTGGTACCGTGGGAACCACCAACACTGTGGCACGAGCCAAGTCGATCCGGGTGACCGCGCCGTACCACAACATCGTGCCACCGTAACTCAGCACGCAGCCCTGTGCGGCCACCCAACCCCACGGTAGCCCCGGCACGGCGGCGACGTCGCTTCCGACACCAAAGAACGCTCCAATGACCGTAAGGAAAGCCGTACCCCACAAATAGCGCGCCCCCGCCAGCACATCCGGCGAGATTCCCGGCAACCATCGCAGGACGATCAAATGGGACAATTGCCAGCACAATGGCGTGGCCAGAAGATACGCAATGCCGCTGCTTGCACTGAGGCCCTCCCGGCCGAATGCCACCGCGAGCCCGGCGAGGATGCACAGCGTAGCCGCCACTCGCTGCCCTGAAGGCTTATGACCCAACACAAACCAAGAGAGCAGCAGCGAGTACACGGGCTCGATTTGCAGCGCCAATACCGTTTGCACCGCTGTGGCGCGCGACGCTCCTGTGAAAAACAACGTGAAGGCCAGAGCAGTTCCCAGGGCACCCAACAGCGCGAGCTGCACGGCGTGCCGAGGTGCCCACAAAACGCGAAGCTGCCCGCGAGCCAGGAGGACGACCAGCGCTGCAACGCCTGCAAACCACGTGGTGGCAACGGTGACCACGAACGGGTCTGCCGCACGGGTGGTCACATTCGCCACAGCTGGCACGAAGGCACCGTTGATGGCGCACAACACGGCAAACAACACGCCCCATCGCTCCTGTCGTGCGTCGTGGAGCAACTCCTCGGTTGCGGCGGAGGCAGTGCCTGCCTCCGATGTTCTCACCGCTTCCACGCCCAGCCCTCGAAAGGGAGGCCCCGTGTCGCATCGTACCCGGTGTGCACAGCCCGCACGCGGCCCTCGCCGTCCACCAGGACGAACGTGGGCGTGCCGCTGACGCCAAACGCTACAAACGCCTTGCGAAACTCGTCGGTAGCGATCCGACTGGGGAACGGGCCGGAGTACGTCTGAAAAAACCGGTCGATATTGGCTTTCGACTCGTCCGTGATGGCCACGACAGGCGTTCTCCGTTCGGACTCGAAGGCAGCGAGCTCGGGAAGCGATGCTTTACACGGAGCACACCAAGTCGCCCAGAAGAAGAGAACGTACGCTTGCCCCTCTCCAAGGCGGGGGACTTCTCCGCGGTAAGGAACAAGGTCTACTGGCGGAGCCAGCTCGCCGATTTTTGGCGGCCCAGGCAGCGACGGCCAGCGCAGGGGATACGCCGTCGGAACCAAAGTCAGCGTTTCCCTTTGCTCACCCCGCAGGATTTCGAGCGAGAGCGGTTCTCCCACACGAGCCATCATGATCCAACTCCGCACTTGCCCACGCTCCTCGAACGGGTTGCCTGGAGGGCCAAGCACGATGTCCCCTTGCTGGAGACCGGCTGCCTGGGCGGGAGAATTCGGATAAACGGTAATGACCGCAGCGGCTCCTGGGCGCAAATTGTGGCGCCGCACGAGTTCCTCGCTCGGAGCCCGGAACTGAATTCCCATCCACGCAGGTAGGCTGGAGCGTACTGCCTGGACCTCGTCGTCGTACCGGGGAAACTGCTTGGCCACACGCACCCCGGGAGCAGGAAGCTCACGGTCGGGAAGCTCGATTTCTTCGCAACGCCCCAATGCGGCAAATGCCTCTCGCTCTCGCTCCGTACCGGCGGTTTCGAGATATTCCATTCCTGCTACTCGCACGAGCAAGGTTTGCATGCGCAACAGGGCGGCAAGTCGGACCTCCATCCGGTAGCTAGCCGCAGCCGACTTTCGTGTGTTGCGGTGCAGTCGCTGCAGGCGGGCGGCCACGTCTGAACGCGTCGACGCAAATGACCACAACTCGGGCAGCAACTCGTTCGCTAGGGCTATTCGCTGTTCGATGGTCAGGTCTTTAGGCTCCAGTCGCGACAAGCGATCCCGCCAGCGGGGATGACTTTCCAAAAAACGCTGCCAGTTGGCAGCGTTGGCGTCGTGCCAGGCTCCTCGCCACGAGCGGCTGACGTTGCGAAGCTGGTGCGCGATATCGGGCAAGCTTGCTGTTTGTGCTTTCAGTTCCGCGAGCGTTCGGGCACTGAACATGCCGTACGCCGACCCAATGCGGTCGAGGAGTCGGACGGAATGTTCCCACTTTGCCTTCCGCTCCCAAGCACGGGTGAGGAACCCGTCGACCACCTCCTCGAACGTCTGTCCCGTGTTTGCCGCATGCCGGCGAAGCAAATGCTCAAGGAACTGGTCGGACGTTCGAAAGGGCACGTCCGGTGTGTCGTCCGCAACCAAAGTAACCTCGTGTGCCCTTACGAGGCTGCGCTCCATGGCCCACCCCCGAATCATGTGGAAGGCATGGCCCACGTTATCTTTGCCCAAGTTTTCCGGATAGCAGCCGTACGCGGGGCGGTCTTTGGTAGAAGCAAAGTACCCACAAACGTTTCCCGGTGGGACTTCGTCGGCACCGTCAGCAGAAGACATCAGGCGAGCGAAAGCACCGGAAAAACACTGCGACATGAACAACACCACCCGGACCTCAGGGTGGAGTCGACGAAGGAAGCGACCGAACTCTTCCACGCGCAGGTGTTGTTGTTCTCCCCAAAGAACGATGGAGTTTTGGTCAAGGTCTTGGTCGTTTTTCTCTCCGTGGTCGGTTACGAACACCAGCAACGTGTCGCCCGGACGCAACCACCCTGCAGCTTCTGCAAACCACGCATCCAATTGTGCTGCGGTGGCCGGACGGAGTTCGAACGGCGGCACGGAGGCGTTTTCGTACTGCAGAGTCGGACCCAGCCACGCCGTGGCAGCAGTGCCTTCTACAAGCCAGAGCTTCGGGTGCAAAGCGTGGGGCCGAACGGCGACGTCGGGCGCAGGATCCTGCCCGTCGCTACTGAAAATGGTCACCCGCTCCCCGGGAACTCCTGCGGCCAAGAGAAGTCTCGTCAAGTGCTGCAAGTGCAGCACGTGAGAGCGGTAGTTGTGCTCTTTGGTGCCGCCCCCGTTGATCAGGACCGCATAAAGTTTGCCCGGGTTCCCCTGCTCTGTGGAAGCGGGAACGGGCGGGGCGTCCGGTACATGCAGACGCCGGCAAGCAACCAGGCCGACGCACACCAACATGACCATCACCGCCGAGAGTGCCGAACTGGCGCGGAGAGCAATCACGTCCGAGTCCCTAGCAAAGAACGCGCGTGAGAAGCGATTGCCCTTCGCCCGCCTGTAAAAAGAAGTGGCACGGCGCCGGCAGGACCCTTGCCTTCGCGCTTCTCCTGCGGCAAAGCACCATCGTTAGTCCCAGACAGTGCCGAAGTCGGAGGTTCAGCTATGCGCGTGGTCGATGCAGACGCTCATGTGATCGAAGGGCGCGAACTGATTGCCGAACTCATGGAGAGGTTTCCAGACAAAATCCGGTTTAGCGATCCTGGCGACGGAGATACCGCTCTTTACATCGAAGGGCGCCCGTACCCGCAATCGAAAGGCCCGGGAGCTGGCTGCCGCGCAGAGGAAGGAATGTGCCTCGACCGTGGCGCCAACCCATTTACCCCGGAAGGAGTGCTGGCCGATGCCGACCGCGACGGCATCGACCGCTTGGTCTTTTTTCCCAGTGCGGCTCTCGGATTACCGGGATTTCTGGACTCTGCTTTTGCTGCCGAGTTTGCTCGGGCCTACAACCGTTGGATGGCGGATTACTGCCGGCAGGGGAGGGGGCGATTTTTCGGTGCGGCGCTGGTGCCGATCGAAGACGTTCCCTCGTCGATCGACATCATGACGGAGGCCAAGAAACTGGGTCTTGTCGTGACCATGGTTCCTGCCGTGCTGCGAACACGCAACCTCGACCATCCCGACTTGGATCCGTTTTACGCCGCGGCCGAAGACCTAGACATGCCTCTGGGCATCCACGGGGCGCCCGGCATTCACCTACCGAAGCTGGGCACCGAGCGGTTCGACAATTACCTCAAGGTTCACGTGATCAGTTTTCCCTTCGACATGATGGTCGCCTCTACGGCACTGATCCTCGGAGGCGTGCTGGAGCGCCATCCGCGGCTGCGGGTGGCCCTGCTCGAGTCGGGCGTGGGTTGGGTTCCCTATTTCATGGAGCGTATGGAGGAACACTTGGAAAAGCGCGGGCGACTGACGCCTGAGTGCAAGCATCTGCCCAAGGAATACATTGCGCGAGGGCAACTGTACGTCAGTTGCGAAGCCGGAGAATGCGCGATTCCGCTCGCGGTAGAAGAGCTTGGCAGCGACTTCATCATGTACGCCAGCGACTATCCGCACTGGGACAGCGAGTGGCCTGAATCCACACGACCGCTGCGGACCAGGAGCGACCTGGATCCTGAGGTGAAGGAAAAGATTCTCGGGCGCAACGCCGAACGCTTTTACGGCCTTCCTGCGTGATTTGAAAGGACCGATATGGCTCTGCTCGACCGATTTCGACTCGACGACCGCGTCGCCATCGTGACCGGCGCTGGCCGCGGCATCGGCCGCGGCTGTGCCTTGGCCTTTGCGGAAGTGGGCGCCAACGTCGTGTGCGCCGCACGCACCGAAGAACAAATTGCTCAAACGGCCGAAGAAGTCCGTGCGCTGGGCCGGGAGGCTGTGGCCGTCCGGTGCGACGTGAACGAGCGGGGAGACCTCGAACGGGTGGTGCAAACGACGCTCGACCGCTTTGGCCGCATCGACATCGTGGTCAACAACGCTGGTGGAACTCCGCCGTGCGATGCCCTGTACACCAGCGAGAAAATGTTCGAGGAAGCATTCCACTTCAACGTAACCTCCGCGTTTTTGCTAACCCGCCTGGCGGTGCCGCACATGTTGAAGACCGCCGGCGGAGGCGTGGTATTGAACATCTCCTCGGCGGCTGGCCGCTTTCCTCTGGCGGGGTTCGTCGCGTACAGCACCGCCAAAGCAGCGCTCTCGCACATGACCCGAGTGTTGGGGCAAGAGTTTGCACCGAAGGTCCGCGTAAACGCGATTGCAGTTGGCGCAACGGAAACGTCTGCCCTCGCGCCGTTTCTCAACGACGAGTTACGCCAAAAGATGGAAGCGCTCACTCCCATGCGCCGACTGGGCACCGTAGAGGATATTGCTTTAGCCGCGCTGTACTTGGTGTCGCCGGCTTCGAGCTGGGTCACTGGCAAGGTCTTCGAAGTCGACGGCGGCACAGAAGCTTCGAACTGGCCCTTTCCGCCTCCGAGCTTGTAAGTCTCAGCACCTGCTCAAGGGCGGCGGACACACGCACGTTGTTGCGTCTTGGGGATCGTGATACGGCAGGCGCGTGACCAATTTGCGCCGCGACTTGCTCGTGTGGGTCGATATGGAGATGACCGGGCTCGACCCCGAACGGGACCGCATTTTGGAGATCGCTTCTTTGATCTCGGATAACGAACTTCGCATCGTTGCCGAAGGCCCTGTGCTTGCCATCCACCAGCCCGAAGCGGTGCTGCAAAGCATGGACGAGTGGAACCGGCAGCATCATACAGAGTCGGGGCTGTTGGAGCGCTGTCGCGCGTCGCGGGTGACCGTCCGCGAGGCGGAGCAGCAAACTCTCGAATTCGTCAAACGTTACTGCGAACCCCGCTCAGCGCCGTTGTGTGGCAACTCGGTCTGGCAAGATCGGCGCTTTCTCGCCCGTTACATGCCCGAACTTGACCAGTTCTTGCACTACCGGATCATCGATGTGAGCACGGTGAAGGAACTCGTTCGCCGCTGGTATCCGCAAGGTCCGCCCCCGCCGCCGAAGAAGAAGGCTCATCTAGCTTCGAGCGACATTCATGAGTCTATCGCGGAGCTGTTGTTTTACCGGCAACATTATTTTCGCGCTCCGTAGCCCCATGGGAGCGTCGATCGCTCGGTGGGGGAAGATGCGAAAGATGCGAGGGGAGGGCGGGCACACACAGAACAGGCTGGGCTCGCAGTGTGCGGCAATCCCACGAAGCATCGCGCGTCGGGACCAACGGCCCGGGAAGGGAACCGGAACGATCGGTGATCAGAGACGGCTCTCGGCGCGGTTCTGGCGAACTTGTTGTTCGATATGCTGACGCTCGCGCTGTTATTGGTGGCTGCAGCAGCAGGGCTGTTGACCGTGTCGCCCTGGGTCAACACCTGGCACGTGGCCGCGGCACTGGGATTGGGCGCCGTGATCCTGTCGGCCGTGAAGGCCCGGGCGGGAGACCAGGCACCAGAAGGCTGGACATGGCCCCACTCGGTGGCACTCATTCTCGCGCTCGCGGTCGGACTTTGGTTTCGCACGCGTTACTTCCACACCGTGCCTGCTGGGTACCTGGGCGAAGTTCTGGCGTTCGTGAACTTCGCCGACGAGCTCCGGGAAAAAGGGTTTCCGTACAAGCCCTACGCATGGTACGCACACACGTTGTTTTCCTACGTCATCGCCGCGACGGGTTTGCTCGTGCCCGACCCAATCGAGGCAATGCGGCTGGCACAGCTCTTCATTAGCCTTGCCACCCTCGGAGCCATCGCTTGGTGTGCCTGGGTTCTCTTCGGACGCACCGCGGCTTGTGCTACGACGGCGCTGGTTGCCATCTCCTGGTGGCATTTGTGGGCCACGCGCAACGGCTATCACCAGTTTCTCACACCGCTTTTCCAAGCGCTCGTGCTGGGTGGACTCGTTCGCGGCTTGCGCGACCAACGCCCTCGGGCGCTTTGGCTGGCTGCTGCAGCACTGGTGGTTGGTTTGCATGCGTACTGGGCACTCTACCTCCTTCCGCCGTTTGTTGTCTTGGCGTTAGCGGTGTTTGCCTGGTGGTGGCCATCGCAGTGGCGACGAATGCGCAGCACAGTGGGGACGTGCGCGGTGGTCACTGTCGTCGCAAGCATCCCGGCAATCTTGGACGTTTCATCCGAACCCGAGGGGTTCGCCTACGTATTCGGAGGCCTGCAGCCGGTCCGTGTTGGAGCCTCTACGCTTTCGCAAAAGCTAGCCACGAACGCTGCGTTCCTGCGGCGCGCATTTTTCCCGGAGTTCGCAAGCGCCGCCGTTCCCCCAGTCGTGTTGGACCCCGTGGTACGCACAAGTCTCCTCATCGGCTTGGGTACGGCGCTGTGGGCAGCACGGGATTCGTTTGCTGCACTGGCGACGGTAGGGCTGTTGGGGCTCAATGTCGCGGCACTGTTGGCGGCGATCAGCAACGAGTTTTACATCATTGCCGTCTTTGTTCCGGTATACGTTTTGGCCGGCCTTGGTGTGGCCCGGTTTTACAAGGAGGCGCAGCGTACAGGGGCGCTGCTTGCATGGCCCGTGCTGGCCCTGCTCGTCGGAATTTGGGTTTCCGCCGCCGTACAGAGCGAGCGCAGGTTTTTTGGCCCTTGGGCGGTGAACATGTTTCGGTCGCCGCAGCATCCTCAAGGAGTTGCATTTCTCTTGGTTCCCCATTGGAAGGCTTGCGTGCAAGCGGCCACGTGCATGGTTCCGATGAGCGAGCCCGGGCGTGATTTCGAAGTCGAAGCCTTGTCCTTAGGCTGGAAGCTGCGCGCATACGCGTGGCTGCACCAAGTGCGCCGCGTTGAATCGAACACGGCGTTGTTCACGCCCATGCAAGTTGTGCCAGGCCGTCCAGTGGAGATCTTCCTGCCCGACTCGGTGCACGCCCGCGAGCGGCTCCTGCGCATCTGGCAAGAACACTACCCAGAAGCGGTCGTCGAAGCCGTTCCACCCCCACCGCCGTGGGACGAGCTGACACCTCGTACCCTGGCCTGGCGCGTGCGCATCCCGCCGGCAGCGTTGGAGCGGATGTTCGTCGACCCCATGCAGTCGGGCAGGATCAAAGTGCTCTTCCGAGCTCCGACCTCCGGGAGATACGAATTTCGCAAACTTGTCCCCTCGCATGTTCCGGTGCGCGTCGACGACGAAATCGACGCCGTCGGCCCGGTGTTTTTGGAAGCCGGCTACCATTGGCTCGAGTTGGTCGTAGATGGCGTGGGATGGAGCGGTTGGCAGGTCCGGTTTGCCGGGCTCGATTGGACGGCGCTGGACCACCACTTGGTTCGCGGCGACCAGGTAAAAAACGCGCGCCACCTTCGCCCGTTTCTTGGGGCGGTAGCAAAACCAGGGCGTTACTCCTGGAAGCTAGTCGATCGCTGGAGCCTACCCGGGGGAGTGTGGGATCTTGCTCTGTGCCCCGACGGTTCCGCAGTGGCCTGGATGGGCGGCAAACTGTACCGGCTTGCTTCGTCGGCGGACGCCGCGACACCGCTGGCGGACGAGGCAGTTCCCGACCCTGCTCTGCGCTGCTCCACCGAGGGCATCGACATCGTTGGGCGTGACGGCCGGTGGCTTCGCTGGAGCCCGGAAGGCGTGCGCGAGATGGCCGTACTAGGTTGTCCGGTCGCCGCCGTGGCGCCGACCGGAGGTCCTTTGGTCGCGCTCTGTGCGGATAGCCGTGTGTGGCAACAAGGTGCGGACGAAATGCAATTGCGTGACCGCTTCGATCAGCCTTTGCGGCAGCCGAGGAGTATCACCATTTGTGGCGGCGACTTCTACGTTACCGACGCCGCGGTCGGAGAGCTGTTGCACTACGCCCGCAACGGCGTGCTCCTCGATACCAAGGTAATGCCGAACTCGTGGTGGGAATCGGAACTCGCTTGCGACGACGAGGACAACCTGTACGTCCTCCTTTGGCGAGAAGGCCGCGTTACCTATAGCCGCGACGGGTCCTTGCTCTTGCACCCGGAGTTTTTACGACCCAGCATATTCACGCGCGACCAGCAGTGGTTCCATGGATTCAGTTTTCGTCGCTTTGCGATTCAAGGAGACCGAGCCGTCTGGACGCGCGACGCAGAACTGGAACTGCTGGAACGAGTTCGCTCCGAGCCGGAGGCCATCCAAGGAGACTCGGCAGCCTCAGACGGGTAGGCCGGACAGCTTTTTCATGCGCTGGAGAAGCGCTTCGTCCTTCCGCCCTTCGGCCAAGATTTTCTCGATGTACGCACGTTTGAACCTTTGGCGTTGCTCCCCCGTACGCACCACCTCGGGCACATACTCCCAACCTTCCTCTTGCTCGAACGGCTCGATCTCGCGGTGCAAACGGAAGAAGTAATCGGCCAGGTCGGCGTTCAGCCCCAGTCGTTCCAGTGCTTGCGTCAGCGGGTGCCGGCCGGGCTGCGGCTGCAGAAGCCCTTCGCCGGCTGCTCCTCCTTGACCGATCCCTAATGCACGTTTGCCGAGGCGCTCTTTCGCCGCGGGAGGAGGACCAAGGTGGAACGCCGCCACAGCTTCTTCCGGAGAACAGTGCACAAGAAACCATTTCGTTACGTAACCGCTGCCGACAGTTTCCACGGGTGGCTCCCAAGCAAACAGCTCTGCTCGGCTGATCCCGCAAGCTTGTTCGGCAAAGTCAGCCCAAATCTCCATGTGGTTGCGGGTGAGGTAGCCACCGGACTCCGTTGCAAAGGCCTGGCTGATGGCCCGCAGTGCGGCGCCGTCCGCAATGCGGCTGAACTGACCAGCAATGTTTCGCGTGGCATCCATATGGATGAAGTCCTTGATGAGTTCCTTGGCCGCTTCCAGAGAGGCCTTTCCGGAGAGCAACAAGCCGAACGCTGTCTCCTTGGGTTGGGGCAGTGCAAGGCAAAACTCCCCGAGCTCTTCGACCAGTTCCTCGTGCGTTTGCTCGGTCGTTTTTTGAAACGCACGGCCCGGGGGTGGCCAAACGATTTCGGGGAAGCTGTACGTGCCACGAACCATGTCTTCCCAGGCGCGACGCATATTGCCGTACAATGCCAACCAATGCTTGAGCGTCGTGCGCAGGCGCTGCTGCTGCGACGCATCCGCGGCCAGCTCTGCGGCAATTTCCCAAACCGGCTCGCAAACGAAGCTGCGAAAGTCCTCGTACGCGCGCCAATAAGCTACCGCATCGTCGCTCAGGCGGAATGCGCGCTTGATGTACTCCGCGATTCCACGCTGGCACAGCCAAGGGCGCTCGTCACGCACGACATCCAACAACACCCCTTCGGCCCCCAAGGCGGTAACGACAAATCCCTCCTCGAAGCTGTTGAATTGGAACTGCAGTCGCGCATAGGTCGCTTGCAGCGTTTCCGGGCAGGCATAGTGAGCTTCCAGCTCTTCACGGGTGACGCCGAAAGCCTCGGCAAAACGAAGAAAGAGGTCTCGCGGCGGAACGGTCACCTGGTAAAAGCCAGTCTTTCGATTCACGATCGGACTCAGCGCCAAAAAAAGGCCGCGTCGCGGACAGCGGGCGATCATGGCGGCGCTTCCTTGAGCATCCAAACGAATGAACTTGTAGTACTCCTTGATCCAACGACGCATGTGTTCCGGCCGAACCTGGCCGTACTTGAGGGCCTCAGCCAGCTCCGGGCGAACGGTGTGTTGACGGATCACGGAGCGGAGTTCTTCCAGAAATTCGTCGACGGGCTTCGCTTCCGGTGGCCGTTCGAATGCGTACAGTTCCAGAAACTCGCTGCCGGTAGGCACACGCCCGTTGTGCTCGGACCAACCGACCCGCTGCTCCCGCATCGTAGCGTTCTCCTTTTCTTCTCGGAGGTGGAGAGCCGCCCCTTACCACACTGGTCGACAAGGAGTGAAGACCGCCGGGCCACCGCAACGCAGCGCCTACGCGGTGCTGCCTGTGAGCTACGTCGAAGCGGGCCGTATCGTTCCGAGCCGAGCGAGCACCAGTTCCGCAACCGCTTTGCGTTGAGGCTTACTGGTTGCACCTAACGGAATCTCTTCGCGGCGCACGGTGACGTACACCGATGGGCGCTTGTATGGCGACAACATGGAGCGACACCATTCCCGCCACTCGTCCTCTCGGTTCCGGCCGTCGCGAGGCACGACCACAGCGACGAGCTCTTGGTCGAGTGCTTCCGGAGGAAGGCCCACGACAACTGCAGCTTCGATGTCCGGATGTTGGAGAAGAACGGACTCGACTTCCACGGGCGACACGTTCACGCCTTTGCACCGCAGAAGATCCTTGCTGCGGCCGACAAAATGAAGGTCGCCCTGAGAATCGATCAAACCAAGGTCGCCGGTGCAAAAGAAGCCTGAGCTGTCGAGCGCGGTACGCGGAGGCTGCCCCTCATAGCCATCGAAGAGCCCAGGGCCGCGCACGCGGATTTCTCCCACATCTCCGGGCAGGCACTCCTGTCCGTCTTCGCCGACGATGCGTACCTCCACTCCCGGCAGCAGTTTCCCCAGGCTGTGTGCCCGCACTTCATCCGGGTCGCGCCAGCTCAAAGCAGCCACGTAGCCCGACATTTCCGTCATCCCGTAGCCGGTGATGAGCCGTGCGCGATCGAGATGCCCGCGGTACCATTCCTTCCGTCCACCGCCTCTCCGCACGCCCTGGAGAAGGCGCCCATCGAAGTCTGGATGTGCCAACAAAGCGGCGACTTGAGGGGGGCGTAGATGCAAACCAGTAGGTGCCCAGCGCCTAAGGGCTGCAAGGAGTTTTTCGACGGTAAAGGCATCGATCAACAAGAGTGCCGCACCGCTCGCAAGAGTGGGCAGCGCCCGGATGCAAAGACCGGCAACCCAAAACAACGGCAGCGTGGAGAGAACGCGATCGCCCGGACGGAGCCCGCCGCGCACGACGGTTGGCCCCACGGTACTCAGGACAGCCCGATGCTGCAGGCGCACGCCCTTGGGAAGGCCCGTCGTTCCAGAGGTGTAAAGAATTGCAGCCACCGCCTCCGGGCGAGCCAGGTTTTCCCTCCATTCGCTCCCACGGGCGGCGGCCAAAAATTCGTGCGCACCTTGCGCGTCACCCATGCCTGTGCAGTCATCCACGACAATCCGTTGTAGGCTGGGTGGAAGGACCGCGTCGCGAAGTGGGGCGGCCAAATCCTTCTCGCCAACTCTCCGGTCCATCAACAAAAGGTCCGGCCGCGCGCTCCCCAGGATTTCTTGCAGTTCACGACCGGTAACGAAGGTGGATAGCGGCACCAAGGTGCAGCCTGCACGCCACACACCGAAGGCGCGCACGAGCCACGTGGCGCTGTTGGCGCCCCACAGGACAACCCGACTGCCGGGCCCAAAGCCGTGCCGCCGCAGTGCTGCTGCCCATTCCGCCGAACTGCGAGCCAACTCCGCAAAGGTTACGGATCCCGAACGATCTGCAGCCGCATCCAATGTCGGCCAGGCGTTCGCCCACGCATCCGGCAGCTCTGCGAGCGTCGCAGCCGCAACACGCGTACGTCGTCCGCGCATCGCTTAGCGAGGTTCTTCGTACGTCCCGCCGCGCTCTTGACGCAATCCTTCGTCGGGCTGGACGATGATTTCCACACGGCGGTTCATCGCTCGACCCTCGGGAGTTTCGTTGCTCGCGATCGGGCTGGATTCTCCACGCCCAAAGGTGGTGATCCGTGAAGGGGCCACCCCGGCCTGCACGAGTTCCTCGGCCACCGCCTCTGCGCGCCGGCGCGAGAGTTCCAGATTCGACTGCTCGCTTCCACGACTGTCGGTGTGGCCGATGACCTGTATCGTGGTGCGAGGGTAGCGATTCAGCACTGCGGCAAGTTGGCGTAGCTTGTCACGCGCACCGGGCTGCAAACTGGCGCTTCCCGAAGCGAACAAGACGTCGCTGGCCAAAGCGATGTCCAGACGGTCTTGCTGTCGACGCAAACGGTCTTGCTCGGCCAAAATCGCCTGCATTTCTTTCGCTTGTTGGTCGAGGTAGTTCCCAATGAGCCCCCCACCCAAGGCCCCTAACACAGCCCCGATAGCGGCACCCTGACCGGCGCCTTTCCCACCGCCCACGATCGCCCCTACGGCGGCCCCGGTGGCAGCACCCGCAGCCGCGCCAATTCCTGCACCTTTCACGGTTCGCGGAGCACCTTCGTAAGCCGCGCAACCGTTGATGAAAAACGCCGCCGCCACAAAGCCCACGACCATCTTTCGCGATGCAACACTCGATACAGCCAAGGAGCACCTCCCAAAAGAAAGTTGCGCCGATTTAGGCATTCGCAGTCGATCACGGCAAGGGAGCAATGCACAAGACATACTGGCGCATGCACAGTTGCTCGATCCCGCAGGTGCCCAAGGAGCCTCTCGGCGAAAGCCGGAAAATCGTTTTCGGGGGTGCTCTTACCGCTCGCCAAGGTCAGATCGGTTACCCTGGAGCTTCCGTCAGCCTCGCGATTTCCCGCTTCTGATTTCCCCGACAAGCTCCCAGGATGTGGGGGGCCAAGACGACGCAGGAATCGCAGCACGGTCCAAAGGGTAAGTAGTGCGATCCGAATATACTGCGGGCGCATATTCGGGATATCCCGCCATGCCTGGCGAGATATTTCAGCTACAACCGCTTTGACAAAGGGCTCCAAGTGGCGGATATCCTGAATCCCGCGCGAACCGATCCAAGCTGAACGAGGTAGATTGCGCAGTCTATCCCAGAAGCGAAACGGTTGACTTAATAGTTCGGCGGGCGCCCAGCTGTGGAATCAAGTAGCCAAACAAAGGAGGTGATCAGCCATGCCTAAGTTCGTAATCGAGAGAGAGATTCCCGGTGCTGGGAAGCTATCGCCTCAGGAGCTGCAGGCCATCTCACAGCGGTCGTGCAGCGTCTTGAAGGGGATGGGCCCGCAGATCCAGTGGGTTCACAGCTACGTCACGGACGACAAGATCTACTGCGTATACATTGCTCCGAACGAAGAGGCGGTGCGCGAGCACGCGAAGCAAGGCGGGTTCCCCGCTAACAAGGTGTCACGAGTGCGGTCGGTGGTCGATCCGACCACAGCCGAGTAGGACTGGGCCGGATTGAGCTGCTGAAGCGGCCAGAGCGCCGCTAACAACCCGTTGCACCGGCCGCCGCTGCGCGCTGCCACTGCTGCTGAGCGTTAGCCTGCTTGCATCCCACATTATCAAGAGCGACTCGGAGGAAAGCGTGCAGCGTGAGAACTTTTCCAGTGGAATGCCTTGGGAAGCGATCGTGGGGTACTCCCGTGCCGTCCGGGTTGGTAACCAAGTCTGGGTATTGGGCACAACGGCAACGCATGAAGCCGGAGAGATCGTCGGTGTCGGCGATGCCTATGCTGAGGCGATTCAGGCGCTGAAGAATTTGGAGTCAGCGCTAAGGAAGGCCGGCGCCAGCTTCAGGGACGTCGTGCGAACACGAATGTATATAGTGAACATTGCGACCAACTGGGAGAAAGTCGGTCGAGCGCACGGAGAAGTGTTTAGAGAGGTGAAACCTACCACAGCAATGGTGGGAGCCAGTGCGCTGATACACCCAGCCATGCTAGTAGAGATCGAAGCGGATGCCGTCATCGTGGGCGCAGACTAGCACGCGCATCCACCCGCCAGGCTTCGCCTCGCTGCGGTCGGCTCGCCTGCGGGTGATGCATTCGCCGTTATACAGCGCGAGGAGCTCCAAACAATGAATAACGAAAAGCGCTACGTTCCAGCACTTGGCTACGATGTACTCACAAGTCTGTACGACCCGGTTGTCGCGCTCACAACGCGGGAAAAAACATTCAAGGGGCGCCTCGTTGAGCAAGCCGATGTCCAAGACGGTCACTCGGTTCTCGACTTGGCTTGTGGAACAGGGACACTCGCTGTTTTGATCAAGCAGCGTGTCCCTGGAGCACGCGTCGTCGGAATAGATGGAGATCCCAAGATCCTCCTCCTGGCAAAGCAGAAAGCCCAAAAGAATGGCGTCAACATCGTGTTTGATCACGGAGTGTCGACGAGCCTGCCGTATGGAAGCGCTACATTCGACCGCGTTCTGTCCAGTCTCTTTCTCCACCATCTGTCCCATGAAGACAAGGTACGTACGGTACTGGAAGTATTCCGTGTTTTGAAGCCGGGCGGAGAATTTCACGTTGCGGACTGGGGTAAACCCCAGAATGCTCTGATGCGTGCGCTATTTGTCCTTGTCCGGTCCTTAGACGGGTTCGAGAACACGCGCGACAATGTGCAAGGTAAGCTGCCTGAGCTTTTCATGAGGGGCGGCTTTGGAGACGTCGAATTGAGGACCGAATTCGCCACCATGTTTGGGACAATGGCGCTCTACGCTATGAAGAAAGCGCGTGTCGTCTAGCGGAGAAGCGCCTTATAAGAACCGGTCGCAGCGAACGGTCTGCTGCGCGGCCCCCCACCAAACCGAACCGTTCGCCGTGAACAGGACCTCGATGAGGACGCTATTCCTTGTCCTTATCCCATCGCTAGTTGCTCCCGGTATTAGTCCGGCCGACTGCGTCCTTCCGGACATCGAACCCTTCCTGGAAAAGGAGTTCCACGGTTCCCACTTCCCGGCTCCAAGCGCGTTGCGCATCGTGACTACAGACGATCACGGTCGCACAGTTCAGTGGCTCGGCGTGAAATGGTACGGCCCAACCGATGGCGCGTTGTTTGTCCTCGATTGCGAGGGAAAGACGCTCGCGATGACGCGCTTGGGCGGGGTGGATGAAATGCGACAGGGCCCGACACTGCCGGGCATCGGCACGACCGTCGAGGTTCGGTATCAACCCCTAATCGCAACTGGATACCGCTTGCAACTTGTTGAACTGGTTGCCTTCCACGACAACGACATCCTCCGTCTGTGGAGGCACACATCTGAAGAGGATGTTTTCGTGCTGTGGGATGGGGACGGAACGCAGGACCGATATTCGTGGACCTTCAGTCAAGACGGCAGATGGATTCAGGTCCGCGGGCGGCGGTCAGTCTACCCGAAACCTCCTCCTGGAGAGTACGAGTGGGGCACCCCTACCACGCATGACTTGCCGCTCAAAACGTATTGCTGGGTTCAATCGAAGGCGACCTACCAACGATGCTCGGCAAGGAAAAGGAAGAGGTTCACTACAAGCAATGCCGAGCAGAAGCGTGCAGCCGAGGCGACGACAGGCGCGCGCCACTCACGATGAGGCGTTCGGCCTTCAAAGGGGCACCAGGAGAATGAACAGCTTCCCGCTGCACTTCAGAAATGGGCACCTCTTCGTCGAGCTCGGCGGCGAGCTGTGGCTGCTCGACACTGGCGCACCCACCAGTTTTGGCGCTTCGTCTAGCGTCTCCATCGCTGGCGAACAGTTCAGCCTTGGCAGAAATTATCTAGGCCTCACTGTCGAGACCTTGTCCCAGTTTGTCGGCGTGCGATGTGTCGGCCTGCTCGGCGCAGACGTTCTTGGCTGCTTCGACCATATCTTCGACACTGCCAGCGGCAGACTGGTTGTTGCCACCGACGAGCTCCGGCTGAGTGGCACCATCGTCACCCTGGAGCAGGTCATGGGAGTCCCCGTTGTCACCGCTCGAGTCGGCAGCAACGACTACCGAATGTTCTTCGACACCGGCGCGCAGATTTCCTACTTCGAGGACGACTTGCTCACGGAGTTTCCTGCTGCCGGTAGCGTCACGGACTTCTATCCTGGCATAGGGCAGTTCGAAACCGATACGCACTGGGTCACAATGTCCCTTAGCGGCGTCGTGTTCACACTGCGCTGCGGCACTTTGCCCAGCTTGCTCGGAATGACCTTGAAGATGACGGGAACGCAGGGCATCATCGGCAACGCCCTTCTTGCCAATCGCACTGTTGGGTACTTTCCTCGCCGCCGAGTGATGGTCCTATGAGTATCGCGGCAACGGCTAGCTACCAGTTGCAGCGGACGGCGTTCCTCCTCGCCGGCGGGCGAGTGTCGGGCCCCGTCCCGGTGAGTTAGCTCGTCGCACTGACAATCGCGGCCCGCACACGGGGCTCGGTCGCGATGTCGTCGCGGCGCCGGAAGACG